>NZ_CP047957.1:1883520-2511360 GCF_014280035.1 Synechococcus sp. A18-25c
GAGATCGTTGCGCTTGATGCACTTGTCAACGCCTCCGGGATGCACAGTGAACACTTCGACGTTCATTACCATGAAGGAAAATGGTCTGCATTTGCCAAGCATGACGGTCTTCATCTCGCCGAGGTATTCACAAATATTGAAGAGGACAAATCAAATCAATTCACTATTCATTGCGATCCTCACGCATTGAATCACCTCGACGGTCGACTCGACGATGTCGAGCCAGACCCAGAGCTGATGGCTCGAAAGCCGCTGGATGGCTTGAAAGTCTATGTGCTCATGGAAAGTCAGTTTGTTCCCCAGGAAATCGATCTTTATGAGCACAGATTCGCCCAATATGGGGCAACTGTGGAACTTGTTTCCCATTTGTGGGGGACAAAAAGCCTGTGCTTTCACAGTCATTATGATCAAGGCCTGATCCCAAAGATCAGGCACGCAGTCGTTCACATTGATATCTCTGAAGTTGATATAAATTCTCCAGAAACAGCCGCTGTTATTGCACCAATCGACGTGCACCAACGCCTTTTGTATGATCCTAATATCGTTGCTTCGAAGGATCCCGTGAAGGCAGCACGCTCGGCTCCTGCTGTCGATTTAATGAAGAGAGCACTTGAACAGCCAAAAGTTGTTGTAGGGGCTTTTGGTCATGGTGTTGAACTTCTTTCCCCTCTGACAGACCTGATTAAGGACGCTGCCATCACCGCGAGTCCTGGAAGTTTATGTGCTCTTTGTAATGCTGGAGCTCAATGGTCTCCACCAGAGAACCCTGACGAGTGGGCTACACATGTCGTCAAACAGATTTCCACAAAACACCACAAAAATTTAAATTTAATCACTGGCACTTCTGTATTGTCAGGGGGCGTACAGGCCTTTGTTGACGAAATGACGCGCTTTATCATTGAGATTAGATGAAGTACCGCTGGTGATTTAATTTAAGAACTATTCCCCATGTCAATCAATACATTCTCCATTTAACATTTTAGACTTTGGCAATCCACACACGCGCTTACATTTTGGTTGGTGGTGAAGGATGTGTCTTGCGATCAGCGTGCCTGCAACAGCTCCCGTCAAGGGACCAACAAGATAAACAAATAAATTCGTGTAATTACCAGAGTAGACCGCAGGTCCGATGCTGCGAGCAGGATTAACGCTTGTACCTGTTAGAGGCGCCACCAACGGAACAAAGATCATTAAATAAATCAACACTGCCAAACCGGTGTATCGAGATCTGTCATGACAAGCCGTCATCCAGAAAATCATGATGATCAAGATCATGACTAGCAAAGCTTCAAGGAGAATCGCAACACCAGACGAAATACCTTCGGCAACACTAGTCACTCCATGGCCGACTGATGATGACAAAGTTGGCAACATCATGGCGACAATCCACGTCCCAGCCAAAGAACCCAAGCATTGACTTGCGATATAAGGAGCCAGCTTTTTTGTTTCTATTTTTCCTTGCATCCAAAATGCAATCGTTAGAGCTGGATTTAAATGTCCACCACTGGTTTGGCCAAGTGCAGAGTAAACAACAACCACAACACCGAGGCCAAAGCCAGCACCCGCCAATGCAAGGCGAACTGTTTCATTGGGGATTAATGAAGCGAGATATGCCTGCTCTCCAAAATTAAGACTGACCGCTGAAATCCCAGCAATCATCAAGATTGCAGTACCGAAAAACTCAGACGCGTATGCCTTAAGGTCCTCAGTCATACTGAAGTCATTCTTGGTTGATCTTCAACCTATCAATTCTGGATTCATTCGTCGACCTTTTTGTGTGTTCGGCATCAAGGAGCCGTGTATCAAGAGTCATCATGTGTTTTCACTTGCCAATTCGATCCCACTCCTCACTTGATGGTGACGCGTTAATGGATGAGTTCTGTTGCAGCACAGTGCTTCTCCCTGTTCTAAATCAGTGCAAGAGAAGGGTCCGAACAACAGTTACAGCATCGAGATAATTCAGGGCGTAGCAGAAAAAACGTGATCAAGAAAAAGCTCTAGGGGCCAGATCGTCGACTATTGGGTTCTCCAACCAAAGCAAATCCATAAAGCCAAAGAAACCAGCATTGTCGAGCAAACCATGAGAGGCGCCACCAGAGCAGTCGCTACTCAATCAGCAGGGTGCTGAACGGTTGCCGTATCGCAGCTACTACGGAGTGACGTGCAGTTCCCCAAATGGCAACGCTGGACGCATTCAAGGCAATGCATGATGCGGTGCCGAGAGTGTGGAAGGAGAGCTGTTCAAGCTGATGACCTCAGACCCCTGATGCCTCCATTCAGCGCATGGTGGAGATTTCGACAGAGCAAGGGACGACAGTAACCGCCGATGAGGTGCGTGGGGTCCTCAGACAGATGGATGACGATGACGAATTTGATGATTTCGAACTCGATGCCTTCGCTCTCGCTGCCATTGCTGATGAGGTTAAGAGTGGGGGCGGGTGCTGACACGAGGAAGCGCATGACAAGCCTCAGGGCGACGATGTGGGATGCGATCCATGCGCGAGTGGCTGTTTAGTGGCTCATCCATGACCGTTTGAGTCGTTGAAGCCGACCGTGTCTACAAAAGAGCTGTAGCTCCACGCCCTCCATTGTCAGAAGAGCAACTCAAAGCGTTCCTTGAGAAGGTCAAAGGCGACACCAGCCTTCAAGACCGACTTAACGCAGCTAAGTCAGCAGAGGATGTGGTGTCTATTGGTGAGGGGCACGGTCACGAATTTGGAACCGAGCACATCAGCCGACTCAGTGAAAAGGAGCTTGGAGGTGTATCAGGCGGCACTACGATGACAATTGTTACTCCAGTCATTGCTGCAAGCAATGCATTGAAAGCCGCTGGCAGAAATTGCTCACCTTCAGCCTTAATCAAATAAAACCATGTCCCTAGAGCAACTCAAGGCGTTCCTCGCCAAGATCAAAGTTGATACCAGTCTTCAGGAGAAACTAAAAGCAGCCAAGTCGTCTGATGAAATTGTTTGCATTGCCAAAGAACATGGTCATGAGTTCACCGCCGACAGAATTACTGAACTCAACATGGATGAGCTAGAAGGCTTGAGCGGAGGAGGCGGTACCAATGCAAAATACAATGGGGCCTGTGGAGCGACCCATGGTTTTGGAATCTTTTGCCGAGGGTGAAGTCGAACAAAGTCAAATAAAATCTAAATTTTCCGGCTTGTCGGGTGGTTTTTATTTCTTCAGCACCACCATTAAGACTGGAATGCTCCCATTAACAGTCACTATCAATTGTCTGTCAGCCACTGCGCATCCACCAGATCTGAGCAGAAATCAGGCTTACGTTAGAAACCTAATGCCTTATTTGGTAGGGGACAACCAGCAAATAATTGGCCGTCAAATGCCATTGCATCATCCTCTTGAAAATAATCAGCCATCGCTTGAGGTCCACCTTCTAGAAGCTCAATAAGCTTTGAGAAAGTTTTATCCGCCTCAGGAGTGGGGTTTTCAAGGCCATAGTTTTTGTAGAGCGTGCGATAAGCCTCTGGCAATTCAGACTCAGCAAAGAATCCCTTCTTATAGAGATCACATGCAGCCCCTAGTCGCGGTAGCCAAACCATCATTGCGAAGGCCACTGCAACTTGTTCGAAAGCCTCCTGTTCAAGAACCTCTTCTTCCAACGCATCTTGCACAGACGCCGTTTCAGCTGAAACGCTAAATGGCGATGCAATCGAAACAAAGCTGGAAATCGCTAATGCAGCAGTGATGCTGAGGCAAAGACGGTTGAGAGGGACCAAGGCTCCAATCCAGACATCGAGGGTCATGCCAATGATGACAGCGCTCACAGTCTTTGAGAACGGTGTGAGACACCAAGTCAATCAACGTTGATCCACGCAATAACGCCGGTCTCAAAGTATTCCAAGTCAAAACGGAAATGGCGGCTGAGTAACGGCGGCACTATCAGGCTGATCCACATGGATGCTGGCGATGCGTTCAACAAGATCCAGGGTGAAGACCTGAGCCATATCTTCTGGGATGAACTGGGTCAGGAAGCTGATCCGCAGGTGGTGCTCAGGGCTCGTTCATCGATGAGAACGACCGATCCGACGGTGGTGCCGAAGTTCATCGCGACAGCTAACCCGCTGGGACCTGGCAGCTGGTGGATCAGGGATTATCTGGTCACCAAGGCGATGCCAAACCGCATTTTTAATTGTGAGTTCTTTGGTGCGCAGCCTGCGGTTTGGGTGAAATCGACGCTCAGAGACAACCCTTATCTGAGCAATCCTGATCAGTACGAGCAGGAGCTACGCGCCAGCTGCTTTGGCGATGAATCAAAGATTGCGGCTGAGGTTCTGGGTGAATGGGGTCAGATCACTGCAGGATTCTTTGGCTCATGCCTGAGTGTTGAGCGATCGATGCTGCCTGGTGATTTTGAGATCCCGTGGTATCCGGACAAGAGCGGAAGTTTTACCGAGAAGACCAAAGCTCATTGGTGTTGGATCGGTGGCGACTGGGGCACGGCAAGCCCTGCCTGCGTCGTGTTGATGTGTCAGATCCAAGAGCCAATGATGATCGGAGAGGTCCATATCGCCAGGGGCAGTTGGGTGTGTGTGGACGAAGAGTATGTGTGTTCAGTGCAGCCTGATGGATCAAAAGAGTGGAATAGGGGTGATCGAAGTTTGACGGCACCACAGTTTGTAGAACGCGTGAAGAAGCTCTACATGCGCAATGGTTTTACGAATTGGGTGATTCCGCATCGCAGAGTGATCATGGATTCAGCGGTTACAGCACAGCTGGGTTTTGGCGGTCACTCCGATCCAGTGACGTTGAGCACGGAGTTCAAGAAGTATGGATGGCAGGTGACGGGTTCACCGAAGAGCAGCCGTGCGGTGGGATGGCAGCTGATGAAATCACTGCTGTATCAAGCAGGCAGTGAAGAGCCTGGTTTGTATATCTCTGAGCGATGCGAGAGCTTGTGGGCGACGTTGCCTTATTGCATCAGTGATGATCGCAATCCTGAGGACATGGAGAAATCAGCGCCAGACCATAGTGCTGATGCAGTGAGGTATGTATTGACTGCAGCGAATCAAGGTCAGCACAGCTATCGGCAATCACAGCGAAGCGCAGCGCATCCGTTGATGTGGGCGAAGGATGAAACTCCTAGACGGTATATCGGTGGAGTGAGGACGTATGGAAGTTTGCAGAGTAGGCAACTGAATAGGCGTTAGCAGATTGCGGATCTAAGGCATTCATTCGAACTGGTGGTGTTGAACACCACTGTCCCGGTTCGATCCGGGTGGCTGAACTGTTGCCGTATCAGGGCTACAACGGAGTCACGCTGCAGATCCGCTGATGGCAACGCTGGAAGAGTTCAAGGCAATGCGTGATGCGGTGCCGATGAGTGTGCAGGGTGAGCTTTTCAAGCTGATGACTGCCGACCCTGATGCCTCGATCCAGCGCATGGTGGAGATCGCTGCAGAGAAGGGGATGACGGTGACCGCCGATGAGGTGCGTGGCTTCCTCAGGCAGATGGATGACGATGACGAGTTTGATGATTTCGAGCTGGATGCGGTTGCCCTCGCTGCCATTGCTGGTGGCGGGGAATTTTCAAGTGCAGGGCAAAATTGCTGACTGCTACTACATGACGAGCCATGGGGGCGTTGCCCTGGCATGCGACCCATGCGCAAGAGGCTCTTTGGTGGCTCATCGATGACCGTTTGAGTCGTTGAAGCCGATCGTGACTATCAAAAGGCTGTAGCTCCACGCACTCTCATGTCAGAAGAACAGCTCAAGGCTTTTATCGCCAAAGCGAAGAATGATCAGTCCATTCAGGAGAAACTCAAAGCAGCGAAATCACCCGAAGATGTTGTAGGCATCGCTAAAGAACATGGTCATGAATTCACCGCTGATAAGATCAACCAGCTCAGTAATGAAGAGCTGGAAGGCGTGGCTGGGGGCGGAACGTGTCTGACGAAGTGGCAGCAGGGGCTTCAATCCTGTCTAGGAATGTAATGTAACTCCTGGGTAGCTAAACGGCTGCTGAGGTAGCCTACACACTCAAAGCCCCTGCAACCGCAGGGGCTTTTTATTTCATCAATCACCCTCCAATACCTGGCACCATCGCCCGCACTTAGCGGGCTTTCTTGATTGCTTGCAGACATCGCTGCCGACCGTTGCTATGACCAGGCTGTAGCTCTATGCGCTCCAATGTCAGAAGAGCAACCCAAGAAGCAGGAAGTCAAGGAAGAGCCAGCTAAGCAAGAGCTGTTAAAGGAAGAGTTGAATGAAGATGAGTTAAACGGTATTGCCGGAGGTGTTGTTGCCAACGGTCTAATTACTCCAATCCTTCCAAATCCTGGATAATCCTTATGTCTAAAACCACAGTTCTTGCATTGGGAGGAGCACTACTCCTATTCACTGGTTGTGCCACTGTTACAAAAGCGCCACCACAGGCAGAGTTCTCGTCCTTGGCAGCGGAACCTGAACCTGTAGTGGAGGAGGAGGTAGTAGCACCAGACACCACGATAAAGGGTTCGTTTGTCAATGTCACTTATTTGTTAGATGCTCCACCTAAAACGACGACGGGTGAGGCAACTTGGAACCCAGACACCAACACCGTCACTTATTACGACCAGTTTACGGAAGGCAACTACAAGGGATACATATCCAACTACCAGTGCCAAGGACGTTTCCATTTTGAGATAAAGAATGGCACACCCAAAAAGACTTGGTTGGCGTGTGACACTAAGATGGTGGATGGTAAACCAGTCAGCACCACCGTCACTTACCCAGAAGATGGTTTCTTCTCATCTAAAGTCACCTTCAAGTTCTAATTCCCAACGGGTGTTGAACCACACGCTCCAAGCAATGTTCGGTTTCTAATGTCAGAAGAGCAGCTCAAAGCATTTCTAGAAAAGGTCAAAGGCGACACAAGCCTTGAGGAAAAGCTTCAAGCAGCTGCTGATGCCAATGCTGTTGCTGAGATTGCGAAAGAAGCTGGGTTTGATCTCTCGGCTGATTGCTTGAAAAAGGCTCAATCAGATATTGAAGACGCAGAGTTGGAAGGCGCGGCTGGGGGCTGGCTGGGGACTTTGGGAGGGATCCTTGCTAAAGGAGGCTGGGGTCTCTTGCTTTGTTGAGGATGGACTTGAGGACTTTTGGATGTTTGATGCGATAGCTAGCACTCAGAGCAGCACCTACACACTCAAAGCCCCTGCATTGACAGGGGTTTTTTATTGCTTCAATCGTCTGACTAACCCCTTCAATCAGCTTTCAATACCTGGCACCATCGCCCGCACTTAGCGGGCTTTTTAATTAGATACAGACACCGCTGCCAACCGTTGCTATGACCAGGCCGTAGCTCCACACCTTCCAATGTCAGAAGAGCAACTAAAAGCCTTCTTAGAGAAGGTCAAAGTCGACACCAGCCTGCAGGAGAAGCTCAAAGCAGAAGGAGCTGATGTTGTTGCTATTGCAAAGGCTGCAGGGTTTTCGATCACCACAGAAGACCTAAACTCTCATAGACAAGGGGTTTGTGATGATGAGCTTGAGGGTGCGGCTGGGGGTACCTTTTGTTGGCCTGGTCCTGTGGGGTCCTGGTAGCCTACACACCCAAAGCCCCTGCATTGACAGGGGTTTTTTATTGCTTCAATCGTCTGACTAACCCCTTCAATCAGCTTTCAATACCTGGCATAGATAAGGGCAGTTGAGTCAAAGTAGATAAAACGCATTCGCTAAAATTAGGGTGTCAATTAGGGACATTGCAGCCCGTAAATCATGACACCAAATCAGATTCAATGATTGAATCGTGCTTGCAAGATGGCAGGCATTGATTCAATCAAGATCAGTCCATCATCCGATCAACTCTCTCCGCTTAGCAATGACACCGGCAATGATAAAACCCCGCCATTCCTGACGGGGTGATGAAGTGCTTGTATTGCTTCAGAAGTCGATGCCACCAGGGCCGGTGCTGCCGGTAACTTTATTCACGACATCGAAGATTGATGAATCCAGATCAGCAGCTTCAGCATCGTTCATGCCGCCAGCATCAAGACCCCGCACAAGGTTAACTGGCTCGATGACAAAGCGATTGTCGCTTCTTAGGTCAGTTGTTTGTAATTCGACCTTGACGTCGCCGAGCTTTATAAAGCCATCCACATCCTCATCGACATATGCATTGGTCTTGCTGGCGGCCTTTGCTGTCAGGTAATTCGAACCAGGACCACCATTAGCTGCAGTCCAGTCAATGTTCTCCTTAACGCCGATCTCCACATCGTTTGAATCAAAGTCCCCAATCATTCGATCTTCAAAGGATGTGGCACTGCCATTTGTCCAGACATTCATTGGACGATCTTCACCGGTCAAGGAGTCACCGCCACGACTTGGCTTGAAGTGGTTATCTCCCACGATGACACTGGCTTTGGCCTCAATGTCTTGAGGGTTGAAGACACCTTCACCACTGATGGGTCCCAACAGCTGCCCATCGGGTCCTTCGATAAAGGTTTGGCCGTCGCGTTGAACGAGAGAGAGAGGTCCGCTGACAGCAAGTCCGAGAGCATCAGCTCCGATGGCTTCGGGGGCTGGTGCAAATTCACCCTTGATGTCGCCGATCTTGACGAAAGCAGCCATTGGTTTATAGGCGGTGGAGGGTTGTTCGATTGTTCCCTCTCGATGCACACACCCTCTCCGCCATCAACGACCCAAGTGATGACCCAAGTCATCTGTAGCTGTGATGTTGGTCACAGAGCCTCAGAGCCACTGCCATTGCTGGGGCTTAAAGGCTTATACCCCATCCAGCCAACCATCCGATCCGCTTCCTCATCGCTCAGAAGTGGCAACAGGAAGTCCCATGTCAGCTCATCCACCGTCTCATGGCCATGCTCATCAAGGCAAAGGCTGAGCAGATGCTTGAACGCACCGGCGTCGTTCAATCGCAAGGCCAGGAGCAGTTCGGTGAGCAGCGTGACGGTGGTCAGGGTCTCGGGGGACATGGGTTGGTTGCAGCTGCCCAGAGTGTTCTCCTCTGATTTGGGTTAACGGAACGCTCGTTATGTCAACGACAAAACGTCCCGGTTGTTACGAGCGTCTGCGTATCCGTGTCCCCTTGGATTGCAGCGAAAACTTCTCCGGTTCGACGATCAAGGCTTTGGTGGATAGAAATGTCGGCCTCTCCATCGATAGTGACCACCCAGCTCCAGAGTCCGTCTTTAAATGTGGCCGGGCTGTTGTCCCTGGAACCGTCGGCATCCCAAATTTGGGTGATTCGACCATTCACTTCGTCGATATACAAAGTCGAATTGGCATACTCGACCTGAGGGTTTTCGCAGCGAAGCTTCAACTTCACGGCGTTGGCGGGACTAACAACAGTTGCAAGCACCGCTGCTGTGAGAACAGCAATTGACCTCATAGCTCTGGGACAGACGTGAATGAGTCAACTACATCTGTCGTTGAAAAGACCAGCGCGGTGTTCGCCGATCCGGCGGAATTTAATCCTGGAGTCCGTACGGACGGATTTAGAGCAAGCGGCAGTGCAAAACGCTTGAGCCAGTGCCTTTTTGCACTTAGCTATGCACTACTTGGAGTGTTCCACAGGCTTGAAACCTAATGGAGCCAAGGAGACTCGAACTCCTGACCCCCTGCATGCCATGCAGGTGCTCTACCAGCTGAGCTATGGCCCCATGAACGCGGTTGAAGCATTTGGCTTCGCCGTCGTCATGTGGAAGCTTACAACGACGCTGTCCCATGGGCCCAGCAATCACATCTGCCGCCAAACGGCAGCCAGCTTGCCCTGCACCTGCACCTGATCAGCAGGCAGCTCAATCGGCTCATAAGCGGGGTTGGCGGCCTCCAAACGAACAGTCACACCATCACAGTGAAAATGCTTCAAGGTGGTGCCGCTCCCCGGGACCAGAGCACTCACAATTGTTCCCTGACGGAGGCGCCCGGCATCTGTCACCGGCTCCATCAACACCACATCCCCATCCGCGATGTGAGCATCCACCATGGAATCCCCATTTACGGTAAGGGCAAAGAGCCCGCGGGTTTCGAGCACCGGTCCAAGGTCAAGACGCTCCTGAACATCGTCAAAAGCCTCAACAAGTCCACCTGCGGCAACGGCCCCAAGCACGGGGATCCCTGACGTGATGCCGCCAAGAAGCTGAAGGGTGCGGGCCTGACCTTCCTGCCAAGTGATCCAGCCCTTCTGCTGAAGGTGACGCAAACGACTTTGCACCGGCGCAGGGGAACGAAGCCCCATGGCCTGCATCATCTGGCGAATGGAGGGGCTGTGGTGATGACTGCCGATGTAATCAGCAAGCCAGTCGTAAAGCTCTTGCTGAGCAGTCGTGAGGGGCTCGGGAGATCCAGAAGGCACCGGCAATGCATTTGTTCTTCAATACATATGTACCGATGTTTCTTCGCGATGGCAAGAGCCCAGCCCGCTCAGGGAACGTCACAGATCCAAGCCACCTTCAAGGCAGTGTCATCGCGACCGACGTAATCCAGCCACTGGTTGTCACTCGAGCGGCGCTGGAGCCTCTGCTGATTACATAGAGCCCGCATGGTCAGCTCCCGCACCTGCCAGTCTTCAGAGCCATTTCGGCGAAGCAACAAAGCGGCTTTGAACTCCACACCCGCAGTGGTACGGGTGCGATCACTGAGATATTCACCAGCCATCACCGCTGGGGTTTCCAGAGCTTCCATGAACTGCCAAGGACGATCCGTCATCGCTCCAGAGGCTTGAAGCTGCTGGCGGGTCTGCGACCAGAGGGCGGGTTCCGGACCTGGAGACCAGCCTTCAGCTGCGGCAGGAATGGCGGCGAAACAACCGGCCAACGCCAACACAGTGGAGCGGACCGCTGCGCTCATTCTTCTGTCTCCGCTTGCGGGTTAGCGGAACGTTGCTTGATCAGCTCCGCCAGCATTTTTAACTTGGCATTTTCAGATTCTGATGCTCGGGTTGCCATCCAAGAGCTGGCCACTTTCATTTGACCCAGCTGCTGTAACAACGACAGGGCCGTCTCCCTGAGCGTTTCGATGTCGTCGCATTCACGGATGAAGCGCGACAATTTCTCCGCTTCAAATGATTGCTCCAGTCCGCGCTGGAGTGGATCAAGACTCATGATTTTGACTCCCACTCGAGCATGGGGTCAGGGTCTCCATTGCAGATGGCCCGAGCACGCACATAAAACGCACTCTCGGTATCGCCAGCAGCTTCAAGAGAGTCGAGCACTCTCTGCCAGTTGTCACGTTCCTGCTGGTCCATTCATCCATAACCATTGGTGAAGACCTTAGAGGCGTTCCAAAAAGGTCAGCGTCTGATCGGCCACCAACCGCCATTGCGCATCAGCCGTAATCACATGACCGCTGTTCTCAAGCCAGTGAAGGTCAACACGCCTAGAACCCGTACGACGCTTGAGCCATTCCACCCCCCGCTCTGTGATCACGCGATCCTTGCGGCTGGCTACCACCAGCAGCGGTTGCTGCAATTCCGCCAGCTGACGTCGCGTCGCCCCGATCAATCCCAGCACACGCACGCTGCAACGACTGGGCCAGCGCCCATAGGTCCAGATGCGCTCAGCGGTCGCTGGATCCACAAAGTCTTCGGCCGGACGCGCCACCGAAGAAAACACCCGTGCCAACAGTGGCGCGATCAACGCCCGCGGATCGCCACTGATGATCGGAGGCGAATAAGCCATCACCGCTTCAACCTCAGGATGGCGCAGGCCTGCCTGTAGAGCCAGGATGGAGCCCAACGAAAGGCCAGCAACTACCACCCTCTGGCCCTGATTGCGCAGACGAAGCACCAGAGCATCAATCTGCTCCAACCATTGGCGGGGTTCGATCTCCATCAAGTCTTCAAGCCGGGTGCCATGGCCGGCCAACAAGGGCGCTTCCACCCCAAACCCCCCAGCATTCAGCGCTCGAGCGAGCAAGCGCAGTTCAGCAGGCGACCCAGTGAATCCGTGCAACAAAACCACGGTCACTGGACCTCCTGACAAAGCGAAAGGATCCGGAGAAGCGGGGCTCTTCACGACTGAGGGGCCGGGCCTGAGCTCAAAACAGCAGATGCATCCCGACCGCTCAAGACTCAGTTGTTGAGGATGTGGTTGTCATAGCGAAGAACAACGTGCCATTCCCATCGAACAGATTGGCATTGCGAAAGGGAGGCATGGCTCACCAAACGTTGGCGATCGGCAACAGCGCATTGGCCAAACCCGCTTCTGCAGACGTCGACAGTGCCAACAACAACGCAGCCATGAGGGCTCTCCATCGCATGACTGGCCTCAGAAGTTCTGTAATTCTTCGAGGCCGCGAGCTGTTGTGCCGTTGTTGATCATCTCGCATCCAACTGAGTTCAAGGATTGACTCGAGCACAAGAATTCATCAGTATTGGCATCAAAAGAAAGGTCGCGATGAAGCGTATTTTCCTGTTGTGCTCACTCATCGCCTTGGGATCAAGTCCTGCACTGGCACGCCCATGGTTGTATCTCTCATCGTTTTCCCACGGCGGCACAGGTGAAGCATGCCTAAGGGATGCACGCATCGCTCTTGCAGACTTTGGATTCACACGTGATGTGGAGACAAGCCGCTTTGACAGCCAGGAAGGTGGACATGTTGAAGCTCTGCTCTCCAATGCCCCAGTGCGAGCCAAGATCGAATGTGATCCAAAGCTTGGCGTCACCAGTCTTGCTGTGACAGGTCTGAATAACGACCTCACCTACGACAAATATTCCGATCTTTTCGATGCTGAATGGTGATCGCAGGCATCCACCGACGCCTTCGACGCGAATCACAATCGCGACGACGATCGATACGGTCGCATTTCCACTGACAAGCTCTTGATCAACACAACGTTTCGGATCGGCCCTTGCCAGGCTTCTGATTCCGGCCTGATCTCAAGTTTGTTTTTAGTGCGTACGAATGCTCAAGGCAGCGCTTTGGTAGTGGCTGCCACATCACACATGCGGTGACCCAAGCCAGACCAAAGATCTTGGCTGTTGGAACCGATGGACTCGTTAACTGCCTTTGCTGCAATCGGCTTCGCCGCCGTGTCCTGGGATGGGCACTTCACCAAAGCGGGAACGCGAGCGTTCAGACATGCACTCGACTACCGCGAGCCGTTCTGCCAAATGCCTGATGCAGAGATGATCGGGTTGCTCGATGAACTCCTGGAACTGCGTCGGGAGGTGGGCTCCCACGACATGATGTTGCGCGCAGCGCAATGCCTGACCCCTGCGCAACGGATGACGGCCTACGCCATGGCCTCTGAAATCATGCGATCCGATGGGCCGTTCCAACGCCAGGAGCGTGCCTTTCTCGATCACCTGGCGTTGATGCTGGAAATCTCAGGCTTTGAAGCACAGCGCATTGATGCAGTGTTTGAGATCTTTCATGCCCGGCTCACCTTGAGCAGCAGGCTGACCATGCCGGTTCTCGATGAAACCATGGAGCTGGGCGTGGAGACACAACCGGATCCGTCGGTCGTGCACTGAACGACCTGACAGAACCAACATTCACTCAAACCAAACTCACCACTACCAACATCCAATTGACAATCCGCTGGAGCGGACGTGGCATTCAGTGCCATCCAAGGCAAAGTGCAAAGGCTTTGGGTATTTGCGCAGGTCATGTATCCCGATGATGAAATTGTTCCTGTTGTCTTAGTCGCGGTGAGCGTGGTGGTGGTGCTGGTGATCCTGGCGTTCAACGACCCTGGCACCTTCGAATGCGTGGGTGCTTGCGGGTGAGGCCTCTGAATGTTGCTTGCCGGGCTCGCCGTGGTCGTGATCACCTCCTGTTACGACGGCGACACCTGTCGAACCAGCACTGGAGAGCGGATCCGTCTGGCATGCATCGACACACCAGAACTGAATGGATCACGGGCCAAACCACACCAAGCCAAAGCAGCACGCAACTACCTGCGCCAACTCGTGGTGGGACGCGGCGTTGCCATCAAGCGGATCACAACCGACCGCTATGGCCGCAGCGTGGCTGAACTGTTCGTGAATGGGACCAACGTGCAGCAACAGCTGGTGAGCGCACGCCATGCAGTGGTTCTCAAGCAGTATGCCCATCAGTGCCCCTGGGCTCTCAAAGCCTGTGAGCAAGATCACAGCTGCCGATGATTGAGGTCATCCCCTGCTTCTCGTGAGTGGATTGCTACAAGCAAGGTGACCAACGCGGCATTGGCCCATGCCAGAAGAGCAGCTCAAAGCATTTCTCGAGGCCGTCAAGGCTGATACGAGCCTTCAAGAGAAACTCAAAAGCTCAGACAATGCGGACGCTGTCGTTGTAATTGCCAAGGAGTCAGGATTCAGCGTCTCCACGGACGATTTCAGCAAAGCGCAGTCAGCGCTGACAGACGAGGAACTTGAAAATCTCGCTTGTGGGATCTGGTTGTCCTGCATTTGTTACGACACCGCGTGAGCGAAGTTCCCAGCACCAAGCCAGGAACTACAAACCACCGAGCAAAGCAGCGAGCAAAGCCTGCTGGGCATGCAGCCGGTTCTCGGCTTGATCGAAGATGCGGCTGGCAGGCCCTTCCATCACACCTGCACTGATCTCTTCGCCGCGGTGGGCCGGAAGGCAGTGGAGAACAATGGCCCGTGAATCGGCTTCTGCCAACAGCTCTTCATTGAGGCAGAACCCCTGGAACGCCCGTTCCCGTTCGGCCTGCTCCTGCTCCTGGCCCATCGAGGCCCAGACATCGGTGTAGAGAGCCTGAGCACCGCGTGCAGCCTCCGCTGGATCACTGGTGACCGTGATCTGTGCACCGCCAACCGCCAGGGAGCGAGCTTGCTCGAGCACACCTGGTAACGGCTCGAACCCTTCCGGACAGCCAATGCGCACATTCACACCGAGCAAAGCGCCACAGAGCATCAGCGAATGGGCCACGTTGTTGCCATCACCCACATAGGTGAGCGTCTGACCTCGCAAATCTCCGAAGGCTTCCCGCATGGTGAGGAAGTCCGCCAGGGCCTGGCAGGGATGCTCAAGGTCGGTGAGGGCATTGATCACTGGAATCGTGGCCCAGTACGCGTAATCCGCCAGCTCCTGCTGAGCGAAGGTGCGAACGGCGAGCACGTCACAAAAACGGCTGAGCACCCGGGCGGTGTCTTCCAATGGCTCACCGCGTCCCAGCTGGGTGACTTGGGGGTTGAGATCCACGGTCTGGCCGCCCAGCCTGGCCATCGCCACCTGGAAACTCACCCGCGTGCGGGTGGAGGCCTTGGTGAAGATCAGGCCGAGCACCCTATTGCCTAAATCGATGCGTCGATCACCCGACTTGAGCTGACCTGCCAGCTCCAACAGCGCAGCGGTCTGCCCAGCAGAGGCATCCGCTGAGGACAGAAAGTCGCGACCGCTCAGAGTGGAGAGGTCGGCAGCAACGCTGGTGGTGGCGGACGCCATAACCGGACTTCAAAGGAGTGTTATCGGAGACAGACAGCGAATTCGTCAAGCCTCAAGCCGCAACGGCTTCAGGCAAAACGCTGGCATTGAGCATGTCCTTGAGCTCATCACCCTCGATCACCTCTTTCTCGAGGATCTTCTGAGCGATGGTTTCCAGCAGGGCCATGTTCTGGCGAAGGATTGCTAGGGCCTGCTCGTGAGCGTTGTCAACGAGCGCGCGAACCTCCTTGTCGATGGCCTGGGCCGTGGCATCACTCACGGTACGCCGAGGGTTGTTGCCACCACCCAGGAACTGGCCACCACCCTGCTTGTCGTAGGCGAGGGGTCCCAGGGTGTCGCTCATGCCGTAAGTGCCCACCATCTGCTCGGCGATGTCGGTGGCGCGCTGCAAGTCGTTGGAAGCTCCGGTTGTGATCTTGCCGAACACAATCTCCTCCGCAGATCGACCTCCCAGCAACGTGGCGATCTGACCCTGCAGGTCTTCACGTGAATTGAGGAAGCGCTCTTCCGTGGGCAATTGGAGGGTGTAGCCGAGGGCACTCATGCCTCGGGGCACGATCGAAATCTTGGCCACCTTGCTGCCTCCGGGCATCAAGTGACCCACGATGGCGTGTCCCACCTCGTGATAAGCCACCACCTTTTTCTCATCGTCCTGCAACACGCGGCTCTTCTTCTCAAGACCCGCAACCACACGTTCAATCGCTTCGCCGAGGTCTTCCTGCTCCACTTTGGTGCGCTTGGCACGGGCGGCGAGCAGTGCCGCCTCATTCACCAGATTGGCCAGATCGGCACCGGCGAAACCACTGGTGGCCTGGGCGATGCGATCAAGATCCACTCCTTCGGCGAGCTTCACCTTTTTGGCATAAATCCCGAGGATGGTTTTACGGCCCGACAGGTCCGGGCGGTCCACCAACACTTGACGGTCAAAACGGCCGGGGCGCAGTAGTGCTGCATCCAGCACTTCCGGCTGGTTGGTGGCCGCCAGCACGATCACCGGCTTGTCTTTGGAGGCGAAGCCGTCCATCTCGGTGAGCAGCTGATTCAGCGTCTGCTCACGCTCATCGTTACCACCGACCACACCCATCGAACCCGAACGGCTCTTGCCGATCGCATCGAGTTCGTCGATGAAGATGATGCAAGGCGCATTTTTCTTGGCTTGCTCGAACAGATCTCGCACCCGAGCAGCACCGGCACCCACGAACAGCTCGACGAATTCCGAGCCGCTGATGATGAAGAAGGGAACACCCGCTTCGCCTGCCACCGCTTTGGAGAGAAGGGTCTTACCTGTGCCAGGAGGGCCTACCAGCAACACACCTTTGGGAATACGCGCACCAATTTCGGTATAACGCTCTGACGACTTAAGGAAGTCGACGATCTCGGTGAGTTCGTCTTTGGCCTCGTCGACACCAGCCACATCGGCAAAGGTGACCCGCGACTGCTCATCGGGCACGTACACCTTGGCTTTGCTCTTGGTGAAATTCAGAGCGCCCTGAGCGCCCCCGGCACCCATGGAACGCCGCGCAAAGAATTGCAGCACCAGGATGAAGATCAGGGGCGGCACCACCCAGCTGAGGATGGTCGTGAAGATGTTGGGCTTCTTGGGAGGAGCCGCAGCGAACTCAACGCCTTTGGTCTCCAGGCGCTGCGGCAGATCCATGTCGAAGATCGGCGTGGTGGCCAACACCGAAGGAGCCCCTTCTTCTGGATCTGACAGCTCGTAGCGGATCTGATCCTGGGTGATGTAAGCGCGCTTCACAGCGCCATCGTTCACCTGATCGATGAACAGGGAGTAGGGCACCCGTGGCACCTGCTGCATGCCCTGATTGGGAAGGAAACTGCTGAGCAGCAGCAGCACACCGAAGCCGATCAACACCAGGTTGATAATCCCAAAGCGGCGATTGGGGCGGTTGTCGTCCTCGCGGATCGGCATAAATCACGTCCAGTCCTTCGCTCAGGCTAAGGCGGAGATTCGTGTCTCGGCTGCCACGCGATGGCGGAGAACCGAACGGAGCTGCCGCAACACAAAGCTCGCCAGAGCACGCAAAGCCCGCCATCCTCAGCTCGATGGGAGCAGACGCAATGCGATCGGAACAGCGACAGCAGCCAGGAAGCCACAAGCTCTACGCCTGGCTGCTGTCGCTGTGCTTGCTGGTGATGATCAGCTTTGCGTTCCCGAAAATCACCTGGTTGGGCGGTTTGGGCTACGCGCTGATCGCCCTGCTACTCACCCAGCTGGTCATGATTCGCAAACGGGTGATCACCCTGCACGACCGCCTGTATCAAGGGCTGGGTGTCTTAGCCCTCGTAACTCAACTGTTGTGGCTGTTCACCCCTTTGCGTTGGCACAACAGCGGCATTCCCCTAGTGGTGAGCTGGAGTGTGCTGGTGGGTTGGAGCGTGGTGCGTCTGGTGCAACGCCTGGCCAGGGAAACCAAGGTGACGGCAAGCGTGCTGATGGGAGCAGCTGCGGGGTATCTGTTGCTGGGTCTCACCGCTGGGCTGGTGATGATGGGCCTGGAGACCATCCAGCCAGGGAGTTTTGAGCCGATCGAACTGGCCGCTAGCGCCTACGCCGTTGATGCCAGCGTGCTGACGTCTGTGGCAGTGTTCTCTCAGCTCAATTACTTCGCCTTCATCTGTCTCACCACAGTGGGGTTTGGCGACATCGAGCCAATGCTGCCCATGGCCCGGATGCTGTCGGTGAGCACCGGCATTGCAGGTCCGATCTACCTGGCCGTGGTGATGGGAGTGCTGATCGGTCGTTACGCCGCAACGGTGGAACGCCAAGAGGACGATCCCACCCGCAGGGATCTGAGCCGTTGAGACAGATCAAGTCAGCTGGGCTCGCATCAGCAGATCATCACCCAGCCGCATGACGTCTTGATCACGCAGCCGTAGCACTTGATCCATGGCAGTAAAACCAAAGTCGGCCAGTGGCGTCCGCGCCAGTTCACCGCCAAGCAGCTTGGGTGCGATCACCGCCGCGATTTCCTGCACACAACCCTGCTGGATGGCAGCGGCCGCCAGACCCGGACCACACTCCCAAAGCACGCGGTTGCAGCCGCGCTTGGACAAGGCTGTCAGCAACAGCTCCGGTTCCGAGGCATCGAGCGCCTCCATCGCCACCCCTTGCGCCTGCACCACAGCACGCAAGTCGGCGGACAGAGCAGACTCGGCCTGAATCGGATAGCCCAGCAGGGTGCTGGCCAGCTGCTGATCCCAGATCTGAGCGCCAGCAGGCAAATCAAGACTGCGGCTAAACACCACACGCAACGGTTCGGGGGATCGCCGCCCCCGACTGGTGAGCAACGGGTCATCAGCGCGAACAGTGCCACCGCCAACAATCACCGCGTCGCACTGGGCCCGCATGCCATGCACCCAGGAGCGAGCCGACGGTCCGCTGATCCACTGACTCTCACCATTGGGAAGCGCGGTGCGGCCATCCAGGCTCATGGCCCACTTGAGCACCCCCCAAGGCCGGCCCGTGCGCACCCGATGGAGAAAGGCGCGGTTTTGATGGGCGGCTTCAGCGGCCAGCACGCCGCTGATCACCTCCAATCCTGCATCCCGCAACCGCTGCAATCCACCGCCGGCAACGCGGGGGTCAGGGTCGGTGAGCGCCACCACCACCCGTCGCACTCCAGCCGCGAGGATTGCGTCGGTGCAAGGGGGCGTGCGGCCCTGGTGGCAGCAGGGCTCCAGGGTGACGATGATTGTGCCGCCACGGGCGGCGTCACCGGCCTGGTCTAGGGCAACAGGCTCAGCGTGGGGCTCACCTGCACGGGCATGGAATCCCTCACCGACCAGGCGTCCTTCGGCGTCAAGCACCACCGCACCCACCAGGGGATTAGGACTGGTGTGGCCTTCAGCGAGGGAGGCGAGCTGGAGCGCTCGGCGCATCCAGGCCAGCCAGTTTTGATGCGAGCCGCCGACGGACTCCATCAGCTCAGGGGCTGGGTCTGCACGTCACGCCACTCCGCCACCACATAGGGAGGAACGGGCATCTCGTTGAACACCCCCGGCATGAACAGCCGCAGCGGACGGTTGTTGCTCAGATCATTGAGCAGAGGATCAAGCGCAAACTCCGCCGCCGCCTCACGGCCATCAGTGGCTAACACCGGATTATCGAGGGTGATGTCGTCGAGCTGCCACTCCTTCACACCAGCTTGCACAAGCAGCGGCGCGGGGTGTTCCAAACGCAGCTTGCCCGGGTAGCCCACGATGCGCAGAACGACGGGATTGCCGGGCTTGCCAGTGCGGTAGGCCACCGCCTGCCAACTCTGGTAATCGAGATCGCGCAGGCTCTCGAGGCTGCGCAGCATCGGTGCCCCGTTTTCATCCTGGTGCTCGTGCACCTGCGCGCTCACCGCCATCGGCGTCAGTAGCAACAGCGTTACGGCAACCAGCAGCATGCCAAGCAAACGACGCAACGCGAGCATGAATCAAGCGCAAACAGTGTTCCCATGATCGAGCATCAGCCCCTGAAAGCGGGGTCCCTGCTGGACGCACGTCTCGAGGCGTGCGGCACGGCCCTACGCGAGGTGGACGACATGACACCGCCCGGGGAGCAGGACGCGGAGCTGAGCTTCGGGCCCGGGAGGCTGCGTTACTACGTGATGCGCATCCCGCGACGGCCGCTGAAGGTGACAGCGATGACACGCCATGTGAACGCCACCCAATGCCTGAGTTCCGCGGAAGGTCGCCCCTTCTGGCTGCTGCTGGCTCCACCCGACACTGAAGGGCCTGTGCTCGATGCATCCAAGGCCTGGCTGCTGCGCATTGAAGCCGGGGAAGGCATCAAATTGCATCTGGGCACCTGGCATGCGGGGCCTCTGTTTGACGCCGACTCCGCCTCTTTTTTCAATCTGGAACTGAGCGACACCAATCAGAACGATCACGAAACCCTGAAGCTCAGTCGCAGCATCAACCTTGAACTGAACGAGGCGTTAGAACGTTGAGCTAACACCTGAAGACAACGTTGCTCTTGAATTCTTCCTGCGAGGACCAACTGAGCTTGTCTCAGCCGGACTCTCTCGTTGGCAAGAACCACCCGCAGACCCAACGCAGCGTTTAAGGTCAAAATCATCAAATGCTTCAAAAAGCTCCTTTTCATTGCCTCTCTGACCAATGAACATTGGGCCAACACTTGGCGCAATCAACCACTGAGCGAGTTCAATGAATGTGCTTTTCAATCTGAAAAATCAAAAGCCGCAAGACCATAAAAAAAGTGAAGGAAGGAATCAGCATTGGGTCATTTCGTTTCCACATCACAACTAAGCATTGAGCGTTGCTTGAAATCCTCGGCAATTCCTTGATCTGCCTCAAAAAAACATCTGAGCCAGCACCATATGAGTCTCCACAATTGACCTCAAGACCACAACAGTTGCTCCAAAGAAAAGCTTTCCAGACATTCTCAATCAATCAGGTCATCAAGCGCACTGACTTCTTTCGGCGCCTGGTATGACCGCCCAATCGGTGTGCGTCGCCCAGAGACCCCAGATCGCCATCGCCCGCAGGTAGTGGCAAGCCCGGAAGGTGTTCACCGCCGTGATTGCCTCCGGCGTGCGGAATTGCAAACCACCGCTATACACCTGCTCCACCACAGCTGAGCAGATCGCTTCAGCGGTTTGGCCTTCGCCCATCAGGCGGTAGTAGCTAGCGATGCCGAAGTTGATGCCTGTCCACACCTCCAAGGGATGGGTGCCATTGGGATCCAAAGGTGTGCCATCGCGGCGCAACCCATTGGCGACACCAAGCTTGCCGCCATCAAAGGCTTCAAAGCAGGCTTCCTTCACGGCTTTAAGCGTGCTGCGGCTGTTGGCTTCACTCACCACCGGCTCCAGCCCCAGCAGGCGGGCATAGAAGTCCCCGCACAGCTGATCGGCCATCACCACTGGCGTGCCACTTTCAGCATCGATGTCGTAGTACTCGCCGTTCCACAGCAACGTGTCGAAATTGCTGCGCGATTGCTCCAGCCAACCGCTGAATTGCCGCTGTTCAGCCGAGGTGTCGAGCCCGGTTTTGAGCTGCAGCGTCTGCCCGATCGCCAATGCCGCTTCCAACGCGGCGATCCACAACGCACCGCAGTAAGCACTCACTCCCTTTAACGGCCAGTCATCAAAGGTCTGATCCGGCGCACCGCCGTTATCGGGCAGGCCGTCATCGTTCACATCGAAGGTTTTGAGGTAACGCAAGGCCTCCACTGCGGAGGGCCAACACTCCGAGAGGAAACGCAGGTCTTGCCCACTGGGCGAGAGCTTGTAGGTGCGCCACACCTGAAGCACGTAATCGCTGCCCAGATCTTTCCAGAGATTGCAATCCTGATAAGCCGTGTAATTGGTGGCATCCCAGGGCACTTCATTGGGAGCGCCCAGATCATGAGGCGTGGCGCCCTTCACCTTGCGGTCCGCTTCCACCCGGCCCTTTCCCTGGGTGAAATACCAGCCGATCGGACGCTGCGTGGCATCGGCAGCGGGAATCGCACGGGCAAAGCTGCGCAGCACGGCCTTGTCGAGCTCTGGCCACAACTGCAGCAGGGCCAGGGAGCCATACAGGCGCACATCCAAACTTTCATACCAGGCGTAGTCGAGGCACTCGAGCACGCCGAAACGGCCGTGGGGATCCTCAGGCGACGCCGCACTCCACAGGCTGCCGCCGCTGCATAAGTCGTAGAGCTCGTTGAACAGCGCCATACGCAACGGCTCTGGCAGCTCCGTGCGCTGCAGCACCGGCTGCTGCCAAGCTTCGATCAGCTCACGCCACCTCTTCCAATCGCGCAGGGCTTCAGCGGCAATCGCCGCGGCCTGATCACCGCCGGTGCCGAAGAAATCGGTGTAGCGGCGGAGGGCCTGACTGCCGGTGGCAAAAGCCGTCACCGGCAGATCCCAGCTGATCACGACAGGGATCTCGATGCTCTGGCCCGGCTCGAGATGGCATTGCACTGTCAGCGCCGCACTGAGCGGATCATCGGCCCCACTCCGCCGATCGTTGTTGCTCTCTGGAATCGAGCCATCGGCGCTGAAGCTGCTCCAGAGCTCACTGCCATCGCCGGCGGGATTCCAACGGCTGCAGCGCTGAATGGTCATGCCTGGCTGATCGTTGGTGGCAATGCACCACTGGCCTTCACCCTCAGCGACAGGATTGGAGACAGGACCCTCCAAGACGACACCTTTGAGGTTGCCATCGTCAATCCAGCGGTTGCGTTGCCCGTTGGTTTTGCCAATCGCCGGGGCGTAGTTGTGCTCTGGGCTGCCGTCGTCACGGAAGTGCACCTCGGCGGAGGAATCGGTGTTGGTGAACCAGCCGGTGGTGTTGCGCCAGCTGAGCAGCAGCGACAGATCCAGGGGCTTGGTGGTGGGGTTGCGCAGGGTCCACACGAACACCGCTACCGGATAGCTAGTGCGCTGGTAATCGCCCGGCAGAATCGGACTGAAGGCCTCGCAACGCACCTCGGCGTCATACACGCCCTCATAGTTCGTCCAGCTCAGCGGATAACGGGCGGCATAAGTGCCGGTGCTGTGCTCCGCCGTACTGGCGGGATACCAGTCCCAGGCCTGGAGTGGTTCACCGCTCTTAGGGCGTGAGGCATCCCCATCAGGCTTCACCGCCAAGGCATGGGCGCGCTTGCTGCTGCCGTTGCTCTCAAACAGAGCAAACTGACAGTCGGGCATCACCCCGAACCAGTGCTCGCCGCCATCCAAGTGCCAGAGGTTGACGTTGCCATCCGGCGCCCGACCGATGCAGCCTGCTCCGAAGCCCCCCAAGGGCATGCCGTGATTGGGGCCATCGTCGAGATTGCTGGCATAGCGCACCGTATAGGGCTGCTCCCAGCCCAATCCGAAGGGCTGGCTCCAGCTGGCCTGCGGGGGCTGCCACGCCGTTGTCTTGCCTTGACGACCGAGCAAAGACGTCAGAGCGGAGAAACCGAGCGGAGCCATGCCCAAGGCCGAAAGTCGCCCCACACTGGCAGACCTGGCGGGACTGGCCAGGGGCCGTCTACCAGCCGTTCAGCAGACCCCCGCAGTCATCTGGATGCCACCCATCCAGCTCACACCTCATGCAAGCCGCCAGCTTCGCTGTCGAGCAATGCATCGAGGGTGACGGCGGTGCGCACCATCGCCTGATAGCGGTGCAGCACGCGCCGATTCCGATCCAGCCAGCGCGCAGCGTCAGCGGGGCCTTCATTGGAGGCTGCACCGGTCAAACCGACGGGGCCCTCGGCATCCATCAACTCCAGATCGTCCTCCCGGGCGATCAAGGCCAGCAACAGCTCATGCAGCCGTTGACGGCGCACCGCCGATGACTCAGTCCCAGGCATTGCCGCATTTGTTGCGTACGTAATCTTCCCGCAGCTCACGGAAATCGCGCGACTGTCGCGACAGCTGAGCGCTAGCAGCATCTGCCTGTTCCCGGTTCTCGCCCGTTTCCTGCGATGCCGCAATGAACATCCGATTGCGGGCCATCGAGGCGCCGATGGAGTTCATCATTCGTGTGATCAGGCTGCAGTCCTCGAAAGCCTCCACTGAGGGCGAGGCCCCCACCAACAGCAGCAACACAGCGAGGCAAGAGCGAACCACAGCAGCCATCCGGAGTGCAGCGTCAACGTACTGCCTGTGCTGGCCACTAAATCCATTCAGGCAGAGATGCGGTCAAAACGCGCATTGATGGGCATGGTGACGCAATGGAGCCACAGCACTTTGGCTTTCGCAGCCAAGGCCACTTCGCCAAGGCCAATCAACAGCTGTTCGCTGAAAGCCCCATTACGACGCTGAGCCAAGCCTTGAGCCAACGCGCTCTGCGACAAAAGCGTACGCAGCACAGGCCCGATTGATGTCGACCTTGATTTCGGTGGCCCTCTTTCTTGTCATGGTGGCGTTGGGGCTGCATCCACCGGCCATGCCGTTCGGTCGGCTGAAGCACAGACCCGCTTGGCTGCTTCAGGTGTTGCTCACCACCTGTTTTGGCATCCCCGTTGCAGCCCTGCTGTTGCTGCGCTCACCGCTCGGCCAGGGCCTCTCGCCTGCCATGGCGACGGCCTTGATGGTGATGGCAATTTGCCCCAGTGCTCCGCTGATTAGCTTGAAAAGTCGCCAGGTGATTGGGAATCCGGCGTTGGCCACCAGGCTTCAGTTGTGCTCATCGTGCGCCGCAATCCTCAGCGTGCCGATCTGGATCCACCAGCTGCCGATCGACGCAGCCGAGACCGTCTGGAGCATCTCCGCCAAAGACGTAGCCGCCCAGGTCTTCAGCGCTCAAGTAGTTCCGTTGCTGGTGGGGATGAGCTTGCGCCAATGGTGCAGCGATTGGGCCGAACGCTGGAATCCCATCGTGCAGAAAACCGCTTCCACCCTGCTGCTGTTGCTGTTAGCCGTGGTGTTGATTGCAGCGTTGCCCAAGGTGTCGCTGACACTCATTGCCGACCTGCGCGGAGCCTTTCTGATGCTGCTGCTCACGTTGATTGCTCTACTCCTTGGCTTTGCAGTCGCCGGCAGAGACCGAGCGGAACGAAGCACGATTCCGCTCGTGATGGCCATGCGCAATCCAGGGTTAGCGCTGCTCTTGGTGCAACGGATGGCACCAGAAGCAAGCGAACTCAAGGCGGCCATAGTGGGCTACGTCTTAATGACGGCGATCGGCATGACTCCCTTCCTCCACTGGCGCAAGCGCCTGGCCGGTCCAGTCCATGACGTCAGCCAGTGAAAGCCAACCAACAAAAAGGGGATGACTCCATCCTGGAGTCACCCCGCTGGAGGGAGTCAATCACTCCGAGCCATCACTGCTGGGCGACATCGGTGGCTTTGGGATAAATCTGAATTGTCACCTTGTCGATCTGACCGCCATAGGCGCTGTAACGGCGAGGGCCAATGGTTCTCACCGTGACCGCCGAGCCACGATCAAGGCCAACATCAGCACCTTCATCAATGGAGAAACGCGAAGCAATCGTGTTCTCCATACGGCCTTCAGCGACCACCTCACCATTCAATTTCAGCCGAACGTCAGCGCCCTTGCCGACGCCACCGCCGTCGTAGTCGAGCTCAAAGCGAATCTCGGATTTGCCAGCAGGCAACGGCTGGTTGCTGGTGAATGTGAACAGCTCTCCCATGTAGTTGTAAGTGTAGGAGGGCTTGTTGTTTTCAACATAAAGCGACCAACCACCAAATCGACCGCCCTGAGAGAAGATCACACCATCTTCTTCGCCCCCTTTCACATCCACATAGGCCGTCACACTGTTCGAGACGTTCTTTACATTGATGATCGAATCTTCGACCATATTCCAGGCGTAGGGATACAAATCCATGGACGTCCGATCCCCCAGCAGGGTCGGTCGACCAGCGACGGATGGCACCAGCCGCTCAAGCAAACGATCATCCAGGGGCAACACCTGATTTTCAATCGCCTCTTCCATGAACTTCGCCTTCATGGCCTCCAAGCGATCGGGATATTGAGCCGCTAAATCGTTGGAGAGGCTGAAATCAACTGTGGTGTCATACAGCTGCCAACCATCATCGGCCTCGACCGTATTCATTCGGTTGGGTGCTTCCCATGGGTACATCACCGTGGTGCGCGCCATCCAACCGTTGTGATAGATGCCGCGGTTGCCAATGATCTCGAAATACTGCGTGCTGTGCCGTTCTTCAGCGCCTGGGTTATCGAATGTGTAAATCAGGCTGGTTCCCTGCATGGGAATCTGCGGGATGCCATTGATCATGGTGGGCATCGGTAGATTGGCCGCCTCAAGAATCGTGGGGGCCACATCATTCACATGCGAGAACTGTGAACGAATACCGCCACCTTGCCTGATGCGCTCAGGCCAGTGAATCACTGTTCCATTGCGTGTTCCACCGAAATCACCGGCCACCTGTTTGGAGAGAGCAAACGGTGAATTGAAGGCGATCGCCCAGCCGAGGTGATACATGGGATAGGTGGTCGGCCCACCCCATTCATCCAACTTTGCCTCCTGTTCATCCGGCGTTTCTTCAACACCATTGAGGTAATGATTCCAATTCCAATGGCCGCTCATGTCGCCCTCAACACTGGCACCGTTGTCACCTGTGACATAAATCACCAAGGTGTTATCCAGCTCACCGAGATCATCGATGGCTTGGATTAATCGACCTGCTTGGTGATCGGAGTGCTCGGTAAAGGCTGCAAACACTTCTGCCTGACGGGCATAGATTCGCTGTTGCTGCGGCGTCAGACTGTCCCATTTGGGAACACTCGCGGGCGCTTGCGCCATCTGAGTGCCCGGAGGAACAACTCCTGCCTTGATCTGGTTCTCAAGATTACGTGCCCGCAGAACATCCCAGCCCTCATCAAACTTGCCTCGGTATTTAGCAATCCATTCTTGACCCACATGGTGCGGAGAATGGGCACCGGCTGAGGAGTAATAGATGAAAAAGGGCTTATCTGGCTTGATGGCCTTTTGTTGACGAACCCAGCCGATCGCCTGATCGGTCATGTCTTCAGTGAAGTGATACCGATCTTTCTGCGGTGCATCCACAACGGTGACACCATCATGGATTGTGGGCTCCCACATGTTGTCTTCCGCACCCACGAATCCGTAGAACTTCTCGAATCCCTGGCGCGTTGGCCAACGGGTCTGAGGGCCAGCAGCCGTGGTTTCACGACCCGGGGTTTCGTGCCACTTGCCAAAGGCCGCTGTGTTGTAGCCGTTGAGTCTGAGGATTTCCGCAACCGGCACGGCGTAATCCGGCACAACGGTGGAATTGCCCGCATAACCAGTGGCAATCTCTGGAATTGAACCGGTGTTGACCTTGTGATGATTCCGTCCGGACTTCAACGCTGCTCGCGTAGGCGCACAAAGAGCCGTGGTGTGGAAACGGTTGTAGCGCAGGCCATTCTGGGCGAGCTTTTCAGCGGTAGGCATGTTCACCACCCCGCCAAAAGCGGATGGTGCTGCATAGCCGACGTCATCGAGAAGAATGATCACCACGTTGGGAGCACCAGCGGGTGCCGTTACCTCCCACTGCGGGGGCATCGGCACCTCGGAGGGGAGCACCTTGGTGACCTTTTCAGGCCTTGGCTCTGCAATGGGAAGTGTCGTCCGGTCAAATTCACGTGCCTGGGCTTGACCTTGCGTCATGTCGACGATCGACACACTGGTCGCCAGCAACAAGCCACCACCCACGACCATCCGGCGGAGCAGGTGAGACGTTTTGATCAGACTCGACATGGCAGACGTTGGAGAGGCAACGAGGCCTTGGAACTTCTCCTTGCATAGCCATGGGTTGACGTTAATGGAGTGAACATCAACAAATAACGCACCATTCGGATCAGCACCAATGGTTCTTGTCGATCAATCACACACCAGCACCACAAAGAAGCCGTGTCCACGATCCACGCAACGGGGAGTGTTCATACATCAAGATTTCTCATCTGTGCCTCTGCTCGCTCGAAGAGCTAGGGCGGTTTGTGTTGGCCTAGTGGCGTGGACTGCCGCAGACCTCCAACTTGCGCTGAACGTATTGACGATGGTTTGATCAACGACAACCGCAATCACACTGAATCCGATATACAGCGAAATCCCATGTGGCAGGTGGCGGTGTCCGTCGTCTGTCCCATCAGTGCAGCTGGTCGGAAGCGGTGGCAGTAGTTGTCCGCACACAGGAATGACCCGCCCTTGATAATCCGTCGTTCCTGTTCACCTTTGGGAACCGGGAACAGCGTCGACGTCCATTCCCAGACGTTTCCACACATGTCGACCAAGCCGTAGCCATTGGCAGGGAAACTGCCGACAGGCGAGGTCCATAACCAGCCATCGATCTGCTCATTCCTCCAAGGGAATGGCCCTTGCCAGACATTGGCCATCCACTGGCCATCTGGTGTCATTTCAGAACCCCAGGCGTAGTCTTGCTCCACCAAACCACCACGGGCTGCCACTTCCCATTCATCAGCCGTTGGCAGACGTTTCCCCGCCCACTCGGCATAGGCCACAGCATCCTCATAGGCAAGATGCACCACCGGATGCTCCATGCGGTCGTCGATGCTGGTGGACGGTCCCTGGGGATGACGCCAATCCGCTCCTTCCACCAAGGCCCACCACGACAATGGCTGGCTGCGATCCACGTTGGCCGGCGGTGGAATGAACACCGCCGATTCAGGGCATTGCTCTTCGGGGGGCAGGTTGGGATACAACACAGGATCAGGTGGCTTTTCAGACACCGTCAAGTAGCCGGTGTCTGAAACGAAGCGGGCGAATTCGGCATTGGTGACCGGTGCCACATCGATCGCAAACGCCTCCACATGAATGGTGCGCACAGGCGATTCTTCGGGATAGAACGACTCCGAACCGACGCGATAGTCGCCAGCAGGAATCACCACCATCGGAGCACGTTGATCACTCATGGCCGACCCAGGATGAAGCAGAGATGATGATCGAAAAACGTCGACCGCATTGACCGGTTCAAGGGTTGAACGCCATCAAACAGCGAGTTAATGCAATCAGCGAAGCAGCATCAGCTGCCCGTGGGGAACAGGAACTGAACCTGTGCGCGGAAAGTCCAATCGCCGATGAGCGTCTGACCCAGCACTTCAGGTTTCACAGCGTTGTAATAGGCACTAAGAGACGCATTAACGGGCTGCGTCCCCAACTTGAACACACGACCCACACCGAGGCCAATCGGAACCGTCCAGCCCTTGCTGTCTTCTGAGGTCCAGTCCGCCGTAATGATCGGGGAACTGGTGAGATACCAACCCTTGGGCAGGTTGTAGTTGAGGAATGGCTGAATCAACATCTTGTTGACATCACGCTTGCCTTCACCGGCAAACGACCAGATGTTGTTAATCAGACCTCCCGCCACGATCGGGCCCTTGGTGTAAACCAGAACACCGGCGGGGCCGGCACTCCAACGTTGGGAACTTAGGCGGCTATCGGTTGCGGTTGGCATCACCAGGGTGGGGCCAACACCCACGGTGAAATTGCCCTTCAAAGTGGGCACGAAGAACACCGAGGGATTGATATCACCAATCGCCTGAATCGAGGTTCCACGTGCCCAAGGCTGGGAGATGAAGGGAACGATCGTGCGCGTTACTAAGGTGAGGCCATCATTCACCTTGAAGGGGACCACCGGCTGAACGTTCACCACGTTCTGGGTTTGATTCGCCTTGAAGTTGGTGGAGATTGGTGGATCGTTTGGATTCGGCGACGGAAGCGTGACGTTCGGTGCCCATTGGGTGTTAGGCGTCGAATTCCACTGAATCGGAACACTGATCAGGCTGGCTATCGGATTCTGGGCCGCCTGCGCCAGAGAATCGTTCTCCTGCGCAGGGGATTCGTCAGGGGCAGCGGCGACGGGTGGATTGCCTGTGCCTGAAGGCTGCTCAACATCCGGGGCCTGAGCCAGCTTTAGCTCAGCAAGCTCCAGGGGAGTGAAATCAAAATCAGCCGGGTTGGCGACCAGAGTTTGGGGTTGGCCCTGCGCTGCGACTGAGGTGGGAACCAACAGGGCAGCAAGACCGAAAAGCCAGGAGACGTTGCGAGTCATGCGCAGACGGAACAGCATCAATCAAGCTTCAGCAATGGGCGTTGTCTAAAGGTTGATTTACCAGGGACCAATGCTTGCCGCAACAATTCCGTACGGTCGGGACCAGCTTGAAAAGCAGAGATTCCCTGCCGCCCCTACGGTTCGCGCAATGGATTGATGAGTGCGATGCGAGCGCTGTCTCTGGCTCTTCTGGCATCCCTGAGCACCTTGAGTTTGGGGGTTTCTGCCAAGCCCCTCGAAACCCTCACTGCTGGCGAGACGAGTGCCGCAGTCTTCACGACTCCGCTGGTGCTCAGCCAAGCCGAAGACCTTGCGCCTGAGGTGGCACCAACAGAAGACGAAGACGATTCCTGGCGGGTGTATCTCGATCTCTATGCCTTTTTAGTGCCCACCACCTACTCGACCACAGAAATCAACGGCAACCAATCCAAGGCGGCGCTGTCTCTCTCCGATGTGATCGACACCCTCGATGAGGCACTCACCCTCAAAGCACAGGTGGAATATGGCCGCTTTGGCTTCATGGCCGGTGTGTATCACGGCAGCCTGTCCGACAGCCAATCGGCATCCTTCTACACGGAAACCAACAACCCTTTGCGGAATCAGCTCGGCGTCCCTGGCTTTCTGCGCGAGCGCACCCTGCGTGTCAAGGGTGATCTGGATCTTGACGTCGACGCCAACCAAACGGTCGTCGATCTCGCCTTCCGCTACCGGGGGGGAGCCATCCAGAAACCACGCATGGAGAAAGGCAGCAGCAGCTTCTTTGGCCTGGTCGGAGCCCGCATCATCGATGCCAACATCCACACCAGCTGGACACTGGACAGCGAAGCCTCACTCACTGTTGAAGGACGACGCGTCAGCAAGGAGTACACCCGTGAGCTGCAGAAATCTTCAGACGAAAGCTACGGCAACACCTGGGTTCAACCCCTGATCGGTGTGTTTGGCACCTACGCCATTAGTGAAGACTGGCAAGCCTTTGCTTACCTTGATGTAGGTGGATTTGGACTGAGCGGAGAGCAAGATTTGAGCGGAACCGCCCAGGCAGGCATTGCCTATGCCCTGGGGAACTCAGCTCAAGTCTCCCTCTCCTACAAATATTTCGGTCTTGATTACGCCGGAGGAGGTGGCAACGCTTACAGCGTGGATCAAAGCGGCGTGAACCTAGGCCTGCGCTGGCTGTTTGACTAATTCCACCGTCTCATCCATTCGGGAGTCTCTGGGAATGGCTCCTTTATGAAACCGCGCCAGCCCTGGGCATAGCGTCTGTGAAGAGCCATGCCTGCAACGCTCAAATTTGTTCAATCGCTCCCAACGTCCAGGTGCGGTCAAACCACTCCTGGCCTGGGCCATACAGACGGAAGATGCCAAACCAACCCTTGCCAGGGACTGTTTTCACCCAATTGGTCTCCAAGCCATCCGGCGCTTCCGGTCCAAAATAGAGCGTGACGCTGCCATCGGCGTTCTCGACCATGTCGGTGTTGCGCTTGTTGTTCTTGCTGGGGTAGGGCATTGCCTCGCTCTGCAGCATCGAGCGAGTTTGTGGGTCGTAAACCACAAACGACCAAAACCGTTCAGCCGGAGGATTCGCGGGGATGGTGAGTTTGTAGCTGTTGCCGCCGTCGAGATAGGCACCGCTGCTGTCTCTGGAAACGAAGGCGTATTGCGAACCGACGCCCGGAAGTTCCAGAGCCATTGCCGGGGTATTCACCGTGGCGAGATAGAAGAACAGCGTGCGTCCATCCATATCGCGTCCACCATTGCCACCATTCACGAGATATTCGTGACTCCCCCCAGGGAATCCGGTCTGCCAGTAACCAGCCTTGTCCGGATAGATATAGGCCTTGGGGTCCTGGGGAGCAAACAGGATCGAACGTGCGGTGGCGTTGCCAATGGCAACTGCTTCGGTGAGCAAGGCCTTCTGCGCAGGCGATGGAGCAAAAGGCTTGCCTTTCTGAATGCCAATGGCCGAGGCCATCCCCAGCAATTCAGGTGAGAACACCTCTGACGGTTCACGCTGAATCACATCATCCAGCTCCTCGTAAAACTTGAAGTCGTTGGCATGAATGGTGTTCACATTCAAACCGGTGAGGTTCTTGAACGTGTTGGGGGCGGGATTCATCCGCTGGGCATACGGATAGATCTTCAGATCATTCTGAAATGCATTTTTGGCCGTCTCCGTGCTGCCTTCAGCATCCAAGAAACCACGCAGAATCACCCAGTTGATCAGACTCGGCGTGTTAGCCACGTAATAATCATCGGCATCAGCAGGAGCCGACTGACCAGGCCCAAGGATCAGATACTTGCCGCCACGGCCCTTGTCTGGACCGGGACCGCCCATGTCGATCACGAAGCGGAAAAAGGCATCATTCACCGTGCCCGGGCCCGTTCCGGCGGGCACTTCAACCACCATCGGGCCGTCGCTTAGGTCAATGAAGGCGGAGGCGTACACCGTGTCGGTGTTGCCTGTAAGCCAAAGAGAGTCTGAACTCATGAGATCTTCAAACACACCGATATCACGGTTCGTCTGAAGGCCATAGCCATCACGATGGCCCACATGCAGCATCTCAAGCGAAGCTGCAGGCATGAAGTTCAGAAAGGTCTGCACACCGCGGCCCAAGTCCACCTGACGGCGGGCCTTGCGCATGGTTTCATCGTCCGGGAAACCATCGAAATAATTGAACGTGCCGATTCGGGTGGTCACCGAATCCGGCGTCAACACATCCACAGGGATTGGTGTGTTGTAGCCCTTGGGCACGACATCAGCAGCTTGGAGCGCAGAACCACTGCATGCCAAAAACAAGGCGGAAAGGACAGTGGAAGGGAGGTGCTTGAAACGAGTCATGGTTGAGGTTGGAAAGTGAAATCGATCGATTTAAATCTCAACCGAGAGGCTGAATATCATTGAGCTGCCAGGTCTTATCGAACCACGGCTGCAGAGGGCCATAAAGCCGGAAAACAGCGAACCAACCCTTACCAGGAACAGTCTGAATCCAGTTCGATTCCTTGCCTTCTGGCGCTGTTGGGCCGAAATACAAATCAATGGTGCCGTCTGCATTCACGACCATGTCTTGGTTGCGCATGCTGTTCTTACTCGGAAGCGGCTGATCGGTCTGTAGCTCAGAACGGGTCTGAGGGTCATAGACCACCATCGACCAGAAATCCTTGGCGGGGACGTCAGCATCAACCGTGAATTTGTAGGTCTTGCTGCCATCGAGATAGGCACCCGTGGCATCCGTGGCCACTACCCCGTATTGAGAACCAACGCCCACCATCTTCAACACCATGGCCGGCGTATTAACGGTGTAGCCCCAAAAGAAATTGTTGCGAGCATCGAGATTCCGACCACCCTTACCGCCATCAATCAGCCATTCATGGCTCCCACCACCAAATGGCGTAAACCATTGCTTCCCCTCATAAAAATAGACATCGGGATTGCGTGGCTTGCCCATATCAGCACGCACATACGCAACACCAACCTGCACTGCCTCCTCCAGCACAGCGCGATCCTGCGCACTGGGTGCAAATGGCTTTCCTTTTTCCAGACCAATCGCGGAAGCTAAACCCCTTAATTCAGGATCGAGCAGGCTGATCGGCTCTCTCTGAATCACCACATCAAGCTCTTCATAGAAATGGAAATTATTGGCATGCACTGTATTAAAAATCGCCTCTCCCCCCTGGATAAAGATCATTTCCGGAGGGTTGTCTTTGCGCGAGAGAGGGTAGAGCCTGAGGCCCTCTTGATAGTTCGAAACAGCCTTGTCAGGCTTCCCCTCATCATCAAGGAAAGCTCTCAAAATCAACCAGTTGGAGTAACTGGGAGAGCGAAACACAAAGTAGCCATCGGTATTCGCCGGCTCCGCATCATCCGGGCCCAGAATCAAATAGTTGCCACCCTTGCCCCGGTCTGGACCCGGTGCACCGGTATCCGCAACGAAACGGAAAAAAGCATCGTTGATGGTGCCAGGGCCTAAACCTGCTGGGATTTCGATCACCATCGGCCCTGTCTCCTTCAAATTGAAAAAGGCGGAGCCATACACCGTGTCAGTGTTGCCAGTTAAAAAAAGCGGATTTGACGTAAGCGGCGCCATCAACATCACTTTGTTGTAGGCATCCACCCCCATCTCAGCATGGCCTGCACGAAGCATTTCAATGCTGGCAGCAGGCATCAATGTGAGAAAGGTTTCATAAGCACGGATGAACTTGAGATTGTCAAAACTAGTGTCAACCGTGGCAGCATCGGGCATGCCATCGAAAAAACGGAAGGTGCCCACGCTGGTGTTCACCTGGTCAGGCGTAAACAGCTCTTCAGGGATCGGCGTGGTGTAGCCCTCAGGCACCTGCGCCTTCACGCCATGGCTGGATGCACCAACAGTGGCCAATGCCAATGCAGACAGGAGCAAGGCTGAGGAACGCCTGCGCCATTGGCGGGAAACACCTGACATACCCAAGTCATCGACAATTCTGTTCATTCTTTTTCTAGCCACAAGGCAAGAAATGAACAACAAAATCAATCAAAAACTGCCCGATTGGGAGCAAGCATACAAAAGGCATTCAATAACGGAACGAAAGCTTCTTTACGTCGGCATAAAAACAATGATCCGGAGATTCGATAGGTCTTTCTGGCAACTTGCATGACAAGGCCTCAGCACCTGTCAGCCAGAAGGCATCCTTCCTTCAGGTCCATGCAAAAGCCCGGGTGTGATTCCAGGCTTTCCAAGTATCGGAGTTCAAGTCCGACCTGATCTGAAGCTCGGGCCAGCCCCATGAACCGTCAAGATCATTGGGTGTCAGGGTGTCGATCCGCAGCGTGGCATTTCAACCCTGTTCAATCTCAATTGTGGTGTCTTCACTGCAATTTCCGCCCAGGCTGATCACCACATCACCATCAGGGTTGGTTTTGGCGAAGGTGCTGTCGAGGTTGTCGTTCTTGCTTACAGCAAAACCTTTCTTGTCTCAGACGGTGACCGACCAAACCGCCACACGCCACAGCGACGCCAACACAGCAGAGACATGACGCAACGGACGACGTGGCGCAGTCATGGCTGAAACAAAGTTTGCCGACGTCTTAGCCACAACGACCTCTACCGTCAGGCCTCCGTGGGGGCGATTATCGACACTTCCCACCACTGGGATTAGCCAATGCAGCACAGGCCTGGAATAAAACCAGGGCCTGGGTCGTCAGCCCAGCACAATGGCTTGATGATCGATGTGATCGGCACCGACGCTGGCGCCCCAGGCACGCTCCCGCCTGCGGCTCAGCGTTTGGTGCAGCAGGCCCAGCTAGTGGCTGCACCGAAGCGGGTGCTGCCGGCGTTGCAGCAGTGGCCGGGATGCCCCCCCAACCTGCGCTGGATGGCTAGCGACGATCCGATTGCTCTCAGCGACATCTTGCTGAAGCTGGAGCCGGGTCAACAGGCTGTGGTGCTGGCGAGTGGTGATCCGCTCTGGTTCGGGATTGGCAGGATCCTGATCGAACGCTTGGGGCGCGACAACCTGCGCTTTCATCCAGGGCCGAGTTCACTGCAGCTGGCCTTCGCACGCCTGGGCCGGCCCTGGCAGAACGCTGAGTGGATCAGCCTGCACGGACGCGACCCAGCACCCTTGGCGCGCCGGCTGCAGCAACGCCCCAACGCCTTAGCGGTGCTCACCGATCCCAGCCGCGGTGGTGTGGCCGACGTGCGCAGCATTTTGCACACCAGCGGCCTGGAGGCCAGCTACGCCCTTTGGCTCTGCGAGGCCCTCGGCCATGGGGATGAACGGGTGCAACAACTGGCTCCCACCGATGCGATCCCCAGCGATCTCAACCCCCTACACCTGGTGGTGCTGCTGGCAGAGCCCGCGGCAGACCCAATCCCAGATCAGCTACCCCTCTTCGGCATCGAAGACGGCATTTACCTCCAGCACGACGACCGTCCCGGCCTGATGACCAAGCGGGAGGTGCGCATCCAGCTGCTGGCCGAGCTCGACTTGCCTCCCACGGGTGTGCTGTGGGACCTGGGGGCCGGCACCGGCAGCGTTGGGCTGGAAGCCCTGCGTCTGCAACCGCAGCTGCAACTCATGGCGGTGGAGCGTCGCAGCGGCGGCGGCAGACTGATCCACGCCAATGCCCGGCGCCTGGGAGTGGAGCCGGCGGCGGTGATCGAAGGCGATGCGCTCTCCGTTTTGGAGCAGCTGCCCGATCCCGATCGGGTGCTGCTGGGCGGCGGCGGCCGTCAACGCCAAGCGCTGTTGCAGGCGGTGATCGCGCGCATGAGGCCTGGCGGAGTGGTGGTAATTCCCATGGCCACCCTGGAAGCCGTGGGGGAACTGCGGCCACTGCTGAGCGAAGCCGGCTGGAGCGTGCGCATGCACCAACATCAGAGTTGGCGCGGGATGCCTCTGGCAGAAGGGACGCGGTTGTCGCCGATGAACCCGGTTCTGGTGCTGCAGGGCCGCAAGCTCCGGCACGGCCCTCCAGAATCGACGATCACGCACCGCTAATCCATGCCGCTTCAGAAAGACAAGCAGGTCTCGCCGATGCGCATGAAGATCACCCTGCTGATCGCGGGTTTTGGCCCGCTGCTCGCCGTCGGCCTGTTTCTGCAGTCCAAAGGCTTCTTCGGCTAGCCATACAACCACAGAAAGCACGCCGACGTGACGCCTAAAACACGTTATTGCGTTAACGACGTGCCAAAAGGTGCGATTTGAACAGCATCACCCACGCGAATACCCAGCCGTGCCGCCTCACCGGCGCCGATTTCGATCACACCGTCAACGAAGTCTGCACGGGCGTTCTGGTCGGCATCCGCCCAATACGACGGGCATGGGAGTCCAGGACAGACCGGCACCTGTGCAGCGATGTCCAGCACCTTGCCGTCGCGCACAAACACCATGTCGAGCGGAGCAAGGGTGTTGTGCATCCAAAAGCGCAGTGGCTGGGAGGGCTTCACCGGAAACCACATGCCACGCAGGGGTGGCAGAGCCGGCCGTTGCATCATTCCCAGCTGCTGCTCCCAAGCCGTGTCGGCCACTTCCAGGGCAATGCACAGCGACGGGCGTTGATCCAGACACCACTGCGCTTCGATCGGCAGAGTCTGCGGTGGCAGGGTCTGAGGCGGCAGGTCCATCAGCGCGGTTCCAGCTTGGGGAACCCATCACTGAGGCAGTAGCCGCGGCCACGGATGGTATGAATCAGGCGGGCTTCTCCGGATTCCTCCAGTTTCTGGCGCAGATAGCGCACATACACCTCGATCACATTGCTGGAGGATCCCTGCTCGTCATTCCAGACCTCGCGCAGAATCCGATCGCGACTAACTACCGTGCCGCGTTGCTCCAACAACAGCAGCAGCAGGGAGTATTCACGCGCCGTCAAAGCAACCGGACGACTGCCCCGACGCACCTGTCGGGACGCCAGATCGACACTCAGGTTGCCGATCTGCATCATGGGGCGCCGCTGCTGACTCTGAGCCTGAATCGCCAGATGCAGGCGCAAGCGCTGGAGCAGATCACTGGGTCCAACTGAGGGGAACCAGAAGTCATCCGCCCCGCAGGCGAACACGTGCTCCCGAGCTGCCACGCTGTCGTCCCGCACGCCAATCAGGATCGGCAACGCCCCGAACCGGCGCCGCAGATCGCTGACCCTGTCCGCTTGATCATCGGCAAGAATCGCCGCGACCGGATGGGATGGGCCTTCCGCGGACACTCCACTGGCGGCGCCACTGCCCCAGTCGAGCGGTTGGTAACCGGAGGCCTTCAAGCGGTCCGCCAAGGCCACCGCCTGGCCGCCCACCAACAGCACCAAATCCCCGCCGGTGTGAGCAATCGCGTTGGCATCGATGCGCGTCATGGGCGATCCGGCTTGGCCACGTGGGGAAGCCCCCAGCCCAACTTGTTGCGCAACACCTGAAAGAACTCGTGATCGGTGAGCCGCACGAAACGCACGGGATGGTCACTGCGACGGATCAGCACTCGGTCTTCCGGCCACACATAACAACCTGCGCTGCCATCCACCACCATCATCAGACGCTCGGGCGTGGCCGGAAACACGGTGACCGGCTCAGCGTCACTGAACACCAGGGCCCGTGAAGCCAGCGAATGGGGGGCGATCGGCGTGAGCTGCAGCACCGGGCAATCCGGCGTGATCACCGGACCGCCGGCGCTGAGGGCATAGGCGGTCGAGCCGGTGGGCGTCGACAGGATCACACCATCGGCAGAGATATCCACCGGCGCATGGCGTCCGATCGCGATCTCGAAATGGCACATGCTGGTGAGCGGTTCCCGATGCAGGGCCATCTCATTCAGTGATAACGCCTCCCAGCGACGCTGATCCCCTCGCATCACACTCACCACCAGATTGGCGCGCTCTTCAATCGTCCACTGCTGGGTGAGCACCTGCTTCAGCGCCCGGTCCAGGTCATCGAGGTAGGCCTCGGCAAGAAAGCCGAGATGACCGGTGTTGATCGTGAGAATCGGCACACCAACCGGCGCCGTCTGACGCGCAGCCGACAGCACCGTGCCATCGCCCCCCAGCACGATCGCCAGCACCATCGACTGATCAAATCCCTCGGGCACGCAAGCTGCATAACCAAGCATGCGCAGGTGCTGATCGGGATTGGCAAAGCCGACCATCCCACCCGAGCTACTGGCGCGCACCACTTCATGGCCACCACGCTCAAGTTGCGACTGAATCGCAGTGGCTGTTTCGACAGCCAATGGCTTGCCATCATTGACGATCAGTCCTACCCGGGGCACCGATCGCAGCCAGCAACAGCCCGATCAGTTTATGAGAACACTTCGTCTCTCGACCACAGACTAAGGATTTGTGATTCAGCGCCAGCAGGAACGCAGCAGTGACGCAAGAGGCGCCCACTGAGGGCGCACCTCCGCCGAAGTGTCGACAGCGAGCCTCGTCCCATGGTGCGCCCATCCGCCCGTGATTTCGATCGAAGTGTCGACCAACTCGTCATTTCATGTCTATGAAAGAAAAAGCACCGTCCTCGAAGCAGCGACCTCCATGCAAGCCCTTAAAACCCTTGGACGCGCCCTCGCCCTGAGTGCATTGGCTGTCGGGGCAGCAACAGGATCTGTCGAAGCCCTAGGGCATTCAACATTGAAAGGGCAGATCTCCCTGAAAGGTCAGCCGGTGAGCGGCTCATCCATCACCCTCTGGCAAACCCAGGCCGGCCAATCCCCCAAACAACTGAGCACCCATCGCTCGACCAAAAGCGGTGCGTTCAGTGTCAAGGTTCGAGCCACGCCAGGGGTCGTCCACTATCTCGTGGCCCAGGGGGGCGAGATCGGCGGATCCAGCGCCGACCAGCTCACCATGCTCACGGTGCTCGGAGGAGATGAGAATCAGCAGGTGGCCATCAACGAGCTCACCACCGTTGGATCCGTTTGGCCCAATGCGCAGTTGCTTAAAGGCACAGCGTTGGAGGGGAGCCAAAGCGCTTTAACGATCGGTTCGAGCCAAGTTGAGAACCTGGTGGATCAGAGCACAGGTCGCTTTGGTGCAACGTTGCTGAAAAGCACCAACCTGCTGAATTCCGAAACCGCGGCTCGGATGAATGTGCTCTCAGATCTGGTTGCTTTGTGCGGGCAACCGCAGCAATCGCAAGGGTGCTATCAGCTGCTAGCACTGACGAATTCAGAGAACACGCTCTCGGCAATGACATCCATTGCCCGTCAACCCTGGAAGAACACCAGCGCGCTCTATGAGCTGTTCCAAAGCTCCTACCCGATCAACCAAGCCACGCAGCTGCGCACAACAGCTACGGCTCCCTATCTGCTGTTTCAACCCAAAAGCTTTTCCCTTTCCCTGGTTTTCGACGGTGGCGGCGCTTTAGCCCTCGGGAAGTTGATGTTTGACGGAAAAGGAAGCATGTGGAGTGGAACCAACTGGATGCCAGGCTCTCAATCCGGCGTGGTGAACAACATCGGCGGCGGCATGACCCACTTCGGCCCCGGTGGCACTCCCCTCTCACCCGCCATTAGCGGCTACAACGGCCAAGGCATCAACGGTGTGGGCTGGGGGACTGGAGTCTCAGACAAATACGCCTGGGTTGGTGCGTTCAACAACAGGGTCGGGGTGTTTGATCTCAAAAACGGCAACGCCCTCGGACCAGCCACCATTGACGGGGAAGTGGGTCAACTTCAAGGCGTCGCCACGGCGCGCAATGGCGACGTTTGGATCGCCGACAACACGGGTAACCACATGATTCAGTTCCCCGGTGGTGATTACACCCAAGGGAAGCGCCACATCATTGATGGACTGCAAGCCCCCTTCGGTGTCGCCGTTGACGCTCGGAACAGAGTCTGGGTGAGCAGCAGTTACAACAACAAACTCACCGTGTTTCCAGGGGACGCTCCTGATCAGGCCAAAACAATCGAAGTGAACCTTGGGGCGCGTGGTGTGGCCATTGACTCAACAGGGCACGTTTGGATTGCCCAACAATCCAATTCACCTCAAGGAGCACTTCCTCCAGGCGGAAAAATGCCACCCAATATCCCCGCCAACGCACCACAACCCAAAACCATCATGCAAGAGTTTGAGGCGGGAGCTGAGTTCTATCTCTACAACCCCAACCTCACTCAGGCTGGGATGGTTGGTTTGATTGCACCCGATCTAACAGTAGTGAAGCAAAACATCGCCAAGGGCACCGCGTATGTTCCCTGGGGAGTGACAATTGACGGCAACGACAATGTCTGGGTCGGTAATTTGTATGGTCAAAGCTTGATTCACATCTGCGGCATCAATCCCGCCAATTGCCCTGAAGGAAAAACCACTGGCGATGTGATTCACAACTACCAGAGTGGTGTCATTCAAATCACCACCGATGTGATCATTGATGATGCTGGAAACCTTTGGAGTGCCAACAACTGGTTTGATGGTGATGTTGTCATCAACCCCACCTACACAGGCCGCACCTCCACATTTGGAGGGGGTCAAGGATTCGTTGTGACCTATGGCGTCGCTGGACCGGTTCAAAACCCCCTGATCGGGCCTGTACGCAGGCCCAATTTTTAAAGGATTGATTAGCCAACAGGGCTCAACGGTCTGTTGGGCCTGAGGTGACCAATCCAGCGGATCACCAGGAGAAGCACGGTGAATCCAAGGAAGGGAGCATAAAAATCAGTGGGGCCCTGCTTGATGTGGCTCACATAGGTGAGAAAAAATTGAGCCCAGAGCCAATAGGAGCCGATGACGTGCAGTCGCTTCCAGTGCTTCATCCCCATCCACCGCTGGGCGGCATTGGATGACGTCAGTGCCATCAGGGCAACAAAGAAATAGCCGACCCCTCCTAGCAGCCACTTGCCAGCCGACTGCTCACTGAGAAAGGGATCAGGGAAGTCAAACGACATTGTCACGATCAACGCCAGATGAATCGCATGGGACGACGCGAAACTCAATCCAATCCAACGCCGGTTTTGAAGCATCCATCGACTGGCAGTCGATGGCCAGAGGCGATGCACACTCGAAGCCACAAAAGCCATCGAAAACAGTGCCAGGGAACTTCGGCCAGTGGCATCAATTCCTGCCTTCACTGAGGTTGCCGTCCAACCAGAAACACCGAAATGCAAACCAAGCCCGGCTCCGATGACGAGGGTGGCCAAGGCCGTCAGCCGCCATCCAAGACGTGCCATTGAGATTCACACAAAGGTCATTCCTAGGTGAATCGCTCAGTAATGCCAATGAATGTCAACAGCGAACCTGAGACGCATGAATGAGATCGAAACGAACGATGAACGCCGCTTAAAACTGCTCAAGAAAGCGCAAATCACTGGTGTAAAGCCGGCGGATGTCATCAATGCCATGGCGCACCATGCAGAACCGCTCCACACCCAGGCCGGCCGCAAAACCGCTGTAACGCTCGGGATCCAGACCCAGACCCTCCAGCACAGCAGGATCGACCATGCCACAGCCCATCACTTCCAGCCAGCGGCCACGCCATTGCACATCCACCTCTGCGGAAGGCTCGGTGAAGGGGAAATAGCTGGCACGGAACCGCACCGGCAGATCACCGAAGAAGGCCTTGAGAAAGGCCATCACCGTGCCGCGCAGGTGGCTGAAATCCAAACCCTCATCGATCGCGAGCACCTCCACCTGGTGAAACACAGGGGAATGGGTGGCATCCACCGCATCACGGCGATACACGCGGCCGGGAGCCACGATCCTTACCGGTGGTGCGTTGTTCTCAAGATGGCGGATCTGCACCGGTGAGGTGTGGGTGCGCAGCAGCAGGTTGTCTTTCAGATAAAAGGTGTCCTGCATGTCCCGGGCCGGATGGTCCGGTGGAATGTTCAGCGCGGTGAAATTGTGATGGTCGGTTTCCACCTCTGGGCCTTCCTCCACCTGATATCCCAGTCCGCAGAACAGATCAACGATCTCCTCTGTGGTGGAGATCAGGGGGTGACGGTGCCCCATCGGTGTTCCCTGGGCGGTCGCTGTGACATCCAGAGTTTCGGCAGCGATGCGCGCCTCCATGGCGGCCTGTTTCACCGCCTGCAAACGATCACCCAGCAATGACTGCACTTGGGTCTTGAGCACGTTCGCCCGCTGCCCTACCAAAGGCCGTTCATTGCCAGGCAACTTGCCCATCGCACCAAGCACACCGGAGAGCCGGCCCTTCTTGCCGAGCAAGCCGACACGCAACTGCTCAAGCGCCTCGGCATCCGCAGCTGCTGCAATGGCTTCGGCGGCCTCAGCTTCCAGCGCATCGAGCTGATCGGTGAGCTGCTGCAGGGTGATGGTGGCGCTCACAGCTTTGGGAAGACGGCAGCTGACTGTAAGCAGTGGTCACGACTAGGTTCGCCCCACAGGCTCTTGCAACCCCGATGGCCCCGCTGAGGATCCTGATCAGCAATGACGACGGCGTGTTTGCCGACGGCATCAAAGCCCTGGCCTTAGCCGCCGCCGGCCGTGGCCACCAAGTGACAGTGGTCTGTCCTGACAAGGAGCGCTCCGCCACTGGCCACGGGCTCACCCTGCAGCAACCGATCCGAGCCGAGCGCGCTGACCAGTTGTTTGGCAACGGCATCACCGCCTGGGCCTGCAGCGGCACACCAGCTGATTGTGTGAAGTTGGCACTGTTCGAACTTTTGGATGCACCACCAGACCTGGTGCTTTCGGGCATCAACCACGGTCCCAATCTCGGCACCGACGTGTTCTGTTCCGGCACCGTGGCTGCTGCCATGGAGGGTACGCTCGAGCAGCGGCCCGCCATGGCTGTGAGCAGCGCCTGCTTCAAGTGGCGCGATTTCGAGGGGGCCGCACAGATTGCTGTTGACGCCGCCGAATCAGCACTCCGGGAAGGCTGGCCAGAGAACCTCCTGCTCAATCTCAACCTGCCGCCCTGCAGGGCGGAGACCATGGGACCGATGCGCTGGACCCGTCTGTCGATCCGTCGTTACGACGAACAGTTCAGCCCACGCAAAGACCCCCAGGGACGCACGTATTACTGGCTCGCCGGTGAAGTGGTGGAAGATCTGGAATCAGGCGGCGACGGCCCCCGTGATTGGCCCACGGATGTGGCTCAGATCGAAGCGAACGCCCCGTCACTCACCCCCATCCAGCCAGAGCTGTTCTGGCGCGGCTCCCTGGGCAGCCTTCCGCAACTGGAATTAGGAGGTCAGCGAGTGCGGTAAATCCGCTGCAGCAACCACAGCGAGAACAACAAGCCGATCAGGTGCGCGAACAACACCTGGGTGTTGCTCAACACCGAAAGCATCTCCAGCGAGGTGATTGCCAGGTTTTCAGCCACTCCCTGGCCACCAATGGCAATGCCGGGGGTCTGCTGGGACGCTTGAACAAACAAGGCACCCGCGAGCGACTGATACCCCACTGCCGCGAACACCAAGCCGAGCAGATCGGCCAAGATTCCGCGCTTGATCAACCGACTGGCTTCGCCCCGGCTGGGACGCGCCCCACTGTCGAGTGCGCGACCTAGGCGCACGATCAGCCATCCCTGCCAGAGGCTGAACAGCAGCACCAAAAACGACAGGGTGGTGAGCGACAGGCCAGGGCTCAGGCCCACAGCCCGATCGGCATTGCGGGAGAGGCTGCCGCCGATGTTGTTGAACATCAGCACCCCGACCACCACCACGCCGAGGGCGGTCTGAATCCAGAAGCGGATCCAAGCGGTGCGGCGCAGGCCGAGGGCCAGCAACTGGAAGTCGAGCCGATCAGCCATGCGGGCGTGGAGGTCTGTCGTCCAAACTTGCCATCAACCACCGCACCGTGCACGGCCCGTTGATCCCTCTCTGCTCGCCACAGCAGGCCTGCACGCCCACCGCCCTTGCTCTGGGCAGCTTCGATGGCCTGCATGCCGGACACCGGCGGGTGATCGATGCCGTGTGCCGCGAGCCGGCCGGCGGCATCCCCACCGTGGTGAGCTTCTGGCCTCACCCCCGAGAGGTGCTGCATGGGGAGCCAAGACTGCGCCTCGACCTGCCTGAGGAAAAACTGAATCTTCTGGCCCCCCTGGGCATCCAGCAACTGGTGCTGGTGCCCTTCAACCGGGAGCTGGCGCAGCTGAGTGCCAGCCGCTTCGTGGAGGAGATGCTGATCGGAACTCTGCAGGCACGTCACATCGCTGTGGGGGCCAACTTCCGCTTTGGCCGCGGTCGCGAAGGCGGAGCCGAAACATTGAAGGCGCTGGCGGAAGCCGCCGGCGTGCGTGTAACCGTCGTGCCGATCCTGGAGGATCCAGGTGGCCGTATGAGCAGCAGCCGGATTCGCCAGGCCCTCAGCGAGGGTGACCTGATCACTGCGCGCGAGCTGCTCCAGCGGGCCTATCAATTTCAGGGAACCGTCGTTCAGGGCCGAGGCCTTGGCCATCAGCTCGGCTGGCCCACCGCCAATCTTCAGGTGGATGGGCGCAAGTTTTTACCGGGACTGGGGGTGTACGCGGCCTGGGCCTGGGTGGATGGTGAAAACGCTGCATTGCCCGCCGTAATGAACCTCGGACCGCAACCCACCGTCGACCCCGACTCGCCCTCCGCCGTGGAGGTGCATCTGCTCGACACAAGGCGGGACCTAGAGGGGCGCACCCTCAGGGTGGAGCCCGTGGAACGGCTGCGGGGCCAGTGCCGCTTCTCTGGCCTGGAGGAACTCAGTGCGCAGATCAGTCGCGATGCCCAGCAGGCACGAGAGCGACTTCAGGAAACGGCGGGGTAAGCGTTGGACAACCCCCAAACGATGAAGACGCCGATGCTGCCAAGCAGGATGATTCCCCAGACCAGCACGTGCATCGTGCTTTCAGATCCACCGTTCTCCATCGCCGCCCCAGGCATGAGATTCTGCCCAGAGTGCCATGGAACCGATGCCTGTCGCCCCCAGCACTGAGCCACGTGTTGCAAGGCTGATCGACGCCAACCTGGACAGGGCCCGTGAGGGACTGCGGGTGATCGAGGACTGGTGCCGCTTCGGGCTGGACCGCGAGGACCTTGTGGTGCCCCTGAAAGATTGGCGCCAGCAGCTCGGATTGCTACATGCGGATTTGTATCGGCAGGCACGCTCCACCGCCACCGACACCGCTGCTGGCCTCAGCCACCCAGCGCAGCAGACACGCACGGACAGCAGCCAGGTGGTGAAGGCCAATGCCAGTCGTGTGCAGGAAGCCCTACGGGTGATCGAGGAGTTTGCCCGCACCACTGACGCCCCCCTGGCCGCCACAGCAGCCACGGTGCGTTACGCCCTCTATGACCTTGAAGTGCGCATCCTTGAGGCCTGCGCTTACAACCGTCGGCGTCAGCAGTTAGAGGGGGCCAAGCTCTGCTTGATCACCGACCCAGGTTTTGATGGCAACAGCAGCGCGATGCTGAAGCGGGTGGAGGCGGCTTTGAACGCTGGCATCACCCTGGTGCAATACCGGAGAAAGCAGGGCGACGATCGGTTGCGACTTCAGGAGGCCAGGCAACTCGCTGAGTTGTGCCGCCGTCACCAAGCCCTGTTCATCGTCAACGACCGCATCGATCTTGCACTCCTGGTGAATGCCGATGGCGTGCATCTCGGCCAAGACGACCTGCCCCATGCAGAAGCGCGTGAGCTGCTGGGTAGCGACAAGCTGATTGGTCGCAGCACCCACCGGCTTGAGCATCTGATGAAGGCCCAAGACGACGGTGCTGACTACGTCGGAGTTGGGCCTGTGTTTGCCACCCGCACCAAAGCCGGCCGGACCCCTGCAGGACTCGATTGGGTGCGCAATGCCCATGCGGCCGCCACGGTGCCCTGGTTCGCCATCGGTGGCATTGACGCCAGCACGATTGCCGAAGTTCGTGCGGCCGGCGCCTCCCGCGTTGCCGTAGTGAGCGCGATCATGGCGGCTGATGACCCTGTAGAGGCCAGCCAGCAGCTGCTCCACCAGCTCGCCTGAGCTGGCCCTTCACGGCTGCATACCCCTTTTCCTGCTCCATCCCTCAGGTCCGACCCATGCAGCTCAAGGTGAATGGTGAACAGCGCAATCTCGATGCAGGCCTGACACGCCTCAACCAAGTGATCGAAGCCCTCGGCCATCACCCCAAGTTGGTGGTGGTGGAATTCAACGGGTTGATCCTCACGCCGGATCTCTGGGCGCAGCAGGCTGTAAAGGATGGTGACAGCCTCGAGATCGTCACCATCGTGGGCGGGGGTTCCTAGAGTCTTTAAAGCTCTTCCCGCTGTTTTGGCCGATTCGCCGAACCGCTCGACCCGTCGTCTGCTGCGCCGTTGGCTTTCGGGCCTGATGGTGCCTGTGCTCCTGATTGGACTGCTGGTGCTGATGCCACAGCCCAGCGAAGCAGCACGGGGTGGCCGCATCGGAGGTGGCAGCTTCCGCGCTCCCTCGATGCCGCGAAGCGGCGGCTACGGAAGTGGTGGCATGGGCGGTGGCTACAGCCGCGGTTACGGCGGCGGCGGCTTCGGTTTCCCTTTCATCATTCCGATCTTTGGCCTCGGTGGCGGCGGCCTGCTGCCCTTCTTGTTGCTGATGGGCATCGTGGGGGTTCTGGTGAATGCGGCGCGGGGTGCAGGATCCGGGAGCCGCGTCGCCGTCGGTGGCTATGACAATCCACGCGAAATCTCCGGTGGTCCGGTCTCGCTGCTGCAGCTCCAGATGGGCCTTCTGGCCAGTGCCAAGGATTTGCAAACCGACCTGCGACAGCTGGCGGCCAGTGCTGACACCAGCAGCTCCTCTGGACTGCAACGGGTCCTGCAGGACACCACCTTGGCCTTACTGCGGCAACCCGACCTCTGGGTTTACGCCAATGTGGAATCAGGCAGCGTTCCGTTCAATGCAGCGGAATCCACCTTCAACCGTCTGTCGATGACCGAGCGCAGCAAGTTGCGCGAAGAACTCACAACCAATGTTGGTGGTGTTCGCTCATCCGCAGCGACACTGAGCAGTCGCGGCGATGCCGATGCCACCAACGAATTCATCGTGGTGACCGTGCTGGTGGCCAGCCGTCAGGCGGTGAACCTGAAAAAAGCCGACACCAGCGAACAACTGCGGGAATCACTGCGCATCCTCGGCTCAACCGCCTCCAGTGACCTCATGGCTCTGGAAGTGATCTGGCAACCCGATGGCTCAGGAGATGTGCTCAGCGCCGAAGAACTCGTCACGGCCTATCCAAACCTTCAACACCTTTGAATCTCCCTTCAGAAAGCCTTCGGATTCCAAGGAATTTCTTTGCATTCACGACTGCAATCTGTCGATACGTTGAATCCGTTTCGACAGATTGATTGTGATTGCCGCGGCTTCACCCCCTGATCCCCGTGTGATGCAGTGGCAGTCCAACGGGGAACTCGACCGTCGTGATCTATTTGATTTGCTGCGCATCCTTCAGACCGTGGAGCCGCCGATTCACAGCGATGAGCTGTCACGGCTAGGTGCCAAATGCAGTGTCAGCAGCTGATCCGGAGAACTGACCCGACACTCTGATCCGGAACCTCGACCGTCCCCCCTTGCTGCCTTCGTGGCGCTCCCCCATCCTGCAGAGATCGCACGGATTGCATGGCCGCTCGATCTCCGCACTGGGTGAATTCAACGGTGCTGATGGAAGCCCTGCAGCGCTATGAGCAGAACACCCTTCCCAGGTCCATGCGCCTGTGGGTGGAAGCAACGCTGGAGCTGGATCCCACCCAGCCGAGCCAAGCGATGATGCCGGGCCAGGCTCACCCTCCTGCTCACTGAGCGCGACTCGCCTCATCGCCACTGCCTTGTAACCCACGGCCCAGGAGGATGCGCAATGCGGCCATGGCAGCGCCATAGCCATTGTCGATATTGACCACACTCAGGCCTGGAGCGCAGCTGGCCAGCATCCCGTCGAGAGCGGCACGACCACCAGCGCTGACGCCATAGCCCACCGACACCGGCACACCAATCACAGGCTGCGGCACCAAGCCGGCAAGCACCGTGGGCAGGGCACCCTCCATGCCTGCGCAGGCGATCAGCACCGGCACCGCTTCGAGATCGGGCAACACCGCCAGCAAGCGATGCAAACCCGCCACGCCCACATCGAGGAAGGGCACGCTGGTGACGCCATGCACTCGCAACGCCAGCGCAGCCTCCTCCGCCACGCGGCGATCACTGGTGCCGCCACTGAGCACCGCCACCAACGGCTTGCCATCGCCTGGCGGCAGCTTGCCCAGGGTGAGGCAAGAGGCAGCCGCATGCACCTGAACCTCGGGGCAGCGGGCCTGCACGTCCGCAGCCTTCACGGGATCCACACGCGTCACAAACGCCAGTTCACCAGCGTGGTGCATGGTCTTGAGGATGGTCGCAATCTGAGCGGCAGTTTTGTGCTCACCCCAGACGGCCTCCACCATGCCGAGCCGCCGGCGGCGTTGCAGGTCCAATCGCGCCTCAAGTGCACTCACGCCGGCAGCAACTCGCCTTCAAACACCAAAGGGAACGGATTGCCCTCGGATTGACCGGTGGCCTCACGGGCCAGGCTTTCAAAGCGCTGCTGAACCGCTTCCACCTCCTCAACGGGGATCGCTTTCCAGGCATCCCGGCTGCTCCAACGGATCAGCAAGGTGCCTTCCTCGCTGTTGGGATCCCAAAGCAGATCCCGACCTAGGAACCCTGGCTGTTGCGCAAGCCAGGGTTCCCAGCTGCCGCGCTCGGCGTCCAGCCAGGCCTGACGGTCCTGACGCGGAACCTGAATGCGCAGATGCTCGATCACAGCAACATCAACATGACCATCCGGACTGGACAACGCTTCAGCGCGACGATCGCCAAGACCTGAAAGCAGAACCAACACCGCCAGGCAGCACCCAACCACCGTAGAGAGACCTCTGCGCAGACGCGTCATGGCTTGCTCAGCAGAACCACAGCGTGGCAGGAGATGCCCTCCTCCCGTCCTTCAGGTCCCAGGGTCTCGTTGGTGGTGGCTTTGACCCCCACCTGATCGGGCGCGAGTCCCATGCTCTCAGCGATGGCGGTACGCATGGCCTCGATGTGGGGCTTGAGTTTGGGGCGTTCTGCGATTACGACGCTATCCACATTCACCACCTCCCAGCCACGGTCTTTCACAAGAGCCATCACCTGCTTCAGCAGCACCAAACTGTCGGCCCCTTTCCACTGGGGATCAGTCGGGGGGAAGTATTTGCCGATATCTCCTAGGGACAGCGCTCCCAGTAAGGCATCCATGACGGCATGCACGAGCACATCGGCATCACTGTGGCCGTCCAGACCAAGACCGTCGGGATGCGACAGGCACTGACCACCCAGGATCAGCGGACGCCCCTGAACGAGGCGGTGGATGTCATAGCCATTGCCAATGCGGAGATTCATGCGCGCGCTCGTTCAGGTCGTGGCTCCGGGGTCATTCTCGGCATCGGTGCGTTGCTTCCAGCGCTCCAGCAAATCCGGTCGGCGTTCAGCCGTGCGCTGCTCCCGTTGCTGCTGGCGCCAGCGGGCGATGGCGCCATGGTCGCCACTGCGCAGCACATCCGGCACGGTCATCCCCCGGAACTCAGCCGGGCGCGTGTAGTGAGGATGCTCCAGCAGCCAATCGCTGTGGCTTTCCTCCACCAGCGATGCCGCGGTGCCGACCGTGCCCGGCAGCAGACGCACCACACCGTTGATGATCGTCATCGCTGGCAGCTCACCACCGGTGAGCACGAAATCCCCTAGCGACACCTCTTCATCCGCCAGAGAACGGATGCGTTCGTCGAAGCCTTCGTAGTGGCCGCATAGCAGGACCAACTGGTCATGGTTCGCTGCCCAGCGCTGCAGGTCGGACTGGCGCAGCGGTCGGCCCTGAGGCGTCATCAGCAACACACGCCGCTTCGGATGCACGGGAATCGATTCGAAGGCGGCAAACACCGGTTCGGGCTTGAGCACCATGCCGGCGCCACCGCCGTAGGGCTCATCGTCGACCTTGCGGTAGCGATCGGTGGCGTGATCGCGGGGATTGTGCAGATAAAGCTCGGCGCGACTGGCGGCAAAGGCCCGACCGATCACCCCCAGCTCCTGCAAGGGAGCGAACGCCTGCGGAGCGAGGCTCACCACATCCAGGCGATACGCGCTCACCAGATCAGGCCTGGGGTGCTGAGACACGCCGGATCTCGGAGCAGAAGCGCGCCTGCAGCGGTGTGCCATCGGCGGCCAGTGCTGTGGTGCTGCGCAACCGCAGGTTCGGCTTGATGAACCAGATGCGCTCCAGCACCTTCGCCTCTGCCTGGCCATCGCCAAGCTCCAGCTCGACACTGGCATCGGGCCGGAACTGCCAGCGGCCGTCGCGAGACCCCTCTCCAGACGTCACGGCCAGAGCACCGTCCGGGGTGAACTGCAGCGCACTGCTCGGTCCTTCAGCCGGCTGCACCGCCAGCACCGAAGCACCGTCCTGATCACGGAAGGTCACCGTTACCTCGCCGCGATCACTGGCATGCCAGTCGTCGTCGGACCCCTTGAAATCAAAGCGACTGCGCAGGCTCATCCAACGGCCTTCGCACAGCTGCAGAAAAGCCTTGAGATCGGCTGGAGGGAAAGCGGTTTCATCCATGGACCCATCCTCGCAGGACACGGCGCAAGACACCGCAGCCCTTCAGACCCTCTCCTCGGCGTAACCGAGTTCGGCCAGCCGCTGCGGCTTACTGCGCCAATCAGGCACCACTTTCACGAACAGCTCGAGATAGACCGGTCCATCGATCAATGTTTGCATCTGCAATCGGGCGCCCTGGCCAATGGTTTTGAGCATGGCACCGCCCTTCCCGATCAGAATCCCCTTCTGGCTTTTGCGCTCCACCAGAACAGTGGCCAGCACCGCCGTGCGCGCCTTGTTCTTGCCTCGCGCCGGCATCTCCTCCACCCGATTAATGCTCACCGCCACGCTGTGGGGCACCTCCTCGCGGGTGTGCATCAGCACTTGCTCGCGGATCAGTTCCGCCATCAGCAGCCGTTCGGGCTGATCACTCACCATCTCGGCGGGGTAAAGCCGAGGCCCCTCGGGCATCAACGCACTGATAGCCGACACCAGTTCGGGGCAGCCGGCACCATCCAGCGCTGAGCAGTGATGCACGGGCCATTCAGTATCCGCCAACAACGCGCGATACGCCGCATCCGCCTCCGGCTTGCGATCCACAGGCACCAGATCCCATTTGTTCAGCACCACCTGCACTGGAAGACGCTGCTGCCGCAGCAAGTTGACGATGAAGGCATCACCACGTCCCGGTGGCTGATGCCCCTCCAGCAGCAGCAGCACCTGATCCACCTCGCCGATGGCGGCGCGCGCGCTCTGCACCAGACGTTCCCCCAGCAAATGATGCGGCTTATGGATCCCCGGGGTATCCACGAGGATCAACTGGGCTGTAGGGGTTGTGAGGATGGCGCGCAGACGATTGCGCGTGGTCTGCGCGACAGGGGAAGTGATCGCCACCTTGTCTCCCACCAACTGGTTCACCAGGGTGGATTTGCCGACATTGGGGCGGCCAATCAGAGCGATGAAACCGGAGCGGTGATTCTCCGGGAGTGGCGATGACTGCATGGGATCAGTCTGCGCCGTCAGGGCGCGGCAGGCCTGGCATCGGCTCATAGCCTTGGGGGAGACGTTCTGCGCTGCCATGGCGGATCAACAACCCACCTTCCAGCAGGCCATGGAAATCACAGCGACCTGGCTGCAGCAGTGGGACCAAGAGGAGATCAGCGACGAGGTGCTGGCAGACCGGATCGGTGAATTGGTGGCCAGTCGGGATGGAGCCCGCGGCTTTTTTGTGGTGAGCCTGGCCGGAGACAGCGTGCTCATGGATCGCCTGCCTGAAGCCCTGGTGCTCAAACTGCGTGAAGCCGGAGATGGGGTGGTGGATCTGACCGCCCGGAACCTGGCGATGAGCGCCGCCATGGTGGTGCATCACCGCACCAACAGCGACGACGAGCAAGCAGCCGGCTCCGAACGGGTGAATCAGCGCTGCACGGAACTGCTGCGCCACCTGGATTCGCAACGGGTGAAAGATCGGCTGGAGGTGCTGCTGGAGGCCGCAAGACAGAATCAAGGCGACGATCTGGCCTTTCTCGAACGCTGGGGCTACGACGACCGGCAGAAACAGGCCATCGGCGATGCCGTCATTGCTGTAGCCGAAGCTTGAACCAGCAGACACTAGACCTGGTGTTTCGCTTCATGAAGCGTTGGCTTGCAACACTATTAGGCCAATCTGAAGTTGAGACACCTTCTATTTCAACGCGCTTAGTCTTCCCGCACGGCCGGGTGATGGGGATCAACCGGCATTCACGCAACCTTGGGACCTTTCCGAGGTTTTTTGATGTCAATCGCTCTGAAACGAAGGCAGCAAAAAGCCCCGGTTTGGCCGGGCCTTTGTTGTGTTTCGTGCAACCCTGCTCGTGACATTCAGTCGCGGCGACCACCGCCATTGAGGGCAATGATCAGACGCAAAACGAAGATGAACAGGTTGATAAATGTTAGATACATGCTGAGGGCACCAGCCAGGTATTGATCGTCCCGGTAGGTGCGAGGCATCGTGTAAAAGTCCACGAAGGCCATGCCCACAAACAGCACTGTTCCAAAACCGGAGATCAGCAGGTTGGTGGATTCGTAGAGGCCAGGGATGAAGAAACTTCCGATCGCGATGCCAACCATCGCGATCAGAAGGCCCACCAAGCCGATGCCCACAACAGCGCTGAGAGCCTGACCGACACTCTCGCTCATGCGACTTCCGAAGAATGACGCAATCACGAAGGTGACGCCCGTGGCCAATGCCGCGATGCCGACGGCACCAACACCGGCGTAGGGATTGGCGGGGTTGGCAGAACCCACCACCTGAATGGCATAGCTCACCAGGCCGCTCAGGGTGAAACCACTGATGAGGCTGTAGAGCGACAACAACGGCAAAGCTGTGCCGTTGTCGCCCTTCATGGCGATGTTCTGCGCCACAAAGAACAAAACAAAGTTGCCGATGGCTGCGATCAAGAAGAGGGGCATGTAGAGCGCACTCCCCGATGCCAAAAGGGCCATCCCACCAAGAGCACCTCCGGCGGTCAGCACCATGCCGCCTCCCACATAGGGGAGGGCTTTCTTCACCACATTGGGCCCGACGAGGGCGCTGGATTGCGCCTCGCGAATGGCGTTTTGAAAATTGCTGCTGGCTGGCATGTCGCCCCAGATCACTGGAGTCATCCTGCCAGCTCTGGCCGGGTTGTGGTCTTCAGCCTGGTGCGGATCTCCCCATCGAACGGCGATGGGGCGCGCCATCCCGACGTGGATGCGTTTTGTCTCGGCGCGCATAGGCCTCCACGACGCGCTGCACCAGGGGATGACGCACCACATCCGCGGCCGTCAAGCGGCAGACCGCCACACCTTCCACCCCATCCAGCACCTCAGAGGCCTCCACCAGACCGCTCAACTGACCGGACGGGAGATCCACCTGGGTGACATCACCGGTTACCACCATGCGCGAACGCTCCCCGAGCCGGGTCAGCACCATGCGCATCTGGGCCGGCGTGGTGTTCTGGGCTTCATCGAGGATCACAAAGGATTCAGCCAGGGTGCGGCCACGCATGTAAGCCAGTGGCGCCACCTCGATCACCCCCTTCTCCAGCAGAGCGGCGGTTTTTTCTGCCCCGAGCAGCAGATGCAGAGCGTCATAAAGGGGCCGCAGATAGGGATCCACTTTCTGCTGAAGGTCGCCTGGAAGAAATCCCAGGCGCTCCCCCGCTTCAACGGCAGGCCGAGTCAGCACCAAACGCTCCACCTTGCGCTCGGTCAACATGCGCACGGCCAGCACCGTGGCCAGAAAGGTTTTACCGGTTCCGGCCGGCCCGAGCGCGAAGGTGAGATCGTTGCGCTCCATCGCCTCGACGTAGGCCTTCTGACGGAGGGTGCGGGGTCGCAACAGATTGCCGCGCTGATTCTTAGCCAGCACCTGCTGGCCCATGGCTTCATGCTCACGGTCGCGGCCCGTGTCGAGCGCCTGGAGGGCCGATTGCAAATCAACCGGTGAAATCGACTCGCCTGCTTCCCAGAGCTTGCGCAACAGCTCCACAACGGCAGCCGTGCGTTCGAGCTGATTGGGCCTGCCGCTGATCTCTAGCTGAAGACCCCGCATCACCAGGGAGGTTCCGGTGAGAGCCTCCAGTTGACGCAGGGTCTGAGAGGAGGGACCGCCCGCGAGAGCGAGGGCAGCCTCCGTGTGGGGAAGATCAAAGGTGAAGCGACCGATGGAGGTGGCTTCGGACATGCTGTTGATCAGCCTTCAGCAGCGGCTTCGTCGGCGGCGGGCTCTGCAGCAGCAGCCTTGGCTTCTGCTTCAGCAGCGGCTTTGGCTTCTGCAGCTTCTTTGGCGGCCTGCTTGGCATCAGCCTCACGCTTGGCAGCCTGCTTGGCCTTGCCGACGGTCTCAGCAGGACGGATGGTCTTCTCCAGCAGACCACCCTTCTCGAGCAGAGTGCGCACCACATCGGTGGGCTGAGCACCTTGACTGAGTCGCTCACGCAGGGCCTCAGCATCCAGACGCGTCTCCTTCGTGCGGGGGTTGTAATACCCGAGCTCCTGCAGGGGACGACCGTCGCGGCGCGAGGTGCTGTTGCAGGCCACGAGACGGAAGCTGGCTTCTCGCTTCTTACCGAACCGCTTCAGGCGGAGCTTGATCATCGTGGCGCTGGCTGGTGATTGGAACAGTTCGGCGCAGCTGACAGTCGCGCCAAACAACCAACTTACCTTGCCGCCGGATCAGAGATCTCCGAAGCCTTTCTTCTTCTTGACCGGGCGCTGACGCCGGGGCGCTCCGCCGCCACGTCCGCCACGACCTGCAGGCATGCCTCCTGGCATCCCACCAGGCATTCCAGGCATGCCTCCCATGCCCGGCATTCCACCCATGCCAGGGAAACCGCCCATACCCGGCATCCCGCCCATTCCGGGCATCCCGCCTTTGGTCATCTGCTGCATGAAGCCTCGCATCTTCTGAAAGTCGGCGAGCACCTTGTCGACATCCGCGGGCTGGTGGCCACTGCCTCTGGCAATGCGACGACGACGGGAGGGCTCACTCGCCAGCAGATCAGGATTTTCGCGCTCCTGCTGGGTCATTGAACCGATCATCGCTTCGATCTTCTTGAGCTGCTGCTCGCCCTGCTTGAGCATGCCGTCATCAATCTTGTTCAAGCCCGGGATCATTTTCATGAGACCGCCGAGCGAGCCCATGCGCTTGATCAAGCGCATCTGCTGCACAAAATCGGAGAAATCAAACGTCGCCTCCTGCAGCTTCTTCTGCATCTTCTCGACGTCAGCGAGCTCCACCTCCTTCTGGGCCTTTTCCACCAGCGTGAGCACATCGCCCATGCCGAGAATGCGGCTGGCCATGCGTTCCGGGTGGAAGGGCTGCAACGCCTCCACCTTCTCGCCGGTTCCGATGAACTTGATCGGCTGACCGCTCACCTTGCGGATCGAGAGTGCTGCACCCCCGCGGGAGTCGCCGTCCAACTTCGTCAGCACAGCTCCAGTGATGCCCACCTGGTCGTGGAAGGCCCGGGTGAGCTCAGCCGCCTCCTGGCCGATCATTGAATCCACCACCAGCAACACCTCATCGGGTTGCACAGCCGTGCGGATCCGCACCATCTCCTCCATCATCTCGGTATCGATCTGGAGGCGACCGGCGGTGTCGACCAGCAGCGTGTCGAACCCTTCTGCCTTGGCCTTGGCCAGACCAGCCGCCGCAATGTCTTCTGGCTTGGCTTCAGCCCCAAGACTGAAGACTTCCACATCGATTTGCTCACCGAGGGTTTTCAACTGCTCAATGGCAGCAGGCCGGTAAACGTCCGCACCCACCATCAGGGCACGACGGCCCTGATCCTTCAGATGCAGGCCCAGTTTGGCTGTCGCGGTGGTTTTACCGGCACCCTGGAGGCCAGCCATCAACACAACGGTGGGCGCTTCGGCGGCCTTGGCCAGAGGCGCATTGTTGCCACCCATGACCTCCACCAGCTGTTCATGCACCACCTGGATGAACTTCTGGTCGGGGCTGACACCACGCACCACTTCGGAGCCAACGGCCTTCTCCCGGACCTCAGCCACGAACTCCTTCACCACAGGGAGGCTCACATCGGCTTCAAGCAGCGCTCGTCGAACGTCCTTCAGTGCACCCTCAACGTTGGTGTCGCTGATCTTGTCCTCACCTTTCAGGCCCTTGACGGCGTCTTCAAAGCGGGCTGACAGCTCGTCGAACATCGTCAGGGGATCGGTTTCAGATCACCGATCGTAAAAGTGGCCGGGCCGAGCAGGCTGAATCCAGCCACTGGCCACGCTCGCGCTTCTCAGCCGGGCCTGAAATCGAGCAAAAGCCACCGGCCATTGTCACGCCCGAGGATGTACGTGCGTTTGAGCGATTGCTGCTTGGTGCGTTTCACCACGGCACCCGCTGCATTCAAGGTTTCATCGCGGTACTCGACATCAGCCCGCAGCTCAATGCGCTTTGGACTGCGACTGACAACGCGCATGAAAGCGATCGTCGCCTCCACGTTCTGGGTAACACCTGCCGCCTGGTCGGCGGCACGCTGACGCTTCACCTGGGTGATCAAGCCAGCCCGGGCAATCGGTTGTAGTAGCTCCTGTGCCGAATCAGCACCACGAAGCACAGTGGATTTGCGGTCCAACCAAGTCTGCAGTAAGGCTTCGAGCTCCGCTTCGGAGGGCGTCTCCACCCGCAGGGAAGGATCCCCGGCTTGTTCAGGCGCAGCCGTGATCACTGGCTCTGGCTGGACCAATTCCTCCTGTTTCACATCTGCAGGGCCGTCATCATCCGGGGATGGTGTCACGACCTCATCCGGCGAAACGCTCAGCTCAGCATCACGACGCAGACCCACCAGACTGAGGCCACCGATCACCAGCAGCAGGGCCACAAACGCGCCAGACCCGATCCAAACCGCACGACCCCCCGGCCGCGGCAGCTCAGGCATGGATGCCTTTGGCCGGGATGATCGCCGGAAGAAAGGCCATTGGAAGACCTTCGACGCCTTGGTGGTCTCACCACCACGATCGGCTTCTTTCCCATCGGATCTCAGCGGCGCGGATGGATCCGACGAGGACAGGGGCAGAGTTCCATCGGGATCGAGCGAAAGCGGCAACCCATCCCCCAGCAACCAGTTCTTGTCGTTCGTCTTGGTTGGGTCCTGACGGGTCTGCTGGCGCTCTAGCCGCTCCACAAAGGCCTGCACATCGCGATCAGCGAACCAGGTCTCCAGGTCGACCGCCTCGGCATCCACATCCCGATATCCGGGGAGCACATCCCGTGCCAGCCAGGTGCGGCAGTACTCGCAGAGCGACGCCAGGGTGTCGCCAGGGTGGTCCTTCATCCAGGCCTGCAATTCAGGATCGGTGCTGGCGGCGAAATGTCGCTCCGCCTGCTCCACATCACCAAGCAAAAGATCGAGGCAGCCCAACAGCGGCTTGGTGTCAAGGCCTTCGAGCACCAGCTCTTGTAGACGCTGACGCGCGTCCTGGATGCGTTCCGGCTTGCGCTGGGTGAAACCTGCAGCGGCCAAAGCCATCGCAGCGAGGAAGGACGCATCCATGGAGCCGGCCAGCTGCAGCCTGCCGTAAAGATCCACTTGCTCTTGAACGGTCAAAAACCGGCGGATCTGCTGAAAAAACAGCTCGAAGGCTCCCTGATCCATGCCTGCGGGGAGGTCCGCTATCGCCAGGCCGTCCAGACCACTGCCCTCCAGTCCTCCTCGGACGCGGATGAACTCCTCCAGCATCGCCAGACCATCACGGCGAGCGGATTGTTCAGCCAGATCACGACTGAGTAAATCCAGGATCCTGAAGGGGAGGAGCTGAGAGAGATCGGTCTCCAGCAGAAGCCGCTGATCCGGCAGCTTGCCCATGCGCTGTAGCAGCTGCTCGCCGTCCTGCAGCAGGTTTGCAGCGGCCTCATAACGGCGTTGCTCCTGATCTTGACGGGCGGCATCACGACAAGCCAGAGCCGCCAGCAGTGACAGATCCGATTCACGACCGCTTCCCAGCGCGGGTGCCTGAGGGGGTTGCAGGGCCTGTCGGGCGAGCTGGAACGCTTCGTGGGGAGCATTGGCCTCCCACAACAGGATCAAGCCAGCAACCTCCCGGTTGAACGCCAGCTCGAGCCCAGCCGTCTCCCCGGGGTGATCCTGGCCCAACTCCATGAGCGCCCTTTCATAGTCACTCCGCCGAACCGCATCGGTGAGCAGATCTGCGGATAGGCGTAGAAGCTCAGCGCGCTGACTCAGGGCTTCGTGGGTGAAGCCCTGGTCTGGACAACGATCCAACCGCAGTTGAAGCGTTCGAAGCACAGCCTCTGGCTCCGCAGCCGGACTGACTCCCAACAGGCGGAAATGATCGATGGGAAGGTCCACCAGCAGCGCAGCTCTTGGCAGCAGACTGTAGGCAGTGTCAGGGGTTTTGCCCATTCATCCGCCATCGACCCTTAAAGTTGGAGGCCAAACAGGTGGTGCCATGGGTCAGGACATCGCAATGGGCACGGATGCACAGAGCGCTGCAGCAGCAGGACCATCGCTGCTTGGAGCGCATGCAGAACGGCTCTCGACCCTGGTCACCTCCCAGCGGGCCAGCGTGGATCGGGACACGGGCCTAGCGCTTTATCGCGACATGACTCTGGGTCGGCGTTTTGAAGACAAGTGCGCGGAGATGTACTACCGCGGCAAGATGTTTGGTTTCGTGCACCTCTACAACGGCCAAGAAGCCGTGAGCACCGGCGTGATTGGTGCGATGAAACGCCAACACGACTGGTTCTGCAGCACGTATCGCGACCACGTGCACGCCTTAAGCGCTGGCGTGCCCGCGCGCGAGGTGATGAGTGAGCTGTTCGGCAAGGCGACAGGTTGCAGCAAAGGCCGCGGCGGCTCCATGCATCTGTTTTCCAAGGAGCATCACCTCCTAGGTGGATACGCCTTCATTGGCGAAGGAATTCCCGTTGCCCTCGGCTCAGCCTTCACCAGCCGCTACAGGCGTGACGCACTGGGCGACTCCACCAGCAATGCGGTCACTGCGGCCTTCTTCGGGGATGGAACCTGCAACAACGGTCAGTTCTTCGAGTGCTTGAACATGGCGCAGCTCTGGAAGCTGCCGATCATCTTCGTCGTGGAAAACAACAAGTGGGCCATCGGCATGGCCCACGACCGAGCCACCAGTGACCCGGAGATCTGGCGCAAGGCCGGTGCCTTTGGTATGGCGGGGGAAGAAGTCGACGGCATGGATGTGCTGGCGGTTCGCGCTGCGGCGCAACGGGCGATCGAACGCGCACGCGCCGGCGAAGGCCCCACTGTTCTGGAGTGCCTCACCTATCGCTTCCGCGGCCACTCCCTGGCTGATCCGGACGAACTGCGTGCGGAGGAGGAGAAGCAATTCTGGGCCAAGCGCGACCCGCTCAAGGCACTGGAGCGCGATCTCGTGGGTGCTGGCCTGGTCAGTGCTGACGATCTGCGGGCAATCGAGAAGGAGATCGATGCCGAGGTGCAGGACTGCGTGGACTTCGCCCTGAGTGCACCTGAGCCCGATGGTTCTGAACTCACCAACTACATCTGGGCCGAGGACTGAGCTCAGGCGCGCCGCTCAGCCTGGGCGGCTGAGCTTCAACCCTCTAATCAAAGTCCACATCAGAGCCCGTGCAAACGGGCCTGATCGGATGCCGCTCGGAACACCAGGGCATGACGCTTCACCAGAGGCGTCATGGCGTCGTAGCCGCCACCAATCACAGTGGCAATCGGGATGCCTCGTCTCAGACAAGCATCCAGCACCAGATGATCGCGCTGCAACAGGCCCATATCGGTCAGGCAGAGGCGACCCAGTCGATCCTCCTGATGAGGATCCACACCAGCGTTGTAGAGCACTAATTGGGGCTGCAACCTCTCCAAAAGCGCTGGGAGGCACTCACCCACACGGGAGAGATAGTCCTGATCGCCCACTCCATCCTGGAAAGGCAGATCCAGATCACTGAGCTGCTTGCGAGCTGGAAAATTGGATGCTGCATGGGCGGAAAACGTAAACACTCGCGTTTCGCCTTGAAAAATCAGCGCAGTGGCATCGCCCTGATGAACATCAAGGTCGACCACCAACACACGCTGCAATCCCTCTTGCTCCAGCAACACCCGTGCCGTGATGGCCAGGTCGTTGAAAATGCAGAACCCACTGCCAAAGTCAGGAAAGGCGTGATGGGTGCCACCGGCCAGATGGCAAGCCACACCATGCCGGAGAGCCAGACGGGCCGTGAGCAGGGTCCCACCGACAGCGAGCCAAGTGCGTTGCACCAACGGCGTTGTGGCAGGCAAACCGATGCGTCGCTGCGCCCGACGATCGAGCTGGTCGCGAGCAAAAGCCTGGTGATACCCACGTGGATGCACCAGTTCCAGCCAACGGCGGGGCACGGGCAACGGTCGGTGCATCTGCCCATCACTGGCAAGTCCCATATCGCGCAGACAACCCTCCAGCTGTCTGAACTTGGCCATCGGAAAACGATGGGTACTGGGAAGCGGTGCGCTGTAGGCCTCGTGATAGACGAGAGGGGGCTTCAATGATTCATGTCAGCCCCGATGAGTCTGGAGGATCAGAAGCTCGGAGCGACGCGACGGGTGAGATTCCGGAGCTTTCGCAGCGCCTTCAGCTCAACCTGACGCACACGCTCACGAGACACTTCCAGCAAACGGCCGATCTCCGCCAGGGTGTGTCGCTCATGGCCATTGAGACCAAATCGCAGGGTGAGCACGTGCTGCTCCTGTTCGCTGAGATGACTCATCCAGCGGCCCAGCTGCTCGTGATGGATCCGCTGCTCCACCTTGTCGAGGGGTTCTCCGAGCGAGGAGTCGGCGATCAGATCACCAAGGAAACTGCGACCTTCCTCACCATTCACAGGAGCATCCAGGCTGCTGGTGGTCAGCGCTTGGCGCAGCAGGGAGTCGAGTTCCTCAACCGGCATGTCCATCGCTTCAGCGATCTCAATGCGGCTCGGCATGGCGCCGAGTTTGTGAGCTAAATCCAAGCTGACTTTACGAATGGTCGTGAGGCGCTCGCTCAAATGAACCGGCAAGCGAATCGTGCGTGACTGGCACGCAATTGCGCGCGTCATGCTCTGGCGAATCCACCAGAAGGCGTAAGTCGAAAATTTGTAACCGCGCGTTGGATCGAATTTCTCCACCGCACGTTCCAACCCAAGCGATCCCTCTTGAATGAGATCGAGCAATTCAAGACCTTTTCCTTGATATTTCTTGGCAACGCTGACCACAAGCCTGAGATTGGCTTTCATCATGCGCTGCTTAGCCCGCAAACCGACGCGAATCATGCGTCGTTGTGGACCCGTGAAAGTATCGCTATCCGAGGCAATCGTTCCATCTTCCGTGAGCTGCATCAACTTTTGAACCTGGTTGCCGAGCTCAATCTCCTCAGCGGGAGTCAGCAGAGGAATCCGACCGATCGTGGCGAGATACCAACTGATCGGATCACTACTTCGCCGTCTTTGGGTTTCAGAAACCCCTGCTGCCGCTGAGACCATGGGGATAGATAACTAAGTGAAGCGACTTTCCTATGAATTTCCCTCTCAGCGATGTGTTTTCAGCAACCCTTCAGATTCATGCGTTGAAAACGACACAAAACCCCAGAAATCACAGCAAAAATCTTGAAACATGAACATTACTCTCGTTTTCTGTCAAAAACGCATCATTTTTCTCGTCATCGCAGCCAAATGGGGAACCACAGTTCCAGCACTGCTGCCCTGATCACAACGCTTGGCTGACTGGGCATGCATCAGCGCCGATGCCGCCAGATCAGCGGCATGCACGGAACCAGCCGCCGCCAGACAGCGTGCCCCCCACCCCGCGGCATGCCCCGCTAGCAGGTCGCCGAAACCGGTGCGCGCCACCGCTGGGTCTGTATCGGTCAGCTGCCAAACCTCACCGGATGGAGCCGCCACAACACTGTGCGCGCCCTTCAACAACACCACAGCCCCTGACCGCGCCGCGGCCGCGGCAGCCTGCTCCGGCAGCGTGTCCCCGTGGCAGTCGGGAAATAAGCGAGCAAATTCACCGCCATGGGGAGTAATCCAGGTCGGGCCAGAACGCTTCAACAACCAGCGCCACCCCTCGCTCGACCTCGCCAGCTGATTGAGGCCATCCGCATCGATCACCAGCAATCCCTTCAAACCCAAAAGCGGTTCTGCCCAGGGGTCCCACGGGGCCTCGATTCGACCCCAACCGGGTCCGATCAGCAGCGCATCCAACCGTGACCAATCCCGCGCCTCCATGGCGGCACCCCAGACCAAGGCTCCAGCAGCATCAGAGCGAAGCGACCCATCCAGCACCACTTCCGGAGCCAGCTGCCAGAGCTGCTCGGCCACCGCAGCTGGAACGCAGGCCTCCACACTGCCGATGCCACTGGCCATGGCACCCTGCAGCGCGAGCAGGGCGGCGCCGCGATACCGATCACTTCCGGCAACGAGCAACAGCCTTCCCCGCTGGTATTTCATGGCCGTCGGCGACTGCTCAGGCCTCGGAAGCGTCGTGAGGTCACTGGGCATCAGGCGCCGCATCACTGGTGCCGGCAGCGCCGCACAGAGCCGCTCTGGCACACCGGGATCGATGCGATGCAACCCACCCACAAAGTCCAGCGCTGAATCCTGAACGAGTCCACGCTTGATCAAACCGACGCACAGCGTGTCGGAAGCCCTGGCAGCCACTCCCTCCACGGGACATCCGGAGTCAGAGTGCAGTCCGGCAGGAACATCGAGGCTGATCAGCCGGCCCGGAGCCTGCCGGTGGCGGCGCTGGAGAAGATCAGCCAGATCCGATGGCAAGGGCCGCTTCTGCCCGAGACCAAACAGGGCATCGATCCAAAGGGCTGGATCCCCTGGTGCAGGCGGAGCCGTCAGCGGCGACACTCCGAGCCAGAGAAGGTGGCGCCAGTGCTCCTGTGTAAGCGATTGACGCAGCGGCAATGGTGCCCAGACACGCACGGCCACGCCGGCCTCCCGTAGCTTGCGGCCCAGCACCAATCCATCGCCACCGTTGTGACCGGGCCCGACCAGCACCAACACACCGTGTTGCAACCGTTCCGGTCGTTGCAGGCACCACTCAGCCATGCCCTGACCAACGCTTTCCATCAAAGCGGCCACCGGGAGACCACTGGCCAGCCATTGCTGCTCCAGCGTGAGCATCTGGTCAGCAGTGACCAGGAGATGGTCGGCATCGGCGGGTGGCCAGAGCACTACCAGGTCCCATGGGACCTCACTATGGAAAGAGAATCCCGTTCACGCCCGTAGCTCCATGACGGCTGCGTCATCCAGCATTGCTGCCACACCTGCCGGAGCACAGGCCTTGGAACGCCTGCAGGCCTGGCCGGGTGAGCATCGGGTGGCTGTGGGCTTGTCAGGCGGTGTGGACAGCTCCCTGACGGCCGCGTTGCTCGTGGAGGCCGGCTGGGACGTGGAAGGGGTCACGCTTTGGTTGATGAGCGGCAAAGGTGCCTGCTGTGCGGAAGGGCTGGTGGATGCCGCAGGCATTTGTGAACAGCTGGGGGTTCCCCATCACGTCGTCGATTCACGCGACACCTTCGTCCGCGAGATCGTGGATGGCCTGATCGAGGGCTACCAGGCCGGCATCACCCCTCTGCCCTGCTCCCGTTGTAATCGGGCGGTGAAGTTTGGCCCCATGCTCGATTGGGCACGCCAGGAACGGGGGCTGGAGCGCGTAGCCACCGGCCACTACGCCCGGATCCGGCTGGATGCCACGAGTGGGCGTTGGAAGCTGCTGCGTGGCCTCGACAGCCGCAAAGACCAGAGCTACTTCCTCTATGACCTCAACCAGGACGTGCTCTCCCGCGTCGTGTTTCCCCTCGGGGAACTCACCAAGCCCGACACCCGCCTCGAAGCGGGCCGCCATGGTCTCCGCACTGCTGAAAAACCCGAAAGCCAGGACCTTTGCCTCGCCGATCACCATGGCTCGATGCGGGCCTTCCTGGATGCCTACCTCCCGCCACGCCAGGGGGAGATCGTGCTTCAGGACGGCACCGTCGTCGGTGAACACGATGGGATCGAACACTTCACCATCGGTCAGCGCAAAGGACTCGGCGTGGCCTGGAGCGAGCCGCTGCATGTCATCCGTCTGGATGCAGCCATGAATCGGGTGATCGTGGCGCCCCGCGCCGAAGCCGGTCGCAACGGCTGTGAGGTGGGTGCCGTCAACTGGATCTCCATGGCACCCCCAGAGCCAGGCCAAAGTCTTGAAGTGCAGGTGCAGGTGCGCTACCGCAGCGCCCCTGTGATGGCACAACTCACCAGCATCGAGCCCTCCGATACCGATCGCGCTGGAGGCCGTCCCCATCGCTGCCGCCTCACCTTTACGGATGCGCAGTTCTCGATCACGCCTGGTCAGGCGGCGGTGTTTTACGACGGCGAAGCAGTGCTGGGGGGAGGCCTAATCCAGAGCTCGTTTTAAACAGCGCCAGCACAGCAGCCAGAAGCGCCCACCAGAGCGGCCATTCCCGCCAGCGCACGTACAACGTGACGCCGTCGGTGGGTTGCAACACAGCCTGAAGCAGACCAGGACGCATCGAGGCCAGGGAGTCGGTGACCTGGCCGTGCGTCGTGATCATGGCCGTGGGCCCTGTGTTGGCAACGGAGGCCACCGGTCGTGCGGTTTCCAGACTGCGCAAACCAGCCAGGGCCAGAAACTGACGCTGTAGGAGCTGTGGATAGGGATCCAGATTGGCCGCAGCCAGAATCCACTGCCCCCCATCCGCCACGGCACGGGCTAGGGCTGTGCCATTGCTGATCTCGTAGCAGATGGCCACCGCTGCAGGAGGACCGCCCCATGGCCACAACCGCGAAGCGGGCCCAGCTTCCAGCCCACCCACAGCTGAGAGACCACTGAGCCCAGGCCATGAGGGAACCCATTCCCCCAAAGGGACCAACCGGTGCTTGTCAATCGCCTTGGGCGGACCCGAACTCTGGGGGTCGAGCAGGAGGAGTGCGCTGCGTTGCTGACCGGCCACCCAACGAAAGCCTCCACTCATCACGAGCAGCGCGTTGCCCTCGAACCGACGCCGATCCAGGGGCAGCATCCCTTCCGGCGCCAGCAACAGCTCCGCCCCATCACGCTGCGCGCGAGCCTCGACCGCGCGCAAACGCCCAGGAAGCTCGGCCTGGCGACGATCACTAAATTTCTCTCGCGTGGGAATCGCCGGCTGCCAAAGGGCCAAGGAGATGACATCACCCGAGGGCTGCCCAGCAGCTCCGGCGTAGAAAGCCAACGCCCCGACGGCGTGCACCACCGTCAGAGCCAGCGCCACCAGGCTCCACCAGCGCCACGACAAGCCGGCGTGCGACCTGGACCACAGCCAGAGCTTCCAGAGCCCCCATCCCAGGATCAATTGCACCGTTGCCAGGCCGCCGGCACCCATCCAGCGGGAGAGTCCAGCCAGCCAGGGATCTCCAGGCAACACGCTGCTGCCCACACCAATCCAGAAGAGCGGTGCTCGGGCCAGCAGCGTTTCCATCAGCCCCCAGATCAGCGCTAGCACCAGGGCATGCGGGAGGGTGCCTGGGGATGGCAAGCAACGGCCGACAACACTCCAGGCCCCGGTCAGCACAGCAGCAGCCAGCGCGCAGATCAGCCACACCGCTATCGCCAAAGGGAGGCTGAGCAGACCCGGCACCCCCAGCCAAGTGAGGGGGTGGAGCGCCAGCAGCCAGCTGTGGCTGATGGCGATGGCCACTGCACCCCAGAGCGCTGCCGCCCACGGAGAACGCGCCGATGACCACAGCAGTGCTAAAGCAGGCAGCATCCACCAGGGCCCAGACCAGCAGAGACCGAGGCCCGCCAGCACACCCCCGGCAAGCCCCTGCAGCAGCAGGGATCGGTCATTGCCCATGGTCAGCCCCATTGGATCCCGTCATCCTGAACTGAGACTGAACCGCGATGCGCGATGGAGACCGCCAATCCCTTGCAACAGCTGCTGCTCCGCGGCCTGGGAACCACCACGCTGGTGGCTGATCGCTTGCGCGATGTCACCCAGGAGTGGGTGCGCAGCGGACGCCTGGATGCCACCCATGCCTCCGCCCTCGTGGATGACGTCTTAAAGGCACTGCGCGGCGAAACCCCTGAGTTGGAGCAGCAGATGGGGCGCAACCTGGAGCGCAACCGCGACAATCTTCTTCAGGATCTCGGGCTGGCCAGCCAAAAGGAACTCGACGAACTGCGTGGCCGAATTGACAGGCTGGAGCAGCAACTGCGACAACGGGAGCGTCAGGAATGAACCTGCCAGAATTGCGCTGAACGAACCGACCTTCAGTGCGCGACATCCTGATCAGTTCCGCCGTCTGCATTGCCTGTTTGCTGGTGGCCCTGGTGAGCCAGATCGTGGCTCCCTCCACCGTGGTGGCCGCTGTGCCTGCACCCGCCGCGCAACCAGCAGCGGTTCAGACCGCCGATCTGACCGCCAACTCCAGCCCGATGGAGCTGGATCCTGAAGAGACCAATCCCACCCTTTTCGCCATGGCTCCTGACTCCAACCAGGCTGACGCCTCCGCGCTCGGCGGCCCCATGAGTGCTGAAAAGTCGCAACTCACCGCCAGCGGCCTGCGCATCACTGACATCGAAGTTGGCGACGGCGCTGAAGCCACCGCCGGTCAAACCGTGGTGGTGCACTACCGCGGCACCCTCGAAGACGGCACCCAATTCGATGCCAGCTACGACCGTGGCAAGCCCTTCAGCTTTCCCCTGGGGGCAGGCCGCGTGATCAAAGGCTGGGACGAAGGTGTCCAGGGCATGAAAGTGGGAGGCAAGCGCAAGCTGGTGATTCCCCCAGACCTCGGTTACGGCGCACGCGGTGCTGGTGGTGTGATTCCTCCCAACGCCACCTTGATCTTTGACGTCGAGCTCCTAGACATCAAGTCTTGAGCGCCAGTTAGGCTGTAGCAACGGCAGTTGATGACCCACCCGAATGTTCCGCACGGCACTTTCAGACTTCTTCCAAGCCCTGCCTGCTGAGGCAGTGCAGGCCCACTGCGACGGCCCTTGCGGCGTCTATGACCCGGCATCCGCTCGCGTTGCAGCGGAAGCCGTTCTCTCCATGACCAAGAAACTCAAGGGCATGGAGGCTCCTGCAGCTGGTGATGCTGCTGCATTGGCGACCTACAACAACACCTTTTCGCGTTATGTCGCGATCAAGGAAGAGGAAGCCGCAAAGGCCAAGAAGGAGCTGATGATCCTCTGGACCGACTACTTCAAGCCTGATCACCTCGCCACCTTCCCTGATCTCCACGACACCTTCTGGAAAGCAGCCAAACTCTGCAGTGCCTGCAAGGTGAACATCGATCAGGCCAAAGCTGAGGAATTGATGACTGCCGTTGAGAAAGTCCACGGCATGTTTTGGCAGTCCAAAGGCCGCAACGACGCCTGGGTGACGGCATCCTGACCACACCGTTCAAGCTGGCCCCATCTCTCCCAGCAGCAGGTCCTAAGGATCTGCTGCTGTTTTTTTTGGGACGACGACGCCTGTTCGAAGTGCAGGGACCCTCGATGTTGCCAGCGCTGAACCCAGGGCAGCGACTGCTGGTGAAGCCGCATCGACTGGGTCAAGCGCTGCCCCAGACCGGATCGATCGTGGTCTGCAGGCATCCCACCAAGCCTGATCTCATCATCACCAAACGCCTGTCTGGATGCACCGATCAGCAGCTGGACTTGCGCGGTGATAATTCACAGGCCAGCACCGACAGCCGGCACTTCGGCCCTGTGCCCGTGGAAAGCCTGATCGGCGTAGCCACGGCGATCGTGACCTGATCAAGCGCTGCCATACGATCGCCTCGTAGTGGAGACGGTAATGGAACTGTCACCCGTCGCTCCAATCGGAGCGGCACTGATCACCTGCCTGATTGGCCTGGGGGGCTTTGCGATGCGCCAGAGCCTGCTGTCCAAACTGTTTTCGATCGATGTGGCTGCAACCGGGGTGATCACCCTGTTCATCGTGGTGGCCTCACGCACCGGGCTGGTGCCGCCGATTATCAGCCTTCAAAACGAGGTCTCACCCTTCATCGCCGATCCCTTCCCCCAGGGGGTGATTCTCACGGCGATCGTGATCGGGTTCTCGGTGGAAGCCCTGGCGCTGGTGCTGCTCCGCCACATGGCACGAGAGCATCCACTGCTGCGCGTTGATGACTTTGATCGTGAAGTCACAGGGCCATGACAGCAGCCAGCCTGATCCTGGGATGGCTGTTGCTTCCAGCCATCGCGGCCTTTCTGGCCGCACTGCTACCCAAGCTCGGGCGTGGGTTGTTGTTCGCGATGCCAGGCCTAAGCCTGTTGGTCGCCGCTTGTTATCTGGGGCCTCAGGCATCCCTGCTGCCACTCACCATCAGCGTGAATCCGGCCGTCACCCTGCAGCTCGACACACCGCAACTGCCCTTTGTGCTGCTGAATGCGCTGGTGCTGTTGGCGATCGCTTTGCAGGAAACCCAGCAACACAGCCGTCACCTGCGCGTGGTGTTGCTGCTGGTGCTGCATGGGGCCCTCAACTCGATTTATCTGGCAGCCGATCTGGTCAGCATCTATGTGGCAATAGAGCTGATCTCGATCGTCAGTTTCCTGCTGATGGTGGATCTCAAGCATCGAGCCAGCCTCTGGGTCGCGTTTCGCTATCTGCTGCTTGGCGATCTGGCGATGCAACTCTTCCTCTTGGGAGTTCTGATCGTCTACGCCACCTCGGGATCCTTTGCCATCAACGCTGCCGCGGGCGCTCCTGGTGTCGCCATCGTCATGATGGTGGTGGGTTTACTGATCAAATCCGAAGCCTTCCTGCCGGGGTTTTGGCTGCCAAAAACCCATGCGGCCATTTCAGCCGATATGTCAGCGCTGCTCTCTGGAAGTGTGGTGACCGCTGGCATCGCCCCCCTCAGCCAATTAGGCCTCATCAACGCGCAGGCAGCGCAACTGATGCTGATTTTTGGCCTGTTGAGCGTGGTGATTGGCGGGGTCGGGGCCTTGGTGCAAGACGACATCAAACGCCTGCTGGCCTGGAGCACGGTGTCGCAGATGGGTTTCGCGCTTCTGGTTCCTACGGCGGCCGGCCTGTATGCCCTGGCCCATGGTCTCGGGAAAGCCGCGCTGTTTCTTGGGGTCGGGGGACTGCCGACGCGCTCGATTCGATCCCTGCAACAACAGAACATCCCAGGCCGAATCGGTTGGCCGATGCTGCTGGCAGGCCTATCCCTGATCGGCCTGCCGATCAGTCTTGGCTACGGCGCCAAAGAGGCCCTGGTCCAAGCATTGCCGCCACCGGTGGCCGCTGTGGTGGGCTGGCTCGGACTGATCACAGCTTTGGTTCTGGTGAAACTGCTGCCGGATCGCTGGTCAAGCCAACCAGCACTCGCGGAAACCCGATCCCGTGACATCCCTGCCATCCCAGTCACCGGCATCTGGGTGCTGTGCGGAACCTTGTACGTCCTCACTGCCGTGCTGAATCAACCCCTCGGATTGAGTGGAACACCGTTGCTGAAAACTGCCCTGGTGCTTGGTCTGGCAGTGATCGGTGAACGCATGGTGCGTCCATCACTGCGCGGCTGGAGGCCTCCGGACCTGGAACGTTTCAGAGCCATCGTGGTGGCCACAGGACTCACCTTGCTGCTGGCAACGGTGATCAGCAACACCTTTTCAATGGGAGCCGCCCTGCCATGAAACGATCCGCCAGCCCCCTTCAGATCGCCGCAATCCTGGCGGCCTGGCTGCTGCTCAGTTCCAGCCTGAGCGTTCTCAATGTGTTGATTGGCCTGGGAGTTGCCCTGCTGATGCCGCCGTTGAACCAGCGCAAAACCAATCGCAGCAACCTGATCGCCATGCTCCGGATGATTCCGACAACAACGGTTCAAGGCCTCAAAGAAGGTCTCTTACTCCCATTCCAAGGTTTGCAGAGCCGGCCCGAGGTTCAGGACGACCCATGGCCTCCATGGGCCGGGCGCGATCCACTGCTGAGATTTAGCTGGCTTGTGATGGTCTGCTTCACGCCCACAACACTCGTTCTGAAAACCACCCGCGAGTCCGTGCGAACCCATCTGGAGCAACTGCCATGACCGCCGCAGAGCTCGCCCTCGACCTCATGGAAGTGGCAGCACTGCTGGCCACGCTGGCCCTGATCCAGACGGGTTGCCGCATGTCGCGGATCGCCTGCTTGGGAAGTCTGTCGGTGCGACTGCCAGTGATTCTTCTTGTGCTGTCCGTACTGCGCGACGACTGGATGCTGGGCCTAGTCGCTGTGGTGACCTTGATCAGTGGCGATGCTGGCCTTGTGCTCTTAGCGCGTTGGGCAGGAGACGCACCATGAACGCCCTGCTCTCAACCCCTGTCTTGCCGAGCTTGGCATGGGGCCTGATTGGCCTTGGCATCCTGCTGTGGTTCTGGGGAACGCTGCCGCTGCTGCTGCGGCGATCGATCTTTTTTCGACTGCACGCGCTCACGGTCGCCGACACGATCGGATCGCTGTCGATCGTGAGCGGACTGCTGCTGCTCAGAAGTCGCGAATGGCCGTTGCTGCTGCTCAGCCTGATCAGCTTGGTGCTCTGGAACTCCACCTTCAGCATTGTGCTCAGCCGACTGGCGGCAGACCAAGCCACGGATCCGCAAACCGGCGTTCTGCATGAGGAGGCGATCCGATGACTCCGACCTATGTCCTGCCCCCTTTACTGGGCATCCCCCTGATTGGTCTGGCACTGGTGCGCTGTGATGACCCCTGGAAAGCCTTGGTGCTGCGTAGCGCTCTCGGGGGCTTTGCTTCCCTGTTGTTCGCCACCTACGGCGCCGTCGATGTGGCACTCACCGAAGCTCTCGTTGGCACCTTGTTGTCCACCCTCCTGTATTCGGTGGCGATCAAACACACCACCACATTCCGACTTCTGCAGGATCCACAGGCGCCGATGCCGCTGGAGCAGAAGGAACAACTCAAACGCTTGCTCACAACGGTGGGGCTGCAACTCGAGCTGGTCGACACAGCACCTGCCAAGGACAAGGGAGATTTGCATGCCACCTGGATTGGCGACGCAAACGAGCACCCCAGCGTTCGGATGCGACACCGATCCCTGCTTGACGCACTCATGACCCAAGACCCCGCCACGGCGAAGGCCATGAATCTTGTTTTGGATCCTTCTCTGACAAGCCAATGACGCGCTTTTTCTTGCCCTTGCTGGCGCTGATGGGCTTCGTGATCACGCTGGTCAACGCCGGATGCGGGCTGGTCGAAGGGATGAACCAGGTGGTCCCCGGTCCACTGTCAGCAACAGCGCTGGTGGATCAATTCGGTGTGCCCAACGTGGTGACACCGATTGTTCTCGATCTGAGGCTTTACGACACGGTGGGGGAAGTGATCGTGTTCACGCTGGCCTCAATGGGTGTTCACCAGCTGCTTCACGACGAAGTCGCCAGCGAACAACTGAAACCCGCCGATGATGAAGCAGTGGTGATGTTGTTTCGCATCGCCACCGTTCTCAATACGTTGATCGCCGTTGAACTGGCTGTGCGAGGACACCTGAGTCCGGGTGGTGGATTTGCAGCAGGGGTGGCCGGCGGAACAGCTCTGGCGCTGGTGCTTCTCTTCGGTGGCTCCGCAGAGGCGATGCGGGCTTATCGATCCATGCGGGCCGAAGTGCTTGAAGAGAGCGCTGTGCTGCTGTTCATCGTGCTCAGCTTGCTCCTTCTGGAGGGCATCAATCTGCCGACCGGCGATTACGGAGCTGTGCTTAGTGGAGGGTTGCTCCCCATCCTCAACATCCTCGTCGGGATGAAGGTGACCCTGGGGTCCTGGGGAATGATTCAGCGCTTTTTAAGCACCAATCAACTCCATTAACCCTGAACCAACTGGCGCAAACCCGCCTCAACATCCGGCTGACGCATCAGCGCCTCCCCCACCAGCACCGCTCCGGACCCGGCTTGCTGCACCCGATCCAGATCAGGTCGCGCAAACAGACCTGACTCGCTGACCAGCAGGGCACCTTGCTGACGCAGTCGCTCACCAAAACGCTCCATCAACCGCTCGGTGGTGGCCAGATCCGTCTCAAAACTGGTGAGATCCCGATTGTTGATACCAATCAGGGGGAATTCTCCGATGGTCAGCACCCGCTCCAGCTCCTGCTCGTCGTGCACTTCCACCAGCACCGTGAGACCGAGCGTCTTGGCCACTTTGCGCAGGTAAGCCAGATCCTGATCCGAGAGGATCGCCGCAATCAGCAGTGCAGCATCGGCGCCGGCGGCGCGGGCCTGATACAGCTGATGAGGGCTCAGGATGAAGTCTTTGCAGAGCAGGGGCAGATCGACGGCCTCACGCACAGCAATCAGCACATCAAACCCACCCTGGAAAAAGGTCTTGTCGGTGAGCACGGAAAGGCAGCTGGCACCACCAGCGGCGTAGGCACGCGCAATCGCCACTGGGTCAAAATCCTCGCGGATGACCCCTTTGCTGGGACTGGCCTTTTTCACCTCGGCAATCACCGCCGGCATCACCGGCGCCGCACGTAAGGCCCCAAGAAAATCCCGCGGTGCAGGCAGCTTTGCGACCCGGGCCTTCAGCTGCGCCAGCGGCATGCGCTGACGGGCTGTCTCGATTTCCCGGTCTTTTTCCCAGACGATCTTTTCGAGGATGTTGCGCGGTTCGCTGTCCTCATGCGGGATCGCGTATTCGAGATGAGCCACCTGAACCTTGGGGTTGGGTGGGCGACGACGAATCTCCATGGCTGGTAGCAACGCGAATTGAACTCAGGCAGCGGCGAGAAGCGCAGCTGCAGCCTGCTTGTAGGCCACTTCAACGACTTCGCTGAGGGTGGGATGGGTGTGAACCTCCGTAGCCAGCTGACGCACGCTCTGACGGCGGGCCACAGCGTTGGACACCTCCTGGATCAGATCAGCGGCATGCAGCCCATAGATGTGCGCTCCCAGCACCTCACCAGTGACCTTGTTGAACAGCAGCTTCATCAACCCTTCGCTCTCCAGCTCGGCCAGAGCCTTGGAGTTGGCCTTGAAGTAGCTGCGGACAACACCCAACTCGAAGCCCTGATCGACCGCTTCCTGCTTGGCATCCGCTTCACTCAGACCGACCGAGCTGATCTCGGGGTGGGTGAAGGTCGCCGCAGGGATGCTGCGGTAGTCGATCTCCCGGTTGTGGCCAAGGATGTTGTCGATGGCAACGGTGCCCTGAGCAGCAGCGGTGTGGGCCAGCATCAACTTGCCAGTGACATCACCGACCGCCCAAAGATGGTCCACGGGCTGATCGTTGGCCAGCACACGCATCCGGTCGTCAATGGGCACGAAACCCCGGTTGGTTTCAACGCCAAATGCCTCAAGGTTGAGATCCTTGCTGCTGGGAACACGGCCCGTCGCCACCAGCACCGCATCCACCTCCAAGGTTTCCACAGGGTTGCGGGTCTCCATGTCGACCAACTCGATCTGGACAGGAGCGCCAGGCTTGATCGACTTGGCCAACACGCCGGAACGGGCATCGATATCCCGCCCATCGATCAACTTGCGAGCCGCCAGTTTGGCAATGTCTGGATCGAAGGTGGGCATCACCCGATCCAGGGCCTCGATCATGGTCACCTCGCAACCCAACGCGGTGTACACATCCGCAAATTCCAGACCGATATAACCGCTGCCAATGATGGCGATCCAGCGCGGCAGCCACTCAAGATTCACCGCCTCATCACTGGTGAACACACTGCGACCGTCGGTTTCAATCCCAGGGGGCACAAAGGGATCAGACCCCGTTGCCAGAATCACATCACGGGCTGTGAGCACCCGATCCACTCCACTGACCTCACGGACACCCACCTGTTGAGGGCCCGCCAGCCGTCCCTTGCCGCGAATGATGGTGACACCGGCCCGTTCGAGGGTCTTGGTGAGGTTGCTGCGGATCGTGGCCACCAGATCATTGGCATGGTCCGCGATCTTCTGGCGCTCAAACCGGACCGGCGCTGCATGAATACCGAAACTGGACAGATGCTCAGCATCGGCAAGCTCACGAACCCGGCCGGACGCCGCCAGCAACGCTTTGGAGGGAACACAGCCGCGATTGACGCAGGTCCCGCCCATGTCTCGGGATTCGATGATCGCAACTTTCAGACCATGTTCAGCGGCGTGTTTGGCCGCATCGAAACCGCCGTAGCCGGCACCGATCACGATCACATCGAAGTCGAAACTGGCGTCGCTCACCCGGAGTGTTGCGTGGAAGCGGTCATTGTCGCCCGTCGACGTTCCAGAAGGAGAGGAACCGCTGCAGCTGCCACATTCAACGACTCCAACCGAGGGCTATGGGGCAGGGTCACACCATGGCTGCAACAGGCTTGGAGCAATGGATGCAGGCCTGATCCTTCATTGCCGAGCACCAACACCGTGGGTTGGCACCAATCCAGTTCCCAATAAGGGATGACAGAACACTCGGCTGCAGCGTCGGGCACCAGGGTGCCCACTACCTGAAGGCCTCGCTTTCGGGCCTGACGGAGTTGCAAGGCGAGTTGTTCCACGCCGACATCGTGGGTGGGCCCGAAGCGTCGGAAGGGCACACGCAGCACAGCGCCGACCGCTGAACGCAGCACTTTCGGAGCAAGCGGGTCAGCACCCGCCGCCAGCCACACCTGCTCCACATCAGCCCCAAGGGCAGTGCGCAGCAAAGTGCCCAGATTGCCGGGGTCCTGAACACGATCAAGCGCCAACACAAACGATGGTGTTGACCCAGGCGTTGGCAACCGCTCGAGAGGGAGAAGACAGGCCACACCGTCCGGATTCACCGTGGACAAGGCCGCCTTCAGGGCAACGTCCGACATCGGTTGCACACGAATAAAACCCGACAGTCGCTGCAGAAAGGCCGTATGGGCGTCGAGCCAATCCGTCGTAGCGAACACCTGAACTGGCTCTGGGAGCTGGTCCTTCAGAGCCATCAGTTCTTGGAGTTGGTGGGTGCCTTCGAGCAACAGATGACCGTCCTGCTGTCGGCCAGACGGCGAAGACAGCATTCGCAGACGCCGGATCAACGGATTGCGACGACTGGAGATCAGATCAGCCGCCTGTTCCGCCAAGGGGCTCACCTCAAAAGCTGGCGTGTTTCCGCACTTTCAACCCTTCATGAAGGCTCAGCTCTTTGCCTTCAATATCCATGCCATTCACAGCAGCGATCTCGCCTTTAATTCCTTCGGCTGCGAGATTCTCAACCAACTTTTTGATCACCTGATCTTCAACAGCCGACTGGTCGATGTTGTCGGGCGTGAGAAATTCCAGAAACTTTCCGACCTTGGAAGCCACCACCTCCGATGAGTTGGAGATCTTCAAAACAATCATGGCCGGTTGTCGGAGATTGACTCCAACAAGATAGTGCGGATGGGGAGACTTGAACTCCCACGACATTGCTGCCACTAGTACCTGAAACTAGCGCGTCTACCAATTCCGCCACATCCGCTGGCGTGCGTCGACCAAGCGACCTGTGAAACATACGACATCGCCACGCTGCTCTGGCTCCAGCCCAAAAGCCACTTTGAGGGCCGGCCGTCTAGACGGTCTCAGACCTTCTGGCCAAGATGGGCGTTCCTCCAGAAATCCCAAGGAATGACAGTCGCGGCTCCCGCGTCTCAAGACATTCTCAAGCCGCACCTTGAGATCGATGGAGGGCACCGACTAGAGGGTGAATTGCGCGTCAGTGGAGCCAAGAATTCCGCCTTGGTGCTGATGACAGCGGCTCTGCTCACCGATGAGCCCCTGACGCTGCACAACGTGCCGCCGCTCACTGACATCGATGGGATGGCGAAAATCCTGATGTCGATGGGCGTGGCCGTCGAGCGCAGCCATGAAACGGTGCGACTTCACGCCGCCACCCTGACCAGTGCAGAGCCGCCCTACGAGCTGGTGAACGGCCTCCGTGCCAGCTTCTTCGCCATCGGCTCCATCTTGGCTCGCTTAGGCCACGCCAAGGTCCCCCTGCCAGGTGGCTGCCGCATCGGAGCGCGTCCTGTGGTGGAGCACATCCGAGGCCTCAAGGCACTCGGAGCCATGGTGACCGTTGAACATGGGGTGGTCACGGCCGCTGTTCCCGGTAAGAGCCAACGCTTAAAAGGCAATTCGATTGTTCTGGACTGCCCGAGCGTCGGCGCCACCGAAACCATCCTGATGGCCGCCACGCTGGCCGATGGCACCAGCGTGATCGAAAACGCCGCGCAGGAGCCTGAGGTTCAAGACCTAGCCAATCTGCTCAACGCCATGGGCGCCTGCATCAGCGGCGCCGGCGGTCCGACGATCACGATCCAAGGTGTCGAACGCTTGCAGGGTTGCGACTACACGGTGATTCCTGACCGAATCGAGGCCGGAACATTTCTATTGGCAGCAGCCATCACCCGCTCCGCCCTGCGGGTCGCGCCGGTGATTCCCGACCATCTCAGCGCTGTGCTGCAGAAGCTGAAAGATTGCGGTTGCAAGCTGGAGTTCGACGGCGACGGCATCGTGATCACTCCTGGTGAAATCCAGGGCATTGACATCACTACACAACCCTTCCCTGGCTTCCCTACCGATCTCCAGGCACCGTTCATGGCTCTGCTGGCCACCGCGAAAGGCACCAGCGTGATCACCGAAAAGATCTACGAAAACCGCATGCAGCATGTGGCGGAACTCCAGCGCATGGGCGCAGCGATCCGCGTTCAAGGCAACAGCGCCGTGGTGGAGGGTGTGCCCTGCCTAAGCGGAGCACCGGTGAAAGGAACCGACTTGAGAGCCTCAGCGGCAATGGTGCTGGCGGGCCTTGTGGCTCAGGGCAAAACACAAGTGAGCGGCCTCAATCACCTGGATCGGGGCTATGCCGGAATCGAGGCCAAGCTCAAAGGAAGCGGCGCACGACTTGAGCGCTGCTAATGCTGAGCCGGAAGGGTCGTCAATCGGCAAAAAGACAGGGTTGAAGATCGCATGAGCACCCGCTCAGGTTGCATCGGGATGGATCGATGCATCGACGGTGAGTTCTGCAATCGAAGTGAAGGAATTCGGCGGGCAAATGCCACGGAAGACACACCACTTGGCGAACAATCCGTGCCGTGTTGATGACGGGCTGCCAGCGTGTAGCATCCATCCAAACCACGTGCAGGCGTGGCGGAATTGGTAGACGCAGCGCACTCAAAATGCGCCGGGGCAACTCTTGTCGGTTCAAGTCCGACCGCCTGTATTGAAGCCACCATGCAGAGCTTGACTGATCAAGCTGTCGCGTGAATTCCTCAGCGTCAGCACTGGGGTGATGCGCAACACCCTCCAACGGGGATGGTGGTCAAGCAACGTTCAGCCAACGTCGCCGATCGATGGCTTGCCTTCAAGATCGAATGATCGTCCCAGCCATTGGCGGCAAAGGGCAAGAAGACTCGCAACAGCATCCATCTCCCAGAAGCTCAGGTCGAATGCTGAACAAACGGCGACGAACCGCCATGGCGCGAATCAGGCACCTGCAAACGGGAGGATGGTGTCATCCGTCACGGCAATCCTGAAGCTTGCCATGGTTTGGTGATTGAGTTACGACCGTAAAAGCATCAAGCGTTAAGCATCAATGCGAAGCCTTCGGAAAACATTCGATCACAGGTTAGAAAGCCTATTCACCACCAAAGAGAATTAATTATATGAAGTGGTTGCTTTCAATCCTTGGAATAGCAAATAAAAAAAAGAGGTCGGCCGATCCAAAAATCGGAGATAATTCGTTTTTTGCGACCAAACAAACATCTGGAGCCCTGCGCTGCCAGTGGCAGCTCAGATCAGAAACGAGAGCAATGATCGACCGAGAGTTTGGCTCCACACTCTTTATCAGAATTCGGGACATCTCAGGGGATCAGTCCATCGCCTCCAAAACAATCGAGGTGCGATCCAATCAGACGGAAGCCTCGATTAACCTCCCAGCGGAAACCGGCAAGATCCTGGTGGACCTTGGCTATCGGTTCGGCGCTGACTTCATCTCCCTTGAGTACCAAATCCTGAATTTTGGGAAAAAAGTGATCCAGATGCCGCGCTACACCGACTGGTTCACTCAGGAATCACCCAACATCCATCAAGAGATGTACGACTTAGCGTCCGCAGGTCGGTCCTTGGGAGGATCGGAGATGGTGCAAAAGGAGGCCTAGTGCGAGCTCAATAATCCACAGACGCGTCTCAGACGAGGCGTCGGCGTTGTCCAAGATGCGCTAGGCAGCCTCAGCGCCAGACTCTTCGTACAACGCTTTCAACTGATCCAATTCAGACATCAAGTAACGGATTTCAAGCCAATCCGTTGAGAGATCGATATCTGTCTCGAGTCGCTCAATCTGACGCTTAAGAAGCTCGGACATGCCAGCGCAGGCAACTGTATTGGTGCCATGAAACCGCGCCGAAGCTGCATTGCAAGCAATTGGTGAATTCCTGACAAGTCGAGGTGAAGCCGCACCTACGAACCAAGCGATGGTTGGGTTTCAATTTCAAGGTTGGATGACTGATTTCAAGGCATCCGGGAGGGTGCTGCGGGAGAATGGCACCACGTTCGTTCCCCTCTGGGACCAGCCCTTACAGATCCATGGTGGATGCCTCGCCAGTGACTCCGTCAGCCGCGGTGATGGGCACATACAACCGCTTCCCGATCGCCTTGCTCCGGGGCAAAGGATGCTGGGTCTGGGATGACCAGAGCCGGCGCCATCTGGATGCTGTCGCCGGGATCGCCACCTGCACCCTGGGCCACAGCAACCGTGCGATACGTAAAGCCCTGACGGGTCAGTTGAGCAAGCTTCAGCACGTCTCGAACCTGTACCAAATTCCGGAACAAGAACAACTGGCAGCCTGGCTAGTGAAGAACAGCTGCGCCGACAGCGTCTTCTTCTGCAATTCCGGTGCTGAAGCCAATGAGGCCGCCATCAAGCTGGCCCGCAAGCACGGTCATCAGAAGCGAGGCATCGAGCGTCCGGTGATTATCACCGCGGCCGCCAGCTTCCACGGACGCACACTCGCCGCCGTCAGCGCCACAGGCCAACCTCGCTATCACCAGGGCTTCGAGCCCATGGTCGAAGGGTTCGAGTTCTTCACCTACAACGACCTCACAGAGTTCGAACAGTTGCTCGAACGTCTTGAACAGAACGGTCCACGCGTGGCTGCCGTGCTGATCGAACCTCTGCAGGGTGAGGGCGGCGTGAACCCGGGTGATCCTGACGTGATGAAGGCGATCCGCCGACACTGTGATGCCCGCAACATTCTGTTGATCTTTGATGAGGTGCAGGTGGGCATGGGTCGCACCGGCACGCTTTGGGGCTATGAACAGCTCGGTGTGGTCCCTGACGCGCTGACGCTGGCCAAAGGCCTAGGAGGTGGCCATGCCGTGGGAGCGCTCATGGTGCGGAGCAACGCGGATGTGTTCGAACCCGGGGACCATGCGAGCACTTTCGGAGGCAACCCCTTCGCCTGTCGTGCGGGGCTGACAGTGGCCAGCGAAATCGCACGACGCAATCTGCTCAGGAATGTGCGCCAACGCGGCGATCAATTGCGAGCCGGTCTGAACCGACTGGTCGAGCGTTATCCAGATCAGCTGGCTGGTAGCCGTGGCTGGGGCCTTCTGCAGGGACTCGTGCTGAAAGACGACTGCGGCATCCAGGCCGTTGATGTGGTGAAAGCAGCGCTGGAAGAACAGTTGCTGTTGGTGCCCGCTGGTGCCCAGGTGGTTCGGATGGTGCCGGCCTTGGTGATCAGCTCCCGCGAAGTGCAGATCCTGCTCACCAGGCTGGAACGAGCCCTGGTCCGCGTGACCTGAGTGGAGCGATCGTCGTCATCCCATCCGCAGGACTTGAGTGACCTGCTGCCGCGATTTGATCTGCGGGGCATGGATCTGTCCCTGGAGCGGATGCAGTTGGCACTGAAACATCTGCAGAGCCCTGCAGGATCGATCCCCGCCGTTCAGGTGGTGGGCACCAATGGCAAAGGATCGATCGCCTGTTTGATCCATCACGGCCTAATGGCGGCGGGCCTTCGTTCCGGCCTGACCACCTCACCCCATCTCGTGAGCTGGTGCGAACGCATCCGGGTCGATGACGCTCTCATCAGGATTGAAACGCTGCGCAAGATCCTGGAATCACTGCAGCCTGTGGTCGAAGAGCATCGTCTGACGCCCTTCGAACAACTGATCTGCGCCGCCCTCGTGCATTTCGATCAACAACAGCCCGACTGGCTGGTGCTGGAGGCTGGGCTGGGCGGTCGACTGGATGCCACCACCGCCCACCCACAACGGCCCTTGATCGCCGTGGGCTCCATTGGTCTCGACCATCGCGAGCATCTCGGACCCACCCTGCAGGCCATCGCTGCCGAGAAAGCCGCGGCCATCGGTCCTGGAGCTCACGTTGTGAGTGGTCCGCAAGAGGCCGCTGTACAGGAGGTGCTCGAACAGCGGGTGAAGGCCATGGCGGGAACCCTGGACTGGGTGGACCCGCTGGATGACACCTGGACTTTGGGGCTGCCAGGCCTCTGGCAACAAGGCAACGCAGCTGTGGCCGCCGCTGCCCTGCAATGGATGGGGAGGGACTCAGGCGCGATCCCCGATGCGGCAATCCGTGAGGGATTGGCAGCGGCCCGATGGCCAGGGAGGCTGCAGTGGATGCGCTGGCAAGGACTGCGCGTGCGCGTGGATGGTGCCCACAACCCACCAGCGGCCGTGCAACTCGACCAGGAACGCCGCCGCTGGTCAGCCGACAGAACGCCACAGACCTGGATCCTGGCGATCCAGGCACACAAACAAGCCCCAGAGATGCTCAACCAGCTTCTGCATCCCGGTGATCAGGCTTGGATCGTGCCGGTACCCGGTCACACGAGCTGGAGTGCAGAGCAACTGAAAGCGCACTGTCCGCATCAGGCCGAGCAGTTGAAATCAGCGGTGAATGCAGCGGAGGCCCTGCGGCAGCTGCAGGCTGAAGGATGGCCGCCCACCGCTCCCGTGATCGCCGGATCTCTTTATTTGATCGGTCAGCTCATGGAAACCGGCTTGGTGCAGGCAGAGTGAAGGCCATGCCGCTCCTCCATGCCATGCACGCGCTGCTGAAGGCCCTCGCCGCATTCGCTCTGATGCTCTGGTTGATGCCGGTGTCGGCCATCGCCCTCGACACCTCGGCAGGGGTGGGGCTGCAAGATCGAGCCCTGTTCCAGGAACGGGTCGACTACACCCTGACCAACCAAAGCGACGTGGACTTCCACGGACAGCAGCTCACCAATACCTCCTTCGCCGGTGCCGTCGGCCGTGGGGCTGATTTCAGCGACACCAACCTTTCGGGCGCAATTTTTACCCAAGGGGCCTTTGCGGATGCCAATTTTCATGGCGCCGACCTCAGTGATGCCCTGATGGATCGTGCCGACTTCACCGGGACGGATCTGCGCGATGCCCTGCTGGTGGGCGTGATTGCCTCCGGCAGCAGCTTCGCCGGAGCGCAAGTGGAAGGGGCTGATTTCAGTGATGCCCTCCTGGACCGCGATGATCAACGCCGCCTCTGTCAGGAAGCCGAAGGTGTCAACCCGGTGACTGGGGTGTTGACCCGCGACAGCCTCAACTGCTGAACCCGCCAAGCTTGCCTGGATTCAGCAATCCGGCCGGATCGAAACGGTGCTTCGTGGCCACCTGATCGCCATCGATCACTCCGAGGCCACCGCCCTCCACCGTGAGCTCATGGGGGTTGAAGATCAGCGCGCCTTGATCGCGGCATTGCTGGATCAGGCGCTCCAGCGCTTCTGCCCCTCGCCAACGCACCAGAGGCAGGGCCGCTAACCGCTGGGCCCCCTGCTGACGCACACCTTCCAGATGCCACAGCAGATCGTCTCCCCAGGACTGTTTCAAGCTGTCCAAAAAGGCGAGCTCAGGCTGGGGCAACAGCATCTGCAAGTAGGTCCAGGCGGAATCCCGTTGCCGGAGATGCAAGGTGGTGTGGTTCCAGGTGAGCTCCTTCAAACCATTGCCGTGCCGATCGGCCTCGGAGCCCAGGTGGGTGACGACGGCTCCTGCTGCTGTCGCCAATCGGTGCACAGTGCTGACCGCATCAGGCGCCACAAGCAGCAACAAACGATCTTTCGCTGACACCGGCAGATCCCACTGGGGCAGCTGCTCCACCACCGCTGCCTCCAACACCGTGCACAGGTGCAGGTCAATAGCCGCTGCACAGCAACGGCGCGCCAGCTCCACGGCCGTGGACCAATCAGGGCAGTCGACCACCAGTTCCTGCCAAGCAATGCTCGGAGCAGTGGCCAACGTGAGAGCCGTCAGGATGCCGTTGGTGCCGTAGGCATGGTTGAGAGCTTCAGCTTCGGAGGCCTCGAGTTGAAGCACCCGGGGCTCCCGCTCCAGGGTCACCACCTCCAGCCCGAGCAAGTGCCCGGGATCGCGGAGAAATCCCCAGCGAACAGAACCAATGCCACCGGAGCCGCCAGCGATGAATCCACCGATCGTGGCGCTGCGCCAAGTGCTCGGCATCAACCGCAGCTGACGCCCCTGGGCCACAAGCTCGCGGTTCAGATCCTTCAGCAGACAACCGCACTCCACCGTGACGTCGCCTGTGACCGGGTCGATGGCACGCACGGACCGGAGATGGCTCATCAGCATCACCACACCGGCCTCGAGCGGAACACACTGGCCGTAATTGCCAGTGCCCGAACCACGCAGCGTGAGCGGCACGCCATTGCGCCGGCAGAGCCCCGCGACCTGCACCACCGCATCGACGCTGTCAGGGCGCACCACCACATCGGCCCGACAATCCGCCAATCGCTCCCGCAGCACCGGCGAATAGTCGTAGGCATCGCGGGAATAACGCTCCAGGTCATCCGGCTCAGTCAGCACGCTCAGACCAGAGATGGCGGTCAGCTCGCTTCGCATGGCATTGGTCAGCATCAGGCTCCCCCCTCACGCACGGTCGATTGAATCTGAAACCGGCTGATCTTCAACCCACTGTTGTTTAATCCACTGCTGTTTAACCCACTGTCCCTGAACCTACGGTCCCTGAACCTACGGTCCCTGAACCCACTCTCCCCCAGCCAGCACACCCCGCGCGCTGGGAATGGCCAGCAATTCCGGCCAGCCCCCTTGCTGGAGATGGATCAGATCCGCTGGAGCACCGATGCGCAGCACGCCATCCCAAGCGAGTCCCATCAGCTGAGCCGCATCGGTCGTGAAGGGCTTCAAACCATGGTGATCCCAGGGAGCGAGCTGCGCGAGGGGCAGGCTCATGGCCATCAACGCCAACGGATCAAGCTGCCCACCGGGGAACCAGGGATCCTGAACGTTGTCGCCACCGACCGCCACACGCAAACCAGCAGTCTGCAGCTGTCGGATCGGTGCCAACGGTCGACGCAGAGGGGTGTTGTCGCCTTGGCGACCGAGCAGCCAGCCATTGGTGAGCGGCAGGGCGACCACCTGCAGCTGCTGACGCGCCATCCGATCGCTCAGATGCCGCAGAGGGCCATCACGCAGAAGCGCCAGGCTGCTGGCATGGCTACAGGTCACCGGGACCGACACCTCCATGCTTTCCATCACCCGCAGAAGCTGACGCATTCCTGCAGCCGGATGTGAGGAGGCCTCATCGATATGAAGATCGACAGGGCACCCAAGCTGATTCGCCAGCTCCAGCAGCCGTCGCAGGCCACGTCGTTCTTGTCGACCTCGACAAGGAGGCTGGATAAAACCACCGAGGGCACCACCGGCCGCAGCAACCGTGGCCGCCAGCTGCTCACCATCGCGGGTCGACCAATGCTCCACCGGCACAAGTGCCACGAGTTGCAGCTCCAGACGATCAAGCCATTGCTGGCGCAGGGCGGTGAGCGCCTCCCAACTGCAGGCAGCACCGGGCCCGACACTGTCGATATGGCTACGAATGGCTCTCAGACCATGACGCCACGCCAACTGAAGCGCACGCTCGCCGCGGGCCTGCACCTGTTGGAGGGTGCGCGTCTGATGCTCTCGGTAGTTGGCCGCTAAAGCCGCCGCAAACGTGCCGTCGGGGTTGGGATGGTCCTTCCAGGAAAAGGCTTTATCCAGGTGAGCATGGGGCTCCACCAGCCGCGGCAGCACCAGGCCCTCGGCTTCCGGCACAGGATCGACCGCATCGATCACCCCTTCTCGCCAACGGATCGAGACGGGAATCAGGCCATCTGATCCCGCGGCTGTCGGCACATCAACGGAGTTCCCGAGGGCGGTCTCAAGAAGCAACCGGGGGCAGCGAGCCTTCAGTGCACCGGAGCGAGATGTCTGCAGCATTGAACTCATTCGCGATCGCCATCCTTGGAGTAGGCATTCAGCATCAGAAACTGACCGGCAATGCCCAGAGTGGTGACGCGATAGCTCGGAAGGCGCAGGCTGGGGAGAAGATCCTGACCGCCAACCTCAGTCACATAAACACTGGCCAGTCCGAGATTCCAACGTCGGGTGAATTGATCGGCCAGAGTTGCCAAGACTGTTTGTTGATCAGCGATCAGACGCGGACAATCACTGATCCACAGCTGAAGCACCAAGGGCAGCACTTGCCTCTGGCAGATTTCTTCGGTGGCCAGGCTGACCAACTGACGGCCGGCAAAAGCGCTGTAGTCCGATCGGCTCGGGTTGGAGAGGGCAAGCGCAGCACCACTTCCGGCCAGCAGCAGCGCTGATGCAACGAGAGTTGCGGAAGGCCAGCGCCTGCGAGGCGAAGACATGCGCTTGGCCAGTGAAGATGAATTGGTAGATTCTTACCGACGCGGCGGGCGTCGCCAAGTGGTTAAGGCAGCGGCTTGTGGCGCCGCTATTCGGGGGTTCGAATCCCCTCGCTCGCCCTTTCACCTCATCACCTTGGGGTCATGGGGTCATCAAGGCTTCCAGTAGACCATCCGCTCCATGACGGATCGGATCTCTGCAGACCAATCCGAGTTGATCACTGAGCTGTTGACTGAGGACAGTGGCCTCGGATTCGTCCAAACGCGCGGTGTTCAGGGCCAGCGCCCGCACTTTCGGTGGGGGTTCACCGCCGACTGGACGGCCGATCGCAGCCAAGGACTCACAGAGCGCAATCAGCTCCTGCAGCGGTGGCAAGGGAATCTGCGGGACCCGTTCGATGCGCGTCTGCTGCGCCCGATGCACCATCAACAAGGCCGTCGGCTGGCTGCCTCGAAGCAACGGCAGGGTGGCCGTGGAGCCTGGATGGCAGAGGGACCCTTGCCCTTCCACGAGCACCAGCCCGGTGTCAGGCAGCGTCGACGCGGCAGCCGTCACCGCAGCTTCAACCGCCCCAGCGGCGTAATCCACGCGCACCGCATCCAAAGGAACGCCCGTCCCACTGATCAGGATCCCAGCCTGACCGGTGCCGACAAAGGCTGAGGGCACGCCGGCACGAAGCGCCGCCTCATGCACAGCCAAACAGGCACTCATCTTGCCGACGGCCATGTCCGAACCAACGGCCAGTACGCGCTTGCAGGGCAGATCGGCAGCGCGCGCTTGCGCCACCTGAAGAACCGCGGGTTCCCGGCGCAGATCCCAGATCCAACGTCCAGGCTGCACCGCTGCATGCAGCACTGGGTCATCGTCTAGCCGGGTGTGAAGACCACTCGCGAGGGACAAGCCGGCCTCAAGGGCGGCCAGCACATCCGCACGCATCGCCTCTGGAAGCACCCCACCGGAGGGAGCCAAACCCACCACCGCAACGCGGGGGCCATAGGGCAGCGCAGCAGCCAAGTCCGCCACCACTGGCACGGACCGGGCAATGCCGGTGACGTCTTGAAGCCGTTCGCCGGCATGGGCGGGGTCGATGACCGCCACAATCGGTCCCTGCCGGTACCGCAGCATCGCCAACCCCGTTTTGCCGGTGAGGCTGTCGAGTCCACCGTGCTGAAGCAACACCACGGGATCCTGCGCCTTCAGCATCCCCGTCCCTCGTGAAGATCAATGCCGAGCCCAGGGGCGGCGGGAACCCTGAGCCGATCCTCATCGAGCTGAAGGCCCGAGTAGGGATCATCAACGAGATTCAGATGGCTGTCGAGATCAGGCCAGCGAATGAACGGCAGCAACTGGGCCGCTGCTCCATTCAGCAGCGAACTGTCGGAATAACAGCCCACCATCAGATCGAGCTTGAGCCGCTGGGCCACGCGGGCCATCAGCAAGGCTTCCGACAAACCTCCTGTTTTCAGCAGCTTGAGATTGACTCCATCGACATGGGGCGCGAGGCGCAGCAAATCCTCAAGCGACCAACAGCTTTCATCGGCCACCAGCGGCATGGGGCAATGCGGTTGCAGGGCCGCAAAACCCGCGGCATCACGTTCAGGGTCCCGTTGGGCAGCCAACGGCTGCTCAAGCAGCACCACATCGGCACGCATCAGATCAGTGACCATGGCTTTCGCTTGATCCAACGTCCAACCACCGTTGGCATCGACCTGAAGCTCCACAGCCCCACCGGTTGACTGCCGCCGGCTCTCCAGCGACTGGGCAACAGCGACCAGCAGAGCGCGATCGTGATCCAGCCCATCTGGACTGCCGAGCTTCAACTTGATGCGGGTGGCAGGCACTTGGTCCCACCAGCGCTGGAGGCGCTGCAGCACCGCCTCAACCGGTGCCAGCCCCAACGTGACGCTGGTGGCGACGGCCACCGATCCATCCAGGGCACAGAGCCGCCAGATCGGTTGCTGCAACGACTTGCCCCACCAGTCCCAGAGGGCCAGATCCACCGCACAGCATGCAGGCGGCGACAAGCCGCGCAAGCAGGCATCAAAGCCATGGCGATCGCGAGGGTTGAGCGCATTGAGCCTGGGCAACAAGGCCTGAAGCTCCGCTTCGATGCCCGCCAGCTGGTAAGTGCGGTGGCCGGTGTCGAGGCCACCTGTTTCACCCCGACCGATGACGCCGTCATGGTCGAGGCGCAGCTCCAGTCGTTCAACCGCTGCGGTGGCGCCCCGGCTGATGGCCAAAGGGACCGCTTTGGTGAGCGGAAACCGACGCAGTCTCCAAGCCATGGCGGGCTTGCACCAATCCTCAAGCTGGCATGCGAATGATGCAACCAGCAAATCAGTTACGGAAGAGACAGACCAGCCGCTTTTCCAGCAGTGAGATCAATCAACTTCCTTTTAAGCATCCCCCACATCCATGGGAAACCGCGTGGTGAACTCCTCGGCAATTCAGCAAATCATGGAGGATGTTCATGCACGCTTCAGAGATCTTCGCGACGGTCGGCCAGCTGACTACATCCCTGAATTAGCCAAGGCCAATCCCGACGATTTCGGCATCGTCATCGCCACCACCGATGGTCGCCTTTACGAAGTAGGAGATACAGCGAAGGACTTCACGATTCAGTCGATCTCCAAACCATTTGCGTTTGGGCTAGCCCTGAAGCTCCTCTCCTCAGAACACATGCTCGCGAAGGTGGGAGTTGAGCCTTCGGGAGATGCCTTCAACGCCATCAGCCTTCATCCGGTCACGGGGATTCCCCGCAACCCGATGATTAATGCCGGCGCCATTGCCACCACTGCCCTGATCTGGGCCCACGATCCCGAACGAGCGGAATCGCTCCTACTGGATTTCCTCTCCGATATGGCTGGTAACCGCCTTTCTGTTGACGAAGACGTATTCCGCTCCGAGCGAGACACCGGACACCGCAACCGGGCAATCGGGTACCTGCTGCGCAACTCCGATGTGATCACATCTTCACCAGAGCAAGCGCTGGAGCTGTATTTCCGACAGTGTGCAGTGTCGGTGAGCTGCCGCGATCTTGCTGTTATGGCGGCCACTCTTGCCTGTCAAGGGCGAAATCCCATCACGAACGTGGTGGGTCTTGATGCCATGTGCAACACCGATGTCCTCGCGGTGATGGGCAGCTGCGGCATGTACGACTACACAGGCCAGTGGCTCTACAACGTGGGCATGCCTGCGAAGAGTGGTGTCGGCGGTGGCGTGATGGCCGTCGTGCCTGGGCGCCTTGGCATTGCTGTCTACTCACCGCCCCTGGATACCTACGGCAACTCCTGCCGAGGCATCGCTGTTTGTGAGGAGCTGTCGAAACGACTCGAACTGCACCTCTTTAACCAGCCCAATCGCGCTGGAACGGTCATTCGTTCCTCCACCAATGGCCAAAAGCGCTATTCGCGGCGCTGGAGAAGCAAAGTCGATTTAGATCTCCTGAAAGAGCACGGCGAGAAGATCAAGGTGATGCAGGTTCAAGGGGTTCTTGACTTTGCAGCCGTAGAAGAACTGCTGGCCCACCTCGAAGGCAGCACGACGAATGAGTCGTTCGTCGTGCTCGACCTGGCCCAAGTGTTGGCGTTACCGAAAGTCAGTATCCGATTACTTCGCGATGCCCTCAGCAACCTGCAAAAGCAAGGCATTTATTGCCTGGCATGTCGAGGCGAACACCTCAAAAATTTCTGGCCAACGAAGGAAAGCGAAGCCGAGGGCTGGTTCGAAAGCCTCGATAGGGCACTGGAAACGGTCGAGAACCGCCTCCTAGAGCAGCTGCACTCCACACAGGGTGGCGAACGACTCCCCAACAACTCCATCACCTTGTTGGCAGACCTCGGCGAGCAAACCAGGTCTCGTTTGATGGAGCTCCTGGAGCGACGCCATTACAGCCGCAACGATCTGCTGTGCCGCAAAGGTGATGCAGGATCGGAACTCTTTTTAGTGGAGACGGGCCTTATCAGTGCAGGAATCAACAGTTCGAAAGCAAGCAAACGGATCCGCTTCGCCACATTCAGCTCAGGTGTGTGCATCGGTGAAATTGCCTTTCTCAACAACCTGCCCCGCACCGCCGACCTCGTGGCTGATGAGGACAGCACCTGCCTTGTGCTCCACCGCGACACCTTCGAGCAACTTCAGCACGAGGAGCCGGAAGTTGCGATCGACATGCTCTTGGCCCTCCACCGCGACGTAGCACGCAAGGTGGATCGCGCCAATCAACAGCTCAGCCTTCTGGAGCAGCGATGACCTTGGGCGGGCCAATGTCCGAGACTGGCATCATGACAGTTTCATCGTTAACGAAACCACTGGCTGGAGCCGCATCATCTCCCTCCAACCGAGGCAGCTACTGGATCACCACCTTCGGCTGCCAGATGAACAAGGCGGATTCCGAGCGGATGGCGGGGATTCTGCAATCCATGGGCTACCGGGAGGCGAGCGCCGAACTGGATGCCGATCTGGTGCTGTACAACACCTGCACGATTCGCGACAACGCCGAGCAGAAGGTCTACAGCTATCTGGGCCGTCAAGCGCAACGCAAACGGACGAACCCGAATCTCACCCTGGTGGTGGCCGGCTGTGTGGCTCAGCAAGAGGGCGAATCCCTCCTCAGGCGAGTGCCAGAGCTGGATCTGGTGATGGGGCCGCAGCATGCCAACCGACTGGAGACCCTGCTGGAACAGGTGGACAGCGGCCAGCAGGTGGTCGCCACCGAAGAGCACCACATCCTTGAAGACATCACCACCGCCCGGCGCGACAGCAGCATCTGCGGCTGGGTGAACGTGATTTACGGCTGCAACGAGCGCTGCACCTACTGCGTCGTGCCCTCGGTCCGAGGCAAGGAGCAGTCACGACTTCCAGAGGCCATCAAGCTGGAGATGGAAGGACTTGCGGCCCAGGGCTACAAGGAAATCACCTTGCTAGGGCAGAACATCGATGCCTACGGGCGAGATCTGCCGGGCATCACCCCGGAAGGACGCCGGCAGCACACGCTCACCGATCTGCTCCATCACGTGCATGACGTGGAGGGGCTTGAACGCATCCGTTTTGCCACGAGCCACCCGCGCTATTTCACCAATCGCTTGATTGATGCCTGCGCCGAGCTCCCGAAGTTGTGCGAGCACTTCCACATCCCCTTCCAGAGCGGCGACAACGACGTGCTGCAGGCCATGGCTCGGGGCTACACGGTAGAACGTTATCGACGGATCATCGATTACATCCGCGAACGGATGCCCAATGCGGCATTGAGCGCCGATGTGATCGTGGCCTTCCCAGGTGAAACCGACGCGCAATACCGACGCACCCTGGATCTGATCGAGGCGATTGGCTTCGATCAGGTGAACACGGCTGCGTACTCCCCTCGCCCCAACACACCAGCAGCGAACTGGAACAACCAACTACCGGAAGAGGTGAAGGTGGCTCGGCTGAAGGAGATCAACGCCCTGGTGGAGCAGTGCGCCCGCAAGGCGAATGCCCGCTACCAGGGCCGCACCGAGGAAGTGCTGGCGGAAGGCATCAACCCGAAGGACCCCACCCAGCTCATGGGACGGACCCGCACCAACCGACTCACCTTTTTCAGTGCAACCGGAGCTGACGGCCAGCGTTACCAGGCCGGTGATCTGGTGAACGTGCACATCGATGCCGTGCGCTCCTTCTCCCTCAGTGGCACTCCCATGCACAGCTGATACCTTTCAGGTTCGCTTGTTGAGTCAACGGCCAGACCATGCCGACTTCCCTTCTCCGCGTTGGCGTGGTGTTCGGAGGGGCATCCGGTGAACATGACGTGTCGATCCGATCGGCAACAACCGTGATCCGGGGCCTGTCCGACCCGATCCATCAAGAGCGGTTCCAGGTGATCCCCATCTACATCGACCGCGAGGGTCGTTGGTGGCCTGAATCCGTGGCCCAACAGGTGCTGGACCAAGGGCGAGCGCTTGCGGCCGAGGAACTCCCCGAACCACTTCCCGCTCCTGGGCTGCGCCAGATTCCTGTGGATGCCAACAGCATCGACGTCTGGTATCCGGTGTTGCATGGGCCCAACGGTGAAGACGGCACGGTGCAGGGCCTCTTCACCCTGATGCAACAGCCGTTTGTCGGATCCGGCGTTCTGGGTTCCGCCGTTGGCATGGACAAACTGGCGATGAAAGCCGCCTTTGCCGCGGCTGGAATTCCCCAGGTTCCTTACCTGGGACTGAATGCTTCCGAATTGCAGGATCCCGAGCTTTTAGAGCGGCTACTGAACCGCCTGGAGAACGACCTGGGCTACCCCTGCTTCGTAAAGCCCGCCAATCTCGGTTCATCCGTCGGCATCAGCAAAGTGCGCAACCGCGATGAACTGCTGGAAGGCCTGCATCAGGCTGCAAGGCTCGATCCCCGTGTGGTGGTCGAGCAAGGCGTGAATGCACGGGAGCTTGAATGTGCCGTGCTTGGCCGCAGCACGCTCAAATCATCGGTGGTGGGTGAAGTGCGCTTCGACTCCGACTGGTACGACTACGAGACGAAATACACCGAAGGGCTCAGCCACACGCTGATCCCAGCGCCACTGCCAGCCTCGGTGACGCAACACATTCAGGCCATGGCCATCCGTGCCTGCCGGGCGGTCCATGCCTACGGCCAAGCCCGGGTTGATGTGTTCTACGACGAAGAGGAGGGCCACATCTGGCTCAATGAGATCAACACCCTTCCTGGGTTCACCTCTCAGAGCATGTACCCCACGTTGTGGGAAGCCTCTGGCATTGGTTTGCCACAGCTGGTGGCGGAGCTGGTGGAGTCAGCGCGAGAATGAGCCGACCGCCGCTGGTGCCGCCGCAATGATGCATGGCTTGCTCTGGATCCCGCTGCTGCTGGCGTTCGTGATGCTGGCCGCTCTGGGCTGGCTGGAACGTCGGCGCCAGAACCTCTTCCGGGTGTGGAGCGACTCCGCAGAACTGGCCAAGCTCGACGGCTGTGGCGCCGCCAAACTCAAGGATGGGGAATTGTGCTGGAGCAGTTTCCACGCAGGCAGTTTCAAAGAGGAAGGGCGCTTCGTCATCAACAGCTTGGAGGTGGTGGAGCTGATGTCGCTCGCCTCCGGCGAAGCCCCACTGGCGGATGAATCCCAAGGGCAATGCCGACTGCGCTTGATCGGCGAAAACCAGCAGATGGATGTTCCTTTCTCCGATGCGGACCGGGCTCGAGGCTGGATGAATCAATTAATGATGAAGGCTCGCTGCGATCTGTGATGGCGCGAACCAAGCCAGGAACGCGTGAGCCCCGAAGCACAGGTCCTATGCCTCCTGGCGTGGAGCGTCGCCGCCGGCTTCGCCAGGAACGACGACGCGACCGGCTGATTCAGATCTGGAGGATCACGGTGTTCAGTGGCAGCGCTGCGGCACTGGCATGGCTATTGGTTGGTGCCGGCTGGAGTTTGCGATCACCGAAGCAGATCTCCGTTCAGGGGAGCGCCCGCTTGGGCACTGATGCGGTCGTCCAGGCCGCCGGTTTGCGCTTCCCACGCCCACTGATCACGCTCGAACCCGCACGGTTGGAACAGCGGCTGATGGCGGAACTCCCCGTTCAATCGGTCTCCGTGCAACGTCGCCTGCTGCCTCCGGGCCTTGACATTGCCCTTGAAGACCGGCGCCCGATTGCCGCCGCCAGCCGAACCGGCGCTCGCGGCAGGGAGCAAGGCATGGTGGATCGAGAGGGCAACTGGATGCCGCTCACGGTGGCGCGCCAGGGGGAAGCGCCTGCCACGGCGGTTCGCGTCGAGGGTTGGATTCCGAGTCGACGCGCTGTCATCGCGTCTGTGCTGGAGCGTCAAGATCAGCTGGGCAGTCCCCTGCTGTTGATCCAGATCGCCCCCGATGGGGACATCAGCCTGCGCACCAAAGCGCTGGGCCTGATCAAGCTCGGTTCCAATCAACAGCTGCTGGACCGGCAGCTGAATACCATCGCTCTGCTGTCCAGCAGCCTGCCGGACAACCTGCGCGGTCAGACCAGTAATGCCATTGATCTTTCGGATCCCTCGAAGCCGGAACTGCAACTGAAACCGGAACCCAAGGCAGCAGAGGAAGCGAAAACGAGCAAACCCTGACCCCCGGTTGCAGATTTCAGAATCAGCAACGAGTGTGTTTTGAACTCGGCGATTGTCATCCGCAGGGACATAATGCACACGCACCTGAATGGTTCAAAGCCGACGATGGAGATGGTGAGCGGTCAGATGTCCTCTTCTCCTGAATCAGCGGGGATCAGTCCCAGCCAGTCAGCCCGAATCGAGGTGATCGGTGTTGGCGGTGGTGGCAGCAATGCCGTGAACCGAATGATCCAGAGCGACCTGGAGGGCGTGGCCTACCGGGTGCTCAACACGGATGCTCAGGCTCTGTTGCAGTCATCAGCGCAGAACCGCGTCCAGCTCGGCCAGACCTTGACCCGCGGCCTGGGTGCCGGCGGCAATCCCAGCATCGGTCAGAAAGCTGCGGAAGAGTCCCGTGCTGATCTTCAACAGGCGCTCCAGGGCGCAGACCTGGTGTTTATCGCAGCCGGCATGGGTGGCGGCACCGGCACCGGAGCAGCACCAGTGGTGGCCGAAGTCGCCAAGGAAAGCGGTGCGCTCACCGTCGGCATCGTCACAAAGCCCTTTGGATTCGAAGGACGCCGGCGCATGCGTCAGGCCGATGAAGGCATTGCCCGACTGGCCGAGCACGTGGACACGCTGATCGTGATCCCCAACGATCGACTCCGCGATGCCATCGGCAGCGCCCCTCTGCAGGAAGCCTTCCGCAGCGCGGACGATGTCCTGCGGATGGGTGTGAAAGGCATCACCGACATCATCACCTGCCCTGGCCTGGTGAATGTTGACTTCGCCGATGTGCGCTCGGTGATGACCGAAGCCGGCACAGCCCTTCTCGGCATCGGTGTGGGATCAGGCCGCTCCCGTGCCATCGAAGCGGCTCAGACCGCAATCAACAGTCCCTTGCTGGAGGCAGCCCGCATCGATGGCGCCAAGGGATGTGTGATCAACATCAGTGGCGGCCGAGACATGACCCTCGAGGACATGACCACCGCCTCGGAAGTGATCTACGACGTGGTCGATCCTGAAGCCAACATCATTGTTGGCGCGGTGGTGGATGAGAGCCTCGAAGGTGAGATTCACGTAACGGTGATCGCCACCGGGTTCGAGAACGGTCAGCCCTATCGCACAGATCGCAGCGTTGCCCGTTCAGCGGCATCGTCGTTCGCCGCAGCCGATTCGCAAGATTCCGGCGCTCGCATTCCCGAATTTCTGCGGCAGCGTCAGCAAAGGAATGACGCCGATCCGATCAAGTGATCGCGACCCAAATCAAACGAATCAGGCTCTGAACCCACCACGCGTGGGGTCCAGAGTTTGAATGTGGTGACCCGGAGTCCAGGCCTGTCCTGAGCATCCCGTGTGGCTGCTGCCTTCCGGTTCTGACCAGGTTTGGGCGTCCGAACCGCATGGGTCCGAGTCGCTTGCAATGCTAGCAATGGACGTCCGCTGGTTCGAACACTCGGTTGCGCGCCTCCGACCTGATCCGGTTCAAGCAGACCGGGCAAACGATCACCATTCTCACGGCCTGGGATGCCCTGAGCTCATCCCTTGTGGAGGCGGCCGGCGCTGATGTGGTGTTGGTGGGCGACTCCCTCGCCATGGTCAGCCTTGGTCACAGCACCACACTGCCGGTCACGCTCGAGCAGATGCTGCTACACACGCAGGCGGTCTGCCGGGGCTTTCGGAAAGCACTGGCGGATCAACCGCTCGTGATCACCGATCTGCCGTTCCTGAGCTATCAGTGCGGTCTTGATCGCGCTGTTGCTGCTGCAGGCAGCCTGCTGAAGCAGTCCGACGCTGCCGGTGTGAAGGTGGAAGGTGCCGAACCGGAGACTGTGGCCGTCATCGAACGGTTGGTCCGCACCGGTATCCCCGTGATGGGCCATCTGGGCCTCACACCTCAGGCCGTTCACCGTTTGGGTTACAGGCGACAAGCCCAGGATCCCCGCAGCCAAGACCGCCTCCTCCAGCAAGCCATGGAACTGGAATCAGCCGGGTGCTTCGCCTTGGTGCTGGAACACGTTCCAACGGAGCTTGCCGGCCGCGTCAGGCGTCAACTGAGCATCCCCGTGATCGGCATTGGCGCGGGGCCGGATTGTGATGGCCAGGTCTGCGTGACAGCAGATCTTCTTGGTCTCACAGCCTCACAACCCCCCTTCAGCCAGGCACGAATGGATGGTCGTGGCCTTGGCATCAACGCCCTGCGGAGCTGGCTGGAGGAACAGCGTCAACAGACACCTCCTCCCACCACGCCACCAGCTCCACCAGCACCGCATTGCTGACGGCCATGCCCAAAGGATCGGTCAGACGCCACCTCGATCCATGGCATTGCATCAAGCCGGCCTGCCGAAATGGCTCCCATCGCTGCTCCAGTGAGGGCAACCAACGACGACAGTCCGCTGCGCTCCAACCGCAGCAGCTTGCCTGGCGGATGAGATCGACACCTTCATGCCGCCTCAGGCCCACCAGCAAACGATCCTCCAGAGACAGCGGTGAGGCCGTGGCCTGCACCAATGAGCGATCCGGGCCTTGAAGGCGCTGCTCTTGCAGCCAGTCCCCATAGGCCTCACGCGTACGAGGACGGGCCAAGCGTTCTCCCCAAGGAGCACTGGTGGCCCCCAGCCCAAAAGCCCACCAACCGGCGCCGCTCCAATACACCCGGTTGTGACGGGAGGCGTGACCAGGCAAAGCAAAATTGGAAATTTCGTAGCGGCAATAGCCAGCCCGTGACAGCCGCTCGCTGGTGGCAGCAATGCGATCCGCCGCACCATCCTCATCGGGCATCTGCAGATCGCCGCGCTGTTCCAGACGGGAAAACACCGTGCCGGGCTCCAAGCTGAGGTCGTAAATCGAAAGATGTGGAGCCTTCGACGCCAGTGCCTGGTCCAACTGATCCGCCCAAGCAACATCGGTCTGATCAGGCAGGTTGCGGATCAGATCAAGACTCCAGCTAACGAGACAACCCTGAACCACCGCTGCTTGCAACCAACCGCAAGCCTCCAGCAGATCCGCACGGCGATGGCGACGCCCCAAAGAGGCGAGGACCTCATCGTCAAAGCTCTGTCCACCCAGGCTCACCCGATTGACCCCCTGCTGGGCGAGAGCGTTGAGATCCAGCCGTTCAAAACTGGCGGGGTCCATTTCCAGACTGATCTCCGCTCCCTTTTGCAGCCCAAAGCGCTGACGCAGGGCTTGGAGCACCTGACCCACCTGGTCGGGTGTGAGCAGCGATGGTGTACCGCCCCCGATGTACACCGTGGCCAGGGGTGGTCCTGCAGGCGATAGATCGATCTCCTCAAGCAACTGGTCGAGGTACAGCGCGATCGAACGGCTGCCGGGCCCTCCAGCAGCGTCGGCCTGATCACCCAGCGGAACCACGGCGAAGTCGCAGTAAAAGCAGCGCCGATGGCAGAAGGGGATGTGGATGTAGGCGCTTCGAGGCGCGGGTGCGGTCATCATCCCGAGCCAATAGAGAGAAGATGGTGCATGCTGCCTGCAAGTCGACTGAGCAGCGAGAACCGACGGCCATGGTTGAAGCGCTCATCATCATTTTGTTTCTGATTTCCGGTGCAGCCACCGGATGGATGGGCGTGCACCTGCTCCCGCAGGAACTTTTGGATGACGTCAATCCTCAAGAGGTGCGTTTGGGCTTGAGCGCTGCCGGCGCCGTGGTGGGTCTAATCGCGGGTCGGGTGTTCCGCGGACTGCGCCAGCAACTGATGAATCAGGTGCGGACCATGCCCACCGATTTGCTCGTCAGCAGGGCCGTGGGTTTGATTCTCGGCCTACTTGTCGCCAATCTGCTGCTGGCGCCCATCCTGCTGCTGCCCCTCGCCGGCGCCAGTTCTCTGGTCAAACCGCTCGCCGCCATTCTGAGCAATGTGTTTTTCGGCGTGCTGGGTTACAACCTCGCTGAGGTGCATGGCCGCACCTTGCTGCGTCTGTTCAACCCCACCTCAACCGAAGCTCTGCTGGTGGCGGATGGAGTGCTGACGCCTGCCACGGCCAAGATCCTCGACACGAGTGTGATCATCGATGGCCGCATTCGCGGAATGATCGGTTGTGGCCTGCTGGAAGGAAAGGTGATTGTGGCGGAAACGGTCATCGACGAGATGCAACAGCTGGCCGACTCCAACAACCTGGAAAAACGCGGCAAAGGCCGACGCGGACTCAAGCTGCTCAATGAGCTGCGAGAGGCCTACGACAAACGCCTGGTGATCAACACCACCCGTTACGACGGCGCCGGCACCGACGACCGTCTGCTTCAGCTCACAGAAGACACCGGCGGCACCTTGGTCACCGCAGATTTCAACCTGGCCCAGGTGGCTCGCGTCAAAAAGCTCAAGGTGATGAATCTGAGCGAACTGGTTATCGCCCTGAGGCCCGAGGTGCAACCCGGCGATGAGCTGAATCTCAAGATTGTCAGGGAAGGCAAGGAAGACCATCAGGGGGTGGCTTACCTCGAAGACGGCACGATGGTGGTGGTGGAAAACGCCCGCGAGGCCATCGGAGAACGTCGCTCGGTGATCATTACCGGCGCCCTTCAGAACCCCAGTGGCCGCATGGTGTTCGGCCGTCTCGACCAGGAGGGAACACCGGTCAGCTCCGCCAAGGGGACAGCCACGGGAAAAACCGCCCGTAAAACCAAGCGCAATGAACGTCCAACCTCAGGATCCCGCTAGGCTCCATCGACCCAAGGCGGTGCCCTCGGATGACCACATCAGCTCCCTACTACGGCGATTCATCGGTGATGCGGACCCCGCCTCCAGACCTGCCGTCTCTGTTGCTGAAAGAGCGGATTGTGTATCTCGGTCTGCCCTTGTTCTCTGATGACAACACCAAGCGTCAGGTCGGTTTGGATGTCACTGAGCTGATCATTGCTCAGTTGCTGTATCTGGAATTCGACAATCCGGAAAAACCGATTTACTTCTATATCAACTCCACAGGCACCAGCTGGTACACCGGCGATGCCATCGGCTTCGAGACCGAAGCGTTCGCCATCTGCGACACCCTCCGTTACATCAAACCCCCCATTCACACCATCTGCATCGGTCAGGCCATGGGCACCGCTGCAGTGATCCTTTCCGCTGGAACCAAAGGTCAGCGTGCTGCGCTGCCTCACGCCTCCATCGTGTTGCACCAACCGCGCAGTGGTGCCCAGGGCCAAGCCACGGACATTCAGATCCGCGCCAAAGAAGTGCTCCATAACAAGCGGGCCATGCTGGAAATCCTGTCCGCCAACACCGGACGGAGCGTTGAGGAACTCTCGAAAGACTCCGACCGGATGAGCTATCTCACCCCCGAGCAGGCCAAGGACTACGGCCTCATTGATCGCGTGCTCAGCAGCCGCAAAGAGCTGCCGGCTCCGGTGCCTGCCGCCTGATCCGACGCCACCCCTGTTTCAGCTTTTCCCCGACCCACAGCACTCACACCAACAGCCATGCCCATCGGAACCCCCAGCGTGCCCTACCGACTTCCTGGTAGCCAGATGGAGCGCTGGGTTGACATCTACACACGTCTTGGCGTCGAACGCATCCTGTTCCTCGGATCGGAGGTCAACGATGCGATCGCCAACAGCCTCGTGGCCCAGATGCTCTACCTCGATTCAGAGGACAGCAGCAAGCCGATCTATCTCTACATCAATTCCCCCGGGGGTTCGGTGACGGCTGGTCTGGCCATCTACGACACCATGCAGTACGTCAAAAGTGACGTGGTCACCATCTGTGTGGGATTGGCTGCGTCGATGGGTGCCTTCCTGCTCGCTGCAGGCACCAAAGGCAAGCGCTTGGCCCTGCCCCACAGCCGCATCATGATTCACCAACCCCTGGGTGGCACTGCGCAGCGCCAGGCGAGTGACATCGAAATCGAAGCGCGCGAAATTCTGCGGATGAAGGAAATGCTCAACCGTTCGATGGCGGAAATGAGCGGGCAGAGCTTCGACAAGATCGAGAAAGACACTGACCGTGACTACTTTCTCAGCAGCGAGGAAGCCAAAGACTATGGACTGATCGATCGTGTGATCTCCCATCCCAACGAAGCTTGATCGAACAGGCGCTTGCGTAAGCTCGGTCGTTACCCAGCTCCACGTTCATCGCCCGGATGGCTCAGCTTTTCTACGACTCCGACGCCGATCTCTCGCTGCTTAACGGCAAGACGGTTGCCATCGTCGGTTACGGCTCCCAGGGTCATGCCCATGCCTTGAACCTCAAGGACAGCGGCGTGAACGTGGTGGTCGGTCTTTATGACGGCAGCCGCTCTGCGGAGAAAGCCAAAGCCGACGGCTTGGAAGTGCTGAGCGTGGCCGATGCATCCGCCAAGGCCGACTGGATCATGGTGCTCCTGCCCGATGAATTCCAGAAGGACGTCTACGAGACGGAAATCGCTCCCCATCTGAGCGCTGGCAAGGTGCTGAGCTTCGCGCACGGCTTCAACATCCGCTTCGAGCTGATCAAGCCTCCCGCTGATGTGGACGTGGTGATGATCGCCCCCAAGGGCCCTGGCCACACCGTGCGCTGGGAATACCAAAACGGTCAGGGCGTCCCTGCCCTGTTCGCCATCGAGCAGGATGCCTCAGGCCATGCCCGTGGCCTGGCCATGGCCTATGCCAAGGGCATCGGCGGCACTCGCGCCGGCATTCTGGAAACCAACTTCAAGGAAGAGACCGAAACCGATCTCTTCGGTGAGCAGGCCGTGCTCTGCGGTGGTCTCTCCGAGCTGGTGAAGGCCGGTTTCGAGACGCTGGTGGAAGCGGGCTATCAGCCTGAGCTGGCCTATTTCGAGTGTCTGCATGAGGTGAAGCTGATCGTGGATCTGATGGTCAAAGGCGGCCTGAGCTCCATGCGCGATTCCATCTCCAACACCGCTGAATACGGCGACTACGTCAGTGGCCCCCGACTGATCACCGCCGAAACCAAGGCGGAGATGAAGCGGATTCTTGGCGACATCCAAGACGGCACCTTTGCCAAGAACTTCGTGGCCGAATGCGATGCTGGCAAGCCTGAAATGAACAAGATCCGTGAGCGCGACCGCGGTCACAAGATCGAAGAGGTGGGCAAGGGCCTGCGCTCGATGTTCAGCTGGCTGAAGGCCGCCTGAGCCTGAGTCAACCCAGCGAAGCTGGTGCAAGATGCGCCAGCTTCGCAACGACCAAGACCACTCGCGGGGATCAGCACGCGGCAAGGTGATCGATGAGTGATGCTTCGATCAAGTCGACGATGAACGCCAGGTTGCCGGCACCAACGCTGCGGCTCCCCTTCGCTGTGCTGCTGTTTCTGAACGGGGAGATGCCAGCAGTCGACGATGTTGCCCGAGTGGAGTGGATGACACCACTGGGCGGTGAGCGTACGCGCTGGCAGGTGCTCGGCCTGTCGGGGGCCTCGCCACTGGTGTGCGCAGGGTTCATCGCTCTGAGCATCACGAAGGGCCAACGGGCAACACAGGCATGAGCGTGCAAGCGTCAACACTGGCGGCAGCAGGCATTGTTCTTGCGGCGTTGCTGGATCGCGGCATTGGCGATCCAGCCGGCTGGTTGCATCCCGTGGTGGTGATGGGGTGGGGCATCAAACAGATGCGTCTACGGGCCGAGAGTTGGGCGACGGACAGCCCTCTCAAGCTGTCGATCGCCGGTGTCTTGATCACCGTCACGCTGGTGCTGACCAGCGGGTTCTGTGGTTGGCTCTTGGAACAAATTGTGCTGAGACCACTGCTGCTGGGAGAGAGTGACGGCGGCCATGGCTGGATCAACAGCATCGCCAGCGTGTGCTGGGTTCTGGGACTGGCCAGTGCACTGGCCGGAAAAAGCCTGGAAGACGGAGTTCGCGTTGTGCTTTTAGCGCTTCCTGCCGACCCCAGTGAGGAGCCTCTCGAGGCCCGTCAACGCCTGAGCTGGATCGTGGGACGTGACACCACGGAGCTCAACGTGAATGAAATCCTGCGCGCCACAGCGGAAACGGCGAGTGAAAATGCCGTGGATGGTCTATTCGCCCCCATGTTCTGGATGCTCGTGGGGGCTGGCTTCTGGTCAGCAGGACTGATCAACGCGCCGGGGCCGCTCGCTCTGGCCTGGGCGTTCAAAGCAGCCAGCACGTTGGATTCCATGTTGGGGTATCGCAAGGGACGCCTGCGCTGGCTGGGCACCGCGGGTGCACGTCTGGACGATTGCCTCACATGGATCCCCTGCCGACTGGTGATGCTGACGCTGCCGCTGGTGAGTCAGCCCATCGGTCGGTGGGCCTCACTCGTCATGGCTGCAGAACACGAGGGGCAACATGACCCTTCTCCCAATGCAGGGCGCTCCGAAGCGATCTATGCCCACTGCGCAGAAGTGCAACTCGGAGGGCGAAACCGATACGGAGCGCGCTGGGTCGACAAACCATTGCTCGGTGGTAGCTACCAGAGCCCCACTAAAGACAATGTGGAAGCCATCCTCAATCTCACCAGGAGATTGGAAGTGCTTTGGCTGCTGATGGCCGTGGGATGCAATCTCTGGATCTAAGAAGCCGATGTCAGCCCGAGAGATCGGGGGACACCATGCTGATCAGTAAGCACCTCGATCCATTGGGAGGAGCAACACGCCAAACGTGCGCAGGATGATGGCCAGGTCGAGCAAAACTGAACGACCACGGGCATAGGCCAGATCCAAGCGAACACGTTTTGGGTAGCTGAGGTTGTTGCGTCCACTCACCTGCCACAAGCCGGTCAACCCCGGTCGCACTGACAACACCTCATCCATATATTCGCCATAACGCTCGATCTCTTTGGCAACAATCGGGCGGGGGCCAACCACACTCATCTCACCGCGCAAAACATTCAGAAACTGAGGAAGCTCATCCAGGCTGGAGCGCCGTAGGAAACGACCGATTGGGGTTATTCGTGGGTCATCGCGCAGCTTGAAATCACGCTCAAATTCCTCGCGCAGGGAGGGAGATCGCTCGAGCACTTGGGCTAATACAGCGTCTGCATCAGGGCGCATGGTGCGGAACTTGATGCAACCGAAGCGGCGGTAACCCCGTCCGACACGCTTTTGCACGTAAAAAACAGGACCCGGAGAGCTGAGCTTGACCAGACCAACGAGGAGAAGAAAAAGGGGGGAGCCAATCCCGAGAACAGCCAAAGAGAACAACACATCTCCGGCTCGCTTCAGGGAACGACCCAGGCGACTTTGACGGCGCACCAGCGAAACAGCCGGAAGACTCGAAGGAGGCGCCGAGATCAACTGAAGATGACGTCTGGATGCCTGACGCTTCAGCTTGCTACGAGACGTCGGAAGACTATTGCGACGCAAGGAACTCACCAAAAAACAGTCGCTCCCGTCTCACACCAATCAACTGCAACGGCGTCCATCCGTCAGCGGAGGAGGGTCAGAAAGCGCAACGGCACAGGCGAAAAGCCAACCAAGACCAAGATCCAACAAGGTCTCAAAACGCGACCGCATAATCAAGAAGTTTCTCAGGCCGTTGCCGTCAGGCGCCCGGATCACGAAGCTTGGCGCATGGCTACTACCAGCAACTCCCTGAACGGGCTCCTCGACGAATCCCTCGCAGAACCCCCCATCGGAGAAACCGATCATTTCCACTGGCATGCCACTCCTGTAGGGATTGCTGCGCTGTGGCAAGGAGACCACGCTCCACCGACACCACCCTTCAATGAAGCATTGACGGAAGGCCTCAAAGTTGGCCTAGACCTCAGCCGCGAAGAAAGAGAATTTCATCAAGTGACAAAAGGGTTGGTCCTTCTCTTTCATTCCTAATCAACAGCCAACCATTCCTAACAAGCGAACAACAAGACCAAACCTCTCATTTGATCAAAACGAAAACACAAATAAATTAATTGAAAGAAAAGAATCATGAAGGGCATCAATCAAGTTGCCATGGGGTCACAGCAAGCGCTTTGATGAGCACTGAAAGTGACGATGAAACCACACAAACCCAACAACCACCGCAGTCAGCAGAGACAAAGAAATTAGGCTGATCAGTGGCAACAGACAGACGAGTGCACGAAAGACCGCACAACAGTTGAAAACAGAAATTCAAAACGTAAGGCACTGAAAAGAAGCCGATAAATCAATCAAACAGATAACAATCCAAGCAAAAAGGAAAACAAAGGCTGTCAGCTCGAAAAAACAACTCGTGAGATCACAGATAAAATATTAGAAAAAACAAACGTCTCAATGGCAAAGCCAACAATCGCCTAGAGCCAAAGGAATGCCCCCATCGCTGAAGAAGCAAAAGGATCAGGCAAAACGGAAAACAAATGAAAAGGCAAAATAAGTCTTAAGACAAAATCAAACAAAGAAATCACTTCTAAAATAAAAAAAAGAGAAGTGATCATGACCAAATTCGTTAATCTACTTAATGCGAAAACAATTGGAAGTGGGAACAATCAAGCATGGTCGAGACGTGCACTCTCGGAATACCTGAAAAGGATCACTCCTCTGGATCCAGGGTGGAAAGAGTTAGACGATCTGCTGAGAAATAATTTCCAAAACAGTGACTACCTCAATGTGCTTCCACAGCATCTAGAGAAGATTCCAATCAACAGCGGTTGGCTTGATTGGCAGGCTGCGAACGCACAATATGAGCAAGGTCGATACAGCCAAACCAATCAAAGCGGAACCTTTTTTTCTAGCTGGGGTCCCAAATACAATGAGGTCAATATTGATTTATCAATTGCAGGCCACGACAGAATAACAATTGACGGGTTCGGCGAGATCAGAACGCGCGATGAATTTTCAAGAAGCATCTATGACAACGAGTTCTGGTTGTACAACGAACAAACTCCAGGGCCAGTCATCGTTGCAGATCCAGGTGACACCATTCGAGTCAAACTGAAGAATAACTTAGATGTAGAGGCCCAAACAAAACAATGGAATCCCCAAGCTGATCGTACAAATCTCCATTTGCATGGCTCACACGTATCACCCAAGGGAAAGGGTGATAACGTAATGATTGCCGTGGAAAATGGTGATAGCCAAGAGTATATCTACCAAATCCCAGAAAATCATCCAAGCGGTTTGCTCTGGATGCATCCACATCTGCATGGCACAACATCATTATCGTTAGCAGGTGGAGCTGCATTGCCGGTCTTTATCCTGCCGGACGAAAAAGATACCAACAATTTAAAAGACTATGATCCAACAACATCGAATATCCATCTTCTAAGCCTTCAGTCATGGGCTGTTGAACAAGAAATTAATCCCAATGTAGAACCAGGAGAAAACAATTGGGAAAACACGAAACAAATGCCACCAAGGTTGTTCAAGGACAACGGTAAAAGCTTTTATAAGTATGGGTCGGCCCCATTCAATGGAAACAATTATCAGCCGTTGGCATTCTTTACGGATAATGACTATTGGGCACCCGGTGGTGCCACTTATGCAGATTACGTAGCCGCCAAAACAACAGAAAATCTCATCCACACCGTGAATGGGCAATATAATCCCACGATCAATGCAAAAACAAATGAGTGGGTCACCTTTGGTTTCCTGAATTTCTCACTCAATTCAAGCCATGTGATTCAGCTTGTTCATGCCGACGAGGAGGGTAACTTAAGCTTAGAATCTCCCAACCTATTGGGAATCGATTCTGATATTTCGCGTTGGGCATCAGAGTATGACACGTCTGTATCGACTCTCCCAGGACTAGCGCCAGGTGGAAGGATAACAATCCAGCATTCATTTGATAAGCCAGGAAGTTATTATTTTATTAGTAATGCAAGCAAAGAGGTTCTCGGAGATTTAGCTCCAAACGAAACAAATAGACCAAAGAATTCAAGCGAAACATATCTTGGATACAACGACGGATTTCAGATCACGCCATCCCAGGTGTTGGCAACAGTGGATGTCTCGAGTGCAGCCGTCGAAGAATCAAAACAACCGAAAGCCTGGGACTATCTCGATGAACAGAGAGATCACGCACTAGGCCTCAAAGAAGAAGCAGCATCAAAAGGCGTGAATCGAACACGAGAATTTGTTTGGAACACAAACGCGCTCGAAATCGAAACTGAAAAAGAACGCAAAACGATGATAGGTCCGGATGGCGAAACTTACATTGATCCTGGATACAATGATCCAGAAGACTGGGAAGGTGTATGGACAATTAATCAACAATATTGGACGCACAAAGCGACACAAAGTCCAACCATTACCATTGCAATGTTGGACACATTGGAGAGATGGTCACTGGTCAACAGTTCGAAATCCTCCAAGCGGGATACATACCCCAAAGAGAACCCCAGAACCGAAATCCAAATAGGGCAATCACATCCATTTCACCTCCACCAAAATGAATTCATTGTCGAATCGATCAACGGCTTAAAGGTAGGGGCAACGCCCAATCAAAATGAGGTTGGAGATGCCTACGTCGGTGACTCACTGGTCGATGTCTATCAAATGGGGCCAGCCTATGCAAAAGGAAGTACAACACCAGACAACCCATTTGGAACACCAATGATACTGGACGAGGACGGAAATTATATCGACGGCAATGGAACAAATTGGGGAAATAAAGTGGAGGGCTACTTAACGAATTCAAAAACAGACATCTTAATTCGCTTCGAAGATTTTACAGGCTTATTTGTCGATCACTGTCATTTATTATTCCATGAGGATGGGGGCATGATGGTGCCAGTATTGACCATCCTCAATACCAACGACAGCTGGATTACGAGTGGTTCAGCAAATAATAATAGCATTCAAATATCGCTTGGTTCAAATAGGGAAAATATAGTCAACTTTCAACCATTTAGCGAAACACAATCAACAGGTGTGAATGTCGCTAATGGTGATATCAATGCCTTGAACTTTGTGCCTGGACCAAAGGCAAAAACAGTTCACGTCAGCGATAATATCGAAGATATTGCTGTGATTGAAGCCACATCGTCTACGACAGGAGAATTCAAATTAAATGTCTTCGACGGTCAGAGTGCAAAAGATTTCTATGCAGCCAAGCTGTTGAACAATAACGTCAACGTTGATTCGATTCAAAAGCTCAAAGAATTGAAAATCATTGCAAAGAATCCTCGCAACGGACAAAATCTTAAATCCTCAATTGCAGTAGGCGATATCAACGGAGATGGTTATGACGAAATCGTTGTTGGCATCTCAGGCAATGGATACGAGCCAGAAATACGTGTTTATAGTGGCGAAACCTTTAAAGAACTATATTGCCTGACACCGTTCGATGGTGCAATTAGTAATGGTATTGACATAGAAATTGGAGATCTCAACGGAGACAACTATGGGGATATTATTGTCAGCCAATTAGAGGGTGGTCAAGGACTAGTCGATGGTTTCGACGGCAAGAAATTAACAGACAACAACGCAACTGGCATCAGTCCAAAGATGTTATCTGAAATGAGCAAACTCTGGAAAGAGTCATTTAATCCACATGGGAAAACAAAGAATGGAATACGCATAGCGGTTGGCTATTCACTCCCGGACGAACAACCAACAGCTTCTGACTATAAGTTCACGGCAAATATGCACAATCAAACTTTTTTGGCAAATTTAACCACATTAGAAGTCAAATCCGATGCGAAAACAACTTTTAAAAATTGGCTATATGACTCAAAAGAAGGTGCGCATGCTGGTCATGGTGTCGAGGACAAACAATCAGCGCACAACATGATGAATGATCAGATCACAGACTATTTTGAAAGTCAACAACCCCGCGAAATAATCAGTAATGGTATATTCGACCTCGGTGGAAGTTATAATAATCTTGAATTTCATTATTTCGATATTAACTCGAGTCAAAGAGGGGAGGGTGGCCTTCTGTTGACGCAAGCAAATGGAGGTCATGCACTGCTCCATCTCAAAACTGCAGAGATGAATAGTTCGGACGATTTTGATTTCGATGCCTTTACCTGGTCAGGCAAAGTTGTGGATTTTTAACTTCAGTACTCGCTGGGGAACTAAAAAGGTTCGTCTGCTGAATGCACTAAATAGAAAACCCATTGTCAATCACACAAAAAGTGGCCTCCATGCCGAGGGTTTTCATTTCTGATTTCATCTTTAAAGTGTCATCGTCGTTGGCAACGATGACAAGATTTTCAAGCTCTAACATTGAGAAAAATTCATCTAAAAGATCTTTTACTGTTTCCAGATGAGCATGAAAGGCGTCAAAGTTGATATAACTTTCTCTCAAAAATAAATGTGAATCATTATAAGCTGCAGTAAACAGAAGTGTCCCAGTTTCATGATGACCGCGATTAATAATTTCATCAGTGAGTTGCTTGACCGATGACATCATCCCTTCCTTAACGCGGAAAAGTGGGTAGACGCTGATAAAGGTATCGGCTCGTTTCATGAATCAAAATCAATTCAATCACACTGTAGACACAACAGGTCCAGGAGAACATTCATGAGGATTTCAAAACTCCACAAAAATTTGTTTAGCGATATGAACGAAAAAATTCATCGGATGGCAACCGAGAAGCAAGAGCCGGTTATTCTAATCAGCAATCTGCCAGCCTTCATAGAAACACACCCATGAAGGCATTGATCGATTTAAATGAAAATAGTTTACCGATAAAATCCTTGAAAAGAAGTCATTTTTACTGGAGATAGTGCGCTGAGTGCGCTCGACAACTCATCACTTGGAAACCCGTAAGCAACAACCTTAACGGGGGTCAACAGTCCCATGAAATCCGATCCGAACATATCGCCGAAGGCCTTCATATGGAGAAGAGCCTGAGCGGAGTTGGAGTAACGCTCGTAGACATGAACTTCGTCGTGGGCAGCACTAGCACTGAATTCAAAATTAGTGGTGTCAGGCTCATTCGACTGAAAATACTCAGTCATTTTTGCGGCAAGTGCTGTAATTTCTGAGAATGAATCAGGATTGCAAGAGCAGGTGATCGTCCAAGACACCCAAGTATTGGAATCAGAAGAGATGAGAGTCATTTGAAAGAAGAATTTAGGTGATGAAATTGAAAAAACTAGTGACCGGCCCTGATTAGATCAACAAGTCTTTCAGCGATGGCATAGCAAGTGAGCATTGGATTGCGAGAAACATGGTCTGGAATGATGGAGCAATCAACAACTCGCAAAGAGGTGCATTCGTGCACTTTTAAGTATTGATCAACGACAGCATGATTATCCGTAGCAGGCCCCATTTTGCATGTGCCAACGGCATGCCATATTGTGGCAGATCGATCAGTAATGTATTGCTCAATAAACTTGGTATCATTAACCATATCATCGGTTAAAACGGCTATTCCATCAGAAATATCCTTGAGTGCACCTGTGGTGAGTAACTCATAGCCGCGTCGCACACCGTCAACCATCTTGCGCATATCTTCTGCATGTGAATTCAAGCGATGGTCAATGCGGGGTTGCTGATTGGGATCAGACGATTGCAATGTGACACGACCACGCGACTCAGGACGATTAATCACAATTCCTGTGCCAAACATCAGGCCACGCGTTGGATCAGCACCAGGAAAGCGTTCGGCACCCAATTTGCCAAGACAATAGATTTGCATGTCATTGATATGGCTGCTGCCGGGAGCCGTGTAATGAATCACCATTTGAACATCGTCATCAGTCTCATTCACGATCCCAGGCTTTGGATACGAAGCAACAACGGCAAGCGAGTGATCAATCAGATTGCTACCAACCCCTTGGAGATTATTAACACAGTCAATCTTCAGCCGATCCAGATCATCAACAGGACCGACACCTGAGCGAAGGAGAATGGAAGGAGAATTAATCGTACCAGCACTCAAGATCACTTCACCGCCAAAAATACTTTCCACCGAATTATCTGCATGAATCACTTCAACGCCGATTGCTTGCTTACCAGAGAAAAGAACCTTATTGACCATCGTTCGATCCTTGATCGTCAGATTCGGTCGTGATTGAGCATCCAAAAGATAAGCAATCGAGCTCGACACACGCAGTGAACCATCACCAGCTCGATTCATGGGAATAGGGCCTACACCGTCATAACCATTTGGATGATTATGATCTGGCACCCAAGCATATCCGTCAGCCATCGCAGACTCTTTAAATGAAGCGACGACAGGAGAATATTGATCTGGCTTAAAGCGCTGGATGGGAATCTTACCGGAACTCCCGTGATAAGAAGCATATCCAAAATCAATATCATTTTCGATTCGTTTATACATGGGTAGGATATCTTCCCAGTCCCAACCAGTGTTACCAGCTGCGGCCCAAGCCCTGAAATCTTGCGGGAGGCCCCGGAGAGAAATCACACCATTAACAGCAGAGCAGCCACCACTGACTTTCCCTCGCGCATAGGGAAAGTCGCGTCCGGGAGTAACCTGAGTGATGTAGTGCCAATCATGGGCGTCAACAGACACTGCCCGAGAATCCAAAAGGTCGCGAGGAGTGTCTTCAATGGAGGTGAAATGGGGGCCGGCCTCCAGAAGCAATACCTTGATATTCTCATCTTCTGTTAACCGAGAGGCAATAACAGCCCCAGCGGTTCCAGCACCAACAATTATATAGTCGAACGTCTTCATGAAAAAAGAAAGCTCTATATTTACACTTTAGTCAAGTCCATATAGGCAGCGAACGAGAATTCAAGATTTTTTTATAATGGGTCAAAAGAAGCCAGTATCTGAGATTGGGGATCCACTCAAAGATGTCAGAACATCGTCTCTATATTGAGCAAAGGTAGAATCAGCTTCCTCCCAATTACTGACTGATCCAGATTCAAGAATAAGATTCGATAGTTCGTTAAATGATGATTCTTTGCCAACAAAACCTTGACCAAAGTTACCATCGACTACGGCATTCGTCCCCCATTGAATTTGGGACCACTTGCTTGCAGCTGATAGCAAAGCGATTCGATAAGTATCAAGACCATTAGTCGATCGTAAAATAGCCATTGGCAAATCAGTTTTCAACAATCCATTCTTCACCGCAGAGTTCCAAGTGGATAACTCAACGGAAGTAGGTTTTCTGTCATAAAGTGTTTTGAATACCTTTTTTGTAATTGATTTAGAAGACATGTCATCAAGACTCTCTCCATAAAAGGATTCAACCTGAACAGAATAGTCATCGAGTATTCGATCAATAAGTGCACGAGAGGATAACTCTGATCCATCATTGCCCACTGATAGTGTGGCCAAATCGCTTGGTTTGATCATCGTATTGGTATAAGCTTGATAAGCCAAGAGCGTGAGATTGATGCGTTGTTCAGCGTCGACAACAGGATCAGACACCACTGACCCAAACAATGGATAATTCTGCGTCGGCTGAGTGATGCCAATTAAGTCGTCTACATTCACAAGGTTGATACCCTGAAGATTCAAATACAAATCTTGCGTACTATTCGCAATATTCATAGAGCTGGATGGATTACCAATAAAATATTCTCCATCAGATACACCTTGACTAATGACCAAATGATCTTCAATGATCAACGCACCGTTGGCAAGTGCACCTGCAAACGTAGGCGTTGCAGACGTCATACCAGACTCGAGCGATTGATGATTCGTCAAGCTCAACATAAATGCACCCCCAACTTGATTGACACCCTCTAAAGAAGCTGACGACATCTGATGAGCACTATGGTCATCTTCAGAATGCATTGAAGCGCCAGCCATATCATCTTCTCCACTCATCTTGGCCTCGTCGGATTGAGTTGAACCTGTAGCAATGAAGTTTCCCGAATTAAGTTGAAAGGTGAGTACTTCACTTTGGCCTGATTTTGATTCAGCCGTAACAATGAGGTTTTCAATTGCGGATTGAGAATAACTATTGAAGCCTGAGCTGATGGAAAGTGACTTAAGATCGTCGAAACAGCATGTTGATGTGGGTGTATATTCAATATCCGACAAAATATCAGTATCGGGTAAATATCCACCTTCAAATTGACCAGTTTGGTTGAGTAGAGAAACTGATGCTCCGTCAAGAATGCGGATTCTCAGAACACTCTGATCAACGTAAGCGAACGCATAATCATCAAAATTATCTAAATTATAGTCTCCAACACCCACAGCAGTTGAAGCACTGGAAAGCTTGATAGAACTGGCATTAGAAACATTTTCCCAAGGGCGATAACTATAAAGATTTGTCCAGTCGTAGCTATCATCTTTAGCTTGCCAGCCCACCAATTCCAGGTCAGAAAGTTTTACTTGGTAATCTTTATCTGGTGACTTGACAAATCCAGCAGTAACCAAATCTCGCTTGCCGTCACCAGTAAAGTCACTGTTAAAAGCCCAAGGAGACAACGTTGAATCCTCATAAGGTCTAAAGGAAGACAGCAAATTAGATCGTTGGCCATTCTTCAATGAAGATCCATCATAGATACGCACTTGGCCCGAAGAATTATCATCTCCGCTAAATGACAAGATAATATCCTGAACAAAATCATTAGAAATATCTCCTACCTGAGCTCGCTTGAGCTTATTCTTCAGTTCTAACTTTAAATCAAGAGTCACTTGATCAAGAGAATCAGCCTCACGTAAAACAAGACCCTTCTCATTCAAGCGAAATGATTCAGCAGGAATTATCCAGCTAGAATCAGTGTTCTCAATAATAGAAACAACTTGCATCATTCCAGCATCTTCATGCTCAAGCAAGTGACAATGATGAACGTAAGTGCCAAGAAAATCTTGGAATAACATTCTAATTATTGTCTCATTATAGCCCGTTGTATATAGATTATCCGATGAATTAGGATTCAGAGACTCTTCAATCGGAACAAATTCGCCGACGAGTGGGTCGAGCTTATGGTGAACTCCTGCGCTATCAACAAAATTAAATCCTGAAGAATTAAGCTGAGTGACGTCCTCTAAATTACGCTTATTAGGCAATTCGTTATCACTTTGTTTCACTTGATAATCATTAACATGGATATGAAAGGGGTGAGATGTAAAGAAGCCACCATTCGGAGCACTCTTACCTCCCCAATTCCAATTGCGCAGCGACCACTCTTCCATTGTTCCAAGCTGAGCAATCACCAATGGCCCTTGAGGAAAAACATGGTCATTAATGAGGTCAGGGCTGACATAACCAAGCCAAGGATTATCAATAGACGTTTTAATAATTTCATTCTTATTGACAGCCAAACCAGTATTCGCACGCTCAGCAACTGCCTTTTGAGTAGGGATATCCCGTTGGTCTTCAGGTCCCACTAATTGCAAAATTTGCCAATTGAACTGGCGTTGACGTGTCGGCTTCCAATCTTTTTCAAATAAGTCAACGCTGGGAATCGCATCCGCTGAATAGTCTTCACTGCGCGTTTGTGGGGTTATCTTCTGAACATCAATTTGCTGGTTAGCCTCATTGATAAAGGCATCCAAAGCTGGAGTATTGATTAATGGAGAATCATCGTTAACTTGAAAAGTTGCTATCGCACCAGGTCCAGAATTCGGGTTAGAAAAATCCGTGTTTTCGGATGAAAGTTCGGCATATTTATCAGACTGCCAACGCAAGTTGTTGATATCAAACTTTTGACCATTCTTTCCCTCAAAACTATAGGTACTGATTAATTCTGATTTGCCAGCCGGCAGATTAACGAGCAAATCAATTCTTTTCCCAGAGGGCAAGGAAATCAGATTCGATGCCTGTTCATATGAGATTGCTTGCTGAGAATTTTGAGCTTGTTGATAACCTAAGACACCCTGGGTCGCAGGACGGATCTGAGGATAAGTATGTCCATCTTCACCATAAATGTAGAGTGGCAGCTGAACCCAAGAGCCGTCACTTTGCTGATGTCGTATTGCTAAATTCATATAGTAATTATTGTCTTGATTACTTAAACTAAATGACTGCCAACCTCCAGAATTCATATTAACTTCTGGTTGGTACTCACCATTGATCGTAAACATACTGGCCCGATTAGCAGCCAGTCCTTCTGTGCCAAGGATATTGCCATTCACTGCAGCAAGTTGATAGTCGCCTGATGTTTGATCGATGCCAACCTGCATCGTCTTGATCACACCTAAGTTTCTAGGTACGTCTTTAAACGCAGGGATTAAACTTAAGGGATCCCCAACCTGCATAAATCCTGAAAGACCGCCATACACTTGTGTATTAACAGCAGGGTGGAAATGGGGGTGATACCAGTAAGAACCCCTCCCATGATCTTCGGGGATATTAATGATTGTTGTCCAATCTTGACCCGTTGTATATCGACCAACCACATTATCTCCAAATCCAGTGGGCGTTACATGGCCACCATGCATATGAAAATTGGTGCTGTCCATGGCACCAGCCATCGAGCCACCATTCAACCCATAAGAATTATTCTCAACCAAGGACGCCATTTGAGCTTGCATCCCAGTCAAGCCTGCAATATTGATGTTGTTGTCAAATTCCAGTTCTAAAGTCTCACCAGGCTTAATCATTAAGACGGGGCCTGGATAAGATGTTCCTTTGCCCTTTAAACCATAGGTATAGAGCATTGATGGATACCAAAGAGGAGGTGTTTCCTCAGAGGCTCCGCTCAATACCGCCAGATTTTTGAGGAGTGAGTTACTATCAAAATCAGATAGAATCTTATCAATCTCTTTATCGTTACTCCATAGCTCTTCAGGATAATAATTTTCCTTCTTTAATACCTCTGTATAAAGCGTACTAGTTGTCGACGAGGTATCGGCCCAGAATCCAGTTTGATTGGCTGCTTGATCGTAACCAAATCCTTTGTATCCAATATATGTCAGTGCTTCTAGGAGCTCATTGTTGGTGTAAACACCCCATCCACCCGTTGGGGGAGTGCTTGTTATCGATTTCAGATATTGATTGAAAATGCTATTTTCATCGTCCTTGTTCGTCAACTGAGGAATCAGCCAGTCTTTAACAAATTTGCTTACATTTTTAATACCAACCGGATCTGTCGTGATTTCAAGCGATGCCGCAAGAGAACCATTGGAGGTGCCATTATCACTGACATAAAATCCGTTACTATCCTGTCCCAGGGTAAACCCTGATGATAAAAGTACATTTGGCATCCCATCTTGGTCGACGGGATAAAGGGAGCCGATACGATACTGACTCACAACTGGAAATCACAGTGAATAATTCCACCGTAGCCAGCATGAATCTTTAATCACATGATTTAATCATGACTTAAGAAAATAATGAAGTTAGTTCAAAAGCTCTTTTCTTTGAGAACTAGAGACTTTGTTTCTTGAACGAGTACGCAGTGATTGACATGAGAACAAGATTGATCACAACCAGTGCAAGACCTACATAAAAAATCATTGGCACTGAGAAAGTTGATATGTATCCAGCTATGAATGTCATTGATACAAATCCAATACTCAACAAAAAGCTGAATAAAGCCCATGCAGGTCGGACGACATGAGGACCAACAACTTCCGTGAGTCGAGCAACAATTAAGCCAATATATGCTCCGTTCCAAAAAGCAAAGAGAAAAGCTCCAAAATTAACAATCGATAAGACTGGTGTAAAAACAAATAGACAAGTTCCAAACGTTCCAATTGCAACAGACGTGAGAAGAACTGAGTCTGTTGGGATTTTCTTTGGCACTAATCCCGCGATGATCGCGCCTAAGGTATACCCAAATCCCACTAATGCAAATGAGTTGCTTGCAACTTCACTTGACACTTTAAAAACCGAAGTAACGTAAAGTGGCTGGTACGTCAAAATTGAAACCTGAGAAGCTCCATAGAGAAGCGTTGTTAATGCAAAAATCTTTAAAGCGGGCGACCAATCGATTCCTCGCGAGACACTTTTACCATCATTCGTATTGCTCTGACTCGTTGGCGAAGGCGAATTGGTCGCTGCTTGATGTGAAAGTTTTTCGTCTCTCTCCTCAATCAATCCTCTTGAAATCAACATCCAAATTGGAATTGCAAAAAGGATGGAAAATAAGCCCGTAAAGTCCCAAGCTGCAACTGGGGAATTTTTGACAAAAAATGGGAGCAAAACTGAATCTAGAAGTGGTGCGATTCCTGCCCCTGCAAAAATGATCCCCATGGCTAACCGTTTTTGATCAGGATGCAACTTTCGAGTACCAAAGCCGGGCAAGCCTGTCACGAGGTGAGCGCAACCCCAGCCAGAAATTAAACGCCAAATCGTATTCCATCCCATCGAAGGAAATAGTGGTTCAATAAAAAATATTGCAACACAAACGATCAAAGCGATTCGAATCATCCTTAGGGACTGATCCTCTCTTTTGATTCTCGTCTGATGGACGCAACCAGCAAGATACCCGGCTAGATTTAATCCTACAAGTTGACCAATATTATCTGAATTGATCCATTTGGCTTCAACCATCATATTGCCCAGAACAGCTAATTCTGTTCTCTGTAGTCCAACTCCAATCGCGAGCGCAGACGAAGCTGCTATCACTCCTAAATAGTCGTAAGACGACTCTTTCATTTTAGTCAGATGAGCCATCTCAACAGAATCGATTCGACGATCAGGGGGGTTGGTCGCGATTGAGAGGGAGCAATCGGGTTTGCCTTAATTACTCCGTTTATCATTCACCTTATAAACTTATACAAATAAAAATAACTGTCAAACCAATTCTTGAAAGATTTAATTAATCTGTTGCGTTAGATGACAGAACCTGCCGAAGGCCTGAGCAACAGTAGGATTCAGAAACCCACAAAGACAGAAAATCGAGAGGATTGAAGTTGCTTGAATTACAGCGATTGATGCACACCACAGAAGAGTCATTGTGTTGGAACAAACAGCACTGACTAGATTTATGTCCGTTCAGTCAACCTGTTGAGATCAACACATTTGAGAATTAGAACAGCAATGACTGCAACCATTCGGCACATCATTCATCTCTCGTTCTCACAGTCAAAGTCTTACCCCTAACACATCAGAACGAAGAGGTAGACCGCTTCCCTTGAGATCTTCCTCATAACAACTGATCAAAGTAATGGAAACCCCATTGATCAGTTACTCAAAACGGAGAGAGTGTTTGTCGATTTAATACTCTGACGCACCTCAGCGAACCAACATGAATTTATTTTCCGAGATCGTAGGTTAATACCTTAATACTTACCCAAATACCATTTCGAGACAATCCACGAATGCCTGCAAGCCACACGTCTCAGGACGAAAATCGGTCTGAAGCGTTTGGTGTTGTGCGCAATTAAGTCAGGTCGATCACAACGCAGTAGAGGTTCGATGAGACACAAAAAATTAGTAAGAAAAAAATATTTATAAGATTTTGCTTATGGCGTTAAAACGAGATCGATCAAAAGTCATGAGACCTTCTGAACCCTGGGGGTCAAACACCCATGTTTTTTCTGAAATGCTAACGAAACCCGCAGCACCTAGGACGATTGCCGAATTCTTTTCTCACCTCTGAACTTTGGTCGGTGCAGGGGTAAGAGCAACCTGAGGCAGCTTAGGCATTCTCCGCCTCAGAACCTTATGCCCATTGCACATAAGAATCAAGAATTATTAGTACAAATTTACTGTAAATTCTACTACGCACTATTGATGATTGATCGACCTGGCATCAACTGGGTATGGCGGTTTCATTGGATTACACAGCATGGTTCCGTGACCCTAAAGTGTTGTTGGAACGTAGAATGGAATAGCCAAACGAGAATAACCCCTGCTGAAGGAGCGAAGACACGTTCCTCAGGAGGTCGAGCAAACCTAGCGGACAAAATCGCTATTGGGTACCTCAACAAAATCCTGATCACTCGGGACTGATTTGCTCTCCTTATGAGCTTGAGCCAAGCACTCTTCACTAATAGGTAGCAAATCAAAAGATGGAACACTCTTTTGGGATTAATTGCCTCTATGCGTCAAACAATAGGCGTCTGACTGATCAGTCCTTTTTTTGAAAGTTAGTAATGTGCATCCACATCAGAGCTGTTGGATGGATGGGAATATCGGTATTTGAGAACCCCCGTCTTGACGAACGCCCCCTCTAAAAGTGCATATTCGTTCTGCTCCCCTTTTCATGCATAGACGGGGGCACTAACGACTAAACAAGACAAGCGGAGTGACGGGTGAATACCCTGCCTTCTCATGACTCTCTTAGGCTATAGTCGTCTCAGACTATTTAGATCACGCGATCAACTGGCGCAGTCGTAACATAATTGGTGTGAAAGGCATTATTTGACTTAATGATAAATCAATTCCATTCTTGAGTTGTATTCCGCTAGCTCCTTTAATATGTACACCAATGGCATCTGGTTTGACATGACGAGAAGGAGCTATGGATATTGAAAACAATGAATTGTCTGCTTTAGTGGGCTAAATTGTGCCAAAGTAGCCTAAGCATGGAAGCAGTTGACCCCAACAGTATTCGAGAATACTCGACATCTGGACGTCACCAGGAGTGTCTAAAGGCTTGCCAACAGCTCCTCCAGAGCGAACCCGCGAGCCCATTACCCTGGAAGTACGCAGGCAAATCACTTCTTTCCCTAGGACAATTCGAGAAAGCTCAACAGTGTCTAGCAAAGGCGCATCAGATCGACAATCAAGACCCTGAGGTTGTAAAAGATATTGGAAATATTTTTAACGCTCTCAAAAATGACGCGGAAGCGATAAGACTCTATAAAGTAGCTCTTTCAATCGACCAGAATTATGCACCAGCGATTAACAATCTTGGTTTGATTGCTAAACGGCAGGGTGACTTATTCGCCGCTCAGCAGTTAGTTAAAAGGGCTTGTGATCTAGATCAATCGTTCGCTCCATACCACATGAACCTGGGCATCATTTACAAGGACCTTGGCAACCTTGATCAGGCTTTTGCTTACACTCTCAAATCGATAGAGCTCAAAGCTGATAATCCCGATGCCCACTTGAACCTGGGCGGTATTTACAAAGATCTCGGCAACCTAGATCAAGCACTTGCTTCCACCCTCAAATCCCTAGAACTCAATTCTTATAACCCCACTGCCCACATGAATCTGGGCAGTATTTACAAAGACCTTGGCAATCTTGATCAGGCTCTTGCCTCCACTCTTAAATCCCTAGAGCTCAATCCTGATAATCCTGATGCTCACATGAACCTTGGAACTATTTATAAAGATATCGGAAGCCTTGATAAGGCTCTTGCCTCCACTCTTCAATCCCTAGAGCTCAAACCTAATAACCCCACTGCCTACATGAACCTGGGCGGTATTTACAAAGACCTTGGCAATCTTGATCAGGCTCTCGCCTCCACTCTTCAATCCCTAGAGCTCAAACCTAATAACCCCACTGCCCACATGAACCTGGGCGGTATTTACAAAGATCTCGGCAACCTAGATCAAGCACTTGCTTCCACCCTCAAATCCCTAGAGCTCAAACCTGATAACCCCGATGTTCACATGAATCTGGGCAGCATCTACAAAGACCTTGGCAATCTTGATCAGGCTCTCGCCTCCACTCTTCAATCCCTAGAGCTCAAACCTGATAACCCCGATGCCCACATGAATCTGGGCAGCATCTACAAAGACCTTGGCAATCTTGATCAGGCTCTCGCCTCCACTCTTCAATCCCTAGAGCTCAAACCTGATAACCCCGATGCCCATATGAATCTGGGCAGCATCTGCAAAGACCTCGGCAATCTTGATCAGGCTCTTGCCTCCACCCTCAAATCCCTACAGCTCAAACCTAATAACCCCACTGCCCACATGAACCTGGGCGGTATTTACAAAGATCTCGGCAACCTAGATCAAGCACTTGCTTCCACCCTCAAATCCCTAGAGCTCAAACCTGATAACCCAATTGCACAAATGAACCTGGGCGGTATTTACAAAGACCTTGACAATCTTGATCAGGCTCTTGCCCCCACTCTCAAATCCCTAGAGCTCAAACCTAATAACCCAACTGCCCACATGAATCTGGGCAGCATCTACAAAGACCTTGGCAATCTTGATCAGGCTCTTGCTTCCACCCTCAAATCCCTAGAGCTCAAACCTGATAACCCCGATGCCCACATGAATCTGGGCAGCATCTACAAAGACCTTAGCAATCTTGATCAGGCTCTCGCCTCCACTCTTCAATCCCTAGAGCTCAAACCTGATAACCCCGATGCCCATATGAATCTGGGCAGCATCTACAAAGACCTTGGCAATCTTGATCAGGCTCTCGCCTCCACTCTTCAATCCCTAGAGCTCAAACCTAATAACCCCACTGCCCACATGAACCTGGGCGGTATTTACAAAGATCTCGGCAACCTAGATCAAGCACTTGCTTCCACCCTCAAATCCCTAGAGCTCAAACCTGATAACCCCGATGTTCACATGAATCTGGGCAGCATCTACAAAGACCTTGGCAATCTTGATCAGGCTCTCGCCTCCACTCTTAAATCCCTAGAGCTCAAACCTGATAACCCCGATACCCACATGAATCTGGGCAGCATCTACAAAGACCTTGGCAATCTTGATCAGGCTCTTGCTTCCACCCTCAAATCCCTAGAGCTCAAACCTGATAACCCCGATGCCCACATGAATCTGGGCAGCGTCTACAAAAACCTTGGCAATCTTGATCAGGCTCTCGCCTCCACTGTCAAATCCCTAGAGCTCAAACCTGATAATCCCGATACTCACTTAAACCTTGGCAGTATTTACAAAGATCTCGGCAACCTTGATCAGGCTGTAGCTTCCACTCTCAAATCCATAGAGCTTAAGCCTGATAACCCCACAGCACACATGCACCTTGGAATGACATATGAAGTCTTGAACAAGTTAGATCTCGCTCTCTGCAGCTATACAAACTCAGCGAATTACAACAAGGAATTCTTTGAAGAAGATTGCTTAACAAGCCTTGTATCTTCAGCGCTTATCCTCCTACAGTTGAACAAGATAGATTGCGCTAAAACAACCCTCAGGGAAGCGATAGCTCAAGCCAAGCAGAAAAGGAATTACCCAAAGAAAAGTTCTCTAACAAATGAAATTCACAACAGCGGTTTTATTTCATATCTTGAAAAACTAATTCCTGAAGTCCCAGCCTTAGATAATCATATAAAATCACAAATACTTCACCTTGGAGAAAGTCATTGCCTGGCATTTACCAATCAGAAAATAAAAATTGAAGGGAAAGATTTTGCAATCAAGCCATCACTTATTAAGGGTGCGAAGGCATTCCATCTTACTGAAAATTCAAAATCACTCTCACACATTATTTCTTTTACAAAACGAGTAGAGGCAAATATTGAAATGTATAAATATATTTTTCTTTCATTTGGCGAGATTGATTGTCGAGCAGATGAAGGCATAGTAACTTACTGTAAGAAAACTGAAAAAAAAATAGAACATGTAGCAATGATTACAGCTGATAGCTACTTCGAATGGACAGCTAATGTCCTTTCTAAGTGCATTAAAAAGCTTGTTTATTTTGGCGTGCCAGCACCGCAAAAAATAGACCCGCATTCACGCAGCATAGCCTTGGACGATAAGAGGAGGCTTCGTGCGATAAGGACTTTCAATGATTCACTAATGAAAAAATGTGCAGAGTCTGGCATTCTTTTCGCGGATATATTTACTATTACCAAAGATGAAGACGGATTTAATAATAACGAATGGATGATCGACAGGATACACCTTCATCCAAAAGTATTACCAGTAATAGTTGAAAAATTAAAGCTGAGCTAGGCGTCAAAGCATGAAATCAATCCGTGCATTTCACACTAGGCTCATTAGCTCCCGCACAGCTCAATCTTTGCAGAACAGTTACTTTGTGGCGATATAAGGAATAAAGCTACTAAATCAGACGGTAATAATAGACTTATATTGCAAATTTGATCTACACGTTCGCCAAAATAGATGTATTATCATTTTCTTCGTGAAATAAATAGAAGGAAGTAATCAAGGCATGTTCGATTAGCATTCAAATCAACTAATCGCTTCACAAAAAACTTTTTAGCTGTGCTATGTGCTGCATTTAAACATGTTGGTGTAGTCATAGAGGAAGCAGGACTTAGGCACCCCAATACCTTCTCATGTGATTAGACCTTCTGCAGTCATAGCATCACACCAAGCATTGGTGAAATTCTTAGGTTCTTCCAATAATTGCAATGGTCATATCGCTGCAGTCACCAGTCTCACTTTCCCTATTTTCATGCGGAAAGTCGTCATAATTACGACACCCCATAACTTCGATTTGATAAAAAAGGGGCTGAGATAAACATTGCTTTTAATTGAATGGTAGCACCAATCACATTGTCAAGATGAAGAGCTATTAAAGAGGCAGAAATGATTAGACCACTTACAACAATTCTCATTCGTTAAAGAAACGCCAAAATCAAACTAACAATCACAAAACCATAAAACTTTCATTCTGCTGTCTGTGCGAAATATTCTTTAGCGATAACCGTCATGACTATGATCGTTAGATTTATGTAATTAAACCTTGTTACTCCATTAGGGCAAAAGACCCACCAACAATCAACTCGCATCGTTCTTCCATCATCTGACTCTTGTCATAGGCACCCCAGATCTTGTCTCCAAAGGTGTGAACCATCTGCCTTTGGATAATTTCGTGATCAACTTTGAGTACCTCCTGCCCTGCAGTGAAAGCAAGATGCCTGAACCCATGAGCAGTGGTCAGACCCTTGTATTTCATGTTCTTGAGGTAGTTGTTCAAGTAATCCTGATGGACATGCGGGACGTCCTCCCTCTAGGACTGAAGAAAACTTACTCCTGCTCTCAGTTCAATGAAAAGAGTCTCTTCAACACGTCCTAGGCGGATCCGTCAAAGTAATTTGGTGCTGCGATCCTATCTTCATTCGTTCCGCAGGAATCGACCACAGGTCCTTCTTCAGGTTGAACTCCTCACAGCGAGCAGGAGTGAGTGTGTAAACAAAGAAGTAGGTTATCACCAGAAACTTGACCGCAAGCAGGGTCACGACCGGTGCGCCTGGATCATTGCGCTCCAGGTCTTCAAAGAACTTTGGCAACTGCCCTCACTCCAAGAAAGGGTTGGCAGTTGGTTTGTGCTTTGTCTTCGCCTACTTCGACCCCATAGCGGGGTTAGCCGGTTGCATCCAACCCTGTCAATTGCGTAGTCGAACAACCCCCTCATCAACATCAGGCACTTGCCGGACTGATAGAGCGACCCTCTCCTCTCGATCGATTCCTTCAGGGACAACACCTGCGGCCTTCCCCCATTGCTCCACTCCAAACGGTTCACAGGAGTGTCAGGACCAAGGACAGGCAACACCTGGTTGTAGAGCATGTTGCGATAGTCCTTGACCGTGCTGGGTTTGTTCTTGATTCGCTCCAGGAAACCCTCTGCCGCTTTGATCAATGAAGAGTTGATCGCCTGCTTGATCAGCTCTCTCCTGCTCTCTGACTTCAGAAGACGAGGGTTTTCACCTGCCTTACTGAGCACATCCAGTCGTACTCGCTCATCCCCTGCCTGCTTCAGCGACCACTTCCCTGGACCCTTCCCATAGACACCGATTTAATACCAACGCTGCTGCCCTTTGCGACATGGCGGGAAGTAGTATTGACTGAAAAAATGCTTCCAACCACTTAGGCAAACCTCTACGAAAAGTGCATTTCTGCAAGAAAGCTTGTATTTCCTCTCTCGCGGGTGGAGAGCCCCGAGATCGCTTACCATTACTGGCATTTTGCTCAACCTATTACCTATTTATACCCTAAGACTCAAATTTTTACCCTACTATTAAATCCAGACGTATACGTTCAGTGGTTAACGACTATGTTCTTTTGAATCCCCAACTTCCTTTACTTGGCAGTCGATCATGGAAAACGACGACCCTTCATAGAAGTACATAAAACGGAGAGGGTGGGATTCGAACCCACGAGGGTGTGACCCCTACACGATTTCGAGTCGTGCGCAATCAACCGGACTCTGCCACCTCTCCCTGCGCATTAGGCGCTTCCTTATTGTAGATGCACGACCCCATCTGTTCCTGACGATGACACGTGAACGGGTCGCAAATCCAATCGACGCAAGACCTTTATCCGCTGCCCAACCCGCACCCTCAAGATGCGCCCCGTTGGATCTGCCAGGGCGAGGCTCAAGCCATCACTCTGCAGGCGCTGACCATGCACCAAGGGCAGTCGGCCCTGTTGTTCCGCCTGGAGCGTGTGAGTGATGGTGCTCCAACAGACACGTTGATCCGTCCCCACGGGATCCAGCACGGCCACCCAATCCAATCGCTGGTGCCCCATCCCCTGACTGAGTCGTTCCGCCTGATGGCAACTCAGGGCATCACCATGGGTCGCCACCAGCGCAGCCCTGCCGCGATGGCGCAGCAACAGCCACTGACGCCCCCACTGCTCCACATGGATCCAACGATCCTGCAATCGCTCACCCGCTTGTACGCCTACCACGATCAGAAACAACGGTGCCAAGCGCCAACGCCAACGCCGCAGGGACGGCAACACCCAAGGCAGGCAGGCCGGGAGCAACAACATCAGCAACCATGGAGACATCCGGCCGACGAGCAGCTGGGCCCAGGGCCAGTGGCGAATCCACAGCACCAACGCGATCAGGACTCCCGCCAGCTGCTGCACAGGCCAAATCAACACGGGCAGCAGCAGTGATGTGATCGATGCCGGCAGGAGCAGCACCATCAGGGCCATCACCATCGATGCAAGCGTGAGTGGTGATAGCAGAGGTGCCGCCAGCAGATTGCTCGAAACGGCATAGAGAGGAATAGCTCCGAAATGGAACAACTGCAGCGGCAAAGTCCAAAGCAGTGCCGCCATCGGCACGGACAGGAGGGGTACCAGAGGCGCGATGGACGGCGGGCACCAGCCGCACAACTGCTGCTCAATGGGGCCAGCGGAGATCACCAGCCCGGCAGTGGCGGCGGCACTGAGTTGAAACCCGATCGAGCGTGCCCAGGGCGGATGCACCAGCAGCATCACCACCAGGGTGATCAGCAACACACCCAGGGGTCGGCTGCGATGGCCACCCTCTCGGATCAGCAACGCCGCAGCACCCATCAGCACCGCTCGCACCACCGAAGCTTGGGCACCGGCCAGCGCCAGAAAGAGAACCATGGCTGCCACGCCAGCTCCCAATCGACACGCCACTGGCCAGCGACGCGTGCAAACCACTGTGGTGCCCAGCAACACCGACAGGTGAAAGCCTGACGCCGCCAAGGCATGGGACAACCCAGCGACTCTGAACCCGTCACGCAAGCACTCAGGCAGAGACACCTGAGCACTGCCGAGAACCAGCGCCGCCAGCAAACTGCCTCGCTCTTCACCGGCGCTTTCAATGAACCAGAGGGCAATGCGCCGTCGCGCATCGGCTAAGGGAGTCGCGTCCTGATGCAACAACCGGATGGCATCGGTTCGCAAGCGACTCCAACAGCCCTGAGCGGCCAGTCGTTGAGAAACATCCGAGAGCAAGGGATGGGCAGATGGCTGCGGCCTGGTTAAGGGTCCGCGAACTTCGATCCAGGCCCCTTCCAGCAAAGGCTGTTCACAGTCTTCAAGTGTGAGTTCAGAGCGGCCATGACGGACCACGCCATCGACGCGGCTGACCTCCAGCAAGGCTCTGCAGCTTTGATCCCGAATAGGCGCATCAGCTCGAATGCGACCGATCAGCTGCACCACAGGCGCAGGACCATCCACGGGAATCAGCTGAGCCGGATCGCTGCTGTGAGGACGAGGTACCGAGGCCATCCCGCATCGGCTGCCGGCCAGACCGAGCACCAATGCGAAAGCCAACAGCTGCTGAGGCGTTCGCCGCCAGCGGCGCGCCCATCCGGCCAACCCCAACATCAGAAGGATGGCCAGCGCGATGCCCTGGGCCGGGAATCGCACCTGAGCCGCCCCCATGCAGGCGAGAAGTAACAGAAGGGCGCCAGAGACAGCCGGATTGATGCATCACCCACGCAAGGTGATGCCAGGGTTCCCCGTGGATCAGGCCACCGTCGCTGCTTCCCGCTTCAGCAGCGGGAATCCCAAGGCTTCCCGTTCCGCCAACCAAGCTTCCGCCACCTTGCGAGCCAGGTTGCGGATGCGACCAATGGTGGCCGTGCGCTCGGTCACCGAAATCACGCCTCGGGCCTCCAGCAGGTTGAAGGTGTGGCTGCACTTAAGGACGAAGTCCAACGCTGGTGCCGGCAGGTTCTTGTTGATGAGATCTGCCGCTTCCGCTTCATAAATGGCGAACAACTGTTTGAGACGCTCCGGATTGGAGGCCTCGAAATTGAAATGACACTGACCCTTCTCAAAAGGCAGCCAGATGTCGCCATAACTGCGCTCAGCGTTCCAGCTGAGATCCCAGATGCTCTCGACATCTTGGAGGTACATCGCCAGGCGCTCAAGGCCATAGGTGATTTCAATCGACACCGGCTTGCAGTCCAGACCACCGCACTGCTGGAAATAGGTGAACTGGGTGACCTCCATGCCATCCAGCCACACCTCCCAGCCCACACCCCAGGCGCCAAGCGTGGGGGACTCCCAGTTGTCTTCAACAAAACGGATGTCGTGATCCGCTGCCCGAATGCCTAAAGCCTCAAGAGAGGCGAGGTAGGTCTCCTGAATTCCATCGGGCGATGGCTTGATCAGCACCTGATATTGGAAATAGTGCTGCGCCCGGTTGGGGTTGTCGCCGTAACGACCATCGGTGGGACGACGACAGGGCTCTGGATAGGCCACTGCCCAAGGTTCAGGACCAATGGCTCGCAACACCGTGTGAGGGCTCATGGTTCCGGCTCCTTTCTCGGTGTCATAGGGCTGCAACAACAGGCACCCCTGTTCAGACCAGAAACGGTTGAGGGTGCTGATGATGTCCTGGAAATGCATATGTCGATCTTTCAAAAATGTTGTGGAAGTGATTGAGGTGTGAACTCTTGGAGCCTTTTTGTAATCAGAGTGAAAACTCCCAGTATGGCGAATGGAACCTGATAATGCATTTGTTGATGCCAGCAGATCAGTCCCACCATTTGTCTGAGCAAAGGAAAATTCATTTCTCACTAAAAACCAATGGCAAAACCGTGAAGGCTCGCGGGGACACCCATTGGATTTGCAATAATAGCCTAGCCCCTGAAGGACACATTCTTAAGTTAGTAGCAGCCCGCATGCACTTAATTACATTAAGAAGGAAATAATTAGGAAGCCATCATTATACTAAGCAGAAAGTCTTACCAAGTCAAATACCAAAAGTCTACGGACATAATCATTCAGTCTCAAATTTGTTTGCCCGAACATAAATTATCGAGAGAGAACAAAGCAAATCCGTTAAATTCCAACAAATTAAAGGGATGTGGTTTGACCGAATACTGCAAGACCTTTTCACCTATTGCAATCCATCAGAAAACGTGATTGACGCACAAATTTAGAGAGATCCCAATAAAGCTAGAAGCTCACAATCCCCAACTAACCTTACAAAACAAACCTAATTAGTACTATGTACATCCTTAGAACATTAAACTACGCTTATGAAATCTACCCTAGACTTCGAATACTACTTAATTGCAGCCCATTGCTAATCGTCTTACATCGCTACAACACATATTATGGGATATCCAAAGAGCCAAAAGCGTTAGCATTCGAATTGAATCAAAAAAAAAGAAAACAATATATCTAGATGAAAAAGCTTCAGATCAGAATATCTAGCGAGAATAAAGTGGCCTGGGTAAATAAGTTGTTCATTATTGCGGCAACTTATAATTTCATAGAAATCTAGAATATTTTAAAATCTGAAACAAATTCATCTTTTTCCGATATATAGCCCAATTGGAAAACAGGGTCATTAGCATCATCAACTACCAGATCACCGGCACTTCCAGGGAAACCACCACTCACAAAATGGACATAATTCTCGAATCTACTTAAACACTTCTTAGGCCCAAACAAATTTGGTGATATATAATTATCAAGTAGGCAATAATTGGACAAGAAGCCAACTAGTTCTCTGGAAATATCCAAACGAAAATAATTTAACTGTTGCATCCGAGGAAGTAAAGCAAGTGCCGAAGAGGAAAGAGAATTTTTTCCTACGTCCAGGATCGTCGAACTTCCTCTAGGCAAAAATTGCAGATGCTTAGGAAGTATAAAATTATTTGCACTTGCGGATAAAACGACACAAGACGATGATGCAAAAGCTGAATCCAGAGAAGTAGCTTGTATAGCAGACGCTATAGTATATTTACTTTTTATACAATTTATTGCAGATACTATACTTGCTGAGCGAGCAATATCTCGAGAAAATATATGGACACTTGCTCCCTCCTCAACAAGACCAAGAGCAATTTTGAAGCCAATGCTTCCTGGCCCAATAAGTGTTATTCGAGAACCGCTTAAATCACCATTTTTCAGAGACCTCAGAGTATTTAAAGCCGACTCTGAAGTAATACGACTGGGCGACCAAGGTATTATTTTATCCTTCGGAAAGATAATATATGCTGATGAAAGTAAATTTGAATACAAGCATGTTGAACTCTCTACACTAGTGTCATCCAAGAAAAAAGGATGCTTTTTTTCCGTATCTACTACAACGTAATCGCAGTGAGCGTTAATTAAAGAACCAATTAGCTCTAGCTCATTTTGAGAAATATTAACAAGCGACAAGGATATAAAGGACTTGGTTCTCCGTATACCTCCAAAATAAGATCCGGGAGAATGTTCATTACTAGAGGATAAAACAACAAAAAAAGAAGCGTTTATACTCTGAGAGTACGAAGAGATTATTTTCAAACGATTTAAGAGATCGGTACTTTCAATCATCGAAAATCAGCATTTAGCTTGGTGATAGGTTGTCCCGCAGCGATAAAAGCTGTCGCTATCAACTTGTTATCAGTACCGACTGTTAAAGGACAAATTCCAACCGGGGGAGACATTGATATTGTATTTTCCAAAGAAATAACATCGCCCTCATGGATATTCATCAAAGCATGCAAAGACTTTTTCTGGGTCCTCCAAGTTTCATACTCTTCAGGAATGACCCCAAAGGAATCTTCTCCACCAATCAGAAAAGATTCATCGATAATATTTTTTAAATCCATTAGTTGTTCATTTGTCTTAGATATAAGTTGATCGGGACCCGGAAGATTGGAATCCAATGTAAAATGAACCTCTAATGCGCTTGCACCCATATGAATCGCATTTATAGGTGCTGCTATACCAACCGTATGATCAGAATAACCGAACTTAAATCCTAGTGACTTAAGAAATGCAATGGAACGCATGTTGACAGATGAAAGAGGAGTTGGATAACTAGAGTTACAATACAAAAATGTTACATCATGTATGGAGTTTTTATATAAACTAGCTACAGCCTCTACATCTTTTTTCGAAGACATACCCGTTGATATAAATAAGTTTAATGGCGAATAGTGATCAATCAAACGACGGTGAAGGTGAATATTATTAAGGTCCATTGATGCAACTTTTATATGCCCCAGCCCAGTTGAAAGTAAGAACTCTAAACTTGAATTATCAAAAGCAGTGCACATAGGGATTTTACCGTATGACCTTATTAATTCAAAACATCGAACAACATCTGATTGGTTAATCTGACAACGATCTAAGAGCTCGAGTATATTTTCATCTTGATCCTGTGCAGACTCAACATGATTGAGTTCCCTTACAGATGATCCAATACGATTCGAGGCCTCATAAAGCTGAAGCTTGACAATGTCTGCCGAAGAGCAGGCATTACGTACAAGATCATCTAATAAACTAAGACTGCCATTATGGTTAATGCCAACCTCAGCAATAATAAGAGGTTTATTTGATCGTTTTGAGCTCGGCTTATGAATACCGGATGATACAATATTACTAGAAAAATATTGACGAGTTAAAGATTTTTGGCCTTCGTCACAAAGAAGGTCTGAAGCAAGTTCTTTTGCTTGACAAAATATGACCTGCATATCATTATAAGCAAAATTTGCACCAGTGCCAATTAGCTCAAGATTTTTGATTCCAGAAAGAAATGAATTGGTTGACTTAAGTTCTAGCTTGTTTTTATGCGTCTGCAACGGATAAACATACGGCTCTATATTAACACTTGTTAGATTAGGTTTTCCAAATCTGGACAAGATAGATGTTAAGGATAAGGAGTCAATTGTCCTCTCTACAATCGTATCTAAAAAACTTTGAACATCTGGCGAAGTAAAATCTGTTGTAAATGTTGACTCTGCAATAATATAAGTCCGATCCTTTTTATAAGACAAATTTAAAGCTGGGCACAGTTTTGTAGGTTCTGTAATACGATTAAAGCATATCGAAGGATCTGAAAAATATAACCAGTGATATGGATCAGGAATAATTGAATTATGGCCTTCATATGATAGATAAACGCTCGCAATTCCTCTAAAAGTAAGATTACATTCATAATTTAAAAAGGAAGCCAAAGTAGTTAAAGGCAAAGTACTTATGACAACATCATCTGGATCAAGCGCAAGAGAATTGTGATCGGCAAAGTGTAGAGCTTTAATGCGGCCTGAGTCTAATTCTAGACCGGTTATTTTATGTTCAAATAGCACAGAAGAGTTATTTTTTTTATTAATTAAGGACGATATGTTTTCAAATAAATAACCCGTGCCTCTTGAGGAAACCCCGCAAAATTGATCTCCGAAAAATGGCTCGGTTCTATTTACTCTCCTGATTCTTTTAGGTGCCCAATCAGGAAGCAACAATTCAGGAGAAACTCCCCAAACCTTCTCGGGATAAACCTTGAAAAAGTTTTCAGCGATTGTAGGTCCAACTAAACCGGTAACATATTCATAAAATGATTTTGATTTAGAACAGAGTAAATCATCGGGATAATACTGGAGATCAGAGATTAATTCTTCTAATTCGGTTCCAGACCAGTAGGAAGATGAAATCAATTGACTAGTGTTGATAGGATAATCAAATAAGTAATCAGTTTCATTTTTTAATTTATAGTTGGCGGCAAAGTATTGTTTTTCAAAAAGACTGTTTTCCAGAAGTCTTTGCCAATCTTCCCAAATCCACTTCAGTGGCGTGTGTAAAATATGTGGGCCAGTATCAACAATAAAATTATTCCACTCCCAGGAACGCGCCATACCACCTGGAATTGATTGCTTTTCGTATACACTTACTTTTGAACCATGTTGATTAAGGTAATAAGCAAGAGAAAGCCCTGCTGGACCAGCACCAAGTATATGAAATCTCATGACTAATCAACAAGTAAATCCACCATCAACCATTATATCGGCACCATTAAGAGACGTAGGAGAGTCGAACACAATCCATTGCAATGTCTTGAGCGCGTCGTTAACTGGCACTAATTTAGATTGTGGTGATAGTTTGTGATAGGCCGATACAAAGTCGCTATTTTGGTTTGACTGAATCCCACCAAATGAAACACAGTTACATCTTCCAGAAAAGCGGGCTAAGTATCTTGCTGCTTGCTTAACCAACGGTATTTGAGCACTTTTGCCAGCTGAATACGCGACAGGCTTATAAATATCACCAGTTTTAGAGTAAAGCACAGGATTGGGAATAGTATAAGTATATATTGATCCTATCATTATAACATGAGAGGCCTGAAGACCATGCTTATCAAGTAGATGGAGTAGATTATACGACGAACCGCATGTTATATTCAATGACATACAAAACTGATTTGGCAATAGAGAAAAAGGAGATGGAAACTTTTCTACAATTCCCTCGCTAGTGACAGGAAAATCTTTTGCAACAAAATTGATGAATGTGATTTCACCTGCTAAGTCGAGGGGTAAATCATTAATATAGTCTGATAACACAACATCTGCTTCGACTAGCTTCAAATTAGAAGTATTTAATTCAGCCAAGCTATTAAGAGACGATATGTTAATATCTACTGCAATAATTGTAAGGTCCTTATCCAGGCGTGCAAGACAAACTTCTACAAACTTTTTTCCCAAAAATCCTCCGGCGCCAAGAACAACAAGAGTTGATATCATTGGATCCAGCCCTGATCGAAAGAGTATTGTGAATTTAAGCGAGATAACCCTTGATTTCTATAGATTTCAACAAATGAAGGTAGTGGTGCATGGATATCCTTTGCTGTTTCTAATAAAATTTTAAGTACTTCAAGGTCTTCTTGATAATCTAAAGTTATCCGAACATCAGAGTAATTTTCACCACTAGCTGGTGCAAGTAGTAATCTCTTGATTCCAGATAATCGACCATCCCACAAAGGGAAAGTAACATGTTCGCGATCTTTGGGAGAATCAAAAAAATTACTTACCTTGATAAGCGTAGACTTAGAAAACACCTCAATATCACTACCATTACAAAATTTCGAAAGGTTTGCAGGCGTATACGTAGATACATATTCATAGCTGCCTTCAAAATAAGTTTTAACGGCAAGATCGAGTAATTTAGGATCGACTAGAGGACAGTCACTTGTGACGCGCACAATTACACAATCTTCGTATTCATCCAAAGCGCTTAAATGTCGTGATACTAAATCATTAAGAGAACCTCTATGGTATTTGTAACATGATTCCTCGAGATACTTTACAAGAGCATTACTTGACTGGTCTGAGGGCACTATAAATTTAAAATCATCCAACATAGATGACTTTTGCAAGCGTTTATAGATCAAGTCTAATGATGTGAGATTTTTGTATATTGGGATAAGAACTTTTCCAGGCAATCTCGTAGATGTTTTTCTGGCCTGAGAGAGACAAATGACATTCATTATTTAAAGGGATTGAGTACGAGAAAAACCATTCTCTATAGTGCCTATATTTAAAAGCTCTTTATTAAGTAAATGCTTATTGTAAGTCAAATCATAAGAAAATTTATTAATAACAGTGCCAAATACTCTTTCAAATGACTTGGTTTCAAAAGGCGTATGCGCCAAAGATGGATAAACTGTTGTACTAAAAAGATACCCTTCATGAGCCATCCTAGAACAAATCAATGACTTTAACTCCAAAGAAGAAAAACTTTGGTGTGTAAATTGAAAACTAATCATTGTCGTCAAAGAATTGATTTTATATTCAATTTTATTTTTATCTAACACATTTATAATAGAAGAGCGGATGGCGGAGCCATTTTGTTGAATCTTTTTAAACATTTGATTCCAATTTGATAACACCTTGAGTGTTGCACATCCTGCTGCTAGGCCAATTTGTTCTGTCCAGTGTGTGCTGCTTGCAAAACATTCTTCACAGGTTGTGCGATATTTTTGCTGTGCTGCAACAGCCGAGATGGCATAGCCATTGCCTAAAGATTTTCCAATGACAAAAAAATCGGGAATTAATTTGATTTGACGGCATGCAAGCTTTGTTGAAAATCTAAATCCGCTAGTTACTTCATCCGAAATTAAAATGCCTCCTTTTCTTTGAAATTCATTTAAATATTCAGCTACATCATGACCTAATATTTCGTATCTTGCACTCTCAAATATTATAATACCAGGGTCATAAACTTGACACGCGTTTTTTAAATCTGCAAGGTTCTGTGCATTAACTGCTTGAGAATATTGAGAATATGCATCTGGTACACCTTGAGTATTTAGACCTGGCAAAAAAATTGATTCGAATTTATCTGGACTGGAAATATTTGCGCTTAAATACCAATCATGCCAACCGTGATAGCCACAAACAAGGACTCTTGGATTAGATGCTACAGAACGTGCATACCTAATACATAATGAAAGTGCTTCACCACCACCTCTTAAAAATTTCCAAACAAAATCGCCTTCAAAGAATTGATTAAGTAACTCAGCCAACTCAACTTCGTATGGAGACAATAGTGTGGTTAGAGGTGCCCTGAAAACCGATGAAGGCATAAAAGAATTATGCATTCTGTTTTGATACCCTAAGAGATTACAACCTATAGAAAACTCACTAAAATCTCTATACCATCGATTGTCAACCGATTTTATTTTGCAACCTTTAGCCTTAACGTAATAGGAGGGCCATACTTTTGAGCAATACCGAGAAGGTCGCTTGGAAAGCAAGCCACAACCACCAATTATTGTTTGGCAAGCTCTGTTCCAATATGAAATTCCTTCCAAAGTCCATTAGATCATGTGATTGTATAATACCAGATAAACTTTCCTCTCGCGAAGCCATTGTAACATTCAATGCAAACCCAAAGTCGAGGAGGTTTGAAGAAAGATTCTATATTTTTAAAATTTTAAATTCCCTATACCTACAAATACCGTGAAAATAAAAATCTACGATTGTGAAGCAATAGGTATTCAAAACATTCCGCATTAGATGCATGATAAAGCTTTATATTATCGCTTAAATCCATATACTTCTACAATACTAGAATGAGAGCCCATCTGAACCAGCTTTCTTACATGACTCTGATCAAGTATGCATTCTTCGTCATTTTTAATCACATCCCAACCCTGATCTGGTATTTTTATTTCATCAATTGTTCGTTTACTGCCATCTCGTTCAGATCTAAATCTGCGATTTCTTGAATAAAAGCATTCGGGCTGAATGGTCTTAAAAATTAAATCTAAGTATTCATTTAAATATTTCGGACTCATCTCTAAGAAACTCTCTGAGTTGATTGTCAGCGATATTGGCTCGGGATAATCATTTAATAACTTGAATTTATCAGATGGAACTAATAAGATCGAAGAAGTGCTAGAGTTTTTATATTCAATGGCTTGTTTTTTTAACTTCTCGGAAGAGTCAACAAAAACACAATTCACATCTGGAAGCAGTGATTCTAAATAAAAACAGCTAACCACTAGTGAACTAGGTATGTCTACAATTATATAATTTATTTTTATCTCTTTCTTGAGAAGTGTATTGGTGATGGTTTGACAGAGGTTACCATAACCAGCCCCTATTTCTAAAATGTTGATAGTGTTCATTTTTAAATCAAGTGCATTTTTTTTAATTAAATTAGAAGTCATAACTGCCGATTTTACAGATCCCCAAGATGCGACAACATCTTGACCTGTAGCAGGCATCTGACAATTAAAATGGGGAATTGCTCCAATGCTCGTAAACGGCACAAGATAGTCCCAAAAATCGGGACAATATGTGTTAACTCTATCAATTAATGCGAGTTCTTCAGTGAATGAGGGGTCAAACTCGGATAAGTTCTTGATGGATTGAAGAAATTGACTTTTAGTAGCCTCTTGCCCAAGCAGTATTCTGAAAATAAGGCCACTAAATTGCAACGTATTTTGATCCCAGGACTCCAAAAAACCACCATGTATTGGTAACGAGGAAAAAATCGGCAAAGTTGATTTTACCAATTCAGGCAGTTTTGCAATCACAAAATCAGCATTATTCCACAGAAAGCCATATTCCTGAACAGAATTATTCTTATTAACAATATATTTGATTATTTGATCAATAGAATTTGAATTCATCTTGTGCTTGCAGTACAATCTAACTGTACCACATCCAGAACAGCACTAAGTTAGTTGAATTTCCAAAGGCCTTGAAAAGGTGTTAAAATTAAATATTAGCAGGAAGTTGTTATTTCCAATCTGCAATGCCAGCCTAACCTACTTTATTTACTTGCTCGCGCCTAATTTTACAACTAATCTTTTTGAGTAACAAACCATAAGTAACTATGTTTTTTCTTTAATTCAAATTTCAAAAACTGACTAAGTGTTTACAGCTAGATCAACCAGCGATGTAATTGCAAATTGTTTACTTTGTTTTAAATATATTTAAGCTCTACTTTTTACTTTTTCAAAAAATATTTATCAGCTCAAGGAGAGGCAACGGTGCAAGTGGGCAATAGCGTGGTGACGGTGCGGGTGACTGCGGCCCGGCCCCATCGTTCCCAGCCAAAAGCTGCCATCCCCCTGAAACACCAGCACAGGCTTGCAGGCCCCCTTGCCATGGGTCTCCAACAAGGACATGCACAGCTTTTCAGCCACCTCGGCCCCTCTGGGGCGCGATCGCAGGCGACGCAAGACCGGATCCACCTGAGAGAACGAAACAAAGGTGGCTTTCTGCGAGTCAGTCACCAGAATCATCCCGTCGAGCCACTGGACTTCGTCGAGCAGATCCTCAATGGAAGGCAGCAGAGACGGCAGCGGAAAGGCCAAGTGACTCCCCCTGTTTCTTAATCATTTCTTTCTAGTTCATCGGTCTCACTTGTCGCAAGCAAGACCACGTGAGTCAGTAAGCTCTCACGCCTTGACGATCAGCAGCCCCATCAGGCCACCAGCAACAGGACGATGGCGTGCCTGCTGGAAGCCGGCCTGCAGGGCGAGAGCTTCCTGTTCCGATCCGTTGGGGAAGCGCGCAAGGCTGGCCTCCAGGTAGGCGTAATGCTCTTCCAGACCCGCGCGAGCCGCGACTGGCACCACCACGCGCCGCAGATAAGTGCGCTGAAATGCTGCAGCCGTAGACCCTGGCGGCAATCGGTTGAAATCCAACAGACCGGCTCTGCCATCGGCACGCAAGACCCGGCGCAACTCCTTCAGACCCGCAGAAGGATCAGACAGGTTACGCAAGCCATAGGCCATCACCGCGCCGTCAGCACTGGCATCTGGCAGGTCAAGCGCCAGGGCATCACCCTGCCTCCACACAACAGGCAACCAGGGTTCCCGGGCAGAACGACCGGCGGCAACCGCAAGAGGTGCTGCTGCTGCATCCACACCGATCACCTCACCACCCGGCCGCAGACGCCGGCCCAGCGCCAAAGCCAGATCCCCCGTGCCACAACAAAGATCCAACCAGCGCTCTCCAGGCTGCGGAGACAACTGCAACACCATCTGGCGCTTCCACTGCCGATGCAATCCAAAACTCAACCAGTCATTGAGACGGTCGTATGTGGGCGCAGCGTCATTGAAGAGCTGTTCGACAGCCTCCGCATCACCAGGTTTCACAACGTCAAACCGTTGAGTGCCATCACCATCACCGTGGCCAGCCCCACAGCCGCTGAACACACCAAACAGCCCGCCAACATCAGCGAGAACTCGCGTTGATCCACCGCGGACTGCATGAGCTGAAGAGCCCATGCCACCAAAGCGATCACTACCAGCACCAACAGCACACCGAGAGGAAGTGTCCAGCTGGAGGGAATCAAAGGCTGCGCCGCAGGCAGCCCAACATCCTCGAAAGTGGTTGACGCGACAAGCACCGTGTAAACGAGGTCAGACTGCGTTATTCGCTACAGATTAAGGAGAAAGTTCAAGGTTCCAGTGGTCGCACGGTCAACCCGCGACGAAGCAGATCCGATTTGATTTGTTCCACGGTGAGCACGCCATCGTGAAGAAGGGAAGCCAAAAGCGCTGCAGAAGCCTGACCACCCGCAGGACCAGGGTCAAGAGCTTGCGCAATGTGATCCAGACACCCTGCACCGCCAGATGCGATCACAGGCACAGGCACCGCCTGCGCCACCGCACGGGTGAGCGCCAAGTCGTATCCGGCTTGGGTGCCATCCCCATCCATCGACGTGAGCAGAATCTCCCCCGCCCCGAGATCAGCCGCACGGCGCGCCCACTCGACCACATCCAGACCGGTGTTCTCACGCCCACCTTTGACGTAGACATCCCATCCGCCCGCATCGCGGCGACGTGCATCGATCGCCACCACGATGCATTGGCAGCCGAAACGATCCGCGCCTTCCTGCACCAGCTCAGGACGTCGCACCGCTGACGAATTCAGACTGACTTTGTCGGCACCGGCACGGAGCAGCTCCGTGATGCCCTCAACCGATCCGATGCCGCCTCCGACCGTGAAGGGAATCGTGACCTGCTCCGATGTGCGTCGCACCAGGTCCACCAGGGTGGCCCGACCTTCATGGCTGGCGGCGATATCGAGAAACACCAACTCATCCGCACCAGCCTGGCTGTAGCGGCAGGCGAGTTCGACCGGGTCGCCTGCATCGCGAAGGCCGACAAAATTGACGCCCTTCACCACCCGTCCTTCGGCGACATCCAGGCAGGGGATTAGGCGGAGAGCGACCATAGCGTTCGAGATATGGCTGTTAGGGTGCAGCCTCTCTCCAAGCCTCGCAGGCCATGCTGGGAAGTCTGATCAAGCGGTTCACCGGATCGGAGCCTCTGCCGACCCCACAGCTCGACTCCATCGAGGTGGGCAGCAAGGTCCGTGTCACCCGCGTGCGTGACCGGATTCCCCAGGGCATGGTTGACCTGCTGAAGACTGATGCCTTCGGCACCGTGACCGAATTCCGCACAGTTGACGGCAAAGGGATCGGCGTCGTCGTCGAGCTCAGCGACGGCTCCAGCTCCTGGTTTTTCGAAGACGAAATCGTCGCAGCCTGAGGTTCGAATCTGTGAGTGACGCGCGTCAGCTGCTCGGCATGAAGGGTGCCAGCGGCACCACCAATCTTTGGAAGCTGCGCTTGCAGCTGATGAAACCGGTCACCTGGATTCCTCTGATCTGGGGCGTGGTGTGTGGAGCAGCGGCGAGTGGGCATTACGAATGGCGCCTCGACCACGTCTTGGCTGCGGTGGCCTGCATGGTGATGAGTGGTCCCCTGTTGGCCGGCTACACGCAAACCATCAACGACTATTACGACCGCGAGATCGACGCGATCAACGAGCCCTACCGACCAATTCCGTCCGGAGCGATTCCCCTCGGTCAGGTCAAATTGCAGATCTGGGCTCTGCTACTGGCTGGCCTAGCTGTGGCCTGGGGCCTTGATGTTTGGGCACAGCACACCACGCCGGTGCTGTTCTTGCTGGCTCTCGGCGGTTCGTTTGTGAGCTACATCTACTCAGCTCCGCCGCTCAAGCTCAAGCAGAACGGATGGCTGGGTAACTACGCCCTCGGAGCGAGCTACATCGCACTTCCCTGGTGGGCCGGACAAGCGTTGTTCGGTCAACTCACCTGGACGACAGCGATCCTCACGCTTGCTTACAGCTTGGCGGGTCTCGGCATCGCGGTTGTCAATGACTTCAAAAGCGTTGAGGGTGACCGTGAACTGGGCCTGCAGTCGCTTCCTGTTGCATTCGGAATTCAGCGCGCAAGCTGGATCAGCGCTGGAATGATCGACCTTTTTCAGCTGTTGATGGTTGCGGTGCTGATCGCCATCGGTCAGCATTTCGCTGCCGTTCTTCTCGTGCTGCTGATTGTGCCCCAGATCACCTTTCAGGACATCTGGCTGCTGCGTGATCCCGTGGCCTACGACGTGAAATACCAGGCCAGTGCACAACCTTTCCTGGTGCTCGGCATGCTCGTCACCGCATTGGCGGTTGGGCACAGCCCTCTCACACAAGGCATGTGAATCGAACCCGTCTTCACTGGTTGCTGATCGGCGGCTCTGCCGTCGTTATCGGCAGTGGTGTGGCCTTGGCGCAAGCGGCTGTGGTGCGAGCTGTGGATGCCACCTTGCCTGATGCCCGTGCCGTCAGCCGTTTCAGCCGACCCGGCACCATCACGCTGCTCGCCAGCAATGGCGCTGTGATCCAGAAGCTGGGACCGGCGACACGCGAAAAAATCGAACCCGGCCAGATGCCGCTGCTCGTGAAGCAGGCCTTCATCGCAGCGGAGGATCGACGCTTTTATGACCATAACGGTGTTGATCTCTGGGGCATCGGGCGCGCCCTGGTGAGAAATGTCCGTCAGGGTGCCGTGCGTGAGGGCGCTAGCACGATCACCCAGCAGCTGGCCCGCACGGTGTTTCTCAGCCAAGACCGCACTCTCACCCGCAAGCTCAAGGAGGCGGCGCTGGCCTTCAAGCTCGAACGCCAGTTGAGCAAGGAGCAGATCCTCGAGCAATACCTCAACTACGTGTATCTCGGCTCAAGCGCCTACGGCCTGTCCGATGCCGCGTGGGTGTACTTCTCCAAGACCCCCGACCAACTCAACTTGCAGGAGGCCGCCCTGATCGCCGGTTTGCCTCCAGCTCCCTCGGTGTATTCACCCCTGGTCAACCCTGAATTAGCCCTTGAGCGGCGGGGAATCGTGCTCGATCGGATGCAAAAGGCCGGTTTCATCACCAAGGACGAGAGAGATCAAGCCAAAAACAGCCCTCTGGATCTCAAACCGGCAATCCCCAAATACTTCAACAGCGCAGCCCCCTTCTTCACCAGTTGGGTGGCGCAACAGTTACCGCAGCTGCTGACACCCGAACAACTCGAGGTGGGTGGACTGAAAATCCGCACCAGTCTCAACCTCGATTGGCAGAAGAAAGCGCAGGAGGTCGTGCGCCAATACGCCCCGTTCAACACCGAAGGCGCGATCGTGTCGATCGAACCAGGCACCGGTCTGGTGCGGGTGATGGTGGGCGGAAAGAGCTTCAGCAGCAGTCAATTCAACCGTGCCACCCAGGCGCTGCGCTCTCCAGGTTCCACCTTCAAGCTCTTTCCTTATACCGCTGCTATCGCGGCCGGCGTGAAGCCAGATGACACCTTCATGGATGCCCCCCGCTGCTGGTCGGGCTACTGCCCCAAGAATTTCGGCAACAAATACTTCGGCAAGATCTCATTGGCTGAAGCACTCAAGAATTCCTTGAACACAGTGGCGGTTCAGCTCCAAGACAAGGTGGGCTTCGACGCCATCATCGCCACGGCCAATCAGCTGGGAATCGGCAATCAGCGTCCCCTCGGCAAGTACTACCCGATGGCGATCGGGGCCTACGAGCAGACCGTTCTGGACATGACCACCGCCTATGCCGCGGTCGCCAATCGGGGCGTCTACATCAAACCGATGGCACTGGAGGAAATCCGCGGACCAGAAGGCAATGTGCTGTGGAGTCGACGCGTGGATGGAGAGAAAGGCCGTCGAGCCATAGACAGTGACGTTGCGGATGCCATGAATTGGATGCTGCAGCGCGTGGTGACAGGCGGAACAGGTGTTGCAGCACGGCTGGATGACCGCCCCGTGGCTGGCAAAACAGGCACCTCGGAAGGGGCGCGTGACCTCTGGTTCATCGGATCCATTCCGCAGCTCACCACGGCCGTGTGGTTCGGCTACGACAACAATGCTGAGACCAAAAGCACAAGCGGAGAAGCAGCCTGGGCCTGGAAACAATTCATGAATGAGGTGAAGGGCAGCTACGCCATTCAGAACTTCCCACCCAAACCAGTGCTCACCCGCAGCTTCGAAGACCGGCGCCGTCAAGGGAGCCAACGCGTCGCCGATGGCGAGCAGGATGGCGAGGAGACCGACACCGATCCCGATGTGTTCAGCAGCGGCGAGGAGCCGCCCGAGGGCACAACCCCCCCGCGTTATGTGGCTCCAGCTGGCGGGCCTCCGGTGGACGAATTCTTCAGGCCCCTACCGGTGCAGTGATGACTGCAGCGTAAAAGCCATCACCGCCTGAGGGATCCGGCCAGCGTTGCTGCTCGGACTCGAGGCTGAGCTCAGGATGGCGCTGCAACCAACCGTGAATCTGCCGGGTATTTTCATCCGGGTGAATGGTGCAGGTGGCGTAAACAAAACGTCCACCGGGAGCGAGCAAGGGCAACAAGCCATCCAGCAACCCTGCTTGCAAGGGCAGCAACTCCGCCACCGATTCGGCCGTGACACGCCAGCGCGCATCGGGATGACGGGACAGCGTGCCCAATCCAGAACAGGGAGCATCCAGCAGGATGCGCTCGAACATGCCTTCCCATTGCGGGCGCTCCTTGAGGAGCGACGCAGCGTCCGCCGCGAGGGCGTGGATGCTGCTGCAACCAAGGCGAGCCGCATTGGCGGCCACCCGCTGCAGGCGACCAGGAGAGCGATCCACGGCCCAGATTTCACCGTGATCACCCATCAACTCAGCCAGGTGTGTGGCCTTACCACCTGGAGCAGCACAAGCGTCCAGCACCCGCTGCCCGGGCAGTGCAGCCAGAAGTGGTGCCACCCACTGCGCCGCCCGATCCTGAACACACCAGTGCCCCATGTCGTAGCCAGGCCATTGACGCAGATCGCCGGAGGGCTGTAACACCCGCAGTCCATGGGAACAGCCTTCAATCGCCGCCGTAGCGATGCCGTTTGCGGCCAGCGAGGCCGACACCTGCTCAGGAGTGGAACGCAGACGATTGACCCGCAGATCGAGCGGAGGCACTTGATTGCAGGCCCGCGCCACCTGCTGCGCCTGCTCAGGGCCGCACCACTGCAGCAGCTCTCGACTGAACCACCGGGGCAGTGATTGGTCTTGAGCTAGACGATCCGCTGGTGTCTCCGGCACCGGCAGGCCCGCACCAGCCTCATGGGCTCGCAGTGCTGCCCGAAGCAGCCCATTCACCACCGGCGCAAGGCGCGCCAGCTTGGTGGTCTTGGCCAATTCCACGCTGGTGTTCACCGCAGCAGCCGCTGGGATGCGCTCCATCCGCAGCAGCTGATAAAGGCCGATGTGGAGCAACCAACGCAGCCGTGGGGGCTGCTTACGAGCCGGCACTTTGCCGAGCTTGTCAATCCAGGCATCCAGCCACTGACGCCAACGAATGGCGCCGTAGGCCAGTTCGGTGGCCAGACCGCGGTCCGCAACACCAAGCGGACGATGCCGCAAGGCACGCTCGAGCGCCACATCGGCATAGGCCCCAGCGGCCACAGCCTCCAGAACGTCCCAAGCCAAACGCCTGGAGGCGAGGCCGGGAGCATCAGATCGAGACGGCGACTCACTCACGCGTCGGAGACGGCACAACCTCCAGACCTAGCGCCTCGGCAATTTGATCGGGGTCTGGGGCCCACAGACACTGCTTCAGGGGCAAACGGCCGTCCTCATCCACAGGAATTCCTTCGGCCAACAACAAATCACGCTGCATCCAGTCTGATCCTTCCCGGCTCAGACTCATGGAGATGCGCCCTTGGGCATTCACCACACGCTGCCAGGGAATCGAAGAAGGCAAGCTGAGCCGACGCAAGGCCCAGCCCACCTGCCGCGCACAGCCGTAGGCGCCAATCCAGTCAGCCACTTGTCCATAGGTCGCCAATCGACCAGGAGGGATCAGTGCCACAGCTGCCAGCACGCGGCTATCAAAAGTCGACGGCCGAGCGGGGACGTCAGCCGCCATCCACCTGACAACCGATCAGGGCACCGGCTGCACCACCCACGGGGACGCCGATCCACCGGCCATCGCCCCGGGAGAGTGCCGCACCCAGGCCAGCTCCCAGCAAGCCGCCGATCACGCTTCCCTCCAGACAGCTGTTGGTGTCTGCATTGGGAGTCACAAGCAACGTCTGTCGATTTCGACCGTAGCTCTGGTCGTAGTCATCCACCTGCATTGGTTGCACGTTGGCCCAGCGCGGCGTCGCGGTGGCAGGAAGGCCCGCTGTCACTGACAGTGCTGTCGCAAAGCTGGCGAAGACAATCCGTTTCATCAAGGCACCGTTCAACGTCCTCTCCATCTTTCTGAGGGAATCTGCCGCCAGGTGACTGAACCTCAACGCGCTTGCATCCACATGTGACCGATCGGGGATTGCATAGCCTCAAAGGAGAGTCTCGACGGATCCAATCGGCTGATGCCTCTGCTTCCCCGACGCTTTGAGCGGTTGCGCTCCGTGCTCAATCAACGGATGGCCGACCTCACTGTGCTGGTGGAACACGTGGAGAAGCCCCACAACCTTTCTGCGATCTTGCGCAGCTGTGATGCGGTCGGCGTTTTAGAAGCGCACGCCGTCAGCTTTAGTGGTCGCCCGCGCACGTTCAACAGCACCGCCCAGGGAAGCCAGCGCTGGGTGCCGCTGCATGACCATGCCGACATCGGCAGCGCCATCAGCCACCTCAAACAGCGAGGCTTTCGGTTATTCGGGACCAACCTGAGCGTGGATGCCCGCGACTATCGCGACTGCGATTTCACCGGCCCCTGCGCCTTCGTGCTCGGTGCCGAGAAATGGGGTCTGACCGAGGAGGCCACCGCTCTGATGGACCAGGCGGTGTACATCCCGATGCGTGGCATGGTGCAGTCGCTGAACGTCTCCGTGGCCACAGCCACCCTGCTGTTCGAAGCGCTGCGACAACGACAGGTGGCGGGTCTGGCCCCGCAGAACGGAGAAGGCATCCCCGCTGGTGATTACGACACGCTGCTGTTCGAATGGTGTTATCCCGAGGTGGCCATCTGGTGCCGCGAGCAGGGTCGCCCCTACCCCGCGTTGGGGGATGAGGGCGAGATTCTTGAAGAGCTGCCTCGCACCACCAAATTGCGCTGCTAAGCGAAACTGCCCTCAGAAGGGCATCAACACATCCTTGCTGCCCTGGGTGCGCTCCATCACAGGGTGATTGCGTCGGGCTGCCGGAAGGCGGAGCGCAAACACCAAGGCCAGGATTTCCAGGGGCAAGCTGCGGCCGATGAACAGCACCACCAAACCGAGGGCAATCGCAAGCATCTGCTCCAGCAGACCGATCACGTCATCGGGATTGCTGCGGCCCGACATCCAAAGTGTCGACATCAGAAGCAGCAACACAACGGTGGCCCAGAACGGCATGGCCCAACTGATTCCTTTCCTTATTTTGCAGCGTCTCGGCCGGTGCTGCTAACCCAAGCTTCCAGACCCTCACCCAGGAACGACAGACCCAGCACCAAAACGAACATCGCCAAGCCGGGATAGAGGGCTGTCCACCAGATTCCGGTGGGCACGGCTGCCAGCGCCAGGTTGAGGTCACTGCCCCATTCCGGAACCGTTTCAGGCAATCCCAGACCAAGGAAACCAAGGCCTCCCAGCACCAGCACCGCATCGGCGGCATTGAGGGTGAGCAACACCGGAACCGAGGTGATCACATTGCGCAGCAGATAACGGCGCAAGATCCAAACCGGTCCAGCCCCAAGGGTGCGTGCTGCTTCAACGAACAACTCCGCTTTCACCTGGGCGGTCTGGTTGCGCACCACACGGAAGTACTGCGGGATATACACCACACACAGCGCTGCAGCCGCATTGGGGATGCCGCGGCCCAGCAAAAAAGCCAGCACCACCGACAGCAACAGCACCGGCAAGGTGTAAAGGGTGTCCATCAACAGCACCAGAACCCGGTCCACCACGCCGCCGAGATAGCCGCTCACCATCCCCAAGGGCACACCGATCATCAAGGCAAACGCCACCGCCAGCAGCACCACCTGCAGGGCGACGCCACTGCCCTGAAGCGTGCGCACACACACATCACGTCCGAGTCGATCGGTGCCGCACCAGTGCTGGGGCGATGGTGCGGCGTAGATGGGGTTGTCGAGGCCGGCATTGGGATCCGGCAGCCAACCGGCCGACAGCATGAGGGGGGTGATGACAGCCACGAGGACATAGATCGCCACGATCACCAAACCCCAGCGCGCCATGCGGGCCGAGAGGCTGGGACGGACAAGGCCAAGGGGTGACGAGGCGAAGCTCAAGAACGCAGCCAATCTGCTGCGCGCATTCTTGCCCGGCTTGGCATTCTTGATCAGGATTGGGCGATGAAGCAGTCCAGCCGGTGGCGCTCACGTTTGACGGGCTCCATGCTCGGCCAATTGCAGCTTGCGACTTATGCCGCCGTGCTGCTGGGGTTCACGGGTGCCACCACCACCGGGTTGTGGTTGAGCGAACGCAACCAAAAGCGACTGGGGGAGGCCGAATTGCTGGCAGCAGCGAATGCCCTAACGCGCTCGTGGTCATCCGAGGACCTGGGCGATGTCGCCACGATGCAGGCCATGCTCAAGCATCACTCCAGCCGGCGAACCCATCTCTGGCTGGAGCAATCCAACGGCATGTTGATCACGCCGCCTCAGGGAGACACCCCCATCCCCGTGGAACTGTTGCCGGCCGCCATGGCCGCGAACCCACAGCGCCGCAGCGGCCAGGTGGACGTGATCACCGTGAATGGGCGCGAATACCTCACCCTGCTCACGCGGCACGTGACCGACGGGCCCTGGCTCTGGAGCAGCACCGAAATCACCAGTGTGGGCACGGCCCAGAGCGAATATCTGGCCTGGATGATCGTGATCTGGGGCGGATCCTTAGGGGCCTCCTTGCTGCTAGTGAGCGTTTTGGTGAAGCGGATCACGCGCCCCCTTCAGGAGCTCAGCGCTCGCAGTGCAGAGCTGACCGCCGATGCACTCAACCATGCTGGTCTGCCGGTTCCCAAGGGCCCTGCGGAACTCACCCAGCTCACCCTGACCTACAACGCGCTGACGCAACGACTGGCGCAGTCATGGAGCCAGCAACGCCAGTTCGTCAGTGCCGTAAGCCACGAATTGCAAACCCCACTGACCCTGGTGTCGGGCTCCATCAGGCGGGTGATACGCAAGGCGCCGAACCTGGAGCCACCACTGGCCCAACGGCTCCGGGATGCGGAGGACGAGACCCGCGGCATGCAGCAGCTGCTCAACGACCTACTGGATCTCTCCCGCAGTGATTCAGGACGCTTGCAGGTGAAACAGGAGCCGGTGGCCCTGCGGCCTTTGCTGGACACGGTGGTACGCGTCCAGGCCCAGACCCTGGATCGCACGATTCAACTCGAGCTACCGACTCACAACAACGATGCATCCGAGCCGTCGGAACGCGCCTTAGGGGATGAGGCTCGACTGCATCAGGTGCTGCTCAATCTGATTCAGAACGCGCACAAATATTCCCCACCCGAACTGCCCATCCAGTTGCGCCTGCTGAAGCACCACCACGCCGTCATTCTTGAGGTAGAAGACCTCGGCATCGGCATTCCGCACGCGGATCAAGCGCAGATCTTCGATCGCTTCCACCGCGGGTCGAACACGGCTGGCCAGACTGGAAGCGGCATCGGATTGTCCGTGGTGCAACTGCTGGTGAACGCCATGGGTGGCAGCATTTCAGTGGCAAGCGAGCCAGGCATGGGCAGCTGCTTCCGGATCCAACTGCAGGAGGCACCGTGATTCCCTATCTGATCGTGGTGTCGCTGCTGGTGCCAGCGAACCTGTGGGCCGCGATCACACCGCACCTCCACAGTGATCTGAGCATGCGACTGCTGCATGGCATCAGCACTGCCGTGCTGTTGCCACCGCTCTGGAGCCTTTGGCGGCAACGTCAGCGCGTGCAGAAACTACCGGCCGTGTTGCTGGCAAGCTTCGCGGTGGTGCTGGTGGTGGTGAACTGCCAAATCACGGTGAAGGGCATGGGCGTGCAATACGGCTGGGTCGATCATCTCTTCCTGGCCATGGCCTGCGTCGCCGTGCTGGGGTTTTACCTGCTCAGCGAGCCGGACTCGCCGCAGCAGCGGGAGCAGCGCACTCCTTAAGAGCAAGCACGAACACAGCTCCACCGCCCTCCGCATCCTCCACACCCACACTGCCGCCCATCTGCTCGACCAGGGTCTTCACTACCGCCAGGCCGATGCCTGTGCCTGGGATGTCCGCTTTGTTGCGGCCACGCCGGAAGCGCTCAAACACCTGATCCCGCTCATCGCTGGGCACGCCAGGTCCATGATCGCGAACGCTCAGCAATACCACCGACTGCTGGCACCGACAGCCGATCTCAACTGGTGACTCGGGAGGGCTGTATTTGCAGGCGTTTTCCATGAGATTCACCAGACACTGCACCACCCGGTCGCGATCGGCGAGAGCGTGGATCGTGTCGGGATCGAGGTTTTCCGGAAGACAAAGCTTGAAGCGATGTTCGCCGGATCCTTCGCAGAGGGCGATGGCCTGGTGCACGGCATCGCCGATGCACAGCGGCTGCAAATCCATCTGCAGATGGCCCATCTCCGCGCGGGTCAGGGCCAGCAGGTCCGTCACTAGGCGCCCCAGCCGGCGACTTTCCTCTTCAACAATGGCGAGCTGGTGGCGCTGATCGTCGCTGAGATTGTCGGCTCGGCGCAAGAGACGTCGGCTGTAACCGGCAATCAAGGTGATGGGATTGCGCAATTCATGGCTAACCGTGCTGGCGAATTGCTTCTGTCGATCGAACGATTCCGCCAGACGATCCAGCAGGTTGTTGAAGGCCATCGCCAAGGGCTGAAGCTCGTCCGGTTGCTGCTCAGGTTGGAAGCGCTGCTGCTGCAAAGAATTTGAACGCACCGATGCCAGCGATTCGCCGAAGCGCTTGAGCGGATCCAAGCCGCGCCGGATGCCGCCTCGGTTGATCAGGATCGACACCAACGAGGCCAACACCGCTGCCAGCAACAACAACCCGTTGAGTTGCCGTTGAAACGCGACCGCATCGCTCACATCGCGGAGCAGATGAAACCGCCACGGCGTACCGCCCCAGTTGATCTCCTCGCTGCTGAGCATGTAGCTGCGATCGTCATACTCAAACAGCTGAGGAGCCATGCTCTGGACTGATCGCGACTCAGCCTGGAGCAACAACCCTGGGCTCGACGCCAACCGATCGTTGTGACTGGACTGCGGCATCACCAGGCTGGCAGGAAAGCCATCGGGATGCCCCCAAAGCACCAGGTCGAACGAGGAGAAATCGCTGAGGATCCTTCTAAGCGCTTGAGAATCCTGTTGATCCTCACTGCTGCGCAGCAGTCGTTCTGCCCTGCGCATGGTCTGCAGTTGGCGTTGATAGCGCTGCTCTCGGAACAGTTGCAGATTCACCGCCAGCAGCAGGCCATACCCCAACAACAGCGCCATCACCCCGGTGCGCTCCAGTCGGCGTTGGATTGAGCGAGTCGAGGCGGTCGCCGCTGATCGGCGCCAAGGCATGAACCCAAAGGAGCAACGCTCCCTCAGTCCAGCGATCAAGCGCATGGTTGTCCTCCCCCATTCAGGGGATGCGCAGCCCCTATCCATTCCAGCTCAGGCCGCAAGGCGGCGACGCAAAATGCGGCTTCCCCCAGACGCTGCCGGCAGCTCCTGTTGGATCTCCAATTCCAGAACGGGAAGAAACGGGTGCTGGTGCACCTGGAAACCAACGCCGGAGTCTTGGGGAAGTGCATCCAGCAGAACTCGGTTCTGGAAGGCTCCCTGAAGAGTAGGCACGCCCTCGAGGCTGTAACCAGGGCCGCAGCGCATCAGCACCTGACCGCGCCAGATACGGTCGGGAGCCGGTCCAACGGCATAGACGATCACCCGATCGCCACGGGCCTGAGGATCGTGAGCTTGGGTGGCAATGGCGAGCACGGGCCGTCGTCCTGCCATGGGGCAGGGCCACCGCATCGAAAGCGGCGGATCCACCATCCAGCCGTGGGCCAAGGCCAGTTCCGCGCGGATCAGCTCGAGGCTGCGTTGCTGCCGGCTCGTTTCACGCAAGCTTTGCGCCATGGCCTGCCCCAAGCGCAGGTCTGCACCAATGAGCCGGAGCAGCAGGGCAAACAACAGGCTGCCGAGGCTGAGGGCCAACATCAGCTCCAGCAGGGTGAATCCCATGGTCTTGATCGGCCGCACACGCCATCGCATCGGCTCAAGCCTCCTGCGGATCGGGCAGGCAACGCCGACTGCTGAGACGTTGCCCTTGCACTGGCGGGCCTCCTTGGTAGTGGCCGAGCCTGCTCACCCCCAGGGGAAGACTCACCACCAAACAACGGGTGTGATCCAGGCGCCCGTGGCTCAACACCGTGGTGCCGCCATCCAGCAGCAGCCCGTTGGCCGTCACGCGCACAACGGCCGGCAAGTTGGTGTGCAACAGGATCGGTCCCTGGTGGAGGGCCTCCTGCAACGCCACAGACACTCCAGGACAGGACGGCAATCCACCCGGAAGCGCCTCCTGCTCTGGGGCACTCCAAGCATCACGCTTCAATGCAATGCCGCAGGCCATCTGCTCCCGTCGCGCCACTGAGCGGGCCCGCTCCAAACCAAGCAACAGACGACGGGCGGCGGCATCGAGCTGCAACCGATCACGGTCGCTTCCGCTGGTGACCAAGGGAAGCGACGCCGTCACTCCCAGCAAAGCCACCACGCAGAGCAGCTCAATCAACGTGAATCCGGTCTGAGAACGGGTCATGACCGGCACAGTCCAAAAGCAGCAGGGCTGAGCAGCTGACGGCGCCGGATCAGCACGGAACCGTCGTCATCCACCAGCGCGAGCTCCTGCCAGAGGCCGCGCAGCTGGGAATCCTGCGTCCATTGGCGTGTGATCCCCTCGGGCAAGGGCAACGCGGCATCGGCTGCGGCAGCAACGGCGAGCGCATCCCAGTGGCAGGGCGCCACTGCCGTCATGAGCTGCACGTTGTTTGCCGCGTGTTGGGCGAGCCAGCGGTGACTGGCGAGACGCAGCATCTCCAGATCAGCCGCCTTGCGCTCCATCGATGCGGTGTCGTGCACCAACGCCGCCGCTTGGTTCCATACACCGAGTGCAGCTGTGCTGCTGATGCCAACCAGCACGGACGACACCATCACTTCCACCAAGCTCATGACGCCCCCCTGGCTTGCCCACGGCCCAGCAGCTGGGGTTGCGACACAGCCATCACTGCAGGGCCGGCTGGGTCCAACTGCAGTTGAAACCGGGCAGCGCGACCATCGACCAGGCGCAGATCCAGCTGACCGCGGTCATGGTCCGCACGCCAGGCCACCAACTGCCAGCGCTGATCGTTCACCCGTCCGTGACGCAAACGATCGGGGTCGGCATGCATGCAATCACCGCTGGGCTGATGCCATTGGTCGGAGGATTGCAACAGCAGGCAGGCCTGCCAACCACGGGCGCCTGCGACAAAGGCCTGGGCCGCGGACTGGAGCTGATCGAGCGCCTGCAGCCTGCGCAGGCTGGCCTGATGGCGCCAATGGCCTTGCAGGGAGAGCGTGTGAATCGAGGCACTCCCGAGCAGCAACACCGCAGATGCCGTCATTGCCAGTGGCATCACGAAGCCACTGCGTCGTTGCAACGCCAACCGCTCTCTTAATCGAGGAATCACCAACGACACAACCCGAAAACACGACTGGCGGAAGCATTCCCCGCCAACCGCCCATAAGGTGAAAACACCCACGCGCACGCCATGGCTGATGCTGCCGCGAGCCGGCTGCTGATCGTCGATGACGATCCCGAATTGCTGCAGCTGCTGCGCGACGAGCTCAGCGAGAGCGGTTGGGACTGCCAAGTCGCCAACTGCGGCGGTGATGCGCTGTTGCTGCTCCGTCAGGAGCGCTTCGATCTGGTGGTGCTGGACTGGACCCTGCCCGATTTCGATGGCATCGAGATCTGCCGACGCCTGCGCAGCAGCGGCGACACCATCCCCGTGCTGATGCTCACGGCCCACGACGATGTGGATGAGCGGGTGCAGGCTTTGGACCTGGGGGTCGACGACTACCTCACCAAACCGTTCGAGCTGAAGGAATTGCAGGCCCGCGTGCGTGCCCAGCTGCGGCGCAGCAACTACAGCACCAGCGAACCAGCACTAAAGAGCCTCAGCCTGGGGGACCTGCGCATCGATCTGCTCTCACGGGAGGTGCGCCGAGGTGAGAAGCAGCTGAAGCTGTCGCAGCGGGAATTCGATCTGCTGGCCTATCTCGTGCAACACCACGATCAGGTGCAACCCCGGCAGACCATCCTGGACAACGTGTGGGGAGCACCGTTCGTGGGCGATCCCAACACCTTGGATGTCTACATGGGCTATCTGCGCCGGAAGGTGGAAAGTTCTGGCCAGCCAACGCTGCTGCATACCATTCGCGGCGTCGGCTTCATGGCTCGGGTGGAGCCAACCTGAAGCGCAGCTGCAGATCAGCGCCGCCGCCGGGTGCCTCGGCGATCACCAAAGCACCATCCATGGCCCTCATCCATGCCTCCACCAGAGCCAGGCCAATGCCCGTGCCACGGGTTCCCGCTGCAGTGCTGCCGCGCCTGAACCGCTGCAGCACCAACGCCCGCTCGGTTTCAGGAATACCGGGCCCTTGGTCGAGCACATGCATCACGAGCTGATCGCCGTCGTGTTGCGCCTGCAGCTGAATCGCTCCGGAGGCGTAGGCCTGTGCATTACCCACCAACTCCTGCAGGCATTGCTGCAGACGATCGGCATCCGCCCACAACGCAGGCAATGGTGCCGCCGCAGGTTGGGGCAGTTGGAGACGTCCAGCCGACGATGTCGACAACGTTTCGTAAATCTGGAGCAGCTGCGCTTCTGGATCCAGAGCACAGACATGCAACTGAACACGCCCGGCATCAATCAAGGCCAGATCCCGCAACACCCGCAGCAAGCGAGTCATGCGCAGGGCTTCCGCGCTGACCCGGTCGGCAGAGCGCTGGGCAGACTCCGGCAAGGACTGACGCTGCAGGCGCTGGGCATGGCCCGAAATCACCGTGATCGGGGTGCGCAGCTCATGGGCGACACCATCCACAAATGCACGCTCCCGCTTCCAGGCAGCGGCCAACCGTTGCTGCAGGTTGTTGAACGCAATGGCCATCGAGCGCAATTCCTCAGGCTGAGCTGCAGGATCCAGCAGGTGTTCACCGAGGTTGTCGGCCTCCAGGCGCTGCAGCTGCTGATCCAACTGATCGAGGGGAACCACCAGGCCACGACGCAGCACGGGGCGCAACAACAACGACGTGAACAGAATCGATACGCCCGCTGCCGCCACGAGCAGCAGTTGAGTTCTGCGCTCCTGTTCAAGAGACCCAGATACGTTCTGACGCAGCTCCAGCCAGCGCTGTTCACCACTGGGCAACTGCACCGCCCGCCGGCTCACCAGCCATTGCTCTCCAGAGGAAGCAGGCTGAATGCGGGGCGGCTTGTCTACTCCCTGGGCAAGCAGCGACACCTCCAGACCAATCCCTTTCCACGCCTCGGGGACCGGTTGGCCAGCAGAAACCTGTTCAACGAGGGCCTGAATCAAATCGCGATGCTGCAGACGGCGTTGCAGATCCGAGAGCGCACCGTTGAGGCCCAGCAACAGGGTGTAGCCAGCAATCACCGTGAGCACGGCCGTGGACTGAAGCCACCCTCTTAATGACCGCAGCGGCTGGTGAGTCAACGGCTGAGAAGAACCCTAAGAACCTTCTTAGGAAGCTTTAGCCGTTCATTCCTGTACGGACCATGAGAAAGGGAGATGGTGAATCTGTGAGCACCACAGGTGCCAAAACCATTCATCCAATCCACAGACCAGCCATGACCACTCTCAACAGCCGGCTCAAGCTGGCCATGCTCAACCGCAAAAAAGGACGCAATCTGCTCGAAAAAGGCTTCACCCTCGTGGAGCTGATGATCGTGATTGTGATTGTTGGCATTCTGTCTGGAGTTGCACTACCGAATTTCCTAAATCAAGCGAATAAAGCCAAAGCCACAGAATGCACATCCCAGATTGGATCTGTTCTATCAACCTATGGTGCGGATGCTGTGGGAGACAAAGCTGAAGCGAAGACAAGTGCTGACGCAGTCGTCACCGCATTTGTAGCAAGTTCTGACTATTGCAACATCAGCACACCAACAGTAGCCGCCAATGGAGTGTTCAGCATTTCAGCACTAGGAAAAGGAGATCTCGACGGCGAATATTTCGCCGAAGCCTGCGTTAACCCAGCCACCGGAGAAAGACAAGTCATCACATCAACAGAAGCAGCTCCTACCGCCCCAACCTGCGTGTAATCAAAAGCTTAAATCAACAAAAGCGGCCCTTCGGGGCCGCTTTTTTGTCAAGATGACATCATCAACAGACTCGCCTAAGAAATTTCTAGAGATAGTCACACCTAACACTCAGACAAACGGGTCAAAGACAAGCAAGAATGAATAAAGATCAGTAGTGAAAGAACGTCATGCCAAAGAAAACTACGGGAGGATTTACACTCACAGAACTACTCACTGCGGTCAGCATCCTAGGAATCTTAACATCAATTAGTTTGCCAATATTTAGCAACCAAGTCACTAAAACCAGGCAAGGCGAAGCAGAAGCAATGCTAATCCAGCTCCAAATCAGCACGATGGCCTACATCGATGAATTCATGATCCCGCCGACTCACTGGGGAGACCTGAGCCGGATCTCGACAATCCTGACCGAAAGCGGTCCAATTGAAGCAAGCACAAGAGATGCAAAAGCCGGAGGTGCACTTTCAGAAGAAATCACCATACCCAGCGGCAAATACAAGATCAAAGCGACAACCGGAAGCAACTTTGTGTTTGAAGCCATCTCACAGCAGGAATCCCACAAAGACGAGAACTTGTTCAATGTGATTGGCTGCATCAACACAGAAAATGGTGCAGCAGATATGATCCGAGGAAACGAAACAACTGCAGATCAAAGCTTGTTGACATGCAATGCAAGTACCTAAAACCATGAACCATTTAATCAAAAATGGAAGAGTCCAATCAGCGCCAAAACAAGAGCGGGGCGTCGCCCTGCTGCTCTCATTGATGATGGGCACTTTGCTGATTGCTGGAACAAGCGCATTGGTGCTGCGTCAAATCATGGCCAGAAAACTGGGAGCATCGGAGAGCTACCAACAGCTCGCCGAAAATGCTGCCATGACTGGGTTGAACCGGATCATGGGTGAACTCAACAATCCCAACGGCAACGAATACCTCGGATACCTGTATGCACTCCAACATCACAATGGTGCCGATCCTTCAAATCCAGACGATGATCAATGGGGTTGGATGAACCCGGGCAGCGATGCATTCCCGATTTCAGGAGTCTGCACCGAAACGCTAGATGCTGAAGCACAACCACAGAGAATCACCATTGACCCAGACACTCAACAGACGGCATCACCGGAAGTTTCCATCCAACAACCACAACAAATCACAAGCCTACGAGAACAAGACTTGGGCAACATCCAAACCTATTACCGCTTGCGCTCTTACAAAGTGGAGCTATCGAACAACACGAATGTGAACGGCGCAGCAGGTGAATTACAGATTGAAGGAATTGTCAAGCGTTCTGGATCTGACAATACATCTCAGGATGTTGCCAAGTCTCTCTTGCTCAGAACAATCTATGTTCGTTCAGCAGTGGCTGGCGACCAAGACTGGTCAGTGATTGCTGCGAAACATATGTCACTGGGAAACACTGAAATCAACGGTCCAGGACTGGTCACACTCAATCTTGACGAGAACAACCTGAGTACTTTTCAAAACAATGGAGGCTGCGACAGAAGGCTAGAGACTATCAATGCCGCATCCGGCGCTCTCACCATCGATCAAGTATGGCCGAAAAAGAACAACGAGCTGCCCAGCGGAAATACACTCTTTCGAATCAACAGAGAAGAGTTTTCAAATCTACAATCAGTCGATACAATTCCAACTGAGACCAACAATATCAGAATCTGGGCATTCGATGATTCACCAGACATCAGCCAGAATTTCAGCATTGTAAATGAAGACGACGAGGATAATCCAATGATGGGCTCCATCAACGCATCAGCTCTCCCATGCGGAGATGTGGTTTGTACACGGCCGCATGTGATGCCACAAGAATTCAAGAATTATCAATACAGGCCAGAACAACAACTCAACCAATACATCAACAATCAAAATCAAAGCGGCCTACAACCAAGCCAAACCAACTTTGACACCTCTGTACAATCAGTTGGCTCACCATACTCCAAACCGACTGGGATCAACACTTCAGGCGACACTCTTCTCCTCACAGAGAATGACTTGTGCACCAATAGTAGCCAGGAGAAGGAATGCCACGTTTATATCGAACGACTCAATCTCAGCACCAAGAGAGTGCGCTTTGAGGCCAAAAGTAGACCAATCATCCTGCATCTAGAGCCACCTGAAGCCTGCGACCAGGATCAAAGTCGATGCTGGTCGAGCCTGGCCACCTATCAAATCAAAGTCACTGGAACCAGCGAGCTCTGCGCCTACACAGCAAGTTCTTCACAGTGCGCAGAAGAGCAACCCGATCAATTCGTCATCACAGCAGACACTTCTCGGCAAACAAGCACAACCTGTCCAAGCACGCTTGCCCCAAATTCTGCCTATCCCTATTCCAATTACAACACTGTCGTGGCGTTTGAGGGAAAGAGTTTGCCTGCAGCATTAATCAAACTCTCACAAGGAGCAATTTACGCAATTGATAGCAGAAGCGAGAATGAATCAAGCTTCAATGGCTTGTTGTGGGCCAATACAGTCTGTGCTAACAATCTCAACCTCACAACTGATAATAATGGAACGTCATTCGTCAACCAAGCGAATGAAACATGGGGATGGCTGCAAAACAAAGGATTTTCGGGTTACGGCCGAGAAGTTTATCGAGGAATTCGCGGGAGCAAGTTGGACACCTTCATTCGCTGGTGATCACGATTCATTCATTTAGACCATTAACAGGGATTACTCAGACAATACCAATTCACATGATCGATAAATCGCATACAGTTAAATGAAGCACCTCAATCATTCCAATGATCTCTCAGCGATAGGTGAATATGGCCTTAAGCCGCTCATACGCTCACAAACGCCACAAGTCCCACGGCTTCACGTTGGTGGAAGTCTTGGTAGCTGGTGTGATCATGGCAGCAGCTATGGCAGCCTTTGCGCGGTTCAACATGGTCGCACTCGCCAACAGTCGGTCGCAAGAAATACGCGCCAATCTCGAAATGGTAATCAACAATGACGCACAAGAGCTGCAGCGATATGACACACAACTCTCCTATGCATCACTCAGCGATCCCGATGCGGCCTGCGCCAACCCGTTGGAATATCTCGCTCAGCATCTCACAGAACAAGCACCCGCGCCTGTCAGTCCAGTTCCAGGATTCAACATCACAAGAGAATTTATCCATGACATACAAATCAGTGCCTACACCCTTTATACAAAATATACTTTTAAAAACGACACAAACATCTCTTCCTTAGCCCTAGGACCCGAGCACAGAGTCTTCGAAATCAGTCCAAACTTTGCAGCACAGTGCATTACACTTCAGAGCACCAACGTCCCATGAAATACACCAGAAAGATTATTAAACAGTCCAATGGCTTTACATTGACGGAAATGATTGTGGCAATGCTCATTGTTGGGCTCACCACAACCTGGGCGATGCCACAATTCACCAAGAGACTTCAACAATCAGAAATTGATCATTATCAGAACCAAGTAGAGGCAGGTTTTTATAGCCTGCGCGCAAAAATTGGCCGAACAAAATCATCCTGTGAAATCAATATGCCTGCAGAAACGTTCAACAACTATCTCCCACCCGACAAAACACTTGAATTCACAACATCAAGTGGTGCCATCACCAACAGTGATCGCTTGAACTGCTGCAATACTGAGATCTTGTCACTATCAAACACAACCAATCCCTGCCTCGACGGACCACTCATTCCAAAATCCGTGGGGGGGCCCTTTCGATTCTTAGTTACAGAACGAAATGGCAGTGAAAACATCCGAATACGATTGGATATCTACGACGAAAAAGCAAAAACATTTGGACCTGTTCGATATCACGAATTAACCCCACCCGGAACCACCGCTAGCGGAAGTATTTTATTGGTCCGACTTCAACATTCCAAAGACCTCGAACGCGAAAGACCGCAATTAATTGAGCGGTGCCTGATGATTTTACCAACTGGAACCATCAAGCGAGGGAACTGGTCGCCAACAAGCTCTCAATGCATCCTTTACGGACAATAACCCTTTCGTAAAAGCACAATCACGAAATTCTCAGACAAAGCTTTTAAAACCCTCACAACAACAGAGACCAGCCTGGAGACACTGATAAAAGGAAAAGATCCCGATCCCTACAAATCGGAGCACTGCCATCAGCAAGGCCATGAAATCATTTCGCTCGTTCATACCAACCCAGCGACGCAGACCATGGAGGCGTCAACCAAAGCGGCAGTCACAAGGCTTTGGTCTAAATGAATTAATGATCTCACTTGCGGCGGGAACGCTGATCGTGAGTGCTTCAGGTGTTGCGCTACGCAGCACCGGCTCAATGCTGGATCAGTCGACAAATCTGACAACGCTTAGGCAGAACAAAGTCAATGGGTTACGCCTGATGCGAGCAGAAATCGAACGAAGCGACCATCTCTTACTTCCAGAGGGAACAAAAGCAGGAACAGTGCTTGACCTGAATCATGCGGACTATCAAAGCACCATTCAAGAATGTAAGGCCCAAGCAGGGGAAGTGATTACTGTAAATGGCAGTACAGAAGGAGATATCAAGTTCACGCCATTCTTTGGTGTGATGATGAATAACTCGAAGCCGATCCTCTACGGAATCAGCCTCGATAGCAGTGGACGTTCCTACAACCTACAACGCTGCGGTGTGCCCATTGGCATTGACGGAAGCTACTCCGATGCAAGCGAAACATTCCTTGCGAGTGTCGTCACACACATCAAACCAACATCATGTGATGAAGACAGCTCCAGCGATTGTGAAGCAAAGACGCTACAAGACACACTAAACAATATGCAAGTAGCATTTACAGGCACACTTCATTCAGGCAACAGAAGCAACAAGGAACCTCATTTCCACATTCAATCTGACGAGCACTATAAATTGATCAAGATTGTCGACAGCTCGGTGCGAACGCCTCGGTATAACGATGAGAATGCCAGCGAATCTCCACTCTACTTCACTGCATTTGCCCGTGCAGACAAGCAATGGTTCCAAACAGCTGATGGTGAATCTAATTCTGGAAATTATGGTCTTTGGAGCATCAACCCCAATCAAGATGATGGGACTGATGGATCAGATACTGCCATCCAAGCAGGCTCGTTCTTTCCACCCATCACCAGCAAGAATGTTCGGTTCGTGGTGGATGGATCAGGGTCCATGTCAGCCTGCGTGATGTGGGCTGAGGGATACGATCGACGCCGCACCTTCTACGACCCAGGCCAAGGCTATTTCACAACCAGCAGAATCTGCGCACTCACAAGAATGGAAGCACTGATCGCAGAATTGACAGCCATTCTGGAGCTTCTCCCCGATGACACCAAAGTGGGTGTTCGCGCATTCAGTTCCAGTGGCTATGCCAATCACAAACGCTGGACTGCATTTGGCAATGGGTTGACGAGTCTCAATCAGGTCAAGGATGGACAAACAGCACGTCAATCCGTGATCACCTTTGTGAACACACTCGATGATGACTCGCCAACCCGATGGGGTGGCACCGACCCTTGGGACGCCATGCAAGCAGCCTTTGATGATGAAGAGACTGATACGTTGTATTTCCTCTCAGACGGGAAACCCAACAAAGATCGTCGAGGTGGCAGTTGGCGCAGAAGCGATTACGAAAGAACAGCTGATTATTACGCTGATCTCAACCAAAATCGCACTCATAATGGTGAGAGCAGACCTCTTGAAGTCAACACCACATCGCTCGGATTGAGATCAGAGTGGATGGAAATGCTTTCAGCAAAAACAAGTGGTCTCTACAACGAGGTCAACGAGGACAACCTTTGAGCGCGACTGTTCATCACTGTCAAGGACTCTGATTCAACTTCAGCACCGCCATGAAGGCCTCCTGCGGCACATCCACCTTGCCCATGGCCTTCATGCGCTTCTTGCCCTTGGCCTGTTTCTTCAGCAGTTTCTTCTTCCGGGAGATGTCACCGCCGTAGCACTTCGCCAACACGTCTTTGCGCATGGCACTGATGCTGGTGGAAGCAATGATGCGGCTGCCGATGGAAGCCTGCAAGGGAATCTTGAACTGCTGGCGGGGAATCAGCTCCTTGAGCTTTTCCACCAGACCCTTACCCACGTTGTAGGCCTTGTCGCGGTGCACGATCGTGGTGAGAGGATCCGCCCGCTCGCCGTTGATCAACACATCCAAGCGCACCAGTTCGTTCTTGCGGTAGCCAATCAGGTGGTATTCCATCGAGGCATAGCCCTGGGTGCGCGTCTTCATCTGATCGAAGAAGTCGGTCACCACTTCCGCCAGCGGTAGTTCGTAAATCAGCGTCACCCGATCGGTGGTGATGTATTTCATGTCGACGTACTCACCGCGCCGCTCCTGGCAGAGCCCCATCAGCGCGCCGTTGTAGTCGTTCGGCGCATAGATCTCCATGCGCACATAGGGCTCTTCGATCGATTCACGCTGCTGCGGATCCGGAAGCGTGGCCGGGTTGTCGATCATCACCTCCGAACCGTCAACCAGGTTCACCTTGTAGATCACCGACGGTGCCGTGACGATCAGATCCAGGTCGTATTCGCGCTCGAGACGCTCCTGCACAATCTCCATGTGCAGGAGGCCCAGGAAGCCGCAGCGGAAACCGAAGCCCATGGCACTGCTGGTTTCAGGCTCGAACTGCAAGGCCGCATCTGAGAGCTGCAGCTTGTCGAGCGCTTCGCGCAGATCCGGGTACTGATCGGCCTCTGTGGGGAACAGGCCGCAGAACACCATCGGCTTGGCCTCGGTGTAACCGGGCAGCGGCGCATCGGCCGGGGCATTCACCAACGTGATCGTGTCGCCCACACGCGCATCCGCCACCGCCTTGATCGACGCCGCCAGGTAACCCACCTCACCGGCGTGCAGCTCATCCACCTTCCGCTGATCGGGCGCCATGATCCCGATCTCATCGAGTTCATAGGTTTTCTTGCTCGCCATCAACAGCACCTTGTCTTTGCAGTTGATGCTTCCGCTCATCACGCGGTAATACACAATTACGCCCCGATAGGGGTCGTAATAGGAATCGAAGATCAGCGCCTTGGTGGGCTCCTCCACCGTGTCGGCCGGTGGGGGCACCTTGTCGACCACGGCCTGCAAAATCTCAGGCACACCAAGGCCGGTCTTGGCCGAACAGGGAATGGCGTTGCTGCAATCCAGACCGATGATCGCCTCGATCTCCTCTTTGATGCGGTCAGGTTCCGCCCCGGGTAGATCGATCTTGTTGAGCACCGGAATGATCTCCAGATCGTTCTCCAGGGCCAGGTACACATTGGCCAAGGTCTGCGCCTCCACGCCCTGGCTGGCATCCACCACCAGCAAAGCGCCCTCGCAGGCCTGGAGGCTACGGCTCACCTCATAGGAGAAGTCGACGTGCCCGGGGGTGTCGATCAAGTTGAGGGTGTAAGTCTCCCCATCAGCGGCGGTGTAGTTCATCCGCGCCGCCTGGAGCTTGATCGTGATGCCGCGCTCCCGCTCCAGATCCATGTTGTCCAGGAACTGGTCCTGCATGTCGCGATTGGCCACCGTGCCGGTGTCTTGCAGGAGCCGGTCCGCCAGCGTCGACTTGCCGTGGTCGATGTGGGCGATGATGCAGAAATTGCGGATCCTTGAGACGGGAGCGTCGGTCATGCGATTGGCGGGATCCCGGCTCGGGCTAATCAATTCGTTGAGACGATCCTAGGGAGCAACCCGCAGGTCCCACGGGCGAAGCCTGCAGCCGCTCATCAAGGCCTGAACAGACCACCACCAGCCTCTTCAATGATGTGAGGAAGACCCGTTCGTGATGCCCTCCCCCTGGCTGCTGCTGTTGCTAGCGATCAGTGCCGAAGTGGTGGGCACCTCCTGCCTGAAGCTCTCGGAGGGGTTCAGCCGACCAGGGCCAACCATTGTTGTGCTGGCGGCCTATGGCGTCTCGATGACCTTGATGTCGCGGGTGGTGCAGGTGCTGCCGATCGGCCTCACCTACGCCCTCTGGAGTGGGATCGGCATCGTGGCCATCGTGTTGATCGGGATGCTGGCCTACAACCAGATGCCCAGCCCAGCGCAATTGATCGGCATGGGGCTGATCACCGCCGGGGTGATGATCGTCAATCTGTCGGGTTCGATGAAGAACGGCTGAACCAGACCCCCCTTCCATGGGAGCCTCAGCAACAGTTTTGAGGTGACATCCCCATGCAGCGTTGGCGTCGTTGGCTGCTGATCGCGGTCGTGGTGGCTGGCCTCGCCGTGTTGTTCCACCTCATCCATGTGCATGGGTTGGAACCCATCCGCGCCCAGGTAGAGCAACTGGGGGTGTGGGCTCCGTTGGGGATCGTGGTGCTGCGTGGCATCAGCATCCTGTTGCCCGCCCTGCCGAGCACGGCCTACTCGCTGCTGGCCGGAGCGTTGCTGGGCTTCCAGTCGGGCTTCATCACGATCGTGCTTTGCGACCTGATCTTCTGCCAGGCGGCATTCCTGCTCGCACAGGTGTACGGCCGGGGACCGGTGCGGCGCCTCGTGGGCGAGAAAGCGATGACGACCATCGAAAACTTCGGACGCAACCAGCTGGAGGGCAATCCCTTCCTGCTAACGGGGATGCTGATGACCGGGTTCTTTGATTTCGTGAGCTACGCCGCTGGCCTCAGCGGAACCCGCTGGCGTGGCTTTGCCCTCCCACTGCTGTTCAGCGTGCTGTTGAGCACGGCCCCGATCGTTGCCCTGGGCGCCGGCATCTTCCAGGACGGCCAGAAACTGCTGATCGGAGGCGTGCTGGGAGTGTTTGCCCTGGCCTTGGTGGCGGGCCTGGTCAAGCGTCGCACCCGCAACAATGCGAAATCAGGTGTTTAGCCCCAGCAGGGCATCGCTGCGCTGACGCGTGTTGACCAGCAATTGAGCGTCAGCGTTGAGGTCTTGTCCATAACTGGGGATCAGGGCGTTGAGGCGCTGCTGCCAGCCATCGCTGGCCAATTGAGAGGCAAAACAGCGTTCCAGCACCTCCAGCATGATTCGCACCGAAGTGCTGGCCCCCGGTGATGCCCCCAACAGGGCCGCCAACGATCCATCGGCAGCCGTCACCACTTCAGTGCCCATCTGCAGCTTTCCGCCGTCTTGCGTGCGCTTGATGATCTGCACCCGCTGGCCGGCCACGGACAGGCTCCAATCCGCATCGCGGGCTTCCGGCAGGAAGGCACGCAAGGCCTCCATCCGGTCTGTCTCGCTCTGGCGCAGTTGGTTGATCAAATACTTCACCAGCGACAGGTTGTTGACCCCCACCTGCAGCATCGGCAGCAGGTTGGTGGCACGCACCGAGAGCGGCAGATCGAGCAGCGAACCGGTCTTCAGGAATTTGCTGCTGAATCCTGCGTACGGCCCAAACAGCAGCGAGCGCTGACCATCGATCCAGCGGGTGTCGAGATGGGGCACCGACATCGGCGGCGCACCCACCTTCGCTTTGCCATAAACCTTGGCGTGATGTCGTTCCACCAATGCCGATTTGCCACACACCAACCACTGACCACTCACCGGGAAACCGGCGTAGTCAGCCGCCTCCGGGATGCCGCTGCTCTGCAGCAACGGCAAGGCTCCACCGCCTGCACCGAGAAACACAAAGGGGGCTTGAACGGAGCGGCGACCGGAGGGACCTTTGAGCTCCACCTGCCAATCGCCGGAGGTCATCGCTGGGGTGCGCAGCCGATTCAGCCCCTGCACGCTGGTGCCGAAGCACACCTCCAGCGCACCAGCAGTCTGCAGGGGCTGCAACAACGCCTGGGTGAGCGAGCCGAAATCCAGATCAACTCCCCGTTCAATCCGCGTTGCCGCCAAAGGCTGATCGCGCCGGCGACCCTCCATCACCAGAGGCATCCAATCGGCGATTTCAGAGGCATCCACACTCCACTGCATGGCAGAGAAGGCAGGGAGCTGACTGAGCTGTTGATGCCGCTGCTGCAGGAAAGCCACATCGTCGTGCCCCCACACCAGGCTCAGATGCGGCACCTGGTGAAGAAAGCTGGCTGGGTCCAGCAGCCCCTTTGCGGCAAGCGATGCCCAAAACTCCAAGCTGCGCTCAAAAGCAGCATTGATGGAGAGCGCTTTAGCCGTGGCCACTGATCCGTCGGGCTGTTGCGGCGTGTAATTGAGTTCACAGTTGGCCGCGTGACCGGTGCCGGCGTTGTTCACCGCTGCACTGCTTTCCAAGGCAGGGCCCTCCAGGCGCTCCACCAGCAGCAAGCGCAGCCCTGGGTCGAGTGCATGCAGTAGCGACGCCAGGGTGGAACTCATGATTCCCGCGCCCACGAGCACAGCGTCGTAACGGTCCATGGCAGCGGCGGGTCCTGAGTCCTAAGGCTATGAATCCGCCAGGACGCACGGCTGCCTACGCTGAATTCAGATTCGAGTCCGTCATGAGCACCGAAACGATGCCTCTCACCAGCGAGAACGTGGAGAAGGTGCTCGATGAGCTGCGTCCATTCCTGATGGCCGATGGCGGCAATGTGGAGGTGGTGGAGATCGACGGTCCTGTGGTGAAAGTGCGCCTGCAGGGTGCCTGCGGCAGCTGCCCCAGCAGCACGATGACGCTGAAGATGGGCATCGAGCGCAAAATGCGTGAAGCGATCCCCGAAGTGAGTGAAGTGGTGCAGGTGCTTTGAGCCCTGGACCGACTCTTTGTCTATGGAAGCCTCAAAGCGGGAGGTGAAGCGCATCACCTGCTCGATGGCTGCACAAGAGAAGCCGACGGATTGCTGAGCCAGGCCAGGTTGATCGTCCAGAACGGTTACCCAATGCTCATCCCTGGCACTGGATCAGTGCATGGCCAGGTGTATCGGATCCCACCAGAGCGATGGCCGGGCTTGCACGCCTGGGAAGGAGTCCCCACCGACTACGCCTGTGGGCGCCGCCAGTTGGACGACGGTCGCTGGGTGTGGGTGTATCAGCAGCCCAATCATTAACGCCAGCGGTCAAGCGATCATGGGGACTGGATCGCACATCCAACCTTGAGAGACCTCTGCCCTGCCCTGGCAAACAAGACCTACTTCAATTACGGCGGTCAAGGTCCTCTACCGACACCTTCGCTGGACGCGATCACAGCCAGCTGGACACGCATCCAGGAACTAGGACCCTTCACAGCAGAGATCTGGCCTTACATCAGCAAAGAGGTCAACAGCACGCGCGGCCAGCTCGCCCGAATCTGCGGGGTCCCGCCTCATCGACTGGCCCTCAGCGAAAACGTCACCACCGGATGCGTTTTGCCGCTCTGGGGATTGCCTCTCAAACAGGGTGATCAAATCCTGATCAGCGACTGTGAGCATCCAGGAGTGGTGAGCGCCTGCCATGAATTCGCCCGGCGTCTCCAACTCACGATCGCAACCCTGCCGGTGAAACATCTGCGCGGTGGTCGCGACGGGCAACAGCAAACCGATGAGGCCCTGCTCAGCGGCCTAGAGGAACACCTCAGCCCGAAGACTCGGCTGGTGGTGCTGTCTCATCTGCTCTGGAACACCGGGCAAGTGATGCCGATTCGAGCCGTGGCCGAACGACTGGAGCAACACCCTGCTCACCCCTACCTGCTGGTGGATGCCGCCCAGAGCGTGGGTCAGATTCCCGTGTCTGACGCCGCATCAGCCGCAGACATCTATGCCTTCACCGGTCACAAGTGGGCCTGCGGGCCTGAGGGTCTTGGCGGCTTGGCCCTGTCTGAGCGCATGCTGACCGAAGCCAACCCCACGATCATTGGCTGGCGCAGCCTTCAAGACGAGAGCCGCGCCATTGCCGGTGACCCGGATCCGTTCCATCACGACAGCCGCCGTTTTGAGGTGGCCACCAGCTGCGTTCCCCTGATGACCGGGCTGCGCCGTTCCCTGGAGGTGCTCGATCAAGAGGGATCTGCTGAGGAGCGCCTGCAACGCATCACGTCGCTCAGCGCCACGCTCTGGAACGCGCTCGATGCCATCCCAGGGGTGACACCGGTCCTGGATGGACCACCGCCCGCTGGCCTGGTGAGCTTTCAGATCAGCCAGGGAGCAACTCAGATCGATCCCGCCGCGGTAGTGCAACGCCTCGGCGCAGATCAGCTGTGGATTCGCGATCTGGCGGATCCCTCCTGCTTACGCGCCTGCACGCACATCTGCACCACGGTCGAAGAGCTCGAACGTCTCACCAACGCTGTGAGCAAGGAAGCCACCCCCTGCTGATCAGCCCCAGCAGCGAAGGGCTTTTTCCGCCTCTTCTCGATCGTCAAAATGCACCTTTTCGGTGCCCAGGATCTGATAATCCTCGTGCCCCTTCCCGGCAATCAACACCAGATCGCCAGGTCCTGATGCCGCGATCGCCTGGGCAATCGCCACGGCGCGATCAACTTCCACCACGCGATCAGCATCCAACGGCAGACCCTGCACCACATCCATGAGGATCTGTTGCGGATCCTCTGTCCGAGGATTGTCCGAGGTCACCACCACTACATCGGCCAACTCCGCTGCGATCGCTGCCATTTGAGGTCGTTTGCCCCGGTCGCGATCGCCTCCGCATCCGAACACACAGATCAAGCGTCGTTCGGCAAAGGGGCGGCAGGCCTCAAGAGCGCTGCGCAAGCCATCGGGCGTGTGGGCGTAATCCACCAGCACAGAGGGTCGTTGCTCGGCTGTGGGGGCTGCGGGCAACACGCGCTCCATACGACCTGGAACCCCGCGGAACTTGGGCAAGGCCTGGAGGAGCAGCGAGAGTGGCAACCCCTGCTGAAGCAGCGCGCCCAGGGCCTGCATCGCATTCATCAGGTTGAAACGTCCCACTAACGGGGAATGGAACCGCGCGTCTCCCTTGGGGGTGATCAACAAGCCCTGCACCCCCGCGGAGGTCATCTTCAGGTCGCGCATGAACAGATCAGCCTCCTGCTCAAGGCTGCAACGCCATGCGCGTTCGCCCAACCGTTCCGCCAGTCGATGTCCCCAGGGATCATCCACATTCACCACGGCAGCTGGACCTTCCCCCACCAGAAAGGGCTCCGCGAACAGACGCGCTTTGGCGTCGAAGTAGTCCTCCATCGACGCGTGATAGTCGAGGTGGTCCTGGGTGAGATTGGTGAACACCGCGCCGGCAAACCGGCATCCCGCCACCCGTCGCTGATCCAGGGCGTGGGAGCTCACCTCCATGGCCGCCACCTGAGTTCCTCCAGCGAGAGCTTCCGCCAACTGCGCCTGCAGCCGATCCGCTACTGCCGTGGTGTGAGTGGAGGTGATGCTGTGGCCAGGCCAGCGATTCACCAAGGTGCCGAAGAGTGCAGCGGGTCGACCGCACTCCGCACTGAGGTGCTCGATTAGGTGCGTTGTGGTGGTTTTGCCGTTGGTGCCGGTCACACCAATGAGATGCAACCGCGATGAGGGTTGTTGCCAGAACGCCGCGGCCAACTCACCAGCCCAATGAGCAACAGGGGCCGGAAGCACCAACACCGGATCCTCACTGGTGGGCGGATGGGATTCGGCGGCCTCGGCGCCGATCAACGCTGCCGCCGCACCGGCCTCCAATGCCTTGCGCCAGAACTGACCACCATCCACCCGCTCACCGGGAAGTCCCACAAACAGACAACCGGAACCGACACTGCGGGAATCGCAAGTGATCGCCTCAATCCCCGGGTTTGGGAAGCCTTCCGGCACCGGTAGAGCAGCCGTTTTGAGAAGGGAATGAAGCGTCTGCGTCACCAACAACCCCCTTGAATCCAGCTTTTCTAGTTCGATCCTGCGCTGGTGGGAGATAGCCGTTGCAACCAACCAAACAGTCCCTCTGCACTGAGCCGCGGCGAGACCCGCGGTAAAGGAACGTCCTGGAGGTGCAGAACTGGCACCTCCAGGTCGTAGCGAGCGCGCAGTTCAGGTTCGACGCCTGGGGCGTCGATGTCGATCACCGTGAGCTGGAGAGGAGGGCGCAACTGGCTGAGATCCAGCTGCCGCAGACGCTGCTCCAAGCCCTCACAGAGGCAGCAACCCTGGCGACTGAACAAGGTGAGCTGCAACGGATCAGTCGGGGACGGGGTCACAGCCGCAAGGGGTGAAGGGATGGCACCGGCTGATCCGGCGCAGGGTGAGCCAGCCACCACGCCATGGACCGTGTCGCTGAATCGCTTCCACTCCGTAGGCGCTGCACGTGGGAATGAACCGACAGCGGGGACCCAGCAACGGCGAGATCCAGCGGCGATAAAAGCCGATGAGCGCCAACATCAATTGCGCCAGCGCCTGGTTGAGGGATTGCGCCAAGGAGTGTGATTTGTCGCCGGATAGAGTGTTTGATTCGCGCATGTGATACCGCGATGTGGACCCTGCGTCCAGCATGACGGTTGAGCGGTGCGGATGCTCCAACACCTTCCTTACTTATGTCTCGTTACCGCGGCCCTCGCCTGAGGATCACGCGGCGCTTGGGAGACCTCCCCGGTCTCACCCGGAAGGCCGCCAAACGGTCCTATCCCCCCGGTCAGCACGGCCAAGCCCGTCGCAAGCGCTCTGAATATGCGATCCGTCTCGAAGAGAAGCAGAAGCTTCGCTTTAACTACGGCGTGTCTGAACGCCAACTCGTGCGCTACGTGAAGAAAGCGCGCGCCCAGGACGGTTCCACCGGAACCAACCTGCTCAAGCTGCTCGAGAACCGTCTCGACAACGTCTGCTTCCGTCTCGGTTTCGGGCCGACCGTGCCTGGCGCCCGCCAGCTGGTGAACCACGGACACGTCACCGTGAACGGCCGCGTGACTGACATCGCCAGCTATCAATGCAAGGCCGGTGATGTGATCGCGATCCGCGAACGCAAAGGCAGCAAGAAGCTGGCTGAGGGCAACCTCGAATTCCCCGGTTTGGCCAACGTGCCTCCGCACCTGGAGCTCGACAAGTCGAAGCTCAGCGCCAAGGTCGTGAGCAAGTGCGAACGCGAATGGGTCGCACTGGAAATCAACGAACTGCTGGTGGTGGAGTACTACTCCCGCAAGGTCTGACACCTGCCCTGCTCATTCGTGGTCATCGTCCCCGCCCGGCAACACCGCGGCGGGGATTTTTTTGGCACCTGCACTGATCAGCGCACTAACGGATGAGGTTGGCCTTGAAAAAACCCAGTCCAAGGCCAAAGCCTTTGGGTTTGTCTTCCAGAAACGTGATGGCCAGTTCAAAATCCATCAACCCCGTCTCCTCGATCAGCTGACGAGACAGCTGGCCCTCACGCTGCTCCAAGTAGCGGGCATGAATTTGCTCTTTGTTCTCACTCAGAAACGTGACGATCTCGCTGAGCACGTGATCCCGCCATTCATCTTTGTCAAGCTGCTGCAGAGCGCTCTCAGCCACGGCGGAAGGTTTGGATCTGGACCGACGCTAGCGGCGGTCAGCAGGCCGTTTCCTAGCCTTGCCACTTGATCGCAGCCACGCCTTGCAGCGTCCAGCAAAAGCACCGGCCGACAGCACCCGAGCCATCCATCACGGCGAGAGCTTTGCAGGGGGCACGGGCACGGTGATGCCCCCGATCTACGCCACCTCCACCTTTGCCCACGGCAACTCCGAGGGTTTCGACTACACCCGCTCCGGCAACCCCAACTTCCGGATCCTGGAGGGTGTCCTGGCGTCTGTGGAGCACTGTGAACACGCCACGGTGTTCGGCTCCGGCGTGAGCGCGATTACCGCCATTGCCTCAGGACTGCGTCAGGGCGATCTGGTTCTGTGCGAAGAAAATCTCTACGGCTGCACCGTCCGTTTGTTCGAGCAGGTGTTCGCCAAGTTCGGCGTGCGCACGCAATGGGTGGACTTCACCGCGCCTTCTGCGGTTGATGCGATTGCTTCGAGCCAGCCAGCCATGGTCTGGTTGGAAAGCCCCACCAATCCCCTGCTGAAGGTGATTGATCTGAAGGCGGTGTGTGCCGCAGCCAAGGCCGCCAATGTTCCCGTTGTGGTGGACAACACCTTTGCCACAGCCCTCGTGCAACGACCGCTCGAACTGGGAGCCACCCTGTCACTCACCAGCACCACCAAATACATCAACGGCCATTCCGATGCCCTGGGTGGGGCAGTGTGCATGGACGATTCCAACTGGCACCAGAAGATGGTGTTCGCGCAGAAGGCCCTGGGCTTGCAGCCCTCACCCTTCGACTGCTGGTTGATCACCCGCGGCATCAAAACCCTGCCCCTGCGTCTGAAACAGCAGCTGGCCAACGCGGCAACGCTGGCGGATCACCTGGCGAATCACCCCCGGGTGAGCTGGGTGCGTTACCCCCACCGTTCAGACCATCCCCAGCAGGACGTTGCTCTTCAGCAGATGCGCGGTGGGGGAGCCATGGTCACGGTTGGCATTGATGCCAACCGTGACCAGGCCTATGCGGTCTGCAAGGCACTGCGCTGGTTCACGATGGCTGAAAGCCTCGGTGGCGTGGAGAGCCTGATCTGCCATCCCGCCACCATGACCCACGCCGCCGTTGCCGCCGAGGTGAAGCAAAAACTGGGCATCAGCGATGGCCTGATCCGGCTGTCCGTGGGGTGTGAGGATGTTTCGGATTTGATCAACGATCTCGACCAGGCGTTGAACCAGCTGCGATGAGTGCTCGCGATTTACGGCGCGATCCCTGCTGGCAGGCCGGCGATTTGGGCCATCCGCTGCCCGATTCCCCACACGCCGTCTCGGTGGCCCTACCCACCTGGCGTGATGTGATCGCTTACGAGGAGAACGATCCGAACTGCCGCGGCGCCCTGCGAACGGTCTACCCACGCTTCGGTTTGCATCCACTGGTGGCCGCACTGGCCAGCCAAGCGCTGCAGCAGACCAACACATCCTTCCCCCAGGGTTCGAGCAGCTGGCCTTATCCCAACCGAGCTGCAGCAACCGCGGCTCAGATGCACTGCCGGCGGCAACGATCCAACGGAACTACGCATCTCGAAACCATCCATGGACTGACCTGCCTGGTCGCCGATGCCATTTGCACACCAGCAGCCAAAGCCTTCTGGCAGCACACAGGGCTCGGTGCTTCCTCAAGGCTTGCCGCTGTGGCCCTCGGACATGACACCGCTCCAGATCCCGAGGACGGTGCATCAGCACGGTGCAGCGTGGTTCGGCGTCTGGCCGCGATCTACGACTGTGAACCCGAGGCGATCAGCCTGCATCCCTCGGGAATGGCCGCCCTGCACCGGGCGCTTGAACTGGTGTGTGATGCCGACCCAACACGGCCGGTGCTGCAGATCGGGTTCCCTTACGTCGATGTGCTGAAACTGCCGCAGATGGTCTTCGCTGGAGCTGAGCTCCTGCTGGATGACCGTGCAGCCAGCGTGCAATCCGCGCTCGACTCCCTGCGACCTGCTGCAGTGGTGGTGGAAGTACCCAGCAATCCCCTGCTGCGCTGTATCGACCTTGCCGTCATCGCCAAGCTCGCGCATCAACGCAACATTCCTGTGATCGCCGACGACACCATTGGCTCCGGCCTGAATGTCGATGCCTTGCCGCACGTCGACCTGGTGTTTAGTTCCCTCACCAAAAGTTTTGCCGGTCGAGGTGATGTACTCGCAGGCAGCCTTGTCTTAAGCCCCCACTCCCGTTGGCACGCACAGCTCATCGACGCGGCACGACAACGCCCGCCCCTGGCCCCACTGGCCGACGGCGATGCCACAGTCTTGGAGCAAGGAAGCCGTGATGTCGCCGATCGCATCCCCCGTTTGAATGCCAACACCCTGTTGTTGGCTGCACGTCTCCGTCAGCACCCTGCTGTGGCGCGGGTGTTTCATCCTGCTGACTGTGAGAACTTTCGGCAGCTCCAACGACCGGGCGGAGGCCATGGTTGCTTGCTTTCCTTTGAACTGAAGGGCGGCAGCGAACAAGCCCAACGGGTGTATGACGCCCTCGCGGTTTGCAAAGGTCCCAGCCTTGGCACCGCTTTCACGCTGGTGTGCCCCTATGTGCTTCTTGCCCACTACAAGGAGCTGCCCTGGGCAGCCCGTTGTGGTGTGCCATCCCATCTCCTGAGAGTGTCGGTGGGTCTTGAGGAACCCGAGGAACTCTGGCGGCGCTTTCAACAAGCCCTGGAGGCTTAGGACGCCTTGGGCACCTTTAAGGGCGTATGACGGTCGCCACAGCGCGCCGTTCCCAGGAGCAATAGCAACACCAATGAGGGGTTGATTTATCAGAGTTTGAACAAGGCCTTAAGAGACAAGCACGTCGTCGAGTGCTCTATCTACATTGCTGAAATTGGCTAGTTCCCGACTTCCCATGCCTCGCGTTTACGCCGATAACAGCCAGGCCATTGGCAACACCCCCCTGGTTCGCCTCAACCATGTCACCAAGGGCTGCAAAGCCACCGTTCTCGCCAAGGTCGAAGGTCGCAACCCTGCTTACAGCGTGAAGTGCCGGATCGGCGCAAACATGATCTGGGATGCCGAGAAGCGTGGCGAGCTCACCGAAGGCAAGGTGATTGTCGAGCCCACCTCCGGCAACACCGGCATTGCCCTGGCCTTCACCGCAGCAGCCCGCGGTTACAAACTCGTGCTCACCATGCCCGAGTCAATGTCGATCGAACGTCGCCGTGTGATGGCCGTTCTTGGTGCTGAAATCGTGCTCACCGAAGCGGCCAAGGGCATGCCCGGCGCGATTGCGAAGGCCAAGGAGATCGCTGCCACCGATCCTGGCAAGTACTTCATGCCTGGGCAGTTCGACAACCCGGCCAACCCCGAAATTCACGAGAAGACCACCGGTCCTGAGATCTGGAACGACTGCGATGGCGCCATTGACGTGCTCGTCGCTGGTGTTGGAACCGGTGGAACCATCACCGGTGTGTCGCGCTACATCAAGAATGAAGCCGGCAAGGCAATTGAATCCGTCGCCGTGGAACCCACCCACAGTCCGGTGATCACCCAGACCATGAACGGCGAGGAGGTGAAGCCTGGCCCCCACAAGATTCAGGGCATTGGCGCTGGCTTCATTCCCAAGAATCTTGACCTCTCCGTGGTCGACAAGGTGGAGCAGGTGACGAACGACGAATCCGTCGCGATGGCTCAGCGCCTGGCCAAAGAAGAAGGGCTTCTGGTGGGCATCTCCTGCGGTGCTGCAGCCGCAGCCGCCATTCGCCTGGCCCAACAGGACGCTTACGCCGGTAAGACCATCGTCGTGGTGCTGCCCGACCTGGCGGAGCGCTATCTCTCCTCGGTGATGTTTGCCGATGTGCCCACCGGCATCATCGAGCAGCCCGTCGCAGTCTGAGCCCCTCAGGTCTTTTCTGAACGCAATCCGAGCCCTGCTGCATAGCGGGGCTTTTTTGATGTCGACTTTCAGGCAGTAAACAGACTGGCAATCGCTGAAATTGCCGTTGTTGCGAAGAGAAATGCCAGCATCGCCTGCACCAGGACGACCTTCCGAATCTCGGTTGATTGCGCACCAACGTCGGTCATCCCAAAGGTCACCCCAATGGCATAGGCGACATACAGAAAATCAAACAAAACTGGACGCTTATCATCCGGAAAAGAAAACACTTTTGTGGCTGATTCAGCATTCTCTGCATCATCCCTATCAGCATTCACATGAAAGAAAATCTTGGCGTAATGCATGGCATAACCATGATGCAAGCAGATCCAAATCAGCAAGATCGAAACAAAATAAATAAAAATACGCAGATCCTCTGGCAGCACTGGCTGTTTGGAGCCCAGATCACTGACGCAAAGGCTCATCACACCCAGGCCAAGAAAATTGATCGCCACCGTGCTTTTAATCAAAAGACCGGGACGCAATCGTTCATGATCAAACAGTGCCTTGGTCTGCTCATAATCCATTGACCATGCAGTTTTAAAGAAGAGCACCACATCCACCACCAAGGCTGACAACATGCCGATGGACAGCGCTTCCTTACCCGTGAACGGGACATAGAACACCAACGTCAAAATCGTGCCGATAGTCAGGCTGCGACGCAATCGATAACGATTCAAAAAAATGTGGCGCTGTCGAGGAAGCATTAAGTGTGGTCGTCTGATTGCAGTGGTGTCGCTTGGGGATCTGAACCGAAAGCACTGGAGCCACATCGAGCCTCAGGGAGCACCGCTTCTGGAGCAATCCACATCGCATCACCGTAGGAATAGAAGCGATAGGCCTCGTCAATGGCGACCTGATAGAGATCCAGCAGTCGTTGACGCCCGATCAATGCACTGACCAACAGCAGCAAAGAACTCTTGGGCAGATGGAAATTGGTTAACAACCCCTGCACCACCGCAAAGCGGAAACCAGGCTGAATCACCAAATCCACCGGCCCTTTCAAGGGTTGCAGCGTTCCTCCTGATGCTGCCGCAGCGCCTTCGAGGGCCCTCACGCTGGTGGTTCCCACGGCAATCACACGGCCTCCCCGACGGCGGCAGGCCTCCACCTGAGCCACCAGATCTGAAGTGACCTCCACCCACTCGCTGTGGAGGCTGAGGTCACGAAGATCCTCCGTTTCCACCGGGCGGAAGGTGCCCAGCCCCACATGCAGGGTGACGGTTGCCATCTGCACGCCCCGGTCCTTGATTGCCTGCAGCAACTCATCGCTGAGATGTAAACCGGCCGTAGGAGCCGCCACCGCACCCGGGCGAGAGGCATAGCGCGTCTGGTAGCGCTCCTGGTCAGAGTCGTCATGACGGGTGATGTAAGGCGGCAGCGGCACCTCGCCATAGCGCTCCAGCAGGCCCTCAAGCGCGACCGCATCGGCATAACCCTGGGGGAACTGGATGATGCGACCACCACTGGATCCATCGGTGGCCAGAACCTGCAAGGGGATGGGCTCCTGCTCCAGGGCCTCGAGCCACACCTGGTCACCAGGCTTCAGCTTCTTGCCTGGTCGCGCCAGACAAAGCCAGCGCCCCTCACCCTGTGGTTCCAGCACCAGCAATTCCGCAAGACCACCCCCTGATCGGCGTACCCGAAGCCGTGCTCGCAGCACACGCGTGTCATTCACCACGAGCAGATCGCCGTCGTGAAGCTGCTCTTGCCAATCCCACACCTGTTGGTGCCGCGTCCGCTCGAGCGATGCCTCCAGTTCCGGCACGCACAACAACCTCGCGCCATGGCGAGGCTCCACTGGCGACTGTGCGATGCGCTCCTCAGGCAAGTGGTAGTCGTAGGAGCTGAGCTGGAGATCCCGAGGGTCAGCCACAGAGCGTGATCATGATCAGTCCATGCTGCCTGAGGGCCGAGAGCCGGCTTGGTGGCGACCGTTTGGCACGTAGTAGCGCACGATCGAGAACACGCGGCTTTGATCATCGGAGAGCGCCTCGAACAGGGCACGGGCCCGCTGATTGAGCAACGCAACATCGAGACGATCCCTCGGGATCGCCACCGGCATCACCACCGTGGTGGTGCGCTCAGGGTGTCGCCTCTCCTCCGCTGTCACAAAGTCACAGAACGGATCCAGCAGAGAGCTAAACGGGCTATCCAGCAGCACCAACTCAAGTGCACCGGTGTTGGTTCCCACGTAACGATCCCACATCTGACTGAGAGATCCGGCGTCTTGATCGTTCTGCACCACCACCACTGCAGTGACCGAATCGGCAAAGGAACAGGCGTAACGCACCGCCTCGAAAGCGGGTCGCATCATGCTCGGAATCCAGACAATGGCGTGATGCCCGGTCGGTGGATCTCGGGGAACCACTTGCAGTGGAGCCGCCTCAGGATCGGGAGCCAACGCTGCGAAGATCTGGCGATAACGGCGACGGATCACAGCCAATCCCCACACCAACAGCGGGATGGCGATCACAACCGTCCAAGCCCCTTCATCAAACTTGCTCACCACAATCACCACCAACACCACAAAGGTGGTGATCGACCCGAGCGCATTCATGAACATGCGGCCGCGCCAGCCAGAGCCCCGTTGCGTTCGCCAGCGATTCACCAGACCCAGTTGCGAGAGGGTGAAGGCGGTGAACACCCCCAGGGCGTAGAGATTCACCGCCACGGTGGTCTCCCCACGGCAGATCACGATGATCAACGCCGTGATGCCCAGCAGCACACCGATGCCGTTCTGGTACACCAGTCGGTCTCCCAGAAGATTCATCTGCACTGGCAGGCAGCGGTCCTCCGCGAGCATCGCCGCCAACCTGGGGAAGCCGGAGAACGCCGTGTTGGCGGCCAGCACCAGGATGAGGAGGGTGGTGATCTGCAAAGTCCAATACAGAACGCTGCCGTTGCCGAAAACGCGCTGTCCGATCTGGGCCAGCACGGTGATGTCGGGATTCGGCGCAATCCCGTACATGAACCCCATGCCGCTGACGGCAAAGACCATCGCCGACAGCAGGATGGCCATCACCAAGAGTGTCTTGCGTGCATTGACCGGCGCTGGCTCACGAAACACCTTCACACCATTGGCGATCGCTTCAATGCCCGTCATCGCCGAGCAACCGGAACTGAATGCCCGCAGGATCAGGAACAACCCGATCGGCTCCAAGGCCGCGGTCAACGGCGGTGGATCAGGATGCCAACCGTGATGAAAGGTCAGATCCTTGAGCCCCGCCACCGTCAGCAGCGCGATCATCAACACGAAGGCGTAAGTGGGAATCGCGAACACTCGCCCCGCTTCCTTCACCCCACGCAGATTGGCCCAACCCACCAGCACCAGCAGCACGAGGGCGATGGGCACCTCGTAGGGCAAAAGCGTGGGGTCAAGTGACGACAGCGCCTGGGTGCCCGCCATCAGGCTGACCGCTGCCGTCAACGTGTAGTCAATCAACAGCGCCGCAGCGGCCACCAGCCCGACATTGCGTCCGAGATTGTCGCGGGCCACCACATAGGAGCCGCCGCCATTGGGGTAAGCCGCAATCGCCTGCCGGTACGACAGCACAACGATCACAATTAAAAGGATGATCGCGAGAGTGATGGGCAGCGACAGCTTCAAGGCTGCGCTTCCACCCAGAATCAAGATGCCGAGCGCCGCCTCCGTGGCATAGGCAACGGATGACAACGCATCCGACGACAAAATCGGCAGCGCCTGAATGTTGGGAAGTCGCTCATCCCCTGCACTGGAGCGCGGCAACGGACGCCCCAGCAGACGGGAGAACCATCGAACGGACACAGCAGCCATTGACCATTGCCGCCCCAAGAGTGGCAATGATTGACGAACTCAGCAGGTGCACGGGGCGGACCGATGAGCGCAAAGGCCGATCAGATCAAAGGGCCAGACTTTCAGGCCGAGTCTCAATCAGTTCAGCCAGATCCTTAAGGAAGGCCGCGCCGTCAGCGCCATAAATCACACGGTGGTCAGCGGTGAGGTTGACCTGCATTTGCCGCTTCACAGCGATTGATCCATCCTTGCCTGCCACGACTGTGGGGCGGGAGGCCGCCACGGCAAGAATCGCACCGGTGCCAGGCGGGAGGATGGCATCAAAGCGATCCACACCAAACATGCCCAGGTTGGAGAGGGTGAACGTGCCGGTGCTGTATTCCTCAGGCTGCAGTTGCTTGCTGCGTGAGCGGGTCACCAGATCTTTCCACTGACGGGACATTTCATAGAGGTCGGTGCGATCGGCCTGTCGAAGCACTGGCGTGATCAGACCACCGTCTTCCATGGCCACAGCGACAGCCACATTCACCTCAGCCGGGTAGGCCATGCCGGCAGCAGTGGTAGAAGCATTGACCTGAGGGTGACGCGCCAGGGTGACGGCAACGGCCTTCGCCAGCAAAGCCGTCATGGTGACGCCCTTCGACTTCACCTGCTTGTAGAAAGCATCGAACTTGTCGGTGGTGATGGTGTAGCCGACGCGGAAGCAGGGAACAGCAAGGCTGGCCTCCATGTTGCGGTTGACCGCTCCCTGGAGGGTGTTGAACGCAACCGTCTCACCAGGCCGACCGAAGCTGTTGCCGGCAGGAGCGCTCGGTGCGGGTGCTGAAGCAGCGACACCGGCCACAACGGCAGCCGCGGAGCCCTCACCCACACGAGGCACGCTCACAGGGCGACCAGCCGCACGCTCAACGTCCTCAGCCTGGATGCGACCATTCGGGCCACTACCGCGCAACGTCGACAGCTCAATGCCCATCTGGGAGGCCAGCTTCTTGGCCCGAGGGCTGGCGATCACACGTCCATTGGCAACAGGCGCAGCTACTGGTGCCGGTGCCGGGGGAACCGCGGGAGCTGGAGCAGGTGCCGGAGGAGCAGGGGTCACCGCTGGCGCAGAGGGAGTAGGAGCAGGGTCTGCAGCTGCTGGTGCTGGGGCTGGAGCAGCAGGGGCGGGAGCCGCAGCATCACCACCCGAGGATGACTTGGCCTGAGCTTCAGCAACCTCAGCCTCAGTTTCAACAATCAGCCCAATCGTTTCGCCCACTGGAGCGGTGCTTCCAGCAGGCATCAGCACGGCAGCCAAGTAGCCCTCGTTGAAGGACTCCACATCCATATCAGCCTTGTCGGATTCGACCACGAGCACCGACTCGCCGCGGCCGACCTTGTCGCCAGGCTTTTTGAGCCATTCGACGATCTTCCCCTCCGTCATCGTGGAGCTGAGGGCAGGCATGAAGATGTCGTGGGTCGCCAAAACCGTCTCCAGAGGGGCTATGTAGGGGCGATTTTACGGGCCGACAGGGCGGCCCTTCGCAGGGGTCAGCCCTGCTGGATCGACTCGATCACCCCGTCACGGACCACAACGGCCACCTGCATCTTGCTCACCAGGTTGTCGCCCACCTGAATGTCGCAGAAACTATCCAGCTGGCCCTGCTCCACGATCTGTTCCATCTCCAACTCACGCACTTGAGCCTGCTGCTGCAGAAGGTTGCGCTTCTGCTCCTCTAGTTCAGCCCGCTTGGCAGCCACCTGCTGCTGCACCTGCCCCACTTGCTCCTGAACGCGGGGGTCCAGAGGGTTCGCACTTTGACGGCGTACCTCATCCACCACCTGTTGACCCTCCTGTTCAAGCTGGGCCAGCTGCTGATCGGTGGTAGAGATGGCGCCACTGAGCTCACGTTCGGCTTCCTCCTTCCACGCAGGAGTCACCACCGCGCGAATCGTGATGGAGCGCTTGATCGACAAGGTGGTGCCGTCGGACATGAGGGCCTAGAAACAGCGCCAAGCGTCTCAGTCTCGCGGCAGATGGTCAAGCCAGCGCAGTCGGCACGGCATCAACGGCCGTAAAGGCTCTCGATCATGGGGCGATCGCGGTCCGTGATGCGATCGCGGCGCTGCTTGAGCGTCTGCGTCAGTAAGCCGTTCTCAATGGAAAACGGCTCAACGAGCGCCACACCGCACAGACGTTCATCCGCCCTCGACCCGACGCGGGCGCCAAGCAACCGATTGAGCTCCCCGCGCAGCAACCGCAGCAAAGCTGGATCCCCGGGGCGACCGCCGAGATCCGGGCCTGGATCGCAGCCCTGTTCCAAGGCCCAGGCTTGAAGTGACTCTTGCTTCGGGACGACCAAAGCCGCCAGCTGGCGCTCGTCTTGACCCACCAGCATCACCTGCTCCACCAATGGAGATGACACGAGCGCTTCCTCCAAGGGACCCGGCTCGAGGTTCTCGCCGCTGCTGAGCACGATGGTGTCCTTGGCTCGGCCGGTGAGCACCACGGAGCCATCAGGCAGAAGCATGCCCAGATCACCGGTGTCGAACCACCCATCGACATCCAACACCTTGGCGGTGGCCTCCGGCTTGTCCAGGTAGCCCCCCATGACCTGAGGTCCACGCACCAGCACCACTCCGCGTTGCCGATACGCCAGCGGAGCTCGGGTCTCCGCATCAACAACGCGGAACTCCGTCTCCGGCATTGGCAATCCGGAACTGCCACGGATGTTGCGCCAGGGCCGGCGACAACTCACCACAGGACTGGTCTCGGTGAGGCCATAGCCCACGAGAAGTTCAATGCCCACCGCTTCAAAAAACGCATCCACGTGAGGAGCGATGGCACCACCACCATTGATCGGATACAGCAAGGCACCACCGCTGAGCTGTTGGCGCAACTTCGGCCAAATCAATTGGGATGCCAGGGCATGGGCCGGCCATCGCCGTGTTGCCTCCGCCAGGGCTCGCAAACGGTCGCGCTTGCGCAGCGGCTCGATCAACAAATCCAGGCTGCGGCGACGGGCCAGCCTGTAGGCCTTGCTGTTGGCCAAGGCCGACCGGAGCAGACGCTGACGTGCAGGTGGCAGGGTCTTCACCACATCTTCAAAGCCTGCTTGCACCGCCTCCCAAAGCCTGGGGACGGTGGCCATGATCACCGGCTTCACCCGCGGCAGATCCCTCTTCAGCTGCTTGATCGTGGTGTAGCTCTGCGAGCACCCGCAGGAAAAGAAGTAATACTCCGCACTGCGCTCGTAGGAGTGCCAGATCGGCAGCACACTCAACACCGGTGCTCCGGCATCCGGGCGGGTGACGGTGGCCAGACTGCGCATCTGGTGCAGAAGATTGGCGTGGGTGAGTGGCACCCCTTTGGGCCGACCGGTGGTGCCGCTGGTGTAGAGGATTGTGGCAATGGTGTGAACGGCGGAGGCTTGCTCGCGATTCGCCATGGGATCGGGGGGCTGATGCCCATCGGCACGGCTCAAAAAGGTGTCGAAATCCAGGGCCCCTGGGGGTGCCTCACCCTCCAACACCAAGACGAAGCGCAGTTGGGCTTGAAGATCTGCAGACAGCTGCAGACGCTCCAACAAATCACCGGTTTGCACCACCAGGGCCACGGCCTTGGAGTCTTCAAGGATGTAACGGAGCTCCTCCACCGGCGCGGCCGCCCCACGCACCGCATCCACCACACCGGCACGCATTAACCCCTGGTCAGCCACCAACCATCGGGGGCTGTTCTCGGCAAAGAGACCGACCACATCGCCAACCCTGAGCCCGAGCTGCTGGAAAGCCGCAGCAGCGCGTTCAATGCGTTCGGCCAGCTGTTGGTAATTGAATCGCTCGGGATGGGCCGCATGGGGCGCATCGACAGCCATCACCTCGCCATGCTGAGCTGCTAGCCAGGGCCAGACCTGATCGACACGCCCAAGGGCCTGCACGTGGGACTGACGGGCAAGTGCCTCCTGCTCACGGGGAGTGGGTTGCCAGGAAGCTTGAGCAGCGGTCACAGGAGCGGGGCGCGGTCGCCCAGGCCTATCACCTCGACGATGCATCGGCAATCGCCATCCCCTCACCGACCGACTGCCAGCGGAGCCCGAATCGCTGGGCAAGGGCATCCCTTAGCAAGGGGCGCACCTCCTCCAAGGACAATCCCGGGACCCAATCGCTGAGACGCCCGACCTTCCGTCCTGTCAAGCCGCACGGCACCACAGCCTCAAATCCGGCCAGATCACAGGTCACGTTCAAAGCCAGACCGTGCTGAGTGATCCAGCGCCGACAGCCGACCCCAATGGCCGCCACTTTGCGCTGATCCAGCCAAACCCCTGTGAGCCCATCGATCCGCTCACCTTGCAGATCAAGGGCTTGCATCACATCCAGCACCACCTGCTCGAGCTGACGCAAATACCAATGCAGGTCGGGTTGATGACGACGGAGATCCAGCACGGGGTAAGCCACCAGTTGACCAGGGGCGTGATGGGTCACCTCGCCGCCACGATCAATGCGGTGGAGCGGTGACGGAGGCTGAAGCGGATCAAAGCGGAGATGGGCTTCGCTAGCGCCACGTCCGAGCGTGTAACAACTGGGGTGTTGCAGCAACCAGACGGCTTCGGCACCGCCGGCAGCAGCTGGCTCCGCCAGCAAGCCTTCCTGCCAACGCCGTTGCCGCTCCCAGGCTTGCTCGAAAGGAACGAGTTGCTGCGGCTGAAAAAGAAATGCCGAAGACCCACTTCCGGAATCAGGCGGCGTTACTAAGTTGCCGATAGGAGCAGGCACCGGAGGGATGCATGAAGCTGTTGATCCATGGTCGCAACTTGGATGTGACGCCCGCATTGCGGGATTACACCGAAACCAAGCTTGACCGGGCTATTCATCACTTCAACGATCTTGTCCAAGAAGCGGATGTTCACCTATCGGTGGCCCGCAACCCCAGAGTTCCGCAACAAACAGCCGAGGTCACGGTGTTCGCGAATGGAACCGTGATCCGAGCCCAGGAACGCAGCGAAAACCTTTACGCCAGCATTGATCTGGTGGCCAGCAAACTGGCCCGTCAGCTGCGTCGATTCAAGGACCGCACCAGCGATCACCATCACAGCCACGGCCATCGCGCCACGGAAACCCCGGCCACCGAGGCGGTTCTCAACGACAGTCCTGTGGAGGAATCGCTGCTGGATGGCAAAGAAGCACAGCTGCCGAACCCCGGCGTGCGGCGCAAATATTTCGCCATGCCGCCCATGAGTGTCGACGAGGCCCGCCATCAGCTCGACCTCATCGATCACGATTTTTATTTGTTCCGCGACCGTGCCAGTGATGAATTGCAAGTGATCTACCGACGCAATCACGGTGGATACGGCGTGATCCAAGCTCGCAACTGAACTTTTCGCGACGGTTCTTCCGTCTGTTTCCCCAGCGATGACCATGTCACCGCGGCGGCAGGACCTGCCAGACCTTCCCCCGCTGATCCACCAGGCTTTGCTCAACCCAATGCTCCAGGAGGAGGAGCTTCACACTCTCTGCGATGCCTCAAGGCAGCTTGGTTTCGGTGGCGTCTGCGTCAGCCTGAGCCACCTCCAGGCAGTGCGTCAGCGGCTCGGGGGACGCGGACCGGTACAACTGGCCGCCACAGTGGGGTTTCCATTCGGCGCTCTGCCGGCCGAACTGAAGCAAGCGCAGGCGGAGTGGGCCGCCGCCCATGGCGCTGACGCCCTGGATGTGACCCCCGATTGGTCCGCACTTGTGAATGGCCGGGCCAACACCTTCGCCGAGGAATTGGCTGCGATTGCCGCGCTGGATCTGCCCATGACGGTGGTTCTCGACGTCAATCAGCTCCAGGACGAACAGCTCGCTTTGGCGGCGGAAGCTGCCATGGATGCGGGCGCCGCGGCACTACAAGCCGGCAACGGCTTCGGGCCCGCTGTCACACCGGAACAGATCAAAACCCTGAGACAACACTCGCGCGGACGCTGTGCCATCAAGGCCGCAGGTGGAATCCGGGAGCTCGAGCACGCACTGGATCTGGTGGAAGCCGGTGCAAGGGGCCTAGGCACCGGCCATGGTCCGTCGCTGGTGCAAGCCCTGCGCCAGCAGCGATGAGCGGCGACAGACGCCTGCAGGGCCTCGCCCTCAAAGTAGGGCCACTGGGTGAGCACGATCGGCTGCTGACACTGTTGAGCGACGAAGCCGGGGTGGTGAGATTGGCCGTGCCTGGCGCTCGCCGCCCCAAAAGCAGCCTTGCTGCAGCCGTTCCCCTCACCCTTTTGGATCTGCAGGTGGTGGGGCGCCGCGGCCTCCAACGCGTGCGGCAGCTGCAGGTGCGTCACAACTTCAGCGGCGTGGGGCAGCATCTGGAAACCCTGGCGGCCGCCCAAGCCCTAGCAGAGCTCTCGATCGCACTGGTGAGCGATGACGACCCCATTCAAGGCTTACTGGAGACGGTGCTGATTCACCTAGAGCGACTGGAGGCCCTGAGCCGCTCCCCACAACCCAACCCGGACCTCAGTTTGGCGATGCTGGTTCAAGCGGGCGTGCACCTGCTAGCGCTCGGCGGCTATGGCCTACCGCTTCAGATCTGCTGCCAGAGCGGTGCTGAGCTGATTCCGCCGATCGGTCAGTGGGAATGGCGCTGCAGCCTGCTGCCCGAGCAAGGCCTCGCGCTTGGGAGCCTTCCTGGCGCCAGGCTGCAGCTCAACCCCTCCGAACTGGCCCTGCTGCAACGGCTGCCCCGGCCGGATCTTCCCAGGCGCCCGAATGGAGAACTGATGGGACCGCGTTCGGTGTGGCTCAAACTCCTGGCTCTGATCGACTGCTGGTGCCGGGTGCATCTACCCCGCCCCGTGCGCTCTCTGAAGATGGTGAGCGACTATTTGCCTGCGCCGTAAGCGATCATGACCCGGTCATTGCAGGCACCGTGAGCGGATCTTCCCTGAACAGTCCGGAGCCCGCGCTCCCCACCGGTGGAAACCCGGAGGGTCCTCGGGGCCTGCAGACGGTGGTGCGCTTCGACGGCTTTCGCCGTCTCTGGATTGGCCAGATCTTTTCGCAACTGGCGGACAAGTTCTACATCGTTTTGATGGTGTACCTGATCGCCCAGTACTGGGTGACCAGCACACCGCAGGAAAATGGCGCCCTCGCGGAAATTGCATCAGCGATCCGCATGGACTTCGAGACCCGTGCGCAACGGATCACACTGCTGGCAACAGGGGTTTACGTCGCCAACACGATCCCAGCCATGGTGTTGGGTTCGGTCGCGGGAGTCTGGGTCGACCGATGGCCCAAACGGCGGGTGATGGTCGCTTCAAACGGATTACGCGCTCTGCTCGTGGTGTTGACCCCGTTTTTCTTGCTGCCAGGGCCCCATTGGCTCGGCCTCAGCTGGGGGTACTGGGCCCTGCTGGTCATGACCTTTCTGGAATCGGTGCTCACCCAGTTCTTCGCACCGGCAGAGCAGGCTGCCATTCCGCTGTTGGTGCCGCAGGAGCACCTCTTGGCAGCCAATTCGCTTTACCAAGCCACCAGCATGGGAGCCACGATTGTTGGCTTCGCTCTAGGAGATCCGATCCTGCGGGGACTGGACAGCCTCTTCCAAGGCATTGGCCTCAAGGGTGGTGAATTTCTGCTTCTGCCGTTTTGCTATGGCATGGCGGCCATCTCGCTGAGCACGATCCGGATGCGTGAACAGCCCCGAGCCCATCAAGGGGAATCGGTCTGGAAAGAAATCGTGGCGGGGCTTCAGGTCCTGCGTGAACGCGCCTCGGTGCGGACGGCCATGGTGCATTTGGTGCTGCTCTACAGCCTCCTGGCCGCGCTCTACGTCCTGGCCATCAGCTTGGCGTCCGCCATTCAGGGTCTTGGCCCCACCGGCTTCGGAAGCCTGCTAGCCATGAGCGGGCTCGGGATGGCCATCGGGGCCGTCGTGGTGGCACAGGTGGGCCATGGATTCAGCCGCCGCCGCCTGGCAGCCGCGGGACTGGGCGCGATCACCTGGAGCCTCGTGCTGCTTGGGCAACTGCGCGGCAATCTCACTTACACCCTCGGGCTCTGCACACTGCTCGGCATCGGTGCCGCTCTGGTGGCCATCCCCGCGCAAACCACGATCCAGGAGGACACGCCTGAATCACAGCGCGGCCGCGTGTTCGGGCTGCAGAACAATCTGATCAACATTGCCCTCAGCCTTCCTCTTGTGCTGGCAGGCGCTTTGGTGAGCAGTGTGGGGCTGCTGCCGGTGTTATGGATCCTGGCGGGCCTGGCGCTGGTGGCCGCCTTGATCGAGCGCCCCTGGCAGCGCTGCTAGCGTTTGCGGAGCCCGTCCCTCAGTGGCTTTGACGCATATTGCCTGGCTGGGCAAAAAAACTCCGTTCTGCGGCAATGTCACCTACGGGCTGAGCACAACGGAAGCCCTGAAGGCCCGTGGTCATCAGACCAGCTTCATTCATTTCGACAATCCAAAAGCCCCAGGCAGCAGTACCTCCCTCCTGGCCAACGATCCGGATGTAAGCCTGCCCTACCTCGTGAAATCGCAGGTTTATACGATCCCTTCTCCTGGAGCACAGCGCGAGCTACGGGATTCGCTTGATCGCCTCCAGCCAGATCTGGTGCATGCCAGCCTCACCCTCTCGCCGCTGGATTTCCGACTTCCCGAGCTCTGCCAGCAGCTGCAGGTTCCCTTGGTGGCCACCTTCCACCCTCCCTTCGATGCCGGCCTGCGCAACCTCACAGCAGGAACACAGCAGCTCACGTACCAGCTGTATGCCCCTGCTCTAGCCCGTTATGACCGGGTGATTGTGTTCTCTGAGCTGCAAGCCGATGTGCTTGCACGCCTGGGAGTCCGCGAGGATCGCCTGGCGGTGATCCCCAACGGAGTCGACATAGCTCAGTGGAGACCGGCCGATGCCATGCCCTCTGCGATTGGAAGTCAGCTGCAGAGGGTGCGCTCACGCCTCGGAACGGAGCGCGTTTTCCTCTACATGGGACGGATCTCCACTGAAAAGAACGTGGAAGCGCTGTTGCAGGCTTGGCGACTTGTGGACACGCCAGGCTGTCGTCTGGTCATCGTTGGCGATGGTCCGCTGCGCAGCACGTTGCAGAACAGCTACGGCCAGATGGACAACGTGCTGTGGTGGGGCTACGAGCCAGACCTCGCCACGCGCGTGGCACTGTTGCAATCCGCCGAAGTCTTCCTGCTGCCATCGTTAGTAGAAGGCTTATCGCTGGCATTGCTAGAGGCCATGGCCAGCGGATGCGCCTGCGTGGCCACGGATGCTGGGGCCGACGGTGAGGTACTCGCCGGAGGAGCCGGCATTGTGATGAACACCCTGGGAGTCACCAGTCAGCTGCGCACGCTGCTCCCCGTGCTTCGGGATCAACCGGTGCTCACCCAAGCACTGGGGAGACAGGCACGCCAGCGGGTCATGGAGCGCTACACGATGGCTCGCAACATCGATGCGCTTGAACGCCTCTACGGCGAACTCACACGCACCGCACCTCTCGCGGCTTAGCGCAGGGAGCTGCCATGTTCTGTGGCAGCCAGAACCGCTTCGATGAGCGCCGACCGCAGACCGGCTTGCTCCAACTTGCGCACGGCAGCCATGGTGGTGCCCCCCGGTGAGCCGACCATGTCTTTCAGCTGGGCGGGATGCAGCTTCTGTTGTTGCAGCAGTGCCGCCGTCCCGCCGAGAGTGCGCTGCGCCAGGTGATGCGCCTGGTCACGGGGAAGCCCCGCCGCTACGGCACCATCGGCAAGGGCTTCAGCGATCAAAGCCACGTAGGCAGGACCTGAGGAGGTCAGAGCCAAGAAGGCATCCAGCCTCGATTCCGGCAATTCCAACACCTCGCTGACCGGAGCAAAGACATCCCGTACCCACCGCTGTTGCTCGGGAGTCACACCCTGGCCCCAAGCCAGTCCACACAGACCCTCACCTACGAGGCAGGGGGTATTGGGAACCGCTCGAACACACACACGGCCTGGAAACGTGTGCTGCAGTCGTTCCAGAGTGATTCCCGCCAACACCGAAATCACCAGTGACGACGTCGAGTCCGCGGGTGGCAACACACCAGCGGCTACAGCGTCGAGTTGTTGGGGCTTGACCGCCAGCAACTGCACCGGAGCCATCCAGGCTTGCGCGGCCTGGGGGTCTGAAGCCGAAACCACCGTGAAGCCCGCTGGCAATTCAGTGCGCAGACGTTGCACGCTGTCCTCACGCGCCACAACTCCAATGCAATCGGAGGCCGCAAAAATGCCACGCTCAACCAGCGGTCGCACCAAGGCCTGAGCCATTCGGCCCAGACCGATTACACCGACGGAAGCAGTCACCGAAGCAGACGCGCTGGTCAGAGGGCTGTGGCGTCAGACGCCGCCCAGGCCGGAGCCGGAGCAACGCTGGCGTCAGAAGACGCCTGTTCCACATCCTTGGTCACCACCGTGGGCGTGGTGCTCTCTTCCTGACTGGCATTAGTAACCGTGACACAGCTGGGGGCAAACAAGAAAATGCTTTCGCCAACTCGCTCCTGATGGCCATCGATGGCAAAAGTGCCACCAGCCACAAAATCCACGGCACGTTGAGCCTGATCAGGCTCCATCATCGTGAGATTGAGGATGACGGTCTTGCGCTCGCGCAGGGCCTGAATGGCACGGGGCATCTCGTCGAAGCTACGAGGCTCCATCAGTGACACTTCAGCAGCACTGGAGCTGATGCCTGGCATACCGATCACATTGGTGCCTGAAAAACTTTGATCCATCTCAAACGGATTGGATGCATCGAGTGGAGCCAGAGCACTGCTGTTCGCAGAGGTCATGCCCGACACAGCATCATCGTGCTCACCCGTGTCGTAATCGAGCTCGTCATAGTCGCCGTCCAGGTAATCATCCCCTGCAACGACCGCACGAAGGCGAGAAATCAGCGACACCGGAAATCTGCGGAACCTTGTCCCTGAATAGCGCTCCGCGGAGTTGTGAGCAAGCGTGTCCGCATGGATTGATGTCCATTCCGGACAGTGGACGTGATCCGCCGCTCTCAGGGCCCTCACTGGGGGCGAGCACCAAACAGCGCTGATCCAACCCGCACCCAGGTGGCACCGGCAGCTGCGGCCTCAGGCCAATCGCCGCTCATGCCCATCGAGCACTGCGGCAGATCCATGGCATTGGCGAGCTGTCGGCAATCCTGAAACAGCCCGCGACGATCAGCTTCTGAGAACCCCAGCGGGGCCATGGTCATCAACCCGCAAGGATTGAGACCCTGCAACTGACGCAAGCCAGGCCAGGCCTGCTTCAGCTCGATGGGGTCCCAGCCCGTCTTGTCAGGATCAGGCCGAAGCTTGACTTGAAACAACACCGAAGGACGCCGGTTCTCCTCTAACGCAATGCGAGAGACACGCTGCGCGAGAGACAGCGAATCGATGGAATGAACCCAATCGAAGGCCTTCACCACCGGTCGCACCTTGTTGGCCTGCAACCGTCCGACGAAATGCCAGCGCAGACCCGCCAGATCCGACAGCTCCTGCTGCTTCGGCAGCGCCTCCTGAACACGGCTTTCTCCGAAGTCGGACTGGCCGCAACACGCCAGCTCACGCACCGCCGAGGCAGGCTGGCGCTTGCTGACAGCCAGCAAATGGACGCCATGGGGAAGCCTGTCGCGCAACTGCTCCCAGCGGCTCTGAAGCTCCGTCATCCGCGCTGCCCCACGTGCATGGCTCAGATGAAGGTCTGATCAAACAGCTGCTTCCAGCTCTCGTGCTCTTCCGGTGAATCCCGACGGCTCCGGGCCAAGTTCAGTTCAGCATGATGCCGAGCATCGAGATAAGGAATGACCTCAAACTGAGCCCCACGTGGCTGCAGTGTCACCAGGAAAAACATGCGCTGGGCGTACAACGTGGCGTAGACATCCCGTCCCTCACCAGCTGGCGCCACTTTGTAAAGCATGCCAAAGGTGGGGTGATTGAGATAACCCTCAGCGCTCACAGATCCACGAATAGTGATTACAGGGCACCGTACCTGGCGCGCAGGACAAGCACCAAGACCAGGCCAACAGCAGCCAGCCCATTGAGAAGCCGTTGGGCACCGATCTGTGACGAGGGTTCGGGGCGAAAGGCTTCGGCGGGCAACCAAGTTCCACCGCGAGCCATCAAGGCTTCAGCCCCCTGTTCAGCTCGAAGCAGGATGTTGGCCAACAGACGTTCACCCACCGACAACACCAGTCCAAACGAGGCCTTAAAGCCAAGCCGGCGCAGATTGACGGCTCGACTGGCCAGGGAACGCAGCAGGTTTTGAAGCTCTTCCTGCACCAGGGGAAGAAAACGCAGCGCAAGCAACAATTGAAAACTGAGCCGATCCACGGGCACGCCGAGTTTGGCAAGCGGAGCCAGCCACCAGCTGAGCGCCCACATCAACTCCTCACTGGGCGTGGAGAGCAGCATCAGATTGACGCTGTGCACCACCGTCACGATCAGCGTGGCGCTGTTGAGGCCCAGTTCAGCCGAACGTCTGTCGACTACGAGCGGGCCTAACTGGAACGAACCGAGCTGAAGAGGGCCGAGGCGCACCAACTCCCAGGAGGGCGATGTCAACAGGAGACCCGGGACCTCTTCAGTGGGGCGGAGGTTCAAGCTGGCGCCAGGCTCACCGGTGGGCAGCAGCATGGCGAGCAGACCGATGCCACAGCCCAAAAGAACAACGAGCAGCAGGGAGCGCCACCACAAACGTGGCGGTAAGCCACTGACCGCGGTGATGAGAACAAGCGCCAGCACAAGCGCCAACCGCCAAATCGGCCCCGCAAGCACGGGTGTGAGCAGAAACATCAGCACCCACGACAGCTTGAGGCGCGGGTCGAGCTGACGCAGCCACCCCGCGGCACCATCCACGTACTGCCCAATCGGGATCTGCCTCAGCCAATCCATTGCGATCAGCCCTATCGGTTCTGCTGCCTGGCGAGATCCCGTTCGGCATCACGCTGCTGCTTGCCCCGCCAGAACAACTTCAGCGGTGATCCATCAAAGCCCAGTCCCTCTCGAATCTGGCGCTCCACGTAGCGGCGATAGGTGTCACCAAACAACTTGGGATCATTCACAAACAGCGTGAAGCTCGGCGGACGACTGGCCACCTGCGTGCCGTAATACAAACGCCCTTGCCGGCCGCCACGGGTGGTAGGCGGACTTCTCCAACTCAGAGCTTCCTTCAGCACCTCATTGACCACAGAGGTGCTCACCCGACGGCGATGTTGCTCAACTGCGAGAGCAGCCAGAGCAAAGATGCTGTCCACCCGCTGCCCCGTCAGTGCCGACGTGAACAGCATCGGAGCCCAGTCGAGGAAGTAGAGCTTGGCGCGCAGCTCCTTTTCCATGGCGGTCATCGTGTGGCTGTCTTTCTCGACGGCATCCCATTTGTTCACAACCACCACACAGGCCCGGCCATCTTCCTCAATCCGGCCCGCCAGGCGCTGATCCTGCTCGGTGACGCCATCCAGCGCATCAATCACCAGAACACAGACATCACTGCGTTCAATCGCCTTGAAACTGCGGTTGATCCCGAAGAACTCAGGGCCGTAGTTGACACTGCGGCGACGACGGATTCCTGCCGTGTCCACCAGACGCCAAGGCCTGTTTTCCCGCACGATGCTGGTGTCAATCGTGTCGCGGGTCGTGCCGCGAATCGGACTGACAATGGCGCGCTGTTCACCGCAAATCGCATTGAGCAGGCTGGATTTCCCCACATTGGGCCGGCCGATGATGGCCATCTGGATGGGTTCTTCCTCATCACCCTCCTGATCCTTGGGAGGGAAGAACTTGAGCGCCTGGTCCAGCACCTCGGCCGTGCCAGCACCGTGGATGGCCGACACCGGATAGGGCTCGCCGAGACCAAGACTCCAGAATTCAGCCGCCATGGCCAGACCCTGCTCGGCCGACTCGCACTTGTTGACAGCGAGCAGAATCGGACAGGGCTGGCCGCGCAGAAATTCAGCGATGGACTCGTCGGCAGCCGTCAGCCCCTGCTGCCCATCCACAATCACCAAGGCAACGCTGGCTTCCTCGAGAGCCAGAGCCGCCTGCTCTCGGATTTCCGGCAAAAACTCACTGTCATCGTCGAACACCAACCCACCGGTGTCCACAACCTTGAACTCGCGATCTCCCCAGTAACCGTCCTGATACGTGCGGTCACGGGTCACCCCTGGCTCATCGTGAACGATGGCTTCTCGGCTGCGGCAAAGGCGATTCACCAGCGTGGACTTGCCAACGTTGGGGCGCCCGATGATCGCGACGACGGGACGCGCCAAGTGGGTCTCAAGCGGGGACTGACTTGACAGTACAGAGGCGCCTGCGTGAAAGCCCCTCACGATCTCTTGGCGCGAACGAATAGGAATTCTTTTGGGGCGAGACTCGTGAGACCAAAGCGAGACAGCTAAGTAGTGCAGTGCGGCCGCTGTCACAACACCATGCTTGAACTGATCGCCACTCTTGTGGTTGACCTCTCCGACCAGAAGTTGACCGTTTACGACGCCAATCAGGAGATCGTGCGGGTGATTCCCGTGAGCACCGGTAAGGCGTCAACGCCGACGCCCACAGGAGAAGCTCAGGTGCTCACCAAATACCGATCCGTGACCATGAGCGGTCGTGGATATGTGGCACCAGGCGTGCCCTATGCCATGTGCATCACCTCCAACGAAATGATCTGCATGCATGGAGCTCCCTGGCAGGAGGAGGCTGGTCAGGCCTTTGGCGTTCCTCGCAGCCGTGGATGCGTTCGCATGCCAACCCACCAGGCGCAATGGCTGTTCGAGAACACGCCCAAAGGCACCAAGGTGGTGATCCAAGCTTGAAGCCCACTTAGCCCACTAGTTAGCCCACTGGCGGGTCGCCAGGATGCCCCTGCACCGGATCGGCCGGCGCTTCCAACAGCGGCGGTAGCGCCCCCTCTTCAAGCAGCGGCTTCCCCTCAAGCGCCAAGGAAGCCAGCAACCAGTTGACCACCGTGGCCCGGCGGGTTCGGCGTGGATAGAGCTCACCGATGCGATAGCCCGTGAAGTGGAGCTGCTCCTTCAAAAGCTGCTTGTAGGGCTTCGGAATCGAACGCGTGAGACGCACGGAAGCCGGCCGCACGGCGATCACCTGAGGGGCCTCCGGGAAAGCTTCTCCCCAGTCGGAGGGTGTCTGCGGACCGGCTCGCCAGAGACCGTCGACGGCGCTGGAGGGGCGGTAGCCCAAACGCTCCCACACCAGCTGGGCGACAAACTGATCGCTCAAACGGTCCTCAAGAATCGCCATCAGCAGAGGCCGGGTCAGACTCCAGCTGGGAAACGTCATCAGCAGCATGCAGATCTGACCATGCTTCGGCGCTGAGGGCCCCCTGGCAACCCCCTAAGCAGCACCTTTACCGACCGCTTCATGTACGTGTTTGACACCACACTCGAGCCGGAGACGTCTTTGGTGGCAAACCAGGCCTACCAGCGGCTGGTCTTTCGGCTGCCTGAGGACGTTATGACGGCAGTGAAGCGCGACCAGCGCCGCATGCTGAAACGGCTGTCGACTGGGAAGGCTGCGCCCCCTTGGCATGGCGACGGCAGGGTGTGCTTCATCTACAGCGCGTCCACAAGCAGCAGCACTCCGGTGTTTGTGGACCGTCGCGACTCTCCCCTGGGAGACCAAGGGCTTCAACGGGTGCGGCCAGGCTGCAAGGTGCGACTGACCCTGCGTCAGGTCTGGCGTCGCCAGCAGAAGCCAGGCACCAAACTGCAGGTCCTGAAAGCGCAGATCCTCCATCTGGACGCACCGCATCAGGGGGGACTTGCTAGCCCGCACAGCATCCAGGAGGTGAGCCTTGCGCTCCCCCTTGACCTCCTACAAGACGTTGAGCGACTGGCGCTCCACGAAGATTGGTCGACGCAGGCCTGGCTGCGCAACGCCATCGAAACGCAGGTGCACCGGACCCGCCACCAACTCGGCTTGGATGAATCCATGGCTTGATTCGCCGAAACTGGCCACTGGCGACAATGGGGTGATGGCATCCCCATTGATCACCAGGGAACTGAGACTGCGTGGCAGCCGCGTTGAGCGCACCTTGCGCTGCCGCGTTCTGCAATCACCGCTTGCAGGCGTCAGCGATCGGATCTTCCGCTCCCTGGTGCGGCGTTGGTCGTCCGACGCCCTGTTATTCACCGAAATGGTGAATGCCACCAGCCTCGAACTCGGCCATGGCCGAGCCAAGGTGGAAGAACTCAGCGGAGAACTTGGACCAATCGGCGTCCAATTGTTCGACCACCGACCTGCAGCCATGGCAGATGCCGCTCGTCGGGCTGAAGACGCCGGCGCCTTTTTGGTGGACATCAACATGGGTTGCCCGGTGCGCAAGATTGCACGCAAAGGCGGTGGGAGCGGCCTGATCCGCGATCCTGAGCTGGCCTGCCAGATCGTCGACGCCGTGGCTGCCGCCGTTGGCGTGCCAGTGACCGTCAAAACTCGACTCGGCTGGTGCGGCGGAACGGAGCAGCCGTCAACGCAGGCTGATGCTGTGGCCTGGGGTCGCCGGCTCCAGGACGCCGGGGCTCAGCTTTTAACCCTGCATGGCCGCACCCGCGAACAACGCTTCAGCGGCAACGCGAACTGGGCCGCGATCGCGGCCGTCAAACAAAGCCTCCACATCCCCGTGATCGCTAATGGCGACGTCAATAGCCCAGACGACGCTTTGCGCTGCCTGAAGGTCACCGGTGCTGATGGCGTAATGGTGGGACGTGGAACGATGGGCGCCCCTTGGCTTGTGGGTCAAATCGATGCCGCACTGAATGGACGGCCCATCCCACCAACACCAGACCCACGGGAACGCCTGACGCTGGCGGCTGAACAATTGCAGGCCCTGGTGGAAGCACGAGGCGATCACGGCCTGCTGATCGCGCGAAAACACATGAGTTGGACATGCACTGGCTTCCCTGGTGCCTCGCAATTCCGCCAGCAACTGATGCGGGCCTCCACGCCAAATCTCGCCCTGGAGTTGTTGAAGCACCAGCAGGACCAGTTGGCGTCAGAGGCCAAGGCTGCCTAGCCCAGCAGAAGGTCACGGGTACCCGTAATCGCTTGGGTCGCCAGCAACAGTGCCACCAACACATTCAGGGACACATGCAATCGGCGCATCCACAGCCTGCTGGCGATCTCCCGCTGCACAGCCATCGTGAACAGGAGCAAAGCGAGAAGCGCGAGGCCACCCCAGGTGTGGGATTCCCAGATCGCTAGAGCCAGGAGAGACCGTTCCGCCATCAACAAAGGCTGCAGGCTGATCAGCAGCAGAAACAGCCAGCAGCTCCATGCGAACAGCAAACGGAACATCAAACGCCGCGTGCGAAGGAGCGCCACGAAAGCTGCGGCAGCAGCCGCAGCCTGCAGAGAAACCACAAGCCAGGTCGCCAAACCAGCGCCAGCACCCGCTAATCCATGACCCAAAGCAATGAGCACGGCCAACAGCAGAGCACCTGTGGCCCAGCGGCCATGATCCACATGCTCCACAGGAACCGTGGGAGCAATCGGATTGAGCTGCAACCGCCGCTCCCTGGCCAGGATCCCCAACCTGATCGTTGCTCCGATCACGGGATAGACAAACAGAATGATCAGCACTGGATGCACCAACGCCAACCATTGGCTCACGGCAAGCGATGGAAAGGCAGCAATCAAGGCAACACCTCAGGCCAGAGCTGACGGATCAGCAGAAGTGAGAAATAGGGTCTCGCATCGGGGGGCACTTGAGAGGCGGAAGCCACCCACTGATCAGACCAACCCACCCGTTGCGCGAACAGAGCCTGATCCAGCAGCCCCATCTCCGTCAGAGCCGCACACACCCAGGGCCAACGGTGGCCCACTTTGATCAACCCGAGCACAGTTGACGCATCGCGTGCGCTCTGCAGGAGTTTGCGAAAGTCCGAAGCCGTCTCCGGACATGGACGGATCAGCAGTCCTTCTTGCTGGAGTGCCAAGGGAAGATCGACCGCCACGCCTGCTGCTGCGGCAGCAGCAGCACAAACCGAAGGGATCCCAGGAATCAGCGCAAAGGGAAGGTCGGGATGACGCCGACGCAGAGCCAGCTGCACGTAACTACCCGTTGCAAAGAGGGACACATCCCCCTCACAGAGCAACACCACCCTGCGACCTGCCCTCACATGGCGGGCGAGTGCGTCGGCAGCCTCGTGCCAGGCGGAAATTCTCGGCTCTGCCTCCGCCACCATCGGGAACGCGAGGGGCAGAAGTTGTTGTTGCGGCTGCAACCACGGCAAAGCAATGGCCAATGCCAACCCCGACTCTCCTTCACGGGCCACAGGATGAGCCACCACGTCGGCCTGCTCCAAGGCCTTCACCGCAGCGACCGTAAGCAATTCTGGATCACCAGGACCAACTCCTACCAGCGTCAACCGATCAGGAGCAAACTTGGGTGCCAAGGACAACGGCGCGGGGGACGGATCAACCATCCAGCATGCTGAATGGGTTGGTCAGGGGCTGTTTCCACGGCCATTTGCAGCATGAGTGAGCTGACGCTGTTTTCGGATCGCTCCAGCGACGTGCTTCTGCACACCCAAGACAGAGCTCTGATCGAAAGGGAGCTCAAGCGACGCGGAATTGGCTTTGAACGCTGGCCAACACAGACGCGGCTTGACCAAAGCGCTGGCCAGGAGGAGATCCTGGCGGCCTACAAGCACGACATCCAACGAACCCAGGCGCGCGGGAACTACCCCACCGTTGATGCCATTCGCATCCAGCCGGACCATCCCGAACGAGCCACCCTGCGCCAGACATTCCTGAATGAACACACCCACAGCGAAGACGAAGTTCGCTTTTTCGTGGAGGGCCATGGCCTGTTCTGCCTTCACCTTGGGGACGAGGTGATCCAGGTGTTGTGCAAAGCCTCGGATTGGATCAGCGTTCCTGCAGGAACGCGTCACTGGTTTGATATGGGGCCGGAGCCGGAGTTCTGCGCCATTCGCTTTTTTTGCAATCCCAGCGGATGGGTGGCGGACTTCACAGGGGATTCCATTGCCAGCCGCTATCCCCTACTCACAACCCCCGCAAGCCTGCTGTAGCCGGTTGGTTGCGGTTGCACCGTCAAGCCGCGAGGAGCAGCCGGGAATCCACAGATGACTTGAAGGAAGCGGATTTGCCAGTTGCCACCTTCACCGACTCTTCATCAGCGAGCAACAAAGCTGCTTCAAGGTCGGCACAACGGCCAATGAGATCACGAAGGAGTGGATCGGCTTTGAGGCCATTCCACTGCTCGTCGGTGGTGCCATTCCGCAGAGCCTGCAGGGAGTCAGCAACAGCGGTCACAGGGTCAATCATTCGACACGCGACGTCACTGGGTCAATCCTAGAAGCGGCCCAAACAACATTGCGCGCCTCGTCAGACCTCTTGTGATCCAAAGTCACGAAAGTCTGACCTTGATGCCTTACGACGATCTCAACCAAACCTGACGCAACAAACAAGCTGGGCACTGATCAACTCCTTCAGATCGAAATCGCGAAAAGGCCGAAGCATCCCTCAAAAACAGACACCTCAACCCGGAGCGATACCGGCCAAGCAGCCAGTCCTCGCTCATTCAGAGTTCAGCCATACATTGCATTGTCGGGAATGGCGTGTGCAAACCATGCAATGTTCGCTGAAGCATGATCAGCGGGGTCCACGCTGAGTGGATCTACATACCAACGGAACACACGCGCCTGATCATCAAATGTTCGGTAAACAGGAATGAGGTTCTGAGCATCGTTAATCTCATCAAAAACGCGGAAATCCTCAGCAATGTATTCATACCGAAAGCTTTGCGACCAAATAAATCGCTCCGTGGGGTCTGCCGTCCAGACCGTTTGGCCAGTGATCTGATCACGGAAACGCGATGTCGATACAGAATCGCTGAGGTCTGCAGTACTGAGGAACAAAGGATCAGGTTCTTCAGCGCCCGAACTCTCGCTTAGTAGCAGAGTCCACTCTTGAGGTACCGACGATAAGTATTGATTTCTGGTCGATGAAGCATCAAAGGAATACACAGGCAAACCCTGCTCTTCGGTCGCGATCTGACTGACAAGATCCGCATTCAAACTGGTGAACCACATTGATCCATCAGGCCCCTGTCCGATCCGGTGCATCACACGGTTACGGGAACCAATGTCAGGCAATGGGAAAACCGTTTGATCTCGGCGTCCTGATTCATCAACATCCAAGCGAACCAGGTCATTTTCTTGGTATTGGAACCAGACAGAATCCGGCTTCACACCCACTACACCGCCTGCACCTTTGGAAAGAGTCTGGGGATAAGACGTGAAAGTTTCAGAGGCAGGATCGAAGCGGGCAATACCACCCAAACTTTGCTGCGAACCAACCAATTCAGGGCTGTTATCGCCTTCAATTGTGACCCAGATAAAGCCTTCGGGTCCTTGATAAATATTGATCGGACGTGTGTTATCAGTCCCGAAACCTTCGATCTCGAAAAGGCTCAACTTATCGTTTAAATCAATCCTTCCAATCTGATTGGTCTGCAGGTTTACAAACCATGCGTTTCCCACCTGATCAAACTCGATGTTGATTGGAGCACTGGCTGCCGGCTTGATGGCGTCATGATTGAAATTGGGAGCGATGGCAGCTCGGGTCGGTAGTTCAAAACGACGATGTTCTCCCGTCGCAGGATCAACCCAACCCAGCACATCAGAGGTGCGGCCGGTGTACCAAAGTTTGCCTTGGGGATCGATGGCGAAACCGTGCGGTCCCACAACACCCTCTGTCTGAGGATTATCGAACGCAACGCTATAAGTCGTGATGATAGAACCATCACGTTTGCTGAGTTCAACGATTTGATCAAAATCCTCAAGAGTTACATACAAACGACCGTCTTCACTAAACCGGATTCCATGGGGGTAAGACCCTTTTGGAAGTTCAAAAAGCTCAACACGTCCATCAAGCGTGAGACGTCCAACACGGTCATGCATGCTCTGGGTGAAATACACCATCCCATCTGGGCCGGAATAGATTTCATGAGTGTTATAAACATCTTTATCAGAGTCCAGATGAACATTGTAATCAATAACATTACCCAGTTCACGCTCAAAAACCGATGTAAAAAAGTCTTGAAAAGCTGCTTCTGACCACCATTCACCACGTCCAATCGGACGAGGCTGAGTCACATTATTAACACTTTGGACATCAAGCTGGGAATGGCCGCTACCACTCATTGAATCATTGCAGATTCGTTGATCTTAAAAGAATGCCTGGACGCATCAGGCATCGACACCAACGGAATGCATCCGCACATCATCGGGATGCACCAGTTCTCCACACAAGGCCTCAACTTCGGCCTGAGCCAACTGCTGCAAACGAGGCACGATCACATCTCTTGAATACCGTTGCTCGCAAAGAACCCAATACACACCGAAGTGACGAGCTTCACTTTGAAGCAAGCTGCCATAAAGAGTCCGTAACGCCTGGTCAGGACTGTGTTCTGCAAGCAGAGCCATGCGTTCATGACTGCGCGCTTCAATCAGGCCCGCAACGAGGAAAGAATCCAGCATCCGATCAGGCTCCCCCCGTCGCACCTGCTTAGCAAGATCCGCTCCGTAACCTGATGAGCGCAACGGCTCAAGGTAACGACCACGCGATTTGAGCAGATCCAACACCTGCTCAAAATGCGCAAGCTCTTCACGCGCCAGCGGGCTCAACACCTCACCGAGGCCAGGTTCACACAGATAGCGAAACATCAGCTGAACAGCTGAGCCAGCCGCTTTGCGCTCGCAATGGGCATGGTCGATGAGAACCTGCATCGGCTTAGCGATCGCCTGCTCCACCCAGAGACGACTAGTCGGAGCAGCAAGCCAACGAATGCTGCTCACGGTGGATGTAAGAGAGGCCTCTTTGAACTCAACAGGGGTTGTGGATGCAGCGATGGTCATGCTTCCACCTGACGCAGGTAATTCAGCAACCCATCAAGAGCGAGGTCGTAGCTGAAAGGCCCAAAGCCGCTCACCACACCAACCGCACGATCAGCCAGATAGGACTGATGACGAAACGACTCACGCGCTTGGGTGTTACTCAGGTGGAGCTCCACATAAGGAATGGCCACGCCTAGCAAAGCGTCGCGTAACGCGATGGATGTGTGGGTGAAGGCACCGGCATTGATCAAGATGCCGTTGACCGTCCCCATCGCCTGGTGAACCCGCTCTACGAGGGCACCTTCAAAATTGCTCTGGTAAGAATCCAGTTGCACCCCAGCAGCAGCAGCACGCTCTTTGAGTTGTTGCTCGATCACATCCAGTGTCTGGTGACCGTAAAGGCCAGGCTCCCGCTGACCGAGCAAATTGAGATTGGGCCCATTGAGCAGCAGCAGTTGCATCGCCCGTGCCAGCGGTGTCACCCGATCGTATCCAGCAGGGTGGTCCTCGTTGACTGGTAAATTATCGCGGTGTGTCGGGTCGGTGCCCGAGTGGTTAATGGGGGCGGACTGTAAATCCGCTGGCTCTGCCTACGTTGGTTCAAATCCAACCCGGCCCATCCACACATGCCCTTGTAGCTCAGCGGTAGAGCACTCCCTTGGTAAGGGAGAGGTCTCGAGTTCAAGTCTCGACAAGGGCTTTCCCAACACCCAGGCACCGGGTGTTGATCCAAGTCGCAGGCCTGGGTTGATTCCAAGTTGGCAGCCAAGTGCAGGCCGCGGTGAATACAGCTCCGCACGCCGCAAGCGAATCAGAACCTTGCTCGCGGTTGTTCAAAACTCCAGACAGCCTCTCAGAAAATGGAGCTGACGAAAACTGAACCAATCTGACGTCTGCAAAACGGAATCAATGGCTCGCAAAGTTCATCAATCTGCCCATTTCCTGCAACAAGCACCGCTCAGATTAGACGTCAGTGTTTGTCTTGATGACACCTTGGTTTCACTTTCACCCAGTGGCTGGGTGATTGGATCCAGCAAAAACCGTGGGATGCAGCATTCCCTGTATCGACTCAGGACCAACATCGTGAATGCCTAGTGTTGCCCACTGCATGAATCCCCCAGTCGAGGATCGAAGCTAACGATCTTTTCCCTAGACCAATTGCCCATGCAATTGCTGGTCTTCCCAGACCATCCATTGCTGAAAAGCGCTGAGATCATGCTTGATCAGATTATGAAATACCCACTTGAGCACAGACCACCCAAGGTCTATCTAGGTGCGGAAAGCCTGCTAGTGCAGGCTGTCGATTTCTTCTCCGCTGCGACAGACAAAAAACAGACGGTGCCAGCAGGAAGCCGGCAGCAGGGGAACGCAGACACTGTGGATTGAGGCACTGTGGATTGAGACACCGTGCTGCAACACGATCAAGACAAACCAAAGTTCTTCCTTTACCGCTCAATCTGAATCTGAGCACTGGTGTTGTTCTGGTTACAAGATGAGAGCACCGCAACACAACAGCCCTTCGCGATCTCAGACCATATCTTGAACAGGGATTGAAAGTCTTCCAACTGATGCATCCTCAAATCCAGAGGATTGGATTAATAACCAACCGCCTTAGTACTGCAAGAGAGGAATAAACAACTTCAAGGGTGACTGGTTTCCAGGCAGAACAGACAACACCTGAGCAAACACTTCATTGTTCCTCACGCTCCTTTGCAGGACCTTCTCCCCCCAGCTAGCACGTGGGAAACAATTCCCGCATGGCTGCACCGCCACTCCTGCTGGCACTGGATCAAGGCACCAGTAGCTCCCGGGCCGCGCTCTACGACGACCGTGGGTGTCCGATCGCCAGTGCCACTGCTCCTCTAGCGATCCAATACCCCGCTGATGGCTGGGTGGAACAAGACCCCATGGCCATCTGGGAGAGCCAGCGTCTGGCGATGAGCCGTCTGGAGCAATCCCTGACTCCAGAACAACGCAGTGCTGTCGTCGCCTGCGGCATCACCAATCAACGCGAGACCACCATTCTTTGGCGCCGCAGCGATGGGCAGCCCTGCGGCCCAGCTCTGGTCTGGCAAGACGGCCGCACAGCTGATCTCTGCGAGCGATGGAAGCAGGAAGGTCTGGAAAAGGAGTGGAGAGTACGTACGGGGCTTCTTCTGGATCCCTACTTCAGCGCCAGCAAAATCCACTGGTTGATCCAGAACGAGGGGGCAGCCCGCCGAGCTGCCAACCAAGAGGATCTCTGCTTTGGAACAGTGGAGAGCTGGCTGCTGTGGCATCTGAGCGGGGCCACTCGGCATTGCTCCGATATGAGCAACGCCAGCCGCACGCTGTTGATGGACCTCAAGCGCCGGGAATGGGTGGAACCGTTCTGCGCGCAGGCCCTGCTTCCGACCAGTGCCCTGCCGACACTGGTGCCTTGCCGAGGTGATTTCGGCGCAATCGCGCCAGGGCTGCCGTTCGCGGGCGTGCCCATCCGCGCGCTTCTGGGTGATCAACAGGCCGCCACTCTCGGGCAGTTATGCCTTGAGCCTGGCGAAGCCAAATGCACCTACGGCACCGGTGCCTTCCTGGTGGTGAACACGGGCAGAACGATCCGCCGCAGTGATGCGGGACTGCTCAGCACGCTGGGCTGGACGGATGAAGAGGGTGAACCGACGTATTGCCTTGAAGGCAGCTTGTTCAACGCAGGCACCGTTGTTCAGTGGCTGAGGGATGGGCTCGGCATCATCGAAACCGCCGATGAGATCAACCGGCTCGCCAATGGGGTGGAGAACTCGGGAGGCGTGATGCTCGTCCCGGCGTTCACCGGCTGGGGAACCCCCCATTGGGATCCAGGCGCCCGTGGGCTGCTGATCGGATTAACCCGGGACAGCGGTCGTGCCCAGATTGCCCGTGCAGCACTCGACGGCATCGCCCTTTCGGTGGCTGGCCTGGTGCAGCTTGCAGAGCAGTCGATCGGCCACAGCCTGGGCGAGCTCGCAGTCGACGGTGGAGCAGCAGCCTCGAATCCCCTTTTGCAGGCGCAGGCCGACAGCACAGGTCTGCGCGTGCGACGTCCAGCCCACCTGGAAAGCACCGCGCGGGGAGTGGCATTGCTGGCAGGCGTGCAATCGGGAGTGATTGCCGATCTCAGTGATCTGGTCTCAGCGCAAGAGCAGCAGACCGAGAGCTTCAACCCCTCGATGGGAACGGAAGAACGACAAGCCTGGCTTAAGCGCTGGAACGATGCTGTCGCACGGAGTCTTCACTGGCATGGATGACACCGCTTACGACCTTCTGATCATCGGTGGCGGAGCCAGCGGTGCTTGCGTCGCCTATGAAGCCGTCCGCCGCGGCCTGCGGGTTGCGCTGCTCGAAGCGAATGACTTCGCCAGTGGCACCAGCTCCCGTAGCACCAAATTGCTGCATGGCGGTGTCCGCTATCTCGAGCTGGCTTTCAAAACCGCTGACCGAGCGCAGCTGCGCCTTGTGAGGGAAGCCCTGCTGGAACGCGGACACTGGTTGCAGCAAGCTCCATTTCTGGCCCATCGCCTGGAGCTCGCGCTACCGACCGACTGCGTGATCGGGCAGCTCTACTACCGCCTTGGGCTCGGTCTCTATGACGCCCTGTCTGGCCAGGCAGGAATCGGCAACAGCAGACTATTAACGAAGCAGCAGCTGCAGGTTGCCCTGCCCCAGCTTCGTGACGACATTCGCAGGGGAGTGGCCTACAGCGATGGACAATTCGACGATGCTCGCCTGAATCTGCTGCTGGCCCTGACCGCCGAGCAGGCCGGTGCTGTCGTGAGGAACCGCATGCCAGTCGTCGCACTGGAGAAGAACAGCGACGGGCAGGTGTGTGGCGCCATCAGCGAAAACGCACGCGGGGAACGTCAGCGCTGGCGTGCACGCACGGTGGTCAATGCCACCGGACTGCATGCTGATGCGGTGCGACGCATGGCAGAGGGGGACTGCCGTGAACGCATGCTCACGAGCCGCGGTGTTCACATCGTGCTCAAGCAGAACCTCTGTCCTGAACGGATGGGACTGCTGCTGCCCTCCACCGATGACGGACGGGTTCTGTTCATGTTGCCGTTCTTCGGGGGCACGCTGGTGGGCACCACTGAGACTGCCTGCCCTCAGGAGCAGGCGGCACAGCCGTCCGATCAGGAGCAGACCTACCTGATCAACTATGTGAAGCGATGGTTCCCTGACATGGGTGACCCCGAGATCGGCAGCTGCTGGGCGGGCGGCCGACCGCTCCTCAAACCCGCCGATGCCGATCTGAACAGCAGCCGTGTCGTGCGGGAGCACGAGGTGGAGACCCTGCCGAGTGGATTGGTGAGTGTGATGGGCGGTAAATGGACCACCTGCCGTCCAATGGCAATCGACACGCTGGATGCCGTTGCCAAGCAACTGGACAGGCCCCTGCCACCTGCCAAAAGGCTGCCTTTATTGGGATCCGACGTCGATCCATCCAAGACCTCAGAACGACTGATGCAACAACGTCAGCAACTGAGCGATCTGCTTCCTGACTCCCCCTGGCTTCAGAACCAGATCGAGCACCTGGAGGGCAATCACGGGCTGGCTGCAGCCGAGCTGGTGAACGGATGGACGGTCTCACAACGGGAACCACTGAGCGACGTGATTCCAATCTGTGAGGGAGAGCTTCGCCACGCCGTCAACGCAGAACATGCTCATAGCGTCACCGATCTGCTGGCACGACGGAATCGTCTGGCCATGGTGAACTGTGGCGAAGCGAACCGCCTCACACCAGCGGTGAGGGCGATTCTTGAAGAGTGCGGCAGGGATGAGAGCTCAGCGCTTGCTTTAGATGCTTGAAGGCTGGGCTGGCTGCGTTCAAAGGGGTTGCGGGGCGTGCTCGGCCTCCGGCACATCCTCCACTTCAATAACGTCTTCCACCTCACCGATCAGCCACCAGCTGTATCCATGGGCAGGCAGATACACAAACCACGCCTCTGATGCAGGCGGGTATTCACAGCCCCAGAGCACCTCACGGGTTCGCTCACCGCGCCAGCGGCTGAGGTCGAGCCGCAGAGAGGCCCCCGCCGCAGACAGGTTGGCAGCCACCAGCACCGTCATCCCGCCATCACAGCGCACGTAGCTGATCACACTCGGATGGGTGCAGTGCAACAGTTCAAAGTCACCATGGCGAAGGGCAGGTAGCAGCCGCCGACAGGTGAGCATGCGCCGATGCCAGTTCAGCAGTGAGGCAGGGAACTGCTTCTGAACCTCCACATTCACCACGCGGTAGTCGTAGCCCGGAGAGGTGATCGGTGGGAGCACCAGCAGGGGATCGGGTGCTGTCGAGAACCCGCCGTTTCGTGCTGGAGTCCACGCCATGGGAGTGCGGTTGGGATCGCGATCTCGCAGTCCAGGCCAGTCCCCCATGCCCAACTCATCGCCGTAGTAGAGGCAAGGCATTCCGGGAAGGCTGTAGAGCAAAGCATGCAGAACCCGGTTGGAACCTGAATCGCCATTGAGGAGAGGGGCTAAACGACGATTAATGCCCCAGTTGAGCCAGTGCCCCTGACCTTGATGAAGACCAGCGCGAATGGTCTGAATCACCTGTTCGGGGACCAGATGGCCATCGCCCAGCCAAAGCTCGTCGTGATTGCGCAATGGCAGAGCCCACCGGCATCCACGCACGGTCTGCTGCGCCTCTTTCAGACAGGAGCACAAGTCTTTGACTGCACCACTGGCAATGGCAGCGAACAAATGGGCGGTTAAGACGAAGTTGAACGCTCCATGCAGCTCATCTGACATCAGATAAGGAGCGATCTCATCCAGGGGCTGAATGGCTTCCCCGAGCAGGAGCACATCACGGCCATGGGAATTGACCCGTTCTCGCAAACGCTTCAGAAACGCGTGCGTTTCAGGCAAACCTTCACAGCGGGTGCCTTCGGCCTCAAAAAGAAACGGCACAGCATCCAGCCGAAAGCCGTCCACACCTCGCTCGATCCAAAAATCCACCACATCCAGCATTGCCTCCTGGACGAATGGGTTGTCGTAGTTCAGGTCGGGCTGATGACGCAAAAACCGGTGCAGGTAGTACTGGCCAGCCACCTCGTCCCACTCCCAGTTGGACGACTCGAAATGACGGAACAGCACCGGAGCATCCGCATAACGATGGGGGTCATCGCTCCAGACATAGATGTCGCGTTCAGGACTGCCCTTTGGAGCCCAACGAGCTCGCTGGAACCAGGGATGCAGGGTGCTGGTGTGGTTCATGACCAGGTCCATCACCACTTTGATGCCCTGCCCATGCGCTGCAGTCAGCACCCGATGAAACGCAGAGAGATCTCCGAGGTCGGGATGAATCGCCTTGAAATCGGTGATGTCATACCCACCGTCCTGCAACGGTGACGGATAGATGGGCGTCAGCCAGATCGCTTCGACGCCGAGCCAGCGCAGATAAGGGAGACGGTTGGCCAACCCCTGCAAGTCACCAATTCCGTCGCCATTGCCATCGGCATAGCTGCGCACAATCAACTGATAGATGACGGCTCCGTTCCACCACGGCAGCTTCTGACTCATCAAGCCGATCACTCTCTCTTCGTAGTAAGCGCAATCGGCTTTGGCGTCATCCCCCCCTTGGCAACGGTTGATGGGATGGAATTGCGAGCATGACGTTCAGTAAGCGCCTGTTTCTGACGTCATGGCTCAAGCCGGCACAGCCACCGCGTTCAGCGATACCGATCTGCAACGGATGCGCGAACCCGTCCTGCAAGGCGTCACGCATCCGGAACGCTGGCGGCGAGAGCAACTGCGGCGCCTACGAAATCTCGTCACCGAGCACGAGTCGGCGATTCTCGAGGCACTCCATCAAGACCTCGCCAAACCTCCCCTGGAAGCCATGGCCGAGGTGGTGGCCCTGCTTCAAGAGCTCAATCTTGCTGAACGGCGTTTGCGCTCTTGGATGCGACCACATCGCGTTCGCGTCCCGATCGTGCAAAAGCCTGGTCGCGCCGAACTGATCCGGGAGCCCCTGGGGTGTGTTCTGCTGATCGGCCCTTGGAACCTGCCATTCAGTCTCACCCTGTGGCCCCTCGTGAGTGCACTGGCGGCCGGGAACACCGCCGTGATCAAACCGTCAGAACATGCTCCGGCCACTGCAGAGCTGATTGAACGGGTGATCCCCATGCACTTTCCACAGGACGTGGTCACCGTGGTCAATGGAGATGGAGACGTGGCCGCGAACCTGGTGCGTCAGCGCTTTGATCACATTTTCTTCACCGGTGGCGGACGGATCGGCGCGAAGGTTTTGGAGGGCGCTGCCGCCAACCTCACACCAGTGACGTTGGAATTGGGAGGGAAAAACCCGGCGATCGTCCTCAACGATGCCGATCTCGACGTGACGGCGCGGCGGCTGGTGTGGGGCAAGGGTTTCAATGCTGGACAAGCCTGCATCGCGCCGGATCACCTGTTCGTTCAGGAAAGTGTGCGCGAACCCCTGCTGAATGCAATCGCTCGGGAGAGGCTCAGGCTCTATGGCGAACAACCGCTTGATTCAGAGGATTTGTGCTGCCTTATCCACGACAGGCACTACAGCAGGCTGGAAGCGCTGTTGCGGGGTGCAGAAGCAGAAGGACGGGTGCTGCTGGGCGGCGAATTCGATCCTGAACGACGCCGAATCGCGCCCAGCCTGATCGCCGTGCACGACGACCATGACCCCTTGATGACCGATGAGCTGTTCGGCCCCCTTCTGCCCGTGCTCACCATCCCGAATCTGGATGCGGCCATCGAACACATCCAGAAACAAGACAAGCCCCTCGCCCTCTACCTGTTTGGCGGTGACACCAACCATCAGAAGCAGCTGCTGCGCCAAACCAGTTCAGGTGGAGTGTGTTTTAACGATGTGGTGATGCAGGCAGGTGTTCCTGATCTGCCATTCGGGGGGGTGGGCGCCAGCGGCATGGGTGCCCACCACGGCGAAGCTGGATTCCGCACCTTTTCCCATGAACGCTCCGTGCTGCGTCGCCCGTTCTGGCTCGATCTCCCCCAGCGCTATCCCCCGTACACGCTGAGCCCAGACACATTTCGTCGTCTGCTGAGCTGAGCATCCTGAGGCCATCGCCGGACAGAGACTGGCATCAAGCCAGAGGCACCTTATGGTTCGCCCAGCCACCGGAGACGCATGCGCCGCACCCTCCTCACCATCTTGACCGTGATGGCCCTTTCGCCCCTGGCAGGCCATGCGGCGTCTGTCACTGTCAAACCAGGTGAGACTCTGTCCGACATTGCGGCTCGCTACGGCGTCTCCATCAACAGCCTGATGCGCTTGAACGGACTGCGCGACCCGAATTTCGTGCAGGTCGGCCAGCGGCTGCAAATTCCCGGAGCGGTCAGTGCTGGCTCTGGCCGCCACACTGTGCGATCCGGCGACACCCTCAGCCAAATCGCTGTTCAGTATCGCGTCACGGAACGTCAGCTGATTGTGCTGAACGGCTTGGCGAGTGCCGATCACGTGGAAATCGGCCAAACCCTAAAACTGCCGAGCAATGCAGTGCTTCCACAACCCGCACCTCAGGCAACTGCGCGCGTTCAACCCGTCCCGATCAAGGCCAATCCCAACGCCACCTCCCACACGGTGGCGCGTGGTCAGACGCTCACGCAGATCGCCAAGGCTTACAACATCCCGATGGCGTCCTTGATCAGCATCAATGCCATTGCCAATCCGAATCAGGTGAAAGTGGGCACCCAATTGATGCTGCGCTCGAGCCAACCCGAGGTGGACACCACATCGGCCGCCGGAGATTCCGTGCCAGCCGCGCAAGCATCTGAGAGTTCACAGGACACGGTTTCCAACACGACATCTCAGAGCCAGCCTGACTCTGAGCCCCAGGCCAACCAACCTGTGGTGGAGGAGACGGTGACGACAGACACCGTGATCACAGAAACCATCGAGAAAGAACCGGTGGCGACCGCTGCTGCCAGCCAGACTGGAAACACCAGCGCCCAGCCGAAGCAGGCCGCTTGGAGAACCTATGGCCCCCTCCAAGTCGACTGGGGCAACTGGCAGTCAATGGCTGGCAGCGAAGTGGCACCCACCCTCAATGGCGAGGGACAGTCCTTTTATGTTGCCGTGAATTGTTCAGCGAAAAAAATCAACGTGACGGGCGCCAACGGCATGTGGAAGAACTGGATCGCACCACAGACTGAGTTTGAACGCGCCCTTGTGAAGGATCGCTGCGCTGCCATTAAGAGCTGATCAGCACTCAGGCTGCCCAATGCAAAGGCCAGGGCTTACGCAGAAAGCGTCGGCCACTGTCCTTGAGATACAGCCTCTGACTGCCGTCGTTGCTTTCGTGGATGAGTTCTTCCTGCACCAATCGTCGGGTTAACCAACCCCAGTGGGGTGCACGACCTTCCTCCAGGTTGAGACGCTCGCTCAAGCTGCGTGCATCCGTTCCGTGCTCTTGAGCGAGGCATTCGAGCACCGCTTTGGCTTCATCCGACCAATCCAAGCGTGGAGCCTGAGAAAGACATCGATCACAGCGGCCGCAGGGAGGCACCAACTCGCCAACTGACAGCAGAAGCGATTGCTCGCGGCAATACTCGCCTTCGGCCACAGCTTCCATGCGACGCAACTGCTGTTGCGCCAGTTCAATCCGCCGCGCTTCTTCAACGGCATCCGTCCCTGAGGTGCGCCTCAGAGCACTCTGCATCGCCCAGCCAAGGCTGGTGCGGTCCCGGGGTGAGAAAAGAACCAGGCAATGGGCTGGGAGGCCATCACGCCCGGCACGCCCGGATTCCTGCAGATAGCCCTCAGGAGTGCTGGGCAAATCCAGATGCAACACCAGGCCGACATCAGCTCGGTCCACACCCATCCCAAACGCCACGGTGGCCACCAAGACAGGGGCCTCGGCCTCGAGAAAATGCGCTAATGCGCGATGTCTCACATCTGGCTCAAGACCAGCGTGGTAAGCGATGGCCTGAACACCACTGGCACAAAGGCGTTCCGTCCATTGCTCCACAGACCGTCGCGTGCGCGCATAAATCAGACAGGCGCCCCGAGCCTGCTGAAGGGCCTCCAGAACATCGGGCAACGGATCCTTTGCCCGACGACGCATGGCGTAGTGCAGATTCTCGCGGCGAGCGGAACCGACCTGAATCAGAGGACGCCTCAGATGCAGAAGGCGCAGGATGTCGGCCCTGACGCGAGGTGCGGCGGTGGCACTGAGAGCCACCATCGGCACCCCCGGGCACAAATCTCTGAGTTGACCCAGACGGCGATAGTCGGGCCTGAAGTCGTGCCCCCAGGCGCTGATGCAATGGGCTTCATCCACTGCAAAAGCAACCAACTGACTCGTTGCGGCGTGCTCCTGAAGGATGGATCGCGTCGCTTCTCCCTGCAGTCGCTCGGGGGCGAGATACAGCAGTCGGAGATCACCATCGGAAAGCTGGCGCAAGATCTCACGGCGGCGGTCGGGCTCGATGCCACCGTGGAGACACGCCGCCGCAATATCACGACGATGCAGCTGCAGCACCTGGTCCTCCATCAGGGCGACCAGGGGCGAAATCACCACCACAAGCCCTGAGCGCACTAGGGCGGGCAATTGATAACAAAGAGATTTACCTCCGCCGGTCGGGAGCACTGCGAGACAGTCCTGGCCTCGCAACAAACACTCGACCACGGGACGCTGCCCAGGGCGAAAATCCTCCCAGCCGTAATAGCGTTCCAACGCATCCAGCAGTAGATCCAAGACACACCACGGATGGCGTCCTCAGCTTACTGAGCACTAGATCTAGTGAATCGGTGGGGGATCCAGCTGGTCAGCCGATTCCTCCACCAACTGCAGCCGAACGCGCTTCCCTCCCGCCAGCTCACCCAGCGAAACGCGGAGCGTGGCTCCACTCAAGCTTTGCAGCGCAGAAAGAACATCCCGTAGATAAGGCGTGCTGCTGCCGCTCTCGACCCAAAGACGCTCTTGCAGGCCTCCCAATCGGCGCCAAGACGTATGCAGTTTGAGAACTGCCGATTCCAGAGCCTGGGCCTGACCGACGGCATCGGCGAGGAGGCCGAGGGCATCCAGACGCTGCGCTTCCTGCATGGCCTTTTCCAGATCGAGCTCACCCTGCTGGAAGGCACGCACCGCCTCACCGGATTCGGTCGCCTTGGTGATCCACCGCGCTGTGTGTGTCACATCTTTGATGCGATCAAGCTCCGGTTCATCGCGAAGCACCTTGCGCAGTTCGTCTTGCTGTGGCTCAGGCAATTTCGCCAGCTCACGGACCAGGGGCGCCACAACCTTCGGTGGAAGGAGATTCTCCTGGGTGCGCTGACGAATTTCCTCAGGAAGCAGGGGACTGGTGGCTGCGGTGAACTCATCCGTGAGACGTCGCACCTGTTTGCGGGTGATCTCCTGGCCCTCATTGGCTGCTTCCGAGATCATCAATTGCACTTCGGGAGCCGCCTGTGCAGTTTCCATGAAGGCCCGCTTGGAGAACTGATTAACGCTGCTCTCTTCCAACATGCCGTCACCCAACATGTCCTGGGCGGACTCCGCCAGCTGAATCAAGCCGTAGGCACGGGTCTTGCTGATCTCTCGCTCGCGCAACCACTGCAGGAACCCGGCACCACGACCCTCTCCGCCACGCTTTTCGCGATCGCGCACAGCCTTGAGGATGCGTCCGCGCCAGATTTCCGTTTGCAGATCGAACTTGTCACAGACCGCCCAGGCCTGTTCAAGCCGAGCCAGAAACTCCATGGTGCTGATGTCGTCCTGGTCTGGATCGGGAAGATCCAGCTCCAGCACAGGAGGCTCAGGTTGTGTGGGTAGCAAGGTCAGCAACGCACCGAAGGCTGGATGCTGCCATGGCACACCACAAGGTCTTCAATTGCTGGACGACATTGTGTGTCACTCAATCCCTGAAGGGGAGACACGGCGATACGCTCTGCATGCAGCCGAGTTCCAGCGCAGCGATGGCGATCTCCCGCGGTGACATGGTGCGCATCAAGCGCCCTGAGTCTTACTGGTTCAACGAAGTGGGCAAGGTGGCGTCCATTGACACCTCCGGAATCCGCTACCCCGTTGTGGTCCGTTTTGAACAGGTCAACTACAACGGCCTGCAGGGCACAGACGGTGGCATCAACACCAATAACTTTGCGATGTCCGAACTCGAGCCCGCTTGAGTCTTGCCGGAACTTCCGGAAGTTGAGACGGTTCGCCGGGGACTGGCGAGCCATCTCCACTCATTCGTGATTCAACAGGTTGAGATCCTTCGTGAACGGGCCGTGGCCAGCCCGGGAGGAGTGAACGCGTTTTGCAATGGCCTCCGAGGCCAAAGCGTCGGCGAATGGACGCGTCGAGGCAAGTATTTGATGGCCTCTCTCCATCAACAAGGGACGCATCGAACCAGCGGCGTCTGGGGGGTTCATCTCCGCATGACCGGCCAGTTCCAGTGGCATGACGAGCCCAGTGATCCCTGCAAACACACCCGTGCCCGTTTCTGGAACGAGCAAGGTCAGGAACTGCGTTTCGTCGACATGCGCAGCTTCGGCGAAATGTGGTGGGTGCCCAGTGGCACCACCATCGACTCCGTGATCACTGGCCTGAAACGACTGGGTCCAGAACCATTCAGTGATGCTTTCAGCGCCAGCTACCTTCAACGCGAATTGAAAGGATCCACACGGTCCATCAAAGCGGCGCTCCTGGATCAATCCCTGGTGGCAGGCACTGGCAACATCTATGCCGACGAGAGCTTGTTCGTCGCCGGGATCGCACCACACACACCCGCTGGTCGTCTCAGTCGCCAACAACTGGAGAAACTCCGCGACAGCCTGGTTCATGTGCTGGAGATCAGCATTGGCGTGGGCGGAACCACCTTCAGCGACTTCCGTGATCTGGAAGGCGTCAATGGAAACTACGGAGGCCAAGCCGCTGTCTACCGTCGAACCGGCAAAGACTGCCTGACCTGCGGAACACCTATTGAACGGATGAAACTGGCGGGGCGCAGCACCCATTGGTGCCCAACATGTCAGAGCTAGGCAACGCATGCGATAGGACATGAATGGATTGCCAAGCCCTCGGTCAATGTCTGCTGATCACCAGGCGAGTGCACTGATCACCACCATGCGAGCCCTGCACCGGAGAGGCTGGTGCGACGGAACAGGCGGAAATTTCAGTGTTGTGACCGAGCGGGAACCGCTGCAGCTGCTGATGGCGCCCAGTGGCGTCGACAAAGGCGCTGTCACCGACAGTGATCTAATCGTTGTGAACGCCGCAGGGGACGTGGTGAACGGCAACGGACGCGCCAGTGCCGAAACGCTGTTGCATCTGCGCATTGTTGATCAATGCAATGCAGGCGCCGTTCTCCATACCCATTCGATCAATGCCACATGGCTCTCCAGACGATTTCTAGATCAAGGATGTCTTGTGTTAGAGGGCTGGGAAATGTTGAAAGGACTGGAGGGAGTCAACACGCACGCCACCAGCATTGAGCTTCCCATCGTCAACAATGATCAGGATCTAACAACCCTGAGTGAAACAGCAGGTCAACGGTTGGAGCAGGCACCTTATGGCTTGTTGGTTTCGGGTCACGGCCTCTATGTCTGGGGATCTGATCTTCAGCAGGCACGACGCCATACTGAAATCCTTGAGTTCCTACTGGAACTCGTATGGAGACAAACACTCGTCACAAACAACTCGTGATTCAAGTCATCCTGCTGGATATCGAAGGAACCACATGCCCAGTGGATTTCGTTACAAAAACACTCTTTCCCTATGCACAAGCGCACTTAATGCAAACCCTTGAAAGGGGAACAAACGAGCCAAGAATTGCCAACATCATCCAAGAAGCCATCGACGAATGGCATCAAGATTTAGATCCAAGCTGTCAGCAGATGCTGAGTAAAGCGGATCAAAGGTCGCCGTCGAATGCACAACTTGCCGAATACCTTAATCATCTGATCAAATCAGACAGAAAATCTTCTGCTCTGAAAGAACTTCAGGGAATCATCTGGAAACAAGGCTATGAATCCAGCGAACTGAAAACACCCTTGTTCGATGATGTTCTGCCAAGCCTCAATGCATGGATTCAGAAGGGAATAACACTAGCTGTCTATTCATCAGGCAGCATCCAAGCACAGAAATTGCTCTACATGCACACAAAACAGGGAAATATTAGCGACCGATTTAGCCATTGGTTTGACACACGTACGGGTCAAAAATTAAAAACCAAAAGCTATCGAAAGATCTGTCAAAGTCTCAACACAACAGAAAAGTCTGTGCTGTTCATCAGTGATCATCCCGGGGAGTGCGATGCAGCTCACTCCGCAGGACTACGCACCAACTTCTGCTATCGACCCGGCAACCCCCATCAGAACCCGGGCCAGCATCGTTTGATTCAAAGCTTCCGCGAGCTGATGCCATAACCCTGGCCTTCGATTCAGATCAACCCCCAGCAATGGGCACAAAAAAAGCCACCCCACAGCGGGATGGCTTTCTTTGGATCACGTCCGTGATCAGAATGTTTTACCTGGCATCGAGCTATTTTCTCAGGGGGCTACCCCCCAAATATCGTCGCCGCTGCTGCGTTTCACAACCGAGTTCGAGATGGATCGGAGTGGGACCACAGCGCCATGGACACCAGGATAGAAAACATTCCCAAGGTTGAACCCTGAGAACTGCATAGGTCATCACCCTCCACTTTCGCTTCAGATGATGGTCTCGATTGAATAAAACTTGCCTCAGACAAGAGCCAAATGAATGGTCAAGCCCTCGGTCTATTAGTACTCCTCCGCTGCATCCATTGCTGGACTTCCACGTAGAGCCTATCAACGGGTGTTCTTCCCGTGACCTTACTGGGTTACCCCATGGGAATACTCATCTTGAGGTGGGCTTCCCACTTAGATGCTTTCAGCGGTTATCCACTCCGCACATGGCTACCCAGCGTTTACCGTTGGCACGATAACTGGTACACCAGAGGTGCGTTCCTCCCGGTCCTCTCGTACTAGGGAGAAATCCTCTCAATATTCCTACGCATACACCGGATATGGACCGAACTGTCTCACGACGTTCTGAACCCAGCTCGCGTACCGCTTTAATGGGCGAACAGCCCAACCCTTGGGACCGACTTCAGCCCCAGGTTGCGATGAGCCGACATCGAGGTGCCAAACCTCCCCGTCGATGTGAACTCTTGGGGGAGATCAGCCTGTTATCCCTAGAGTAACTTTTATCCGTTGAGCGACGGCCCTTCCACTCAGAACCGTCGGATCACTAAAGCCGACTTTCGTCCCTGTTCGACTTGTAGGTCTCACAGTCAAGCTTCCTTCTGCTTTTGCACTCGTCGGCTGATTTCCAACCAGCCTGAGGAAACCTTTGCGCGCCTCCGTTACCTTTTAGGAGGCGACCGCCCCAGTCAAACTGCCCACCTGATACTGTCCGCTCCCCGGATAACGGGTGAACGTTAGAACCCTAGCTCTGAAAGAGTGGTATCTCACCATTGACTCCCTCGTACCCACAAGCACGAGATCAACGTCTCCCACCTATCCTGCGCATTCAGAGCCCGGGCACAATACCAAGCTACAGTAAAGCTTCATAGGGTCTTTCTGTCCGGGTGTATGTAGTCCGCATCTTCACAGACAATTCTATTTCGCCGAGCCTCTCTCCGAGACAGCGCCCTGATCGTTACGCCTTTCGTGCGGGTCGGAACTTACCCGACAAGGAATTTCGCTACCTTAGGACCGTTATAGTTACGGCCGCCGTTCACCGGGGCTTCAGTCGCCAGCTTCGCTTACGCTGACCGGCTTCCTTAACCTTCCGGCACTGGGCAGGCGTCAGCCCCCATACATCGTCTTGCGACTTAGCGGAGACCTGTGTTTTTGGTAAACAGTCGCCAGGGCCTCTTCACTGCGACCACCTTGCGGTGGCACCCCTTCTCCCGAAGTTACGGGGCCATTTTGCCGAGTTCCTTAGAGAGAGTTACCTCGCGCACCTCGGTATTCTCTACCACCCCACCTGTGTCGGTTTCGGGTACTGGCAGTTATGCCTTAACGGGTATAGAGCTTTTCTTGGAAGCTTGACATCACCAACTTCGCTGCCGTAGCAGCTCGTACTCACGCCTCAGCTCGGAACGTTTTCGCCGCTCCTCAACGCCTTGAACGCTTGAACCAGTAACCAACATCTGGCTTGGCTAGCCTTCTCCGTCCCTCTTCCCAAAACATAACCGGTACAGGAATGTTGACCTGTTATCCATCGACTACGCCTTTCGGCCTCGCCTTAGGTCCAGACTAACCCTCCGCGGACGAGCCTGCCGGAGGAACCCTTAGGGTTTCGGTGCATGGGATTCTCACCCATGTTTTCGCTACTCAAGCCGACATTCTCACTTCTATGCAGTCCACGCCCGCTCACGCTAACGCTTCGCCCCACATAGAACGCTCCCCTACCATAAATCCGCAGCTTCGGTACAACACTTAGCCCCGTTCATTTTCGGCGCAGGATCGCTCGACCAGTGAGCTATTACGCACTCCTTTGAGGATGGCTGCTTCTAGGCAAACCTCCTGGTTGTCTGGGCAATCCCACCTCCTTTATCACTTAGTGTTGATTTGGGGACCTTAGCTGGCGGTCTGGGCTGTTTCCCTCTCGACCATGGAGCTTATCCCCCACAGTCTGACTGCCTCGCTACACACAGGGTATTCAGAGTTCATCTCGATTTGGTACCGCTCTCGCAGCCCGCACCGAAATGGTGGCTTTACCCCCCTGCTGGAGCACGAGACGCTACGCCTCAACGTATTTCGGGGAGAACCAGCTAGCTCCGGGTTCGATTGGCATTTCACCCCTAACCACAGCTCATCCGCTGATTTTTCAACATCAGTCGGTTCGGACCTCCACTTGGTATCACCCAAGCTTCATCCTGGCCATGGTTAGATCACCCGGGTTCGGGTCTATAAACACTGACAAACGCCCTATTCAGACTCGCTTTCGCTATGGCTCCACCATTTCCGGTTTAACCCGCCAGTGCCTATAAGTCGCCGGCTCATTCTTCAACAGGCACACGGTCACCCTATGAGTAGGGCTCCCATTGCTTGTAAGCTCACGGTTTCATGTTCTATTTCACTCCCCTCCCGGGGTTCTTTTCACCTTTCCCTCGCGGTACTGTTTCGCTATCGGTCACACAGGAGTACTTAGCCTTACGAGGTGGTCCTCGCAGATTCACACGGAATTTCACGTGCTCCGTGCTACTCGGGATACAGCTAGGTCAGTTCAGTTTTCGTGTACGGGGCTTTCACCCTCTGTGGCGTGTCTTTCAAACACTTCCACTAACATTCCTTTTCCACATTGCTGTCCCACAACCCCGATAGTCGAAACTATCGGTTTAGGCTCTTCCCCGTTCGCTCGCCGCTACTTAGGGAGTCGTTTTTACTTTCCTTTCCTCCAGCTACTAAGATGTTTCAGTTCGCTGGGTTGGCTCGCACCAGCCTATGGATTCAGCTGGCCGTATTAAGGGTTGCCCCATTCGGAAATTCCCGGATCAAAGCGTGTTTCCAGCTCCCCGAGACTTATCGCAGGTAACCACGTCCTTCATCGCCTCTGTGTGCCAAGGTATCCACCGTGAGCCCTTTGTAGCTTGACCATATAATCTCCAACACGCTTGCCGTCGTTGAAACGGATTCTCACTGATTTATTACTAAATCAATAATCAAACTCCTGATTGCTCGACACAATCAGAAGAACGTGATGGAGTCTCGGCTCTTGCTCAAGAATTGACATCATTCATCAAAGAATGATGCATCCATGAGAGATGCTTTATTCTTTCCAGACTCACCTATGCAGTTGTCAAGGTTCTGCTAGACATCAAACTGATCGCTCAGTTCGAGCCCAGCATCTTATCAACCAAATTCAAAGCAAACACTCATCATTTGGAATGACAGGAAGCTGAGTTCATGCCAGCGGACACATCTAAATCACACACCTACGAGTTCACCTTCCACTGTTCAGAAGATGGAGATTAAGTTCGGTCAGTGGAGGTTAGGAGACTCGAACTCCTGACATCCTGCTTGCAAAGCAGGCGCTCTACCAACTGAGCTAAACCCCCAACACCGAATGGGCCATCCTGGACTTGAACCAGGGACCTCACCCTTATCAGGGGTGCGCTCTAACCACCTGAGCTAATGGCCCAGGAAGACTCAACCCTTGTGGGGTGTGACCTAGACAAAGTTTAGGAACTGAACATCTCCTTCAGTCTCTTGATGATTACTCATCAATCACTGCTCTTAATGCTGAGGTACCGATCGACCTAAGGTGACAGGATTTCGGCCTAAGAATAAAAGTACTCAGGCATCAAAATCATTGTGTTGTCTCCCTGTTAGGAGGTGATCCAGCCGCACCTTCCGGTACGGCTACCTTGTTACGACTTCACCCCAGTCATCAGCCCCACCTTCGACGTCCTCCTCCACAAGGGTTGGAGTAACGGCTTCGGGCGTGGCCAACTTCCATGGTGTGACGGGCGGTGTGTACAAGGCCCGGGAACGTATTCACCGCAGTATGCTGACCTGCGATTACTAGCGATTCCTCCTTCACGTAGGCGAGTTGCAGCCTACGATCTGAACTGAGCCACGGTTTATGAGATTTGCTTGTCCTCGCGAACTTGCTGCTCTTTGTCCGTAGCATTGTAGTACGTGTGTAGCCCAGGATGTAAGGGGCATGATGACTTGACGTCATCCACACCTTCCTCCGGTTTATCACCGGCGGTCTCTCTAGAGTGCCCAACTAAATGCTGGCAACTAAAGACGTGGGTTGCGCTCGTTGCGGGACTTAACCCAACATCTCACGACACGAGCTGACGACAGCCATGCACCACCTGTCACTGCGTTCCCGAAGGCACTCTCTCGTTTCCAAGAGATTCGCAGGATGTCAAACCCTGGTAAGGTTCTTCGCGTTGCATCGAATTAAACCACATACTCCACCGCTTGTGCGGGCCCCCGTCAATTCCTTTGAGTTTCACACTTGCGTGCGTACTCCCCAGGCGGAACACTTAACGCGTTGGCTACGACACCGAGGGGGTCGATTCCCCCGACACCTAGTGTTCATCGTTTACGGCCAGGACTACAGGGGTATCTAATCCCTTTCGCTCCCCTGGCTTTCGTCCATGAGCGTCAGTTATGGCCCAGCAGAGCGCCTTCGCCACTGGTGTTCTTCCCGATATCTACGCATTTCACCGCTACACCGGGAATTCCCTCTGCCCCTACCACACTCAAGCCCAACAGTTTCCACTGCCATGATGGAGTTAAGCTCCACGTTTTAACAGCAGACTTGAAGGGCCGCCTGCGGACGCTTTACGCCCAATAATTCCGGATAACGCTTGCCACTCCCGTATTACCGCGGCTGCTGGCACGGAATTAGCCGTGGCTTATTCCTCAAGTACCGTCAGATCTTCTTCCTTGAGAAAAGAGGTTTACAGCCCAGAGGCCTTCATCCCTCACGCGGCGTTGCTCCGTCAGGCTTTCGCCCATTGCGGAAAATTCCCCACTGCTGCCTCCCGTAGGAGTCTGGGCCGTGTCTCAGTCCCAGTGTGGCTGATCATCCTCTCAGACCAGCTACTGATCGATGCCTTGGTGAGCTCTTACCTCACCAACTAGCTAATCAGACGCGGGCTCATCCTCAGGCGAAATTCATTTCACCTCTCGGCATATGGGGTATTAGCGGCCGTTTCCAGCCGTTATCCCCCTCCTGAGGGCAGATTCCCACGCGTTACTCACCCGTCCGCCACTAACCCGAAGGTTCGTTCGACTTGCATGTGTTAAGCACGCCGCCAGCGTTCATCCTGAGCCAGGATCAAACTCTCCGTTGTAGATCATTTCCTCTTAGAAGCTTTCACTTCCTCAAAATGATTTGCGTCACCCATTGCTCAGTTTTCACTGGCAACAGTTGAGGCCTCCTTCCCGCTGACACAGAAAGGGTTCTTAAGAGTGCATCTCTAGATTTCTCTTTCAATGACTTTCCAGGATCTCAGATCCGGTTGTTGCTCAACATCGCGCACACCGACAACTTCAAAGCTCGTGAAAACTTTCAAGTTGCAAGCACGATGCTTCTCTGCAACGAATAATTGTTGACGGGACCTCACACCTTCATCGCTCATTCATCAAAACTGCGACACACATCTCGCGATGCATCTCGCAGACTTTGACGCGATGAAAGCGTCAGTTCCTAAACTTTTCGATTGTCCAGGTTCTGCCTTCGCGCCCCCTCTCAGGAGCGGTTGGCGGTGCGGCCTCCCGGCCGCTTGTAGAACTTACAACACCGTGGGATCGCTCCCTCTTGGCCTCGTAAGCACTTCTAAACACTACAAGCTCGCGCTCTTCACGTTCAGAAGCTGCGCTTCAGGCTTTGGCCTCCCGCGCAGTCCAAAACCATAACCCAACTACTCCCCCACTCGCAACCCCCTCCCCTTTCTCAAGGGAGAAGCAGCGACTCTCCCCATGGCTTGAGGCGGTCCAACTCAGCCTGAGATGCCGCCACGAGCACCGGATAACTGACATTGGACAGGTCACGACCCGGCGTCAGTGCAGCGGGGTCTTCATCAAGCCAGAGAACAGGACAATGCAGTTCGCTGAGCACCAGCCACGCCGCAGCCAGATCCCAGATCTTGGGGGTCGCCTCTAGGGCGGCAACGGTTTGTCCCATGGCGACGCTGACCATGTTGAGACTGGCGACACCTAACAAACGGATCTTGGCGGGAAAAGGCTCTTGATGGCGGCGCTGCAACACACGAATCGCACGACTGCAGAGCGAAACGCAAGTGCTGCCCGAGAACTGGCGGGTCTCAACCGCAATCGGTTTTCCATTACGCCATGCTCCTCGGCCGCGAATCGCAACGATGCGCTGTCGCAACGAAGGAACTTCGAGAAATGCTTCCGTGGGTTGGCCATCCACGAAGCGAGCCACAGAGATCGCCCAGTAAGGAATGCCTGCAGCGAAGTTGGTCGTACCATCCAGGGGATCAACCACCCAGAAAGCAGATGAAGACGGGCAGAGCTTCTCGCCCTCTTCACTCAGGGTGAATTCACCGGGGGCCAGCGCACCCAGGCCGTCCACCAACATCCTGTCGCTCCAACGGTCACAAGCCGTGATCAAGCTGCCGTCAGGCTTCACATCGGAAACAATGTGTCCGAAATCTTGACGCTGACGATCCGCCACCCGGTCAAGCAGCTGATGGACTGCGAGCAATTGCTGGGGAGAAAGGAGGCTGGAAGTCAACGTCTCAGCTTTGCCTTAGACGCCGATTTGCGAGGCTTCGCAGCTCGGGAGAGAAGGCATCGGTTCAATCGGGACCTGCTCAACACCAAGGCCTTCAGGCTTCTCTGCAGGAAGATCGACGACTGGGCAAGCCTGCACTTGATCCAACCCAGTCCGGCGCCGCAACTGAGCCATGCTTCCGTTGTAGTTGAGAACAGCATCGGCGTAGCGCACCTGCGCATTGGTGAGGTCGCGCTGGGTGTCCACGACTTCACGCTGCGTGGTCACACCAGCCTGGAAACGCAACCTGGCCAAGCGAAGAGACTCGGTCGCTGAAAGCACTTCCCGGGATGTGGTGCGGATGACTTGCTGGCTTGCGCGGAGTTCGTAGAAACTCTCTTCTACTTCTCGCCGAATCGTGTTGCGCTGGGTGGCGAAGTTAAAGCGGCTTTCTTCAGCACGAAGCTTGTTCTGGCGGTATTGAGCGCGTGCTCGACCACCGTCAAAAATATTCCACCTTGCCGATAGACCAACCGCGTTGTCGAAACTCCAGCCATAGACCTGATCTTCTGGCGGGGTAACCACATTGGCTTCACCCTGGAAACGCTGAGTGGAGAAGTTGTTGAAAATGCTCAAAACGGGCTGCACTGCAGACAGCGACAAATTGGCGTTGCTGTTGTTGATGGAGATATCGAGGAGGAGCTGATCCAGCTCTTCGCGGAACGCATAAGCAGCAACGATGCTCTCCTGCAATGAGGGAATCCAAGTTCCCATCACCCTCGCTGGAGCAGCGGCTGTTGGCGTCACATCCTGAGGGAGATCAAGGGTTGCCGAGAGGGATCGACGCAGTGAAGCTTGATCACCAATGGCATTGGTCAACAGCTGCTGATCACGGGCGAGCTGCGTAATGGCCTCCAAGACTTCCAGCTTGGTCGCCACACCCGCTTGATAGCGGGCTCGTGCATCCCGCAAACTCACGATGGAAGCTCGAACGGATTGCTGTCCGATCCGCACTTGCTCGTCTCGCCGCTGCAACGTGAAATAGTCAATTGCAACTCGGAGTCGCAGTTCACGCAGGGCGATCAGATAAGCCTCACGGCTGCGCTCATAGGTGTCTCGAGCGGCAGCAATCTCTGGAACGCGGCCGGGATCAATCAGATTCCAATTCAAGCGAGCGCCAAAATTGGCTGTCCAGCGCGATGTGGTGGTGCGGACGCCGGCAGGAACACCGGTCGGGGTGGTCTCGCCAGTAACGGGATTGACGTTTCGTGTGCGGCGTTGATCGAAGTTTTGCTGTTCACCACCCAGGTATTGGGGCAATCCGTTGGCACTGAGATCAAGCGTTGGGTACCAGCGGGCAAGCGCAGCCCTTAAACCTGATTTGGCTTGCTGAACTTGACTGGCGACCGCTTTAAGACCAGGGTTGTTGACTTCTGCTAGCCGCTCAACTTCAGCCAGAGTGAGGGGTCTGAGCTCACGAATACGCACCTGATCTGTTTGATCAGGCAAGGCAAGGCTTGGGGGTGCCTGAAGCGACTCCATGGATTCAGGCAACGTTGTTGCCGCAGGGGGCAACACAGAAGGGTCAGCCTGTGGGCGAGCGCCCTTCAAGTCGACAGCGGAGGGAAGCGTGGTCTGATCGATCAACGCCGATCCATCATCCGAAGCTGGTTCAGCATTGCTTTGGGCGCGGGCGACATCGGCAAAGCATGCGGGGAATACACCAGCGATCAGCAAAAGACCCGCAGCAGTCCGAAGCACAACAACACCTGAGCTTGGCGGAGCTTAGGTGGTTTCCGGCAGTTCACCGAGCACGGCAGCCACGATGTCAGCTGCTCCATGCACGATCCGAATCGGGACCGGCAACGCGGCCTGAACCTGCTCCAGCGTCATGTCATCGAGAAAAACAGGCTGCCCCTGCCGCAGCATCACGGAGGGAAGCAGAAGCTGGTCGCCAAGCGGCAGGTCCTTCAGGCCTTCAAGCAGGTCTTGGCCGGTCAGCAACCCGGTCACCACTTGATCTTGCCCCCAATACGGACTGGGAAGACCATGCAGATTCAAGGTCACACCATCAATGCCATTGAGGCGGTCGGTGACAGATTCCAGAGCTTGGTCCACCAGACGCCCGACCACCCAACTGCTGCGCAGAGGACTTCTAATGCTGTCGGGCAACGACGCTGTGGCGGCGTCCAAATCCTCTAGGAAGGCTCGGATCGTGCCCACGCCATTTTCCTGCTGAGGAAGATCCTCGTAGCTGTCGCGCGGAGGTAACGGCCGACCTGCAATCAGATACCACTCATCAGACAGCCAAGCGAAACGGCTGCCGAGCTGCTCCCGGAACTGCTGCTGCAGTGGTTCCACGGCATCAATCACCTGCTCAGCATCTTCAGGTGTCACAGCACGCAAGCCATCTCCTGGAGGCCGGAAACGGGTCAATCCAACGGGGACTACAGCTGCAGACAGCACAGCAGGCCATTCACCACCGGCAAAACGAGCCAGATCCGTCAACGACTGCAGCAAGGCCTTCCCGTCGTTCAGGCCCGGACAGACGACCACCTGGGCATGGATTTGGAGATCACGTTCACCAAACCACTCCAATTGCTGAAGCAGTCGGCCTGCGCGGGGATTCTCAAGAAGGGCGGAACGCAAGTCGGGGTCCGTGGCATGCACGGACACAAACAAAGGCGTTAGACGTTGCTGCTCAATCCTGCTCCAATCGGCCTCCGACAGGTTGGTGAGCGTGAGGTAAGACCCGTACAGGAAACTGAGTCGATAATCGTCATCTTTGAGATAGAGGCTGTTTCGATGCCCCGGAGGCTGCTGATCGATGAAGCAGAACGGACAGCGGTTGTTGCATTGCCGCAAACCATCGAACAACGCCTCAGTGAAGGCCAAACCGAGACCATCATCGGCATCTTTTTCGAATTCAACCCGATGCACTTCCCCTGAGCTGTCAAGGACCTCGAGTGTCAGCTCTTCCTCAACGATGAGATAGCGGTAATCGATGAGGTCTCGGGGTCGCACCCCGTTGATGCTGAGGAGCTGGTCACCGGGCTCGAATCCCAGCTCCTCACCAATCGAGCCAACCTCCACGGTGGCAACCACCGCTGGATCTGGATTGCGGGCAGATCCGCCGGGGTTGAGAGCCGTGACGGCAACCCCTGCGGAGGGTTCATTCCACACAGCGTCTCGGCAACTGCTCTCAGTTTGAGCCCGTAACCGACCACCAGGCCAGAAGAAGAACACCAAATAGCAGTCGATAGATCACAAAAATCCAGGTGCTATGGCGCTGGAGGTATTTCAGAAGCCAGTCGATGGCCAGCCATGACACAACCGCTGCAGAAAGGATGCCCACCATCAGTGGAAGAACACCGGCCAAGCTGAAATCCGCGAAGGCATCTTTCAACTCAACGACTCCCGCCAGCGAGATCGCAGGAATGCCCAGAAGGAACGAAAAGCGTGCCGCATCAGGACGCTTCCAGCTATCAAACAGTGAGGCCGTCAATGTGCTCCCCGAACGCGAAACACCGGGAATCAACGCGAGCGCCTGAGCCAGCCCCACCACGAGGCCATCACGCCCCTGAACCTGAACAAGACCCTTGCTTCGAGGACCGAGCTTTTCGGCTAGGGCCAATAAGACGGCCATGACGATCGACACGATGGCGATGGCCGGAACACTGCGCAACGGCGAGGTTTCATATCCCGGCCAACGGAGCTTGATGACCAATCCAGCGATCAAGATCGGCACGGTGCCGACAACCATCGCAATGCCGAGGCGGGCATCGGGCTCCCGCCACTGTCCGCGGCGCATCGCACCGCTGATGCCATGCAAGACCGACCGCAGGTCGCCACGGAAATAGCCAATCACTGCTGCGATGCTGCCCAGCTGGATCACGGCGGTGGCCGACACCCCTGGATCCCCCCAGCCGATGAGAACCGGCACAACTTTGAGATGAGCCGTGCTGCTGATCGGCAGAAACTCCGTGAGTCCCTGCACCACCCCGAGCACGAAGTTTCTCCAGATGGCCTCAAGCAGACCGGAATCCGACACCGCTGGGTTCCTGACTTCAAACGCTGGGACGCTATGCCCAACCCGTCACCGACGCCAGTGGCGGGGAACACTCCGACGTGATCGCCGCTCAGATCTTCTAAGGTTTCGACTCTTTCTTCACATCCGTACGGAGGCGAGTCGTTGTTCAGCGGGCTAATGCGCAACCAGAGCCTGGCTGAGCCGGTCCAAGCAACGTCACTCGGTTTCGCCGGGACTCCTTTCTGGGCCTCCTGCTTGGTGGTCCTCCCCGTGTTCGCTCAGGCACCTTGGGTTCGTTCCCAGCCCTTCACCGCTGCAATTTTCGGTTTCGTGCTGCTGACCGCAGGTTTGCTTAGTTCCTGGCTTGCGCCGTCGAAGAGGAAGGAACTTGGCGCGCTGCTCGTGGGCTTTAGTGGCAGCTGGCTGGCGGGGAGTCTGTTCTGGGGGTGGCTGTCCAGCCACCCCGTGCTGCATTTACCAGTGGAAGCCTTTGCATTGCCACTGGCCCTCACAGGTCTCAAGACACGCTGGCGGCTGGGCTGTGCGTTCTACCTCGCCTCCCTAATGGGAACAGGATTCACAGATCTGGCCATGGCCTTCACCAACGTGATGCCTCTCTGGCCACTGGTCGTCACGGCCACACCCTCTGAGGCGGGTTTGCTGCTTCAAGAAGCGGCAACACGTGTGATGCGGCCTGAATCTTTCCTGGTCATCACTGCCGCTGGGTTAGTGATCTTCCGTCTCGTGCGTGCCTGCCGAGTCCGAAGTTTGAAGCCATCACCCTCGTCAAGCAGTTGGGCCGTTGCAGCATCGGTGCTGGCGACGACCCTGCTGATTGACGGTCTCTTCCTCACCTTGTCCCTGTTATGGCCAGAACTCAGTGGACTGATCTGAAACGAACTGCAAAAACTGCAGCGATGAATCATGGCTGGGGCTGAGGGCACTTGTAAGGTTTGCAAGCCGGCCCTGTCGGCATCCATCCCGTTCCGATCTCAAAGACGGAGACTTCCATGAAGCGTCTGCTGTGCTGGCTCACCGGCATTGCTGTGATGGCAGGCCTGCTGATGAGCCTGGCCCTTCCCGCGAGTGTTCAGGCCGCAGAGATCCGCAATGTGGCCGACGACAAGATCGCTGAGCGCGGCGACAAGGTGGACCTCAACAATTCATCCGTTCGTCGTTTCCAGCAGTTTCCAGGCATGTACCCGACTCTCGCCGGCAAAATCGTGCTGGGTGGTCCCTACGAAACTGTCGAAGACGTGCTGTCCCTTGATTTGACAGACCGTCAGAAGGAATTGTTTGAAAAGTATCGCGAGAACTTCACCGTCACAGCTCCTTCGATTGCCCTGAACGAGGGCTTCGACCGCATCAACGACGGCCAGTACCGCTGAGCTTTTTCTGAACAAGCCGATCTCCATCCATTGGATTGCGTTAAAACCGCCGGATTCCACGGCGGTTTTTTGATTCACCCATGACAGCGCGTCGCCAAGGAATGGAACCGATCCCCGCCGGTCCTTGGGATGTCGTTGTGGTCGGGGCCGGTGCCGCAGGCCTGATGACCTGTCTCGAGCTGCCTGATGGACTGCGAGTTCTGCTCGTCAATCGAAACACCAGCCGTCGATCTTCCAGCCTTTGGGCACAAGGGGGCATCGCCTCCGTCACACGACCTGACGACAGCAGCAGTAGCCACGCCGCGGACACCATGCATGCCGGCGCAGGACTCTGCGACGGGGATTCCGTTCGTCTGTTGGTGGATCAGGCACCGCAATGTGTGGATCGGCTCCTGCAATTAGGCATGGAGTTTGATCGAAACCGCGATGGCAGCCTCGCCACCACACTGGAAGCGGCCCACAGTCATCACCGAGTGCTGCATGTGCAAGATCGCACCGGTCATGCACTTGTCGATGTGCTGCGAGAACGGGCCGAGCAACGGCCGGGTCTTTTGCATCGTCGTGGCGTACGGGTTAGCCAACTCTGGGTCGAACACGGGCGATGCTGCGGCGTTCAGGTGGTGGATGGTTCCAGGCTGCAGTGGATCCGCTCAAGAGCCGTGGTCCTGGCGACCGGTGGCGGAGGCCATCTCTACACCAACACCACCAATCCGGCTCAGGCGGCAGGCGAGGGTGTGGCACTGGCCTGGAGCGCTGGCGCAGCCATCGAGGATCTGGAGTTTGTGCAGTTCCATCCCACAGCTCTCAAACTCCCGGATGCGCCTTGCTTTTTGATCTCAGAAGCCGTTCGTGGGGAGGGAGCTCGCCTGGTGGATGCCTCAGGGCAGAGCCCTGTTGCCGATCTGCACGGAGCCGATCTGGCTCCACGCGATCAAGTCAGCCGCGCCCTGCTCAAGTGCATGCGGGAGCAACACACGGACCACATCGGACTGGACTGGTCAGGGATCCCCCGTGAACAGGCCGAGCGCCGATTCCCGACTATTCTCGAACGCTGTCGACAACACAACCTGAATCCCCTGGAGCAACCAATTCCCGTGGCACCAGCAGCCCACTACTGGATGGGGGGAGTCGCCACGGACCTGAGGGCCGCCACATCACTGCCGGGTCTCTATGCCGTTGGCGAAGTGGCCTGCACCGGTCTGCATGGTGCCAACCGACTGGCCAGTAACTCGCTGATGGAATGCCTCGTCTTTGCCCGACAGCTTGGCGAGATCGACCTTCCCCTAGCAAGCGAAACCGACCGAAGCCACTGGAATCCTTCTCAAGGTGGAAGTCAGATCACCGCGGACCGTGCCCGTAGCGAGGCCAGCATCGGTCACTTAATGCGAGAGATCGAACGGCTCAGCAAACAGTGCTGGGATGTGGCCGGCGTGGATCGTTCCGTCAATGGGATGCGGCGCCTGTTGCAAACCACCGATCAGGCGAGTTTGCAAATGCAACAAGAACAACTGCTGCAGCTGGTCAAGGCACAACCTCAGGACCAGCCGCTCCAACTGGAAGAACCAAGTCGCCAGGAACTCAATCTATTGCTGGATCTTCTGCATCGCCAACGCACCAGCATCCTGTTGCTCAAGGCCTGCCTGTTCCGAACCGAAAGCCGAGGGGGGCACTACCGCAGTGATGCTCCTGCCCCTCTTCCCCAGTGGCGCCGACACAGCCGTCAGGTGAGAGGGATGCCGATTCACACGCGCCAGGTCAGTGAATAACGCGGCGAAGCTTGAGGCTCAGAAATTGGTATCACCCTTGAATCCCGACATCCTGGCCAGTGTCTTCAAGGGTTTCACACCAGAATCAAGCCTGCCGTTGATCTCCCAAGTGGGATAACCCTCAATATTTTTGCTTTCGCAAAGCGCTCGCTGGTTGTTCTGGCCGTCTGCAGCGCACTCAATGATGGTGAGTTTCTTGGCCGCTTCTTCACCGAAATCCTCCTTCTGCTCATGGCAGTGCGGACACCAATAAGCGCTGTACATCACCGCTCCGGTCGCTGTGAGGTGCTCAGCAAGCGCCACCTTGGCAGGGGTGCTTTCGGTGGTGACCAACGGCGGCGCACCAGGTCCGGTCAGTGCGGCATCGGGACGATCTGGATCCACAACTGACGACCAGATCAGGCTGCCGATGAGCACAGCCAGCGCCCAGAGAATGCCGCGGAACACCACCTGCCCGAAATCGTCCCAACCTCCACCGATCACCGCAAGAACCATCAGCAGCACCGACAGCGCCGCAGAGAGAGCGCAGAAGAAACAAAACGCCTGGATCTTGAAGACCATCAGCCCCACCAACACGAGGCTGAAGACGGCCATGCCGAGAGAGACGGTGAGCAGTCCCCACCAGGTGCGACGCGATAAATCCCCTCGGTTCTCCGCCAACCCTGGCAACAGAGGCACCAGCGCCATCACCACCACCGCCAGGTAAGCGACCAGCCCAACAAAGGACAGCGGAATGCTGAAGGTCTCGGTTTGGAGCAGCGTGCCCCAAGCACTGTTGAGCACCTTGTCGCACCCATCAGCCCCCAGCGGACAGGTGAGATCGCCGATCACCCCCCAGCGCTTCAGCGTGATCGACCCTGTGTCGATCACGCCGACGGTTGCCAGGACCGCCATGGCGATGCGCGCCCATTTGAAACCTTGATCCTGACGACGGCGGCTGGTGAGTCGGGTGGTGCCCATGTGCACTGCACTTTGCCTTCGAATTCTGGCAGGCGTCAGCGCGAGATTTATGTTGATTGATTGATCCGTCGTGCCCATGTCCCCGGACCAGCCCCCAGGCCGCGACGGAATTTGCACAAAGCCCACGGTGGCATTTGCCCATTTGGGCTGCGAGAAGAACCGTGTTGATACCGAGCACATGCTCGGCCTTCTATCGCAAGCCGGTTATGGCGTGAGCAGCGATGAAAGCGACGCCAATGTCGTGGTGGTCAACACTTGCAGCTTCATCCAGGACGCCCGCGAAGAATCGGTTCGCACGCTGGTCGGCCTGGCCGAGCAGGGCAAGGAACTGATCATTGCCGGGTGCCTGGCTCAGCATTTTCAAGAGGAGCTGCTCGACTCACTGCCCGAAGCCAAAGCGATTGTCGGCACCGGGGATTACCAACACATCGTGGAGGTGTTGCAGCGCGTCGAAGCAGGTGAACGGGTCAACCGAGTCAGCCAGACGCCAACGTTTGTGGGCGATGAGAACCTGCCGCGGTACCGAACGACAGGAGAAGCGGTGGCTTATCTGAAAGTGGCCGAAGGCTGCGATTACCGCTGCGCGTTCTGCATCATTCCCCACCTGCGTGGCGATCAGCGATCGCGCACGATCGAGTCCATCGTGGCGGAAGCCCATCAACTGGCTGAGCAGGGGGTGCAAGAGCTGGTGCTAATCAGCCAGATCACCACCAATTACGGCCTCGACCTCTACGGACGACCACGGCTGGCAGATCTGCTACGAGCCCTGGGAGAGGTTGAGATCCCCTGGATACGCGTGCACTACGCCTACCCAACGGGCCTCACACCTGATGTAATCGCGGCGTATCGAGACGTGCCGAACGTGCTGCCCTATCTCGATTTGCCCCTTCAGCACAGCCACCCCCAGGTTCTGCGAGCGATGAATCGCCCCTGGCAGGCGGATGTGAATGAACGACTGATGGATCAGCTGCGGGAACAACTTCCCGATGCCGTGCTCCGGACCACTCTGATCGTGGGGTTCCCCGGTGAAACCGAAGAACAGTTCGAACATCTGGCGGGATTCCTGGAGCGCCAGCGCTTCGACCACGTGGGAGTGTTCACTTATTCCTTAGAGGAAGGAACTGCCGCGGCCACGCTTCCGAATCCGGTCCCAGCAGAGATTGCCATCGCCCGCAAGGATCGCTTGATGACCCTCCAGCAACCAATCTCTGCAGAAGCCAACAGCCGCTGGGTCGGACGCACCGTGGATGTGTTGATCGAACAGCACAACCCCAGCACCGGAGCCATGATCGGCCGATGCGCTCGCTTTGCTCCCGAGGTGGATGGCGAAGTGCAGGTGCAACCGCGGGCAGATGGTCTTCAAGCCGCACCGGGAACCATGGTCCCGGTGCGAATCACCGGCGCTGATATCTATGACCTAACCGGCGAGATCGTCGGTGCAACTGAAATGGTTGCTTCAGCCCGGACGACTTCGTGAGCGGATCTGGATCGCACAACGGTCAACGCATCCTCTTTTTGATCGCTTCTGGCATGAGCACCGCAGGATCCTTTGCGGGGCTCACTGCCAAAGGCTGGATCCTGATGGAACAAACGGCAGATCCGATGGTGCTGGCGCTGCATTTTGCTGCGCTGTCACTTCCCACGATGCTGGTGAGTGGGCCGGCAGGCGTTCGCACGGATCGCGTGGGATGTGAACGCGTGCTGATTCAGGCGCAATGGGCGCTGCTCGGGGCCGGTCTTCTGGCCGCTCTAGCGATCCCCATGCTGGAGGGTCAGACCCAGGTGCTGATGCTGTTAGCCAGCACACTGCTGGCGGGCGTCGCGGGCGCTTACGAACTCACGGCCAGAAACAAATACTGCGCGCTGCTCGTTGATGACACCCGCCAGCTGGCGCCCTATCTGACGAGCTTCTCCGTGGTGTTCAACGTGGGCAAGCTGGTGGGACCCCTTCTAGGCGGCTGGTTGGTCACCCTCACGGGACCAGCTCAGGCACTCACACTGGATGCCGCCACGTATCTTTTGCCTATCGCCAGTGTGATCTGGCTGCTGAAACCACGGCTGGAGCTGGAGCAGCGGAGCACGCCCGGCAAGACAGCCTCCCTGAGTGTGGCCTGGCGAGATTGTGGAAGCACCCTGCGCAACGTGCTGACGTTCACAGCTCTGATGTGCGTCGTGGGCTTTTTTCATCCTGGACTCGGACCCTTGATCGCGGCGCGAGAACTGGGAACCGCCCCGATGGACTTGGCCCTGTTCACCAGTGTTCTGGCGCTGGGGAGCATTGCGGGAGGGATTGTGCTGCAGCGAAACAGCCATCGCTTCTGCAGCAGACCCTCATTGACGCTGGCAGGCTTCGGTCTCATCACAGCTTTGGCACAGCTGGGCATGGCGCGCGGTGGCAGCACGATCTTCGTGCTGGCCATGACGTTGCTGATCGGAGCCGGCACCGCTGGGTTACTGAGCAGCAGCAACCTCATCACGCAGGTGGGTGCGCCTCAGATTTTGCGAGGAAGGATGGCTGGCTTAAGCCAGATTGCCTTCCTGGGTGGCGGCGGTTTGAGCGGTCTCATCGCAGCACAGCTGACAATCTCCCTCGGACTACCAACGACCTTTGCCATCACAGGAGGGATCGGAGTTGTCTTGGCGTTGTGGGAAATCTGGCGTCGTGGCGGGACGATGCTGACCGAGGTCAGATCAGCTTGATGCAGCGCAACACAAAACTGATGACGGCAGCGGTGACAAGGCCGGCACCGACAAGACCCAGATAGATGACGACGCCCATGGCTGTCACAAATGGCTGCAACCATTAGATCAGAAACCGAAGCTCAGATAGCCAGATCCGCTTTAAGATTCCGCACAACGAAATCAAATGGGATCGGACGGTTCTCTCCCAAGGGTCGACCGCAGGCAACAGACACTCACCTCCACGCCACGGATCATGCGCACCCTTTTCATCTATCCCCTGTTCCCGAAAACCTTCTGGAGCTACGAAAAAATTCTGGAGCTGGTGAACCGCAAGGTTCTGCTTCCTCCTTTAGGTCTCGTCACTGTGGCGGCACTGCTTCCTCAGGAATGGGACATGAAGCTGGTCGACCGCAATGTCCGTGAGATCACCGAGGCCGAGTGGGATTGGGCGGAACTGGTGGTGATTTCCGGAATGATCGTTCAGAAGGACGACATGCAGGCGCAAATTGCTGAAGCCAAGCAGCGGGGCTTGCCGGTGGCCGTGGGTGGCCCTTACGCCAGTTCCACCCCTGATGCCCCTGAAATCGCCCAAGCCGACTTCAAAGTGCTGGACGAAGGCGAGATCACTCTTCCTCAATTCGTCGAAGCCATCCAGCGTGGTGACACCAGTGGACGCTTCAGCGCCGAAGGTGACAAACCCGATGTCACCGCAACCCCGATTCCACGCTTCGATTTGCTTGAACTGGATGCCTACGACTCAATGAGCGTGCAGTTTTCACGGGGCTGTCCTTTCAACTGCGAGTTCTGCGACATCATCGTTCTCTACGGACGCAAGCCACGCACCAAACATCCCGAACAGCTGATCGCCGAGCTGCAGTACCTCCACGACCTGGGATGGAGACGCTCCATCTTTTTGGTGGACGACAACTTCATCGGCAACAAGCGCAACGCCAAGCTGCTGCTTCCGCAGATCAAAACCTGGCAAGAGGAGCGGGGTTACCCCTTCAGCTTCGCCACCGAGGCATCCGTCGACCTTGCTGACGACGATGAAATGATGCGGATGATGCACGAAGCACGCTTCGAAAGTGTGTTTCTTGGCATCGAAACACCGGATGAAGCCAGCCTGGAAACCTCACGCAAAATTCAAAACACCCGCAACCCACTGGATGCGGCGGTCGACCGGATCACCGCCAACGGTATCCGTGTGATGGCTGGATTCATCATCGGTTTCGACGGTGAAAAAGAGGGCGCAGGCCGTCGCATCGTCGAGTTCGTCACACGCACTGGCATCCCCGCCGCGATGATGGGAATGCTGCAAGCGCTTCCCAATACAGCGCTTTGGCATCGTCTTGAGAAAGAGGGCCGACTGATTCAAGACAAGGACGCCGCCAAAGGCGTTAATCAGACCAACCTGTTGAACTTCAAGCCGACGCGACCGATCCGCGACATTGCCAACGAATACGTGGAGGCGTTCTGTGAGCTCTATGAACCCAATGCCTACATGGATCGGGTGTATTCCTACTATTTGAAAATGGGAGCCCCGCGTTGGAAAGGGAGCGCATCCCTACCCACCTGGACCGACATCCGAGCTCTCTCCATCGTGGTGTGGCGCCAGGGAATGAAACGCAGCACCCGCAGCCGCTTCTGGCGCTACATGCTGAGCATGGCCCGGCGCAACCCGGCCATGCTTGAGCAATTCCTGGTGGTGCTGGCTCACAACGAGCATTTCCTCGAGTACCGCGCGATCGTTCAGCAAGAAATCCGCGAACAACTGGAATCCCTTCCGCCTGAGGAGCCCAGCGCACCCAGGGAATTGCAACCGGCCTGAGTTTCGCCTCAGTCCTGCACGTAGGGTTTGCCGTTGTTCAGGCAACCCTCGGCCTTCTGCAGCTCTCGCCCCAGATAAAGGGCATGGTCAAGGCGACTGAGGGGATGGGGCCCATCACCTTCGGTGAGAGCAATCCCGAGCTCCTTGGCCGTGCGGCCGCGAAAGCTGCGGCTGGCTTGTCTCGGGCCACCACCGCGGCAGGCCAGCACTTCACCAGTCTCCGGATCTGTCGCTCGACCTTTGTCGTCCACATCATTGCTGTAATGCTCGACCACCAGTTCAGCGGCATCAGCATCCACCTTGATCAGGAAATAACCGCAGGGATCGAGGTCGATAAAGCGTTGCGACAGCTGGTCGTCAAGCGATGAAGGGACGGTTTTCATCCAATCACCCTACAAATCGAAGTCTCAAAGCCCCAACGCTGGGGGATCGGATCGGAAGGGGAGCTCAGCGTTGATCGCCTCGATCTCCTCCTGCATCAGGCCGTTGGCCCGAGGCAACCAGGAGCGAATGAGAGCCTCCATGCGTGGTTCGTACCAGCGATGCAGGCTGGTGTGGGGTCTGGCCACAAAACCACGGCGGCGTTTGTGGCTGCCACCGGCCCCAGGATCGAAGCTCATGAGCCCTTGCTGCAGAGCCCACTCGATGGGGGAGTAATAACAGACCTCGAAATGAAGACAGTCAATCTCCTCGTCGCTTCCCCAGTAGCGCCCCCAGAGATGTCGCGCATCCTGCACGCAGAGCGACATGGCTACGGGGTCAAAGGGGTCACCTCGATGGGCACTAAACAGCACGACATGGTGAGCGAGAGCAGGCTCGATCAATTGATCGAAAAACGAGGCCTGTAGATATTTGCTTCCCCAGACCCCCCAACGCGAACAATGCTGTTCGTAGAAACCATGCATGCGCGATAGCAAGGCCGGAGTGAGAGCCTCACCAGTAATGGGAGTCACGCTGAGCCCAGCCTTGTGCACAGCTTTGCGCTCTCGCTTGATGTTGCGCCGCTGATTGGCGTTAAAACCAGCGAGATAATCGCTGAAATCAGTCTGTCCATCAGCGGTCCATAGGCTCTGCTGGTTCACCCAAGCCGCACAGCCAGCCGCCTCAGCGAGTGGCTTCCAGGTGGGATCCACATAGAGAAAATTGCAACTGAGGATCTCGTTCCGGGCAGCAAACTCATCGATCAGGCGAAGCATCACGGCCGTGAGCTCCTGGGGATCCTCCTGTGGGTGGAGATGAAAGCGGTACCCCTGGATTGGACTGACAGGGCTCATGCCGATCAGCTTGGGGTAATAGCGAAGGCCAAGATCGCCAGCCAGACGCGCGAACGACTGATCAAAAACAAATTCGCCGTAACTGTGGCCCTTGAGATAGAGAGGGGCAAACGCAACAAGTTGCTCCTCTCTCCACACCGAAAGGTGGAGAGGCTGCCAGCCCTGATCCGGCGCCACACTTCCGGAATGTTCAAGCGCCGCTAGCCAGCTCCATCGGTAAAAGGGACTGACGTGTTCATCCAGCAAGTTGTCCCACTGCTGCCGCGGGATCTCACGGATGCTGCGATGCCAACGAGCCGTAAGCGATGCCATCCGGGGCCAGGGTCAACGACTCAGGCTCGACCCTAACCAGCAACTTTGAAACGAGCGGCGATGGCAAGGACCGAGCTATCAGACCAAGGATGTCGTCTTGGACGATTAACTCTGTCGTCATCGTCCTACTGGACGTCTTCCCATAGTGCTGCTCGTCGTGTTTGGGACACTCCACAGCACCAACCTGCGCACCCAGGCGGGAGTGCTGAAACCGTTTCTGCAGCTGCTGCAGCCCACCGTCGACAACCACTGACGGATCAATGCTGAAGCCTGGCGGCGCGGGCGATCGACAGGGAGTGAGCCTCTGAAACATGGGTGCGCCAGGCCGCGGAATAGCCCTACCGATCACTGGCCCATCCCGGTTTAGGAACGCGTCAACCGATTGCGGCGGTAGTGCACCAACACTTCGTTTGCACCCAGATCTCGCAGTTCATGCAGATGCCAGGCTCCTGCTTCCATCAAAGAATCTGGCAGCAAAGAGCCGTTGGCTGGCAGCCAGCTGAAGGGCCCTCCGAGCACACGGGGGCAAAGGGTCAACTGAAGTTCATCGACCACGTCCTGCGCCAAGAGGGATTGACACAGTTGGGACCCTCCCAGCAGCAGCAACTGGGTCCAGCCTTGGGCGCCCAAACGGTTCAAGGTGTCTTGCCAAGAGGGGGTCAAGCGATGGCCCGCCTGAAAACCGGGTGTGACCAGCCCCATGGGTGTCAGCAAATGCCGTTCAAAGGGTTGCTGAAAGAACGGCCACTCCAGAGGGAACTCTCCCGTGCGACTGACCACCACAGCCACCGGCTGAGGGCAACGGGTCGCCGTGATGCGTTGCTGCAGAAGATCGGTCGCACGGATCAAACAACTGCAGCGATGGGCACGCAAGGTGCCGGCACCGACCAAGACAGCATCACTCCAGGCCAGGGCCTCTTCCAAAACACGTCGATCGCCAGATCCGCCCAGCTGGGCCGCACCACCGGATGGTGGTGCTAGGCGCCCATCAAGACTGATCGCCAGCACGAGGCGAACGGTGATGGGCTCAGCTGGCAAGGTCCTGATCAGACCGGAGCCACCGCTTCAAGCGACGCTGGCGTCATCTCCAACAGCGGTGTTTCGGCGTACACCTCTGCCGCATTGTTGGGACTCTCCTGTAGACGGATCTTGTGCAGATGAGCACCGATGGCCTTGATGGGAGCCGACAGACGATCGGCGATGTGAAGAGCGATGTTCTCAGCGGTGGGGACGCACTCCTCAAAGAAGGGAACATCTTTATTCAAAAAGGTGTGATCGAAAGGCTCCACCACGAGGTCATCGACCAGACGCTGCAGCGCCGAAAGGTCGCAGACCATTCCGGTGCGAGGGTCAATAGCTCCACGGACTGTCACATCCACCAGGTAGTTGTGGCCATGACCGTGCGGGCGGGCACATTTGCCGTAGATGCGCTCGTTCTCTTCCTGGCTCAACTCCGGGCGCGCCAGTCGGTGAGCAGCTGCGAAATGGGTGCGGATGGTGAGAAAGGCGTCCATGGGATGTCCGAGGTAGTCGGCCCAGAGGCCCGGTTGTTCGTAAAGGCGTAGGGCCGTGATCGGCAGATGCGGACTCAACCGCATCCAGATCTGACGGACCAGTGCTTCGGTGGTGGGAAGGCATCCATCTGGACGGGATACGTCGAACTCGGGCCATGCCTCGTTCAAGAAACGGAAGTCCAGTTGTCCAGTGACCTCATTGCGGATGGCGTGCTTGACCTCAGAGAGGTTGAGCACCATGCCGTCTTCATCGAGGCCTCCGGCCATGGACACGATCAATTCGTAGTTATGACCATGTCCTGGTGCCAGAGCACAGGGGCCGAACTGTGCAGCATTGTCGTCAGCGGAGAGTTCCGGCAGCCAATAACGGTGGCTGGCACTGAAGCAAGCCCGACGTGTGATGACACAACCGCGGCCACGGCCATGCCGTGCAGTCGACTTCGTTTCAGTCATGTGACGGTTCGGCCAGAAGGCATCCTAATGAGCTAACGGCGAATTCGAGTCATGGCCGAGATCATTCCAACCCTGCGACAACGCCTGGGGGGAAGAATCCTTTATCTCGTGGGAATGATGGGAAGCGGGAAAAGCAGCACGGGCAGGCCCCTGGCGGAAAAGCTCGGATATGGCTTTGTGGACTCGGATTCGGTGATTGCGCAGCTGGCGGGTTGCTCCATTCCTGAGATCTTTCAGCGGGATGGGGAAGCGGGGTTCCGAAAACTGGAGACCCAGGTTCTGAGCGCCATCAGCGAACATCACTCTCTGGTGGTGGCAACGGGAGGCGGCGTGGTCACCCGCTCGGAAAACAGGGGGGTCATGCATCAAGGCATCGTGATCTGGCTTGATGTGGAACGCGAGCAACTGCTGAAGCGGCTTGAAGCTGACAGCACCCCACGACCACTGCTCCAAGAAGCCGATCCCGCTCAGGCTCTCGACAGGATTCTCAACGCGAGACGTCCGCAGTACGGCGAAGCCGATCTAACCGTGGTGATCGAGGAAGAAACACCGGACGTCGTGGCTGATGGCATCCTGCAGCTGCTGCCAAACCTGATCAAAGACCCGCCCAAACAACGGCCGGAATGAAGCTCAAGCGCTCGGCGGTTCCAGTCGGACCGCGTACCACTGCAGGGAAAAACCTGGCGAGACCTCCAGTTCACAGGCTGTGTCGAGAAGACGGGAGGCCGCCTGCTCCGGACTCGCGCACGCCTTCAGATCCGCCGGCCAAGGGTCCAGTCCGCGCAGACGCTGCGCCAGCCATGCCAGGGTGTCGACTGCACTGAGAAGCTGTTCCGGTTCTCCGGGCACCAGCACCACGTAGTGATCAAGCGATCGGATCAGAGGATCAGACATGGTGAAACCGCTGTTGGCACTGTTACTCACCATGGTGCTGCAGCTTGCGCACGTCGACTCCGCAGCCGCCGACGATCGCGACCAGGTGTTTCTGGAGCAACGATTCAGCGACTGGCCCGAATGGACTTTGCCGGCTCCGTTGCCGAGACCCCGTGGCCGCCAGGATCTGATCTATCCCAAATGGTTTGACGGCACCTGGAAAGTGCGAAGCGAACAGCTCGATGACCGAGGTCATCCCCAAAGTGGAGATGAGCCGCTGAGCCATCACGCCCGCTTCCGGCTCAACCAACGTGGTGATCTGGTGGGCGACCGGGTGTTCAATGCCCATTCCGTTGGTGAAGCACTGCTAGGCACTCAGTTGCTCAGCGTTGAACAGGATCCTGATCAGGTGAACCGTCAGCTGGCCCGGCTGAAGGGAGATCTGATGCTGGAGACGACCGTGATCGGTCGCAGAGAAAGCAACCCCAGAGAGGGTGCAGTCTTCTTCAGCGATGAGCTGGCACTGCAGGTGCTTCACGGCCCCGCAGCGCCTCGGATCAGCCGCATCGAAACGCTCACCCGCTATGAACGGTGTGGTGCTGCGATTTGCGCCGATCAACGCCAGGTCAGCCATGCGGGTCCAGGCCTTGAGAGCGATTCAACGCTTGAGGGGCGCAGCAGCCGATTTCAGCTCACCCTCACACCGTTGTCGCTGGATCCTGCTGGAGTAAGCGCTCCTCCAGCTGATCTCGCCAGTGGAACAACGACTGCAGTCTCGGGTGATCGCTGATCCCAGGAACGCCGCGGCCAGCCAGCGCAGAGCCTGCAGATGATGGGAAACGCAGAAGCGACAACTGCGCCGCCACCGACAGATCAGCGAGGCTCAAAGCATCGCCCACCAGTACTCCAGCGGCATCGATGGCATCAGCCATGGTGCAAAGGCTGCTGAGCATGGAGGCCCGCTGCTCCTGACCGAGCAAATCGCCAACACCACTTAGCCAACCACCGGGCAGCCCTGACATCACCTGACGAACAGGTGACGGCACATCGTCTGGAAGCAGCGCATCTCGAAGCAGTGGGTCATCCACTGCGGCCTGCAACAAGGCTGCACGAGCTGCTGCTGCCAGGGTCGTATCAGCCCAGTCCTCCATCAGTTCCACCTGGGCACGCAGACGGGGCTCATCAGGAATCAGAGCAGGCACTGGCTCAAGCGTCTCGAGATAACGGCAAATGGCACTGGAATCGGCCACCACATGATCACCGTCCACCAACACAGGCACCTGACGTTGCCCCGACAACCTGAACACCGCGATCTGACCGATGCCGGGAGTGACCTCCACCTCTCTAAAACTGAGTCCTTTGGACTGCAGCGCCATCCGCACCTTCAGACAGAAAGCCGAATGACGGAACTGATGAAGCTCCAGCATGTCCACGCCGGGTCAAGAGCCGGCAGAGTAGCCATCAAGTCCTGCCTCTCGCCATCGCCATGCGCGATTTTTTCCTCAACGTGACGCGATACCCGCGCTATCTGATCACCTTTGGCCTCGGTGTCATCACTTCCGTCGCAGAGCCGCTGGCACGACGACGCAGCAATCCGATCACTGCCGTCGCTTTGATCGGGGCGCTGATCAGCGGCTTCCTCAGCGTGAGTTTCGTGCTGCGTGCCATGGTGTCTTCAGCACCACAACTCTGAAATGGCCCCCGGACGTCGGGTTGAACGCGTGGCCGCCCTGATCCGTCGGGAGACCAGCGAACTGCTGATTAACGGCATCCGGGACGAGCGGGTGCACCAGGGCATGGTGAGCATCACCAACGTGGAGGTGAGCGGCGACCTTCAGCACTGCAAGATCTTCGTCAGTGTTTTGGCTGATGGAGAAGCCCGCAGCCAAGTGATGGACGGACTTGAGGCCGCCAGTGGTTATTTGCGCGGCGAGCTTGGCCGTCGACTACAGATGCGTCGCGCCCCCGAAGTGGTGTTTCAACTCGACCGTGGTCTTGAAAAAGGCACCTCCGTGTTGAGCCTTCTCGGTGAACTGGAGCGTGAGAGACAGATCCGAGGAGAGATTCCCGTCGGCAGTGATGACAATTCCGGACAAACCGGAAATGAACACAGCTGAACGCCGCCGGGCTGTCGCCCAGCTGCTGGTGGTTCGAGCCAGTGGCCATGCGAGTGACAGGCAACGGCGCTACCCCCGCTGGGAACTCAACAACGCTGCCCTGCAAGAGCTGCTGGAAGCTGGTGTGGGGGGAGTGATCCTCCTGGGGGGAAGCGCCACGGATCTCCAGCAGCGTTGCCGAAGTTTGCGCCACTGGGCTGGTCACTCCGACCTGCTGCTGTGCGCCGATGTCGAGGAAGGCGTGGGCCAGCGGTTTGAAGGCGCTTCATGGCTTGTGCCGCCCATGGCGCTGGGACGGCTGCAGACGAAAGAGCCCGACAAAGCCGTGGCTTTGGCCGAACGCTATGGACGCATCACGGGAGAGCAGGCCAAACGCTGCGGGCTGAACTGGGTACTGGGCCCGGTCTGCGACGTCAACAGCAACCCGGCCAACCCTGTGATCAATGTGCGGGCCTGGGGGCAGAACGCACACGGGGTCGCCGATCTAGCGGAGGCGTTTCAACGGGGCCTGCGCAGCAGCGGGGTTCTGGGATGTGCAAAACATTTCCCCGGACACGGTGACACCGCACAGGACTCCCATCTGGAGCTGCCGGTGATCTGCCACTCCCGCGAGCGCTTGAAACAGCTGGAGCTGATTCCCTTTCAACGACTGATCGCCGCTGAGGTCGCCTCCGTGATGACGGCCCATCTGCTGGTGCCGTCCTTGGATGACCAACAACCTGCCACGCTCTCCAAGCCAGTCCTGACCGATCTGTTGCGGCAGGACCTGGGCTTCCAGGGGCTTGTGGTGACCGATGCCTTAGTCATGGAAGCCATCAGCCGACATGTGGGACCTGGAGAAGCGGCGGTGCAGGCCTTTGAAGCAGGTTCCGATCTGATCCTGATGCCTGCGGATGCCCATGCGGCGATCGATGCCATCTGTGCCGCCCTCGACAGCGGAAGGATTCCCGAATCACGCCTGCACGAATCGATGCAGAGGCGTCAGGAGGCTCTCAAGAGCTGTTCAAAGCTGGAGCCTGGAACGCCTGGCCATGCAATCGAAACCGAAGCCGACCATGCCTTGGCAATGGAGTTGGTGGAACGCTCCCTGGAAACCCAAGGTCCTTCACTTTCACCCACAGCACAGCAGGCAGGCATGAACCTCATCCGGGTGGATGGCGTGCTGCCCTGCCCGGTGCTGCGGGCTGATTCAGCAGCGGTCACAGCGCCGGAGAGCCTTGGCTACGAAACTCGGATCTGCCACGACAAGGGACTGTCGCCATGGGCAGATCACGGTGATCCAAACGAACCCCTGGACCTGGTGGCACTGGGAGATGGCGTGGTCTTTCTGCAGTTGTTCCTGCGCGGCAATCCCTTCCGGGGCGCTCAGGAACGCAGCGAGCCTTGGGCGGAAGCCATTGAGCAACTCCTCCGGCATGAACGCCTGGCAGGACTGATCGTTTACGGGTGTCCCTACCGCTGGGATGCACTGCGAAGCCTTTTACCAGCGTCCACACCCGCTGGTTATAGCCCCGGGCAAATGCCCGAAGCTCAGGAATGCCTGCTCACTAAGATGATGGGCACGACACCTGCACAGACTGGAATCAGGGACTTCACCGACTGAACGCCGCACGACGAGTCTGTGGCAGAACGACGGGAGGAATATCCCCTTAATCTCAGCGCCAGTGTTCAGGGCCGCCATGCTCAGCCTCTCGATGATCGTGCGCGATGAAGCGACGCGGATCGAGGCCTGCCTGCGCTCCGTGCAGGACTTTGTCGATGAGATGGTCGTCGTCGACACCGGGTCCACGGACGAGACGGTGGCATTGGCGCAAGCCTGCGGAGCCCGCGTGGAGCACCTGACATGGCCGGGTGACTTTGCACCCGCACGGAATGCAGCACTGGAACATGTGAAGGGGGATTGGGTGCTGGTGCTCGATGCCGACGAGCAGCTCCGCACAGAAGCGATTCCCAAGTTGAAAGCCCTGATGGCCCAGCCGGATGTGCTGGTGATCAATCTGCTCAGGCATGAGCTGGGTGCGGCGATGGCGCCTTACTCCAATGTGAGCCGCCTGTTCCGAAGACATCCCCGCATTCAATGGAGCAGGCCTTATCACTCCATGATCGATGAGAGCGTCGTAGCTCTGATGAGCGACGAGCCCCAGTGGCGCATTGCCAATTGCGCCGAACCGGCACTCCTCCATGACGGCTATCGCCCCGAGCTCCTCTCGGGCACCGACAAGGCTGAGCGTCTGCGTCAATCGATGGAACGGTGGCTGGAGGACCAACCCAGTGATCCCTATGCCTCCGCCAAACTCGGCGCCTTAGAAGTGAGTGAAGGGAATCGCGATCGAGGCATCACGCTGCTGCGCCAAGGCTTGAAGACGCTGCCAGGAGGCGAGGCCTTCATTGCCGAGCGCTATGAACTGCTCCTCAACCTGGGCATCGCCTTGGCAGCCGACGACCGCGATGCCGCCGTGGGCTGTTACCGAGAGGCTTTGGACTTGCCTTTGGACACGCGGCTCAGCCTTGGTGCCCGCTTGAATCTGGCAGCCCTGCTGATGCAGCAGAACGAACTGGAGGAAGCCATCCAGCTCACGACCACCGCCTGCCAGCGCGCTCCCGAAGTCGCACTGGCCTGGTACAACCTTGGCTTGATGGAACGGCATCGCGGCGATCTGTTGGCCGCGATCAAGGCCTACGAGCATTCGATCAACCTTGACCCTTCCCATGCTGAAAGCCATCAGAACCTGGCCGTGGCCCGTCTGATGGGTGGAGATATCGACGGTGCTCGATCCGGATTTAGTCAAGCCATTGCCGTTCTGAATGCGCAGCAGCGCCAGCAGGAAGCTGCAGCCCTGAAGGCGCAGGTCAGTGGCCTGGTGAAACTGGACGACACTCCAGGCGCATGACTTCCGTGCAACATCAGCCACTGCAGGGAAGCACGGTGGTGATCACGCGTGCCCAGGAGCAGCAAAGTGAGGGACGGCGGATGCTGGAATCTCTTGGCGCCAGGGTTCTTGAGCTGCCAGCCCTAGAGATCGGACCTCCAGACACCTGGGCCCCCCTCGACGATGCACTCGCCGATCTGGAAAACTTTCACTGGATGATCCTGTCCAGCGCCAATGGCGTGGATGCAGTGGAAGCACGGCTCCAGATGACAGGTCGGTGTTTAGCCAGACGCCCTGAGAACCTCAAGATCGCAGCCGTAGGTCGCAAGACAGCCCAGCGCCTGGAAGACCTCGGCGTTCCTGCCGACTTCGTCCCACCCACGTTCGTGGCCGACAGCCTGATCGAGCATTTCCCCGTGTCGGGTTGGGGGCTGCGCATCCTCTTGCCAAGGGTTCAGAGCGGCGGGCGAACGCTGCTCGCGGAGGCCTTCGGCGATGCCGGCTCAAGAGTGGTGGAAGTCGCGGCCTATGAATCGCGCTGCCCTGACACGATTCCAAGCGAGACACTCCAAGCCCTCGAAGCCAGGGAGGTGGATGCCATCAGTTTCAGTAGTGGGAAAACCGTGAGCCACACCGTTGCTCTCCTGACCAAGGCCATCGGTGACCAACGGATGGCCTTGGTGTTTCAAAATCCTGCCGTGGTGTCAATCGGTCCCCAGACCAGCCAGCGCTGCATGGAGCTGCTGGGTCGTGTCGACGCAGAAGCCTCCCCCCATGACCTCGATGGGCTGGTCGAGGCGTGCGTTCAAGCCATACAGCGACGCTGAGCCTGACCCGAGACCATCACCTCGAGACATCCTCGGCGTAGATCAATGCCTTGAACACTCCAACCCGAGGGCAGAAGAGCTGCTGCATCCCCCGGGCAACGGCCACGCGGTCCAATACACACCGTCCCAGCACCCGAGGCTGTTTGAACCAGAGCGCGGAGCTCACCACCCACTTGCAACACGCCCTGAACCCTCACATCCGGTGCGGAGGTTGCATCAGCGTCAGTGGAACTCATGCTGGCTTGGCTCGATTCCAACACCCCTGCATGCGGCAGCACAGGTGCAAAGGGATCCGATCGCCCTTCCGGCACGGATGCCAGAACCTGGTCCCGACTAGGGAGAGGGGTCAATCCTGATGCTGATTCCAAGCCAGGGGATACTTCAGGTGGCACGTCGACTGCCACAACCGGAGCTGCAGCAGGGGACGGGGACTGGGAGAGATCAGGCGCAGTCGCACGACCACAAGCTGAAAGCCCCACTAGCACAAGGGGAAGGCAACGCTTCAACACGGGGAGTACCGGCGAACAGGGCACAGCAATTCAGGCGTGAGCGGCTCCGCCCTGTTCCACCAAGTCTCGGAAGCGATCAAGGTTGGCCTGCAGTTCTTTCGTCACAATCCCTCCAAGGATGGTCGGTTCCATCAACGGTGCCAAGACCCCTGGGAGCTCGTAGGTCACCGTGAGCTTCACCGCTGTGCGATCAGGTTGTTCGACATAGAAGCGGACCCCTCCTTTGGTCGGAAGGCCTCCAACCGATTCCCAATGAAGCTGCTGAGCTTCCACACGCTGTGTGATTCGCGCTTTCCAGTGAAAACGGAATCCCTGCGCCGCCAGGGTCCAATCTGTGAGGTCAGGATCATCGAGAGTTTTCACCGACTCAATCCAGCGCATCCATTTGGGCATGGCTTCCAGGTCGCTCCAGACCGCCCAGACCCGATCCACCGGTGCTTTGACCTCCGTGGTCACCGAATGTTCAAGCCAACGTCCCATCAGGCCACCGCCGCATTCGTGGCCAGCTGCACTGGTCGTTTGAGAATTTCCGCAGCTGCGAGATGTCCACTCATCGTGGCTCCTTCCATGGAGTCGATGTAATCCTGACGTGTGTAACTGCCCGCCAAGAAAAAGTTTCGAACCGGTGTGCGCTGCTCGGGTCGATAGGGCTCCATGCCCGGTGCCTCGCGGTAGAGCGATTGAGCCAGTTTCACCACATTGCTCCAGGTGAGAGTGAGATGACGGGCCGAGGGGAACAGCTCACGGACCTGACGGTCGGTATGGGCAACGATCTCGTCGACAGACTTGGGAATCCAGGGGTCCCCTGGTGTGAGGACACACTGCAGCAACGACCCCTCACCAGGCTTGCGGTAGTCCTCCGGACTGGCCAAGGCCAGATCGGCGAAGCAGCTGAAATCAGCGTCAGCGGTGTAAAGGAGGTTATTAAGCCCTGCGGGCTGATCCACATCCCGACGGCGGTGCTCTTGATCGTCTCCAAGTTCCGTCACCCAACCGTCATAGCGAAGTTGAACCGTTGCCACAGGAACAGCTTCCAGCTTGTGAATTGCCGCGAACTGAGGAAAACGCTTCCATTCCTCAGGGAGGAGTCTCTGAATGCCGGGAACATCACAAGCGGCGAGATAGGCATCCGCTTCAACACGGACATCACCATCAGGCGTCGTCAACTGAAGCGCCTTGACCTCGGGTTGGTCACCAGCACTGAACTCCACTTGCTTGACGCGGTGGCGAAGGTGGAGCTTTCCACCTCGCGCCTGGATGTAATCCAGGATCGGTCCAGTGAGCCAACGATGGGGGGACCCTTTGAGCAGGTTGAGTTTTGAAGCTTCGGTTTTGGCAGCAAACATCATGAAGATGGTCAGCATGCACCGGGCCGAGATCGCTTCGCAATCGATGAACCCGAGCGCGTAGGCAATCGGATTCCACATGCGCCGGATGCTTTCCATGCTGCCGCCATGGCCCACAAACCAATCCTGGAAACTGACGGAATCCAGAGCGCGGATCGTGCGCATCGCCCCTTCGTAGTCCACCAGGCCCCGAACAATGGGGCTCGTGCCCAGCGCCAGAGCATTGCGCAGTTTGTCGATCCAGGTGAGCTGAGGCGTGGTGAAGAAGGCCTTCAAGCCGTTAAACGGAGCACCGATCGGAAAACGGAAATCGAGCTCACGCAGATCACCGCCTTTGTTGCAAAACAGATGGGTGTGATTCTTGGGAAGAAGATTTTCGAAAGCGCCCACCTTGCGCATCAGAGCGAAGAGATTGGCGTAGTTAAAGAAAAACACGTGCAACCCCATCTCGATGTGATTGCCTTCGGGATCCACCCAACTGCCCACTTTTCCGCCCATGAACGGGCGGGCCTCGTAAAGGTTCACCTCATGGCCGGCATCCACCAAATCCACCGCAGCAGACAGGCCTGCCAGACCGGAACCAACAATCGCGACCCGCACTATCTGGCGTGCAACTCAACCGACTCTATGAAGAGACCTGTCAGCACTGCTTTAGGCGACAGGCCTGAGGCATTCATAAAATGGCAGTGGATCTCGCGCCAGAGCCTGCAATGTCCAGCTCCGAAGCCACCGCTGAAACCGCAGCAACTGCAGTGCCAGTGACGGCCCAATCCCACACCTCACGGGACGGCAAAGGCATCCTGATCACCGAACCAGCCATGCAGCAACTGGCCAAGTTGTGCGCGGATCAGGGAGAGAACAAGGTGCTACGCGTAGGAGTGCGCTCCGGTGGCTGCAGCGGCATGAGCTACACGATGGATTTTGTGCCGGCATCCGAAACGCTTGAAGATGACGAGAGCTATGACTACGAGGCTCCTGATGGCGCCAGTTTCACGGTGATCTGCGATCCCAAGAGCCTGCTTTACATCTACGGGATGCAGCTCGACTTCAGCACAGCACTGATCGGTGGTGGTTTCAATTTCACCAATCCGAACGCAACGCAAACCTGTGGCTGCGGAAGCTCTTTCGCTGTCTGAGCGCGTCTCCGAACCCGCTAGGGCTTTTGTGGGAATCTGAAGGGATTGCTTGAAGGACCAACACTTCATGGAGTCCAGCCAGGAAAGTCTGTTTCAGCAGGCGATGAGCCGCTATCAGCAAGGTGCTCCGGCCCAGGATCTGCTGGCAGATTTTGAAGCGATCACCGCATCAGCACCGCGTCAATCGGCGGGATGGACTTGCCTGGCCTGGCTGCAGCTGCTCTGCGACCAATCCGATGCCGCTCTGCGATCAGCCAGGATGGCCGTGAAGCTCAATGGACAGGACCCTCAGGCCCGCATCAATCTCTGTTTGGCGATGCTGGAAACGAAGGCCAAGGGCGTGAGAGATCACATTGAAGTGGTTCAGCAGGTGCTGGCGCTGGCTCCCGATGTAGGTGCAGAACTGAAGGAATCCATCGACGACGGGCTCAAGCGGCGGCCTGAATGGCCGGCTCTTCTCAAAGTGAAGGCCTGGCTGGAGCTCTGAAGTGGGCAGGCTGCTGTTGCTGAGCAATGGTCATGGAGAGGATCTCTCCGGTGCCTTGCTGGGCCGCGCGCTACAGACTGAGGGACACGTCGTTGAAGCACTTCCGCTGGTGGGGAAAGGCCAGCCCTACCGCGATGCAGGCATTGGCCTGATCGGGGGGACGCAGGAGTTCAGCACCGGCGGGCTTGGTTACACAAGCCTGCGAGGGCGCCTGACCGAATTGGCGCAAGGACAGGTGATCTATCTGCTCAGACGGCTGATCCGCCTGCTGCGCATTGCCAAGCGTTACGACCTAGTGGTGGTGATCGGTGATGTGATTCCAGTGATGGCGGCCTGGCTGAGCAGACGTCCTGTGGCCACTTACCTGGTGGCCTATTCCAGTCACTACGAAGGGCGCCTACGCCTGCCATGGCCTTGCAGTGACTGTCTGCGCAGTCCGCGTTTCAAAGCGATCTTCAGCCGAGACCAACTGAGTGCCGACGATCTCAGCATCCAATTGCAACGGCACGTCAATTTTCTCGGCAACCCTTTCATGGATCCTGTGCTGAGCGACGCCCAGCGGCTGCCACCGGCCCATCGCCGGCTAGGGCTATTGCCGGGCAGCCGCCGCCCGGAACTGGAACAGAACCTGCTGCTGTTGCTGCGGGTGATCGATCAGTTGCCGGAGGCTTGGCGCGACAACGGTGAGCTTCAGCTAGAGCTGGCGCTGGTGTCGTCTCTCCAAGATGTGGAGCTCTCTGCATTGGTCGCACAAGGCCAGTGGCATTTGGAGGCTGGGTCGGACAACAAACCTTCGGCCTTGCGTCGAGGCGGCTGCCGCATTTGGATCCGACGCGGCAACTTCGGCGCAGTACTGCATAGTTCCGACCTACTGCTTTGCATGGCCGGAACAGCCGCGGAACAGGCCGTGGGATTGGCACGACCCGTGCTGCAACTGGTGGGACAGGGCCCGCAGTTCACAGAAGGCTTTGCTGAAGCCCAACGACGCCTGCTGGGACCCACCGTGTTTTGTGCCCCTGGCGAGGCTGGTGATCCAGTCACGCTCGCACGCACAGCTCAGATGGTGTTGGACCTCGTCGAGCGAATCCACCAGGACGCCGATCTGAAATCCGTCTGTGACAGAGAGGCTGTGAACCGTCTCGGCCCAGCGGGTGGTGGGGGCAGGATGGCGGCGAGCATCTCCCGACTGCTGACGTTGCCCCGATGAGCGCCCCGACGCGTCAACCGATCTGGAAGATTTGGCTGGATCGCCTGCTGGTGGTCAATGTCTTTCTTGTGATGGGAGGCGCTGGCTGGTTTGGACTGGCCGTGGTGAGCAGCAGCCAGGGGCTAGAAGCACCGATGCGTCAGTTCATGCGGCTTTGGGAGCCGCTGTTCACCCCTGCCATTGGGGTCTTGATGGGCGCAGCTCTGGTCAACGGCGTCTGGAGCTGGTGGCAACGTCAAGTGCAACGGGCAAAGTCGGACAGCGGAAGCTGAAGCCCACTGACTCAAGACGGGTGGAGCTGACATGCTGCCCCTCAAGAACAACCTTGGCGCCGTCCCCGAGCAACAGCTGCAGCATTGGCCCAGGAACGGGCAGCAGACTGGGCCGACCAAGACAACGTCCCAGACTGCTGGCAAAGGTCGCCATGGAGACGGGTTGAGGCGCGACGGCATTGAATGCCCCGGACCAAGAGTCCGATTCCAGTGCCGTCTGAATCATCGTGCAGAGATCACTGCGCTCGATCCAGCTCATCCACTGACGCCCCGAGCCGATCGGACCACCGAAACCGGCACGGAACACCGGAAGCATCTTGGCCAGTGCGCCACCGTCGGCCGACAGCACAATGCCGATGCGCAGCTGCACCAGACGCATGGACGCTGGCTTAGCGGCAGCGGCCTGTTCCCAGCCTTGACAAAGCTGTGCCAGGAAATCGGCGCCGGCAGCACTGGCTTCATCGAAGCGAGCCTCTGCGCTTGTGCCGTAAAAACCCACAGCCGAGGCATTGACCAAAACCGAAGGTGGATGATCCAGCGTGGCCATGGCAGCAACCAGATAGCGGGTCGTGTCCAGGCGACTGCTTTCGAGCAACAAACGATGCTGGGCTGTCCAGCGCTGTTCCGCGATCGGTTCACCAGCCAGATTCACAACGCCATCACATAACTTCAGCGCCTCATACAGGGGCGTGGATGGCTCCCAACTGGCCGCCGTTGCAGGGTCGAGTTGGATCCAATCGAGCTGCGCAGCCTGAGCTGAGGCCAATCCCGCTGGTGATGGCCGGCGACTCACCACAGTGAGTTGATGGCCTGCCGCTTGAAGCTGAGGAACCAGACCACGGCCCACCAGACCGGTGCAACCAATCAGCAGGAGGCGCATGGGGGATGGCGTTAAAGACAGTTGACGTTAAGCAGCGAGCGTCGAATCGGGGGCCGCCGATGCACGTGATGCCGCCAACGAAGCATCGTCACGATGGGATGGACATCTCAGGAGCGTCGTCCGGCAGGGTGAGATTCAACTTGCGCGCTAATGGCACCAGCGCAAAGCCCTGAATGAACAGTCCGTAGAGAACCACGGCAAGTGCAATCGGAGGCATGGAGGCGCCCCAGCTCACCCCAGAGGACCAAGCCGTGATGGCCATGGCGATGGGCACTGCACCACGGAGGCCGGCCCAGCACACAAAGATTCGCTCCCCAGCGCTGAAAGGAGTCCGCCACAGGAAGAGATGCACCATCAGCAAGCGCACCAGCTGCATCACGAGGAACAACAACAACGCAAGCGCTGCTGAATGGACGACGTCCTGGGGGTTCACCACCAGGCCCATGCAGAGGAACAGAAGCAACTCAGCCATTTTCGCGTAGCTGGAATGGGCCTCGGCAAGACGATCTTGATCAAGATTCTTGCTGTTGCCGAGCACCAACCCAGCCACATAAGCAGCCAGCAAGGGGCTTCCGCCCAGCAGCGATGTGCCTCCACTCAGCACCATCAGCAACGCCAGGCTGACCACGGGCAACATCGCTGATTGGTTGAGCCCCATCCGTGTCCCCAGCAACTGGACGGTCAAACTGCCGCCGAAAAAACCGATCAGGATGCCGAGCAGGAACTGACGCACGAGGTCCGTCACAAGCGATCCAGCTTCCATGCCGGAACCACCGGCCAGGGCTAACGCAAGACCAGCCAAGACAACAGCCATTGGGTCGTTGAAGCCCGACTCACACTCGATCAGATCAATCAGGGGCTTGGGCAAGCGTCCCTGCAAAGGCCTCAGCAAGGCGAGGACCGCCGAGGCGTCAGTGCTCGCCACCATGGCTCCAACAAACAGACATTTCGGCAACAGTGCCGCCATCGACCTCTCACCCTGGGCCAGGCCAAGCCCAAGGGCCACCAGCGTGATCAGCGCCGCGGTCATCAGCACGCCAATCGTGGCCAATCGACCCGCTGGTTTAATCACGCCACGCACGGATTGCCAATTGGTGGTGAGCCCGCCGAAGAACAGCACCAGCACGAGGGCCGCTTCCGTGATCTGCTGCGCTTGATCGAGGTTCAGCAGGGTGATCTGCTTGGTGCCGACCACATCCACATGGTTGTCAATCAGCAAGCCGAGCAAGAGCACCATGAGGATGCCCGGCACACGAACCCGTGCCGCCAGATCATCGAGGAGCACCGCCACGAGCAGCAATCCCCCGAAAGCCACCAGATAGAGCGACAGGCCATTGTCCAAGTGGAGTGCAGTTGCGGTTTGAAAGGGTTCTAGCCTGCCGCAAATACAACGTCCTGTGATGGCCGAGACACCGTCGAGCCCTGCACCAGCTGCCAAGGCCAAACCGGCCCTAAAGAAGGGTGCTCTGGTGCGGGTGAACCAATCCGCCTATGCGGGCAGCCTCGAAGCAGGAGCCAGTGATCCCCAACCTCCTGCCTACATCTTGGAAGGGCCGGGTGAAGTGCTGGTTGTGAAAGGTGACTACGCCCAAGTGCGTTGGCGTCGCCCGGTTCCTGACGTTTGGCTGCGGATGGATCAGCTGGAACCGTTCTCCTGAGGGTTGAGAGCGTCTTCAACGCTGGACACGGCTGCCGGCACCGACTGAATCGCTTCAGGCAGTCTCCAGAGCGCTCCGCCAAGAACAGCCGACAACGATTCCAGGCTGTCGAGAATCGGTTCAGAACCGTGGCGCACCCTGGCCTGAGCCGCTGTTGAAGCAGCTAGCCAGGGGTTCCATCCCGCCAACAGCACAACACTGCGGTACGCACTGGGCCATGGATTCTCGGGTAGTAAGGCTTCCAGTGCTTCAAATTGCCGAGCAGCCTCCTCAGGACGATTCCCAAGGACGGCGAGCAAAGCCAAATTCCAGCGTGCCTGAACATCGGATGAATTTTGCGCCAGGCGATCCATCGACTCCGCTTGCACCACTTGCCGATAGTTGAAATGGCCGTCAAGCATGTGCTCAGTGGCCACACTGCTGAACACGGGATCAAGACCTTGGGGCCCAACTGCCATCCCTGATGCGAGCTCAGGGAAACGGTGTTCGAAACCGACCGGTGCAGGCGCACTCGCACGGCGACGCCACAACGAATAACTGCCACCTTCCGGCCTGGGGAACACCTCCACCTGCTGAAAGACCCCGCTGTCGCGGATGGCCTGATCGAAGACTCGGGCAGCTTTGCGAACCGAACCTTGGTTGCCCTCCGCCAATAACACCCAGGTGGCGTGACGCAAAGCCGGCTGAATGTGATCAGGACTGCCACCGAGCTGGCGGCCAACCAGCTGCCCGCCGTTGCGGCGACCGTAATAACTCACATTGTGTTGATTGAGGTCAGGCGTGCTGGGCACCACGATCAGGGTTGCCGGTTCGGCAGTGGGATCGGCTCCACCGGCCCGAGCAACGATGGCCTCGAGGGGTTGCGCGTTGGTGAGGCGAAGACGAGCGCTTTGGGTCAGCCAAGACGATGCCAGCACCGCCAAACCACCTGCGGCTAAGGCAACGCCAGGAAGCCAGTGCGACCGGGAAGGCCAGCGCTGACGGATCGACTCCCCCCACTGCCACCAACCACGCGTGAGCAAGAGCAGCAAGGACGGCAACAGCGGTGCGATGTAACGCGCATCCTTGTTGGGACTGAGGTTCGTGACCAGCCATCCCAACAGCAACGTTCCGATCAACCAGCACCAGGCATCACGGCAATCCGTTCCCAGGGTCACAGAGGAAGCCCCTCTGAGACGCTGCTTCCAAATCCACACCAGCACCCCAGCGATCCCTAGGCAGAGCACCACCCAACCGATCTGACCGGGCAGCACACGCAAGTACCACAACCAGCCCTCAAGACTGAACACAGCAGGATCTCCCTCACGGGCCGCTGACTCGATCACTGCGCGGTTGGTGCCGCCAAGAGTGGTAATCCAGTTGTGACGCAGCCATGGGAGCACAGCCAGCAGCACCAAGCCGAAACCAGCCATTGCCTGCAGTCGTCGGCCCTTGCCGATGCGCTGCGCCGTCAACAGACACCACCCCAGAGCGGGCAGAAGCACCAGCAGGGAGCTCTGTTTGACCAGAAGCGCTGCGGCCACAGCGGCGGCGGCCAACCCGGCTTGCCACCAGCGGCCACCACCCTGGGGAGCCCACCAGGCACCCAGCCGCCAAAGCGCCAGCGTGACCATGGCCATCAATGGCAGTTCAAGGACGTAATCGGTCCGCAACTCCAACAGCATCGGAGCCAGCACCACTGCCGAAACAGCCAGCAAGGCGAATGCCCTTGCCTTCCGCAACGGTCGCAGTAACTGGAGGGCCCAACCCGCTGTTGCGACGAGGAGTAACGCATTCCAGAGACTCAGACTCCAGGCGGCCTGCGAGGGTGAATCTCCCGCCAAGGCCATCACGGAACCGTTCACCAGCGAGGCCAACGGCGGAATCTTCGGCGATAGATCCAGCAAAGCGTTCCAACCCTGCCAATCACCCCCTGCCAGAACACCCAAAGCACGACCATGATCCAGCGCGCTGTTGAGGTAGTCGGCCTGGTCCCAGGAGGGAAGAGCCGTGTGTTGACTCCACCAAAGCCGATCCGCCGCTGTCGCCATCAGCCAGAGCAGCAGCAGCCCTAAGCGAAACCCAACCAACCCCATCAGACGATCTCCAGGCGACGGCGTTCGTCTTGCAGCCGTTTGCGACGCTGCCGCGCTTCCCGCAGCATCTCCCGGCCATCGTGAAGGTAGTTGTCGACATACCCCATCGTGTACCGCTCAAGCTCCGCAATGGCGTCTTCCACCTGAGAGAGACAGTGATAGACGCTCAAACCGAAACCGTTCGCAGAGGGTGGTGTGGGAAGCGACTGAAAAAGCGTCTTGACTTTGTCGAGACGGATACGGCTCTGTTCGAGATAGTTGCAAAACGCTTCCATCAGCGCATCGTCATAGGGGTCAGCCGACAGGGCGCGCAGTTCCCCGGCAAACGGATTGATCACCTGACCGAGCAACCGGTCAATAGGGACATAGACCTTCTGAAGCCAGGTGGCCAGCTCCTGATCAGCACTGGCACCCTGTCCTGAAGCGCGTCGCGCCGCCTGACTGGCGCGCGCGTTGCGCGCCCCGCGGGCACGGGCTTCGTCACGGGCCAAACCACTCTGCCGATCGAAAGCACGACGGCTCTGCGGATCTCCGAGCTGCTCCCAGGCAGCATTAAGAGCAAGGATGGTTTCCTCATCGCCACCCGCATCGGGATGGTGCTGTTTCACCAAGCGGCGATACGCTGCTTTCAACTCCTCCTGCGTGGCACTCGACGCCACCTGGAGCACGGCATAAGGGTCAGTAGATGGGTCGTGGCCCGCAGCGTTGAAGCTCAAAGCTGACCATCCCGCCGGGCCGGCAGGACCGAGGCAGCACTGAACATCGGTGTCGAGAGATAGCGCTCTCCAAAGCTGGCAAGAATCACCACGATGCGACGACCCTCCATCGAAGGTCGCTGGCCTAGACGCAGTGCGGCGGCCACAGCGGCACCACTGCTCACTCCGGACAGCAATCCTTCTTCTCTGGCCAGACGACGACCAATGTCCATGGCTTGGTCATCGGAAATGGTCATCACCTCATCAATCAGATCAGGATCAAGCACGGGAGGAACAAATCCAGCCCCAATGCCCTGGATGCGATGGGGACCGGCGGATCCACCCGACAGAACCGGACTGGCTGCGGGCTCAACTGCAACAACCTGCAGATTCGGCTGACGCTCCCGCAGCACCCTTGCACAACCGGTGATGGTGCCACCGGTTCCAACACCGGCGACGAAGGCATCGAGAGAACCACCAGTGTCGCTCCAGATCTCTTCAGCGGTGGACTGCGCATGCACGGCTGGATTCGCCGGATTGTCGAACTGCTGCAGCAGATACGCACCTGGGATTTCGTTCACCAACTCACGGGCCAACGTGATGGCACCCTGCATGCCCTCACTGCCTGGGGTGAGCTGAAGCTCGGCGCCGTAGGCGCGAAGCATCGATCGCCGCTCCGTGCTCATCGTGTCGGGCATCGTGAGGATGAGCCGGTAACCACGGGCTGCAGCCACCATGGCTAACGCGATGCCCGTGTTGCCACTGGTGGGCTCCACCAACACGGTTTGCCCGGGTTCGATGGTGCCGTCACGCTCGGCAGCCTCCACCATGGCGCCAGCAATTCGATCCTTTACCGAGGCCGTCGGATTAAAGCTTTCGAGCTTCGCGAGAATCTCAGCCTTGCAATCAAAGGCCTGAGGCAAACGGTTCAGCCTCACCAGAGGGGTGCGTCCCACAAGCGCGGTGATGTCAGGAGCGATGGGCATGCGGGTCGGGTGACTGAGGCTCCTTGACATCCACTCATGATCGAGGCAACAGCTCACGGATCCAGGTGGAGATGTCAACAGCGATCTGAATCGTCAGCGTAAGCAATGACGACAGTCATGAAGCGGACGGCCTGATCCAGGAGGCCGTCCGCTCTTGAGCCCAAAGGCCAAAAAAAAGCCCCCTCGTTGAGGGGGCCGATCAAGCTGATCAGGAGGTGATCAGAACTTGAAGGTGGTCTTGATGAGACCGCCGAAGTTGGAGAAGGTGTTGTCGTTGTCGCCGACGGGCTCACCGTCAGGTCCGAGGCCACCGCCGCCAAGGCCAGCAGTTCCTTGTCCGAGAGGACGGCTCAGGTAGAAGAGCGCAGGAGTCACAGAGATGTTGTCGGTGACTTGGAACATGTACCACCATTCCCAGGCGTAGTTGCCATCGCCGATGAACTCGCTGCCTTCGTAGTCGGAGTCGAAGTCGACGCCGGTGATGAAGGTGGACTGGCCGACGGCCATACCAGCGGCATTGCCTTTCAGGAAGACATCAGACCACTGCAGACCCACGTACCAAGACTGGGAAGTGGCGCTGTCAGCGAAGGTGCTGGAGTCGTTATCGATGTTGGTGGTGTTGATACCCCAACCGGTGCTGATGCTCGGGAACCAGCTGGCTGATTCAGGAGACCAGTAAGCACTCAGGCCGAAGGAATTGGTGACTCCAAGGCCAGCGAAAGAAACGGCTGCAGGAGTGCCGTTGCCGCTGTAGATGCCAATTCCGTTATCGCCGGAAGCGTAGTTGTACGCAGCAGCGATACCCCAGTTGTCATCGGTGTAAGCGATCTGCACGGTGCCGTTAGAGGCAGCGCAATCGGTACCGATACCACCACAGTTGTCGGTGAAGTCTTCGCCGATGAAGTCGTCGTCATCGCTGACGAACAGACCAGGATTGGGGTCGGAAACGAAGCCGTTAGCGCTGACATAGTTAGCGCTGATGCTGAAACCATCTTTCGCCCAGCTCAGGCCACCACCTTGACCCAGGGCCAGGTTGTAGGCACCAGGTGCACCGGCGTAGGTGAAGAAGTCGAGAACAGTGTCAGCGGGGTATGCGCTGGGCCAAACAGCCAGCATGTCGTCCTGACGAACCAAGCCACCAACAGTTGCGGTGAAGTTCTCACCGATGGGGAACTGGTACCAGACGCGGTTGATGGTGACGCTGTTGGGACCGGAGGGCTCTTCGAAAGCCGTCTCCATGGTGGTCATGCCGTTGCCGAACACGGAAGAACCGAAGTTGCCGGCACGCAGCATGGTGCGCAGCAGGTCCTTACCCGTGAAGCTGGTGTCCAGGAACAGACGGGTGTCGTAGTTGAAGGTGGTGGCGCCCTGAGTGGCAGCGTAGAAATCGGCAGCGCCGTCCACGTTGCTGGACGCAGTGGAAGCACCGATCACGAAGGTGGTTTGACCCTTCAGCTTGGTGGTGGTGGAGAACTGAGTGGCTTCCAGTTCGCCCACGCGAGCTTCCAGACCGTCAACACGGCCCTTGAGGATTGCGAGCTCTTTCTCGAACTCCATCACAAGTCGCTTCACCTCGTCGGTCACTTCGGTGACGCGGTCGAGACAAGCGTTCAGGAGTGCGGCCGCTTCGAAGCGGGTCATCGCACGGTTACCGCGGTAGGAACCGTCGGGGTAGCCAGCGACGCAGCCGTAGCGCTCGATCAGGTTGCTCAGAGCCTGATAAGCCCAGTCCGTCGGGTAGACGTCAGAGAACTGATCGATGCTGGTGACCTGCTCGCCAGTAGAGGCGTAGTCGGCGACACCAGCAACATTGACCTCAGTTGCACCAACAGCGACAGGAGCCAGCAGGCCCAGGGCAGCAGGAGCAACCAGCAGTTGCTTGAAAAGTTTCATAGGAAGAAGGGTCCTCACACAGACCGACGCATAGCGTCAGCTGCACCCTGATTGGGCCCCGACCTCGAATCCATTGGTCGTGTGACACAAGCAACCCTGGCCTGTATCAAACGACACACTACAAAAAAGTTCAGCTCGATACCAAACTGACTCTATTGTCGAGCTCTGCACCATGTGGCCGCGATCAAGCATGGATAGATAAGGCAGGCTGAGGATGCTCTATCAAAACGATGCCCCCGGCCGAAGTACGGTCGGGGGCTCTCGCCGGGTCCGCTCTGGCGCGGAACCGATTGATCAGTCAGAAAATGGTGCCGTCAGCCGGCGTTCTCCGCGATCAGCAGACCCTGCATCAAAGAACTGGAACTCATGGACACCTCCTCCTGAAGGATTGTGAATGCCGGCAACGCCTTCGAAATCAACCTCACTCCGAAGAGTGAAGCCCGATCTCACGCCACTGCATCCCGTACAAACCAACCCTACCTAGATCCAACGGGACTGTGGACCCTCTGTACGCTCCGAGGCCATGGCCCACACGTTCCCCTGGCGCCTGCTGCTGATTCTTTGGGTCACAGCAGCACTGCTTTCCTGCATTGGCCTTGGCAACCTGCCGCTGAAAGATTTCGATGAAGCCACCGTCGCCCGTGTGGCGCTGGAGTTTCATCAGGGCACAGGCGAAGCCCCACTGCTTCCAGTTCTCTGGAATGAGCCGTATCTCAACAAGGCACCCGGCCTGCACCTGATCATCGCAACGCTGATCGGCATGACGAACTCACAGGGTCTTCCCTCGGAATGGGTGATCCGCATCGCGCCAGCTTTGCTTTCAAGCTTGATCGTGCCGCTGGGCGGATTGCTGCAGTGGCAGCTGCGCCCCGGCGATCGCGACAGCTGCCTTGGCACCAGCGCAATTTTGCTGTCACTCCTGCCGATCGCCCGCCATGGACGACTGGCGATGCTGGACGGCACCCAACTCACCGTGATGGCTGTGTTGTGGATCGGCTTGCTTCGCCTGCATCGGACACGCCATCCCGCGGGAATCAGCTTGTTGACTGGGCTTGCAGCCAGCGGAATGCTCCTGCTGAAGGCCCCATTGCTGTTACCGGCCGCTGCCGCCGGCCTGGCTGCCGTAGGGCTGGGCCAGGAATGGCGGCATTGGCGATTGACCACCGCAGCCCCAACCCTGCTGATCGGCGTCCTTCCCGGCATCGCTTGGCATCTTTGGCATGCCTGGCACCGGGGCGCCTCTGCGCTTTGGCTTTGGGGAGGCGATGGCGCCGGCCGTGTCCTGCTAGAAGCAGGTGAAGGGAGTGACCTCGGCTGGCGGGTGCCCTTGATCGAGCTCTTGGAGGGGGGATGGCCCTGGCTCCTGCTCTTCCCGATCGCCCTCTTTGGGGCCTGGCATGCACGCCAATCACGCTGGGGCTATTGGAGCCTGAGCACCCTGGCGGTTCTTGCTGCAGCAATCCTGCCACTACGCACCCAGTTGCCCTGGTACAGCCATCCCCTCTGGCTTCCATTCGCACTGCTGTGCGCACCACTACTGGCATGGATGGTCAACCGAATGCCCTGGCCATCAGGCGCAGTGCCGATGCGCAGGATCCTGGCTGTGATCCCAGCACTGTGGGCAGGCCTTGGAGGACTTCTCTTGATTGCGGGAGTGGCCAGCCTGACGCCGGCCGCTCAAGCCCTCATCGATTACCGGTCACCTGCTTTGGCAGTTGGGGCTGGCTGGTGCACCGGCGGAATCTTGCTGATGCAGAACACACAGAGCAGACGACAACTGGGTGCCTTGAGCTTGGTGATCGGCAACGTGACCGCTCTCGCGATCGTCTTTCACTCTCCTCTCTGGCTGTGGGAACTCAACGAAAGCTGGCCCGTCAGGCCCGTAGCCGGGATCACAGCGAGCACAAGCCTGTCTCCGATCCGCCTCAAGGGCTTCGATGAACGCCCAAGCCTGAACTGGTACGCCGAACAAAGGATTCGCCGCGAGCAATCGAACGACGGCAAAAACCTTCGACTCAGTGATCAGCCACAACCCAACTGCAAAATCCTTGCCAACACAGGCGACTGGACCTTGTCTGACTGCGATAACATGAGCATGAAGAACGAATAACGTGTCTTACAGCGCAACAGACCATGCCGATAAGAATCAAGGACTTTCAATTATCCTGCCCACATTTAATGAGTCAGGATCAATCAAGGGGGTCATTACCTCTCTCCTGAATCACACCAAGAGTCATGCTGTTGAACTCCTGATTGTCGACGACGATTCGGCTGATGGCACAGCAGACATCGTTCGAACGCTCGCCAGGCAGGATTCAAGAATTCGCATCATTCAACGGGTCGGCCGCTCAGGCCTTGCCAGCGCCATCAAAGAGGGGCTGATCGCAGCCGTTCATCCGATCGCCATCGTCATGGATAGCGATGGCCAGCACGAACCTTCATCTGTGCAGATGGCCTTCAAAGCGTTAAGCGCGAACAATGACCTGGTCGTGGGCAGTCGCTTTCTGGACCAGTCAGAAATCCGTGGACTGAGCAGCCGTCGCACCGATGGCTCAACCATGGCCAACCGCATGGCACGGTGGAGTCTTCCCAAGAGCTATGCACACCTCACGGATTACATGAGTGGTTTCATCGCGCTCAAGGTTGAGCGCTGTCTTCCATTCATACGCAAGGTCGATGTCAATGGTTTCAAGTTTCTCTATGAATTACTGGCCATCAGCAAAGGTCAGCTTTCTATCGTTGAAATCCCCCTACATTTTCAGCCACGACTGTATGGAAGTTCAAAGCTTGACTATGCCGTGCTTTGGGACTTCGTGATCTCTTTAATCCACACATCGACGTTTCGGATTTTGCCGAGACGTGCTATCAGCTTTGGCCTCGTCGGCGCATCAGGCGTGGTGATTCAATTGCTGAGCACGTTCATCCTGATGACGATCGGGTTGAGTTTTCCGCAATCTCTTCCCCTTGCCGTCATCACGGCGGCAAGCTCCAATTATCTCATCAACAACATCCTTACCTTTGGAGATCGACGCCAGAAAGGGCGTCAACTGATTAAAGGTCTGTTGAAATTTTTGCTGGTTGCCTCACTGCCTTCTCTGGCCAATGTGGGCTTGGCAACAGGGTTTTACAACATGATTCAATCCCATGCTGTTCTGGCGCAGCTAGCGGGAATCATTGTGGTTTACATCTGGAATTACGCCGCGTCCTCCCGCTTTGTGTGGAACACACCCTGAATCGCGACCTGGATGACCTCGAGTGACGGGACACAGACCAGATCGAGCCAGGCACCAGCTGGCATCTGGGCGCCGGTGCTGCTGGGGGTGGTTCTGCGTTTGGTGCACATCTGGATGCCCGTGGTGGGCATCCACAGCTGGCGGCAAGCGGACACTGCTGCCATGGCCAGGCACTTTGCTGGATTTGACACGCCGATCTGGTTGCCACAGATCGATTGGGGAGGAGCGTCACCCGGGTACGTGGAATCGGAATTTCCGCTGTTCCCCTTCCTGACGGGTCAGATCTATCAACTGTTCGGGGTGCACGAATGGATTGGCCGTGGCCTCTCGGTGCTGTTCAGTGCGCTCACCATTTGGCTCGTAATCCGACTGGGTCGACGTTGGTTCAATCCAGCGGCCGGGTGGTGGGGTGGCATGGCTCTGGCGGTGGCCCCGCTCGGTGTTTACTACGGCCGCGCCTTTCAAGCGGAGGCTCTGCTGCTGTTCTGTGCAGCAGGAGCGTTGGAAGCCCACAGCCTCTGGGTGGAACGGCGGGCCTCGTGGGCACTCGCTTTGAGCTGGTTGTGCTTCACAGGAGCTGCCTTGATCAAAGTGATTCCCTTGCTTTGGCTTGGCCTTCCCCTACTGCTTCTCCATCTCACCCCATCCCCTCAAGCGGCGGCAGACCCCCCTCAACAGACGCTGCAACGACTGCTGCGTTTGCTGCTTAATCCTTGGTTCTGGGTTTACACAACCACCGCTCTAGCGGTGACTTCAGCCTGGTATTTGCATGCCTACCAATTGGGCGAGAGCAGCGGTCTGACCTTTGGCTTTTGGGGAGAGGACAGCGATCGCAGCAACATTCAACTGGTGCTGAATGGGTCGAGCTGGTTAAACCTCGCCATCCGTGTCGGGCTTCGAGCACTGCTCGTAGTGGGGATTCCCTTCCTGATGATCGGCGCCATTCGCGGCTGGAGCGTTGGTGGTGGGCGCATCGCCCTCGGAGGTGGAATCGGACTTTTGTTCTGCACCGTGGCGACCATGCGATCCAGCACGGTGCATGAGTACTACCAGTTCCCGTTGTTGCTGTTCAGCTCGCCCCTTGTGGGACTGGGATGGCAAACCTGGCACTCCCATCAGCGTCGCTGGTTGGTCCGAACGTTGCTCTGCATCACCTTGCTCATCAGTGTGATGGTGCTGTCGCTCGACTACTGGGCGGTGGAAGCGAGGCAACGCAGGATCTGGATGCCGCTCGCTGAGACCATTCGACGCGAGCTCCCCGCAGACGCTCGCATTGTGAGTGTCACCGGACCGGATCCAACTCTGCTCAACCTGGCACGTCGCCAAGGTTGGCTGATCGCCAGCCAAAAGCTCACCCCAGAGCGCATCCAGAAGTTGAGAGATGCCGGAGCCAGCCATCTGGCAGGCAGTTTCCTGTGGCAGGAGACCTACAGCCCACTGACTGACAAACAACGAGCCAGGCTGGAACAGCTGGCCGTTTCCAGCACAGCCCCTTGGATCGGCCCACAGAAGCAGACTTATTTGCTTCCGATCGAGGATCTACCAGGCGACTTCTGATCCCAGCGCCGTTCAGGATGATCAGGCAATCGTTCAGTTCAACGATGAACAGGAGCGAGGCTCAATTGCCATCTCAGCTGAGGCTGCAATCTCGGCAGACGCACGCTGCAAGACCACCGTGCCTGCACGACAGTGCACCAATCGGTAGTCCCCGGATTCAACAAGGCGCGTGAGCTTGCGCCGGATCAAGCGTTGCTGATTGCGCTCAAGCTCAAACACAGGCGCCAACGGCCCATAGTGACCAGGAAATGCCACCACCCAATCGACCGACTGAGGCTCATCGGAACGATCGAGATACTGGATGGACTTGGGGAAACGGATCAGCACCTCCCGCTGCGCCAGCGAAGGTAAAACAGGCGTATCAGCCGACACACTGGCCTGGTCAGGAATCAAGGCAACAGCTTCCCGCAGCGCAGCACGGCGTTCGAGCATCGCAGCTGGGGAGACATGAACCCAGGGTGAAAAGCTGTCGGGCACAAGCGCCGAGAGGCTGCGATGGGGATTCGCCACCAGGGTCAGAGTGAGACCGAGTCCCAGAGCACCCACCCAGCAGCGACGGATCCAACGCTTCGACCAGAGCGAGAGGTGGCGCTGCCACCACAGAACAGAACCTAGGTAGAGACCGGGCACCAGAGCCAGCACGTAGCGGAGCGTGACGGAGAGTGCCGAGCGACCTTGCGACACCAGTGCAATCAGGAGGGGGGCCGCCACCAGCAAGGCTGAATCCACCGACAGCAATGGAATCAGCAGCAGAGGCAGACTGAGCGCCAAGAGAAAACCCAAAGTGGCAGCAGGGGGAGACACAATCGCCTGCAGCAGCGCCAGAGGATGCCGCAGCATGGCGAGCAGCACCGACAGGGTGCCTCCCGACACGTCATCCACGAGATGGCCGAACTTTTCCTGAAGAAAACGGTCGGACAGAGAGGAATCAACGGCCGGTTGGATCCAGCCGGTAACCAGTAGCACCCACAGAAAAGACGCTGCCATCAGACCGACTCCGCTCCAGCGTGCACCGGGCTGACGCACCAGGGCCCAAAGGCCCAACGAGAACAAGACAAGACCGCTGTCTTCCCGCACCAGCAGAAGCATCACGGCGACAAGCACCAGCTGACGCCGGCGCTGCTCCAAGAGTGCTTCCACCACAAGGAATCCGAGCAAAGGAAGCCAGATCAGATCATGAAAGTTTTCAAGAGCCGGGCCGATCACGGCACCACTGAGGTAGTAGGCAGCGGTCAGCCGGATCGCCAGTGACGCCGGGAGTCTCCGGACGGCAATCCTCCAAAGCACCAGGCCTGCGGCCGTCAACACGACCACCTGGACCAGGGGAAGCGCCCAGCTCCCGATCAGAGCCACCAGTGGAGCGATGAGCAACGTGAGGAAATTGGCGTGTTGGCCGAGATGCAGATAAGCCACCGACGGCAGTTCACCGCCCACTTTCACAGCCGCAGACAAAACCGATGACAGGCTGCTTTCAAACGGACGCCCCTGAGCCGTTGACCAGAGTTCTTGCAGAAAGAGCGCCTGGTCATAGGTGGCACTGAGACTCTCCAGCCGCCAGATCTGAATCGCCAAACACACCAGAAAGAAACCTGCCGCCAGAGCCTTCACCCCTCCTGGCATCGGACCTTGTGATGGAACCGCAGATGCGGTGGATTCACTCATGCAAGCCTGACGTCCAATGGGAGCAGATTAAGGAGCCTCTGCCTCGCTCCCAGGTGCATGCCATTCAGCCGTTCCCAACAGAACCCGCGTGCGCAGAAGCAGAAGCAAGGCCGATCCATAAAGCACAAGCTCGCCCCACTCCTGATCACGGTTATGGAGCAGTTCAGAAAAGGATTGCGTCGCAACGCAGTAAGCAATCACGGCCACGAATAGAAACAGGGGCCAGCTGTACGAGGCTGGCAACAGAGCCAAAACAAGCGAGCGTTGCTCGGGAGACTGATGGCGAAGCAATCTCCGGGCGACCTGCGGAGCCAGCACCACAGTCAGCAACACAACCAGCATCGCCAAAAACGTGAAGCCATCCAGACGATCCTGAAACCAGCCGATGTTGTGCAGGGTTGTTTCCTGCTGAGCGTTGATCGTTCGGATCGCTTCTGGGGTCTGCCAGCTAAAGATCACCTGCCCCCAGGCCAGTTCCTCCAGAAGCAACAGCCCCAGAAGAGCAACAAAGCCTCTGGCCAGCCAACCAGGGCGCGCATCATCGAGCCGGCGGAACAGGTCATCGCCAATCAGCCAGCTCACACGGATTGCCGCGACGAGGAGCAGCACTTGCCCCCACTCGACCAGACCACCTTCGCCGAAGACCAGGCGCTTATAAGCATCGAGGTCTGGGGAACTGAGCTTCAGCCCCATGATCAACAGCACCATCGCGACAACCAGAAGCCACACCGCGACTTGCCGGGCGCGATTCGCCCCAGGATCGTCATCGGCAAGAAGGCGAACCAACACACCCGACGCGCGTCCCCAGACGCCGAAAGCAAGCAGCACCAGAGCAAGAACCCACCAGCCTGAATCAGCTGCTGTGCCCCTGATGATCCACAACACCAGCTGAATGAAGGCCACAAGACCACACACACCGCCAATACCGAGAAGGCCGTTCAGGAACCAGCTCTTCAAACGGACTCCCCTGACGTAGCGAAGCGACACGCAATAGCTCTCACGATGAAGTGGAAGTTAAGCGCCGAAGCCAACAAAAAAGGGGCCCCAAGGGGCCCCAAATCGAGAGGATTCGTCCGATCAGAGGGCGTTGCCGCGGGGCAGAACCTCTTCAGGGAAGACGAAGTTTTCGTGCGGCTGGTCAGCCGGTGCCATCCAGGCACGCAGACCTTCATTCAGAAGAATGTTCTTGGTGTAGAAGGTCTCGAATTCGGGATCTTCTGCAGCGCGGATTTCCTGGGACACGAAGTCATAGGCGCGCAGGTTGAGAGCCAGACCGATGATGCCGATGGAGCTGGTCCACAGGCCCATCACAGGCACGAACAACATGAAGAAGTGCAGCCAGCGCTTGTTGGAGAAGGCGATCCCGAAGATCTGGCTCCAGAAGCGGTTGGCGGTGACCATGGAATAGGTCTCTTCTTCCTGGGTGGGCTCGAACGCCTTGAAGGTGTTGGCCTGCTCGCCATCCTCAAACAAGGTGTTTTCCACGGTGGCGCCGTGAATGGCGCAGAGCAGTGCACCGCCGAGAATGCCGGCGACGCCCATCATGTGGAAAGGATTCAGGGTCCAGTTGTGGAAGCCCTGAAGGAAGAGGAGGAAGCGGAAGATCGCGGCCACACCAAAGGAGGGCGCGAAGAACCAGCTGCTCTGGCCGAGGGGATACATCAGGAAGACACTGACGAACACTGCAATCGGACCGGAGAAGGCGATGGCGTTGTAAGGACGAATGCCGACCAGACGTGCAATTTCGAACTGACGCAGCATGAAGCCGATCAGAGCGAAGGCACCGTGCAGCGCCACGAAGGCCCAGAGGCCGCCGAGCTGACACCAGCGCACGAAATCGCCTTGGGCCTCAGGGCCCCAAAGCAGCAGGAGGCTGTGACCCATCGCATCAGCGGGGGTTGAAACAGCAGCAGTCAGGAAGTTGCAACCTTCCAGGTACGACGAGGCGATGCCGTGGGTGTACCAGGAGGTGACAAAGGTGGTGCCTGTCAGCCAGCCACCAATGGCCAGATAGGCCGTCGGGAAGAGAAGGATGCCGGACCAGCCGACAAAAACGAAGCGGTCGCGCTTGAGCCAGTCATCGAGGACGTCAAACCATCCCCGCTGTGGCGCACGTCCTACAGCGATCGTCATGAGAAGAGCTTCATGAAGCTTTACGCGCCGAGCCTAGTTGGCGCCAGAGATTCTGTGGGCACCAGACGTGGAATTAAAGGCAGACATGAGTAGAAATGCTCACGACTTCAGGAGCAGCTTCCATCCGCGAAGATGGCGAGAGAAATAAGGATGCCTCTGTGTACGTGATTGAGCTGGCTCTTCGCATGAGCCCCATGCCGGTGTCCGTGCAACGCAAGGAAAGCGAGGCCGCTGAAGCCCTCTATCAGCAGGTGCGCACTGCACTTGAGCAGGGACAGCCTCGCCTGCTTGAACTCACCTGTGAAAAGGTTGAAGGCAAACGCCTCAGCGTGCTCACCAGCGATCTGCTGGCTGTTCAGATCTACGAAAAGACAGCCGCTACCGGTGGCACCAAACGTCCAGGGTTTTCATTCGAAGCCTGAATGCCTGTGCAACATGGAGCCGGGCAAGCGGGACTGCGGTTTGAGCGGGTCAGCTACAGCTGGCCCTGCGGCACCCGTGCGCTTGATCGCTGCAGCTTTCAGATTTCCGGTCCAGGCCTCTGGATGCTGGTGGGCAGCAATGGCAGCGGCAAAAGCACGTTATTTCGGATTTTGAGTGGTCTGATCAAGCCCCAATCGGGGCACATTGATTGCAAGCTTCGCCCGGCACTGGTGTTCCAGAACCCGGACCACCAACTTTTGCTTCCCAGTTGCGGCAGCGAAGTGCTGCTGAACTTGCCCCCTGGGCTCGATCAAACGATGCAGCGACGCAGGATCAAACATCTCTTGGAACAAGTGGGGATGGCGGGCATGGCATCACGCCCTATTCACACACTCAGCGGAGGACAAAAACAACGGCTTGCCATCGCTAGCGCCCTGGCCAGTGACGCCAACCTGCTGCTGCTTGACGAGCCCACTGCGCTGCTCGACCCCACCAGCCAGACCGCGATCCTCACCACCGTCCAACAGCTTTGCCACCGATCCAGCAATCCCTTAACAGCACTTTGGATCACCCATCGACTCGGCGAACTTGACCATGCCGACGGAGCCGCCCAAATGGAACGGGGTCGCATCGGTCACTGGCAGAACGGCCCGGCTCTGCGTCGCCGGCTTGAACCCCTTGCCGGACGGCAGGGCTGAGGGGTAAGTTCTTCCCGTCACATTCCTCGGTAGCTCAGCGGTAGAGCGGTCGACTGTTAATCGATTGGTCGCAGGTTCGAATCCCGCCCGGGGAGTTTCATGGTCAACAGGCCGCGTCTGAAGTCCTCAGGCGCGGTTTTTTATCTGTGAAATCAAATCCATCCATCGGGATGACGCCGACGCGCCAATCGCAGCACGCGTGCGCATTGGCTCAAAAAAGCCTCGAGCAATAGATTTTCTGTCACAAAGCCCCATGGAAAGCGAAGACTTTCTATAGAGGCCGACCCAAGCATCGATGGCCACAGAAGGCCAAATCGCTTTCAGCGCAAGGGATCAGCAGCGATTTCACCCACCCCTTCCCGATTACCCGATCAATGCAGGAGGTATGGAACCTTGAGAGAATCTGTCAAGCCATGACGCGGCCTAACCACGTCCACCACGTTCTCTTGCCGGCAAGTCGATGAAGCCCTGCATTTTGTTAATCGAAGATGACAGGGACATGCGCGAGTTGGTGGGTGGTCACCTGGAGCACAGCGGCTTTGATGTGCAAAGCGCTGACGACGGCATCAAAGGGCAAGCATTAGCTCTTCAATACAGCCCCGACCTAATTCTGTTGGATTTAATGCTGCCCAAGGTCGACGGTCTCACGCTTTGTCAGCGCCTGAGACGCGACGACCGCACTGCCGCAATCCCGATCCTGATGCTGACGGCCCTGGGTGGCACCAAAGACAAAGTCAGCGGTTTCAATTCAGGCGCTGATGATTACCTCACCAAACCGTTCGATCTCGAAGAGCTCCAAGTTCGCATCAAAGCACTGCTTCGCCGCAGCGATCGGGCTCCGGTTGGCACCAGCGGCAACCACCACGAAATTCTTAGTTACGGCCCGCTCACGCTCGTTCCGGAGCGCTTTGAAGCCATTTGGTTTGACAAGCCGGTGAGGCTCACCCACCTGGAGTTTGAACTGCTGCACTGTCTGTTGCAGCGGCATGGCCAGACCGTGGCTCCTTCGCTGATTCTGAAAGAGGTCTGGGGCTATGAACCAGACGACGATATTGAAACGATCCGCGTGCACGTGCGTCACCTGCGCACCAAGCTCGAGCCTGATCCCCGCAAGCCCCGCTTCATCAAGACGGTGTACGGAGCTGGTTACTGCCTTGAGCTCCCAACAGGTGCTCAGCTTGAAGGTCTTCAAGACGTGCTAGCCCAGGCGCGCCAAGATCGGGACCATAAAGATCAGGACAGTCGCGCCAGCGCTTGATCTCTCCGACGTTGTCAGGCCTGACTGAGATTGAGCAAGGCCACCTCCCAGGCAAGTCTGGGTTGAACAAAGGACAGCAGGTGTTGCCGAAGACGGTCAAGCCTGACAAGGAGCTCTTGCCGACCATGAGAGCGCCAAAGATGTTGCTGCCACCAGCCAATCAGCCACAGTTGCTGTTCGCCCTCCAGTTGATCGCTGAGGTCTCGGGCTAGCGCCATCGCCTCAACCGGCGTTAGCGGAAGAGTCTGAAGCCGTTGCTTGAGATCGTCGGGAATGGACCTCCAGATCCGCACATGTTCCAGAAGCGCCCCTGGAGAACCCGCAGCCAGGGCCATTAATTCAGGCTGACTGGAGGCCAGAGTCAAAGCCTGATCACCCTCCTTGTTGGGAAGACTGTCCAGCACCGAAGCCATGCAAGCTTCGGTGAGCCGGGTGAAACGGATCTGCTGACAACGCGAACGAATGGTTGTGAGCAACCGTTCAGGCGCAGCGCTGAGCAGGATCAGCAGTCCATGACCCGGTTCCTCCAGCGTTTTCAACAAAGCATTGGCCGCACCTTCCGCCATGGCCTCCGGCTGCTCAAGGATCACCAAGCCTCGGGGGGATTCGAGGGGCTGCCGTGCCAGGAACTGACTCAACCCACGAATCTGCTCCAGCCGCACCTGCGGTGGTGTGCGACGACTCACGCCGGCCGCTTCCGCCTCTGATCGAGGGATCAGGCGTCCCTGATGGCTATAGGTGGGCTCCACCCACAACAGGTCAGGGTGGTTGCGTTCTTCCAAGCGGCGACGCTCGCGGGCGTCCGATCCGCCCCCACTCAGTAACCCCTCCAGGAAACGCTGTGCCGCAAGGCGGCGTCCGACCCCATCCGGACCACTGAACAGATAGGCCGGAGCGAGTCGCTGCTGATCCAAAGCAGCCTCAAGAAGCTGTTGTGCCAATGGCTGCCCCTGCAGATCTGCGAACAACCCCCGCATCAGATCCAACCTTGTGCCGCTTTGGCCTCAACCTGCGCTCGGATACTTCGCTGCACCTGCTCTGGCGTGCGATCAGCCGCCACTGCAGCCCAACCACGTTCGCCGGCCAGGGTCCGGAAACCTTCAGCGACCCGGGCCAGAAATGCGGTTCCTTCCGCCTCAATCCGATCAGCCATCTGCTCCTGGCGACGACGAAGACTGACGGCAATGGGAAGGTCCAGCCAAAGGGTGAGATCCGGTGTCACTCCGGCCGTCGCAATCCGTTCTAAATCGCGAATTGTGGACGCATCCAAACCACGACCATCGCCCTGATACGCCAGGGTTGAACCACTGAATCGGTCGCTGAGAACCCAGTCGCCCCTATCCAAAGCGGGCCGAATCAAGTGCTCCACATGCTGAGCGCGGTCAGCCGCGTACATCAGCAGTTCGGCAGTGGGCGAAGGCGCCGAATCTTGGGGGGGATGGAGCAACAACTCCCGCAAGGCCTTCCCCAGAGGGGTCCCCCCTGGTTCCCGGGTAAGAAGCAAGGTTGCTCCTGCAGGCATGAGGCCACTGCCGGGCAACCATTGCGAGAGCAGCTTCAGTTGCGTGGTCTTACCGCAACCATCAATGCCCTCAAGCACCAGAAAACGTCCGGCCATGGTTAACGCAGGCGAAGGCTCAGAGCATTCAGCACCACGGTCACAGAACTGAGGGCCATCAGCAACGCGGCCAGAGGTGGGGAGAGCAGCAGGTTGAAACTCGGTAGCAATACACCTGCCGCCACAGGGAGGGCGATGAGGTTGTAACCAAAGGCCCAGAAGAGGTTCTGACGGATCTTGGCCATGGTGCGGCGGGCCAGGGTCAAAGCCTCCGGCAGCGCTTCGAGACGATCTCCGAGCAACACCAGATCCGCTGTGTCTTGCGCGATCTGCGTGCCAGTTCCCACAGCGATGCCGAGATCAGCAGCAGCGAGAGCCGGGGCATCATTAATGCCATCGCCGACCATGCCCACGGCTTCCTTGGCTTTCCAGCGCTCGAGACGCTCGAGCTTCTGCGCCGGGAGCAACTGCCAGGCCAGTTCATCATGCGTGAAACCAAGGGCCTGGCCAACCTCCTCAACAGCACGACGACGGTCTCCACTCAACATGGCCAGCGAGAGACCCTGAGTGCGCAGACGTTGCAAAGCAACAACGGCATCCGGACGCAGGCCGTCATCAATGGCGACCAGACCCAGCGGCTCGTGATCCACAGCAACCGCCACCAACGTCTGACCACGCTTGAGGGCGGCCTGCACAACCAACTGCTGCGCAGACGACCAGGCCACGCCTTCGGCTTGCATCCATTCTGGAGAGCCGACCCTGACCTCGCCCTGAAGAGTGTCCAAGGTGCCCTGCATGCCAGCCCCAGGGAACGTTCGACTGGCCTGCACGGGAAGAAGCGGGATGTTGCGCCGCTGCGCTTCCTGCATCAAGGCATGAGCCAGGGGATGACGACTGGTCTGTTCCAGACTCGCTCCAAACTGAATGACTCGTGCCGCATCCTCCGTGGCCAATACGTCATCCACCAAGGGACGTCCCAGGGTGAGGGTGCCGGTTTTGTCAAACACCATGCGTTTGACAGAGGCGGCCTGCTCGATCACATCACCACCCCTAAACAACCAGCCCTGGCGAGCGGCCAGTCCCGAGGAGACGGTAATCACCGTGGGGGTGGCCAGACCCAGGGCACAGGGACAAGCCACCACAAGCACAGCGATCGCAAGCTGCAATCCCAGACCGAAAGGCGTCTGAGCGCCAGCCCCAAGCCCACCATGCAAGCCATGGCCTGAACCGTGGTCCATCATCACCACAGGCACCTCCAGCACCTGGGGCCAGAGACGACTTCCCAGCTGCCACCAAAACAGGAACGTCACCACCGCCAGACTGACCACGCCGTAGCAAAAGCGGCCCGCCACACGGTCCGCGAGGCCCTGGATCGGTGCTCGCCTTGCTTGGGCTTGCTCCACCAGAGCAATGATCCGAGCCAGAGCGGTATCGCTACCGACCCGCTGCACCTCCAGCTCCAAGGTGCCCTCGAGATTCAGGCACCCGGAACTGAGCTCGGTACCCGGCTCAGCATCCAGGGGGAGAGGTTCCCCAGTGAGGCTGGACAAATCGACCGCTGATCGCCCCTCACACACCACACCGTCGACCGGAATCCGATCGCCTGCCAAGAGCTGAATGCGTTCACCAGGGCGCAACAAAGACACGGGCACCTCACGCACAGTGGCATCCGCCATTAGCAAACGTGCCGTGTTGGGCTGCAGCGCTGCGAGCTCCTGCAGGGCCCGGCCGGTGCGCCTGCGCGCACGCTCTTCCAGGAAGCGCCCCAACAGAACGAAACCCAGCAGCATCACGGGTTCATTGAAGAAACAGGGCCAGCCCACTCGCGGCCAGATGAGCGCGACGATGCTGGCCAAATAAGCGCTGCCGACACCAAGGCTCACCAGGGTGTCCATGCTCGGAACACCGCTACGGAGGGCCTTCCATCCACCGCTCAAAATCGGACGCCCAGGGCCGAACAACGCCACGGTCGCCAGTCCGGCATGAAACGGAAGACTGCCAATCAACGGCAGCGACAGTGTCCCTCCCTCGGCCAAATGGCCAAGACCGGAGAGAAGCAGCAGCACCAAGGCCACCATCAGCTGACGCCACTGACGCCACCACCCCCAGGCCTGTTCCGGCGTATCGGTCTGACCAACGACACCGCTCGGGCGCAATTTGGCGGGAAAACCCCTGTTTTGGAGCGCTTCCAGAACACCCTCGAGAGACTGAGGTGACTCCGGAGGGGGTTCACCCTCCAGGCGAAGCCATGCGCTGCGAGTGACCAGATTGACGCTGGCATCCGCCACTCCAGGCTGATCCAGCAAAGTGCGTTCCACCGCGCGCACACAGCCACCACATTTCATCCCGTCGATGTCGAGAAGCACCGCGTGGGAAGGGGCGGATGAAGCAGATGAGTGGGGTGCGGAAGCAGACACATCAACGGTTCACACCACACCACGCTAAGCAGTGCCCATTGGGTTCAGGATGGGGACAACCGTCCGGCTCTCCGTGCCCCGCAGCAATCGCAACGACAACTTCATCGACAAAAGCTTCACGGTGATGGCCGATCTGATCGTGAAGCTGCTGCCGATCAACCCCAGAGCCAAAGAGGCTTATGTGTATTACCGCGATGGCTTATCCGCTCAAAACGATGGTGACTACGCCGAAGCCCTTGAAAACTACGAAGAAAGCCTGAAGCTCGAGGAGAACCCGATCGACCGTGGTGAAACCCTCAAAAACATGGCGATCATCTACATGAGCAATGGCGAAGAAGATCGAGCAATCGAGACTTATCTCAAGGCTCTCGAAGAGAATCCGAAGCAGCCGTCATGCCTCAAAAACATGGGGCTCATCTACGAAAAACGTGGTCGGATGGCTGAAGAGGAGGGCCGACGCGATGAGGCCGACGGCTGGCTCGACAAGGCCGCCGAGGCATGGACTCAAGCTGTGCGTCTGAATCCCGGTGGTTACCTGGACATCGAAAACTGGCTCAAGTCCAGTGGTCGCAGCAATGTTGACGTGTATTTCTGACGCGTTCAGAGGCTGTCGTCATCAGGTCCGACCCCAAGCCCCAGCACAAGAGCTTCGGTGATCGAACCAGCCTCGAGCAGCGCAAGATCAAGCCTTGCGGCCACCGGATCGAGACCGCTGCCCCGCGGCACCACAGCACGACGAAAACCCAGTCGCACAGCCTCTTGCAAACGCAGCTCCAGCTGCCCGACCGGTCGGAGCTGTCCGCCCAGGCCCAGTTCACCAAGGAGCACAGTGCCGGCTGGAAGCGTGAGGTCGCGATAGCTGGCGACTACAGCCGCGGCCACGCCGAGATCCGCAGCAGGCTCTTCCACATCCAACCCTCCAGCCACTGCCAGATAACAGTCAAAACGCGACAGCGGCAGACCCATGTGCTTTTCCAGCACCGCCAAGATCTGATGGAGTCGATTCACAGCAATGCCCGTGGCCGTGCGACGCGGACTGGCATAGCTGGTGGTGCTGACCAGTGCTTGCAGATCCACCACCAGTGGGCGCGTGCCTTCGCAAGCCACGATCGTGGCCACGCCGCTGGCCCGCTCGCCGCTGAGAAACAGCTCACTGGGATTGCCAACCTCCGCCAGCCCCTGGCCCCGCATCTCGAACACGCCCAATTCGTGGGTGGCGCCAAAGCGATTCTTCACTGCGCGAAGCAGGCGATGACTGGCGAATCGATCGCCTTCGAAGGTCAACACCGCATCCACCAGGTGTTCCAACACTTTCGGGCCAGCCAGAACGCCTTCTTTGGTGACATGGCCAACCAGCAAGAGAGCCGTGTTCTGACGCTTGGCCAGACGCTGTAGAGCAGCGGCACATTCCCGGACCTGAGCCACAGACCCTGGAGCACTCGAAAGATCGGCGTCATGAAGCGCCTGGATGCTGTCGATCACTGCCACATCGGGCCGCAGCGCTTCCAGTTCCTCAAGAACCAACTCCAGATCGGTCTCCGCCAGAAGCTGGAGGTCACTGCGTTCCGCCGTCAGGCGTTGCCAGCGCAGCTTCACCTGCTGAGCTGACTCCTCGGCACTCACGTACAGAACAGAGCGGTCGCGGGCCATAGACGACGCACTCTGTAAAAGCAGCGTGCTTTTGCCGATGCCAGGGTCTCCCCCCACCAGCACCAAGGACCCAGGCACGAGTCCTCCGCCAAGCACGCGATCAAGCTCGTCATAGCCACTGGGAAGCCGCTGCAGAGGTTGATCCCCAAGCGAGGCCATCGCCGTGGAGCGGCGAGGCTTCGGAGCGACTGCAGGATCAGCGGCTGCCCGCCGCCGCCGACCATCATCTTTTGGTGCTGTCTGTTCAACGAGCGAATTCCAACTTCCGCAGCTGTTGCATCGCCCAAAGAACTGGCGCGTCTGGGCACCGCAGCTCTGGCAGACGTAGAGAGTGACAGATCGGGGCACGTCGAATAATGAAGAAAGTTGGCTGAGCGTGAACGAATGAACCTGTCAATCACCTATTTGTGATCACGAGTAACGCTTTTTGCCGGCGCCATGACGGCCTCAGCACCTTCCAAAGAAACCATTCTCGTGGTGGATGACGAGGCCAGCATCCGCAGGATCCTCGAGACCCGCCTCTCGATGATCGGCTACAACGTGGTCACCGCCAGCGACGGGACGGAAGCTCTCGAGAAATTTCCAAACTGCAACCCTGACCTCGTCGTCCTCGACGTGATGATGCCGAAACTGGATGGCTATGGGGTCTGCCAGGAACTACGCAAGGAATCAGACGTCCCGATCGTGATGCTCACGGCCCTTGGTGACGTGGCTGACCGCATCACAGGCCTGGAACTTGGCGCCGATGACTACGTGATCAAACCCTTCAGCCCCAAGGAGCTGGAGGCCAGGATCCGCTGCGTTCTCCGCCGCGTGGAAAAAGAGCAGGCGGCAGGAATCCCTAACTCAGGTGTCATCCAGGTGTCGGACCTGCGCATCGACACCAACAAACGTCAGGTCTTCCGCAACGACGAACGCATTCGCCTGACCGGAATGGAGTTCAGCCTCCTCGAGCTGCTGGTCAGCCGTTCAGGAGAACCCTTCAGCCGTGGAGAAATCCTCAAGGAAGTTTGGGGCTACACCCCTGAGCGTCATGTAGACACTCGCGTGGTGGATGTTCATATTTCCCGGCTTCGTTCCAAACTGGAAGATGACCCGGCCAACCCCGAGCTGATTCTCACGGCTCGCGGCACCGGCTACCTGTTCCAGCGCATCGTCGATTCCGTTGCCTCCGAAGGACCCTGATCACTCCCCGGACGTTGCGCCGAGGATCAAAGCCCGCCGATCAAAAGCGGTTCGGCGCCTGGTGATTTGGTACCGGCGCAATGCTGCCGTGACCAGTCTGGTGGACACGGCCACAACCTCGGCGAGCGCCGCAGGCAACGTTGCCGGTTCCGTGACCTCCATGGCCGGCACGGTTGTGAACAGTGCTGGGAATATGGCGGGATCCGTGCTGCAGCCAGTAATGGATCCCTTGCGACGTTTGCAAGGCGGGGTTCCTGGCTTCGAGGAGCCCATTAACGACGACGACCGCGTTTGGGTGGCCGTCGATGGCATGGGCGGCGACCATGCCCCAGGACCGATTCTGGAGGGATGCCTACAGGCGATTGAACGCCTGGCGGTGAAGATCCGTTTTGTGGGCGAGACCGATCGGGTGCTCGAAGCAGCTGCGGCAACGGGCTTATCGCAAGCACTCAACACCGTCATTGATGCCGGTCATCTTGAGCTGATCACCAGCGGGCCCTCTGTCCAGATGCATGAGGAGGCCACGGTGGTGCGCCGCAAACGCGACGCGAGCATCAACGTGGCTATGGACCTCGTCAAACGCGGCGAAGCCCAGGCGGTGTATTCGGCTGGAAACTCCGGTGCCGTGATGGCCTCAGCGATCTTCCGTCTCGGTCGTCTGGCCGGGATTGACCGGCCGGCCATTGGAGCCCTTTTCCCCACCAAGGATCCTGGACAGCCGGTGCTGGTGCTCGATGTAGGCGCCAACATGGATTGCAAACCCTCCTATCTGCACCAATTCGCTCTGCTGGGAAACATCTACAGCCGTGATGTGTTGCAGGTCAGCCAGCCCCGAATCGGCCTTCTCAACATTGGAGAAGAGGAATGCAAAGGCAATGATCTTGCTGTTCGCACCCATGCGCTCCTCCGCGATGAATCACGCTTCCACTTCGCGGGAAATTGTGAAGGAAGGGATGTGCTGTCGGGCGAGTTCGACGTGGTGGTTTGCGATGGTTTCACGGGCAACGTCCTGCTCAAATTTCTGGAATCAGTCGGCAGTGTCTTGCTGGGGGTCTTGAGGGCCGAATTGCCGCGTGGACGCCGAGGCAAGGTGGGTTCCGCGTTTCTGCGTAGCAACCTGAAGCGCATCAAGAAACGATTGGACCACGCCGAACATGGCGGTGCACTTCTGCTTGGCGTCAATGGCATCTGCGTGATCGGCCACGGCAGCAGCAAAGCCCTCTCGGTGGTGAGCGCTCTACGCCTGGCCCACTCCGCTGCCAGTCACGGCGTCATGGACGATCTCGCTCAGCTGGGAGCGCAAGTGGTCTCGAAGGCCTGAGCGTCGCCACCAATCCAAAGATTGCGCTGCAGGGCTGTGATTGACTGACGCCACCGCTTGGATCTTCTCTTGGCTGGAGCATCACCGCACTCCCGTGGCGTCGCCCTAATCGGCTGCGGTAGCGCTCAGGCTGAACAGGTGATCAGCAACGACCAGCTGGGTCTGCGTGTGGAGACCAGTGATGAATGGATCCGGACCCGAACAGGAATCGGCAGTCGGCGGGTCAGCAGCCCACAGGAAAGCCTCACCGACTTGGCGACCAAGGCGGGGAATTCGGCCCTGGAGATGGCCGGCTGGTCGGCAGACACCCTTGACCTGGTGCTGCTCGCCACCTCCACCCCCGACGATCTCTTCGGCTCTGCACCTCGCGTCCAAGCCGCCCTCGGTGCCAGCCATGCCGTCGCTTTTGATCTGACAGCGGCCTGCAGTGGCTTTCTGTTCGCACTGGTCACTGCGTCCCAGTACCTGCGCACCGGTGCCATGCGCAGGGTTCTGGTGATTGGAGCCGACCAGTTGAGTCGATTTGTCGACTGGGACGACCGGCGCAGCTGTGTACTGTTCGGCGATGGTGCAGGGGCCCTGGCCCTAGAAGCCAGCGACGGCGATGGGCTCCATGGCTTCCTGCTGCGCAGCGATGGCATCCGTGGAGGCGTGCTCAATCTCCCCGCTCTTGACACTGCGGCTCCACTGGCTGGCCAAGCGAAGCACCGCCAGGGTGGTTACCGGCCGATTGCAATGAACGGCCAAGAGGTCTACAAATTCGCTGTTCGCGAAGTCCCCGCCATCCTGCAGTCGCTACTGGCCCAATGCGATGTCGGCCCTAACGAGATCGACTGGCTGCTGCTGCACCAGGCCAACCAACGCATTCTGGATGCCGTGGCCGATCGCTTCTCGATTCCCCACGAGAAGGTGCTCAGCAACCTGGCCCATTACGGCAACACATCGGCAGCCACGATTCCTTTAGTGCTCGATGAAGCTGTGCGCGACGGACGCATCCGCCGGGGCCACCTGCTGGCCAGCAGTGGATTCGGCGCAGGGTTGAGTTGGGGAGCAGCGCTGTTGCGGTGGCAGGGTCCCGCGTAGGCTCCCGGAACCATTGCGGCGGAGTGCATGTCGATAGCCTGGGTGTTTCCTGGTCAGGGGTCTCAGAAAATCGGCATGGCCGATTCGATCCTGAGCCTTCCCGGAGCCGAAGAGCGCTTCGATCTGGCATCCCAGCGTCTGGGAAGGGATCTCCTCGCCATCTGCAAAGGAGAAGCCGGTGAGAGCGTTACACCTGCGGATCTAAACGACACCCGCAACACCCAGCCAGCGTTGTTCGTCGTCGAATCCCTGATCGTCGATGAGCTAGTGCGCCAGGGCCGTGAGCCCTCTTTGGTGGCAGGTCACAGTTTGGGCGAACTGGTGGCGCTGTATGCCGCGGGCGTTTTCGATGCCGCCACGGGCTTAGAGCTGATGCAGCGCCGCTCCGAACTCATGTCCACTGCAGGTGGAGGTGCCATGACGGCGGTCATCGGATTTGACCGCGATCAACTGAATGCGCTTGTAGCCGACACAGCGGATGTGGTGATTGCCAACGACAACAGCGAAGCCCAGGTGGTTCTATCCGGCAGTCCTGAGGCTGTCGGCAGTGTCAGCGAGGCACTCACCTGCAAACGGGCCATCCCCCTTGCGGTGTCAGGCGCCTTCCACTCACCCTTCATGGCTGATGCGGCTGAGGCCTTCTCAGCGCATCTCGACACGCTCACGTTTGCCGATGCGCGCATGCCGGTGCTGAGCAACACCGATCCCACGCCCAGCAGCGATGGCAGCGAACTCAAACAACGACTGCGCCAGCAGATGACCACCGGTGTGCGCTGGAGAGAAACGATGGAAGCCCTTGCAGCCGCAGGTGTCGACACCCTGGTGGAGATTGGCCCAGGCAACGTGCTCAGTGGCCTCGCAAAGCGTTCAATGCGCGGCGTCACCAGCCATCAGCTGGCCAATGCCGGCGATCTCGGCCTTTGAGCGTGCGCACTTCCAAGATCACGACCGCCAACACGGCTGCCCTCGAGGGGCTGTCAGCACCGTCTCCAAGTGTTGTCTACCGGCTGGTGAGCGCCTTGCTGGTGTTTCCCCTCTTCCGTTTGGTGTTCCGGGGACGGACCACTGGCAACACGCGCGTGCCAATGCACGGTCCGCTCGTGGTGGTGGCGAACCATGGCTCCCACCTAGACCCACCCTTGCTGGGTCATGGCCTCGGACGACCAGTGGCCTTCATGGCCAAAGCCGAACTGTTTCGAATTCCATTATTGGGTCGACTGATCCGGGCCTGTGGTGCTTACCCCGTCAACCGAGGGGCAAGCGATCGGGAGGCGATCCGCACCGCGACCGCCAAGCTGCAGGAAGGCTGGGCGATTGGCGTGTTTCTTGACGGCACACGTCAGCCCGATGGCCGGGTCAACAACCCCATGCCAGGCGCGGCTCTGCTGGCGGCGCGATCCGGCGCACCTCTCCTGCCCGTTGCCATCTTGAACAGCCATCGTGCCCTCGGTAGCGGGCAAACCCTTCCTCGGCTGGTGCCGCTGTTTCTGCGCATCGGGGAACCCGTGCCGCCTCCTGCGAGCCGACGTAAACCCGACCTCGAAGCCACCACACGCGAACTGCAGCGTCGCATCAACGCGATGCTCGATCAGGGTTCCGTAAACACCTGAGGCCAGTGAAGGCGCGCCAAAGGTTTGAGATCTTTGCCAGTTGCGACCCAAGCCACCGCTCGCAAACCATCGCCAACGCGCTTGCCCAGGCCTTCTTCGCGACAGTGGTCCGCACAGCTCACAGGGATCCCTGTCAAACGGATCCCACGGCTCCCGGCGACGATGCCACCGACGGTCATGGCACGAGGCAGGTGATCTGCACTGGTCACCAGCAGCAGATGACGGATACCCTCACGGTGAAGTTCGTCGACGAGCGACGTGAAATTGCCGAGGGTGTCCTGCGCGCGGTAATCGAGACGAACACGGTCTGGCTCAAGTCCAGCATCCTGCATCAACCACTGGGCGTACTCGGGATTGGTCCCACCGCTCACCACAAGTGGAAGGTTCATGCGGCGGGCAAGATTTAAGCCAACGCGCTCTCGATCGGCATCACCTCCTAACACCAGGATGCGCTGGGGCTCATGGTTGGTTAGCGCAGCCTCCAGGAAAGGGCGCAACGGACCTGCCACGCCTGCAGCCAGTAGAAAAGCCGAGCACAACAACAACGAGCGGCCGCCCAGAGCCATCAAACCGTGCCCACTGGGGACGTGGGATAGATCGGGAGCACTGGATCCCAGGGACCGGCACGCTGCGCGTCATGGAAAAAACGGCAACAGCGCAGTAGCTGCAACACATCCGCCGGTACATCCACCGTCATGGATACAGCAGGAGAAGGCTGCTCATCAGGACCGAGCAATCGCGGCACCTCAAGTTCATCTGCCATCCCATCAACGATGCGATAGCGGCCTGCCACCTGCCCCCGCCGGGGCAACGTCTGAATGATGGAGAATGGACTGCTTCGCTCAGACTCTGGCAGCGCTCGGCACAGTCGCGGGGCCATCAACGCAAAGCTGCTGATGCCATGCAGTGGAACATTGAGTTGCTGGGCCAAGGTCCGCGCCAGCACCACGGTCAGACGGGTGCCTGTGAAACCTCCGGGTCCGGTAGCGACAGCCAATCTGGTGATTTGCGACCACTGCTGAGTTGGCAGCAGGTCCTGAACAGAGCACACCAGTTCATTGGTGAGGGCGCGCCCCAAGGAGCGGCATTGCACCTGGGCATGATCGATGGACAAACGCGCATCCACGAGAGCCATCCCGAGAGTTTCCGTGGAGCTGTGCAGGGCTAGCAACCACTCGCTCATCGCGGCAACTCCTGTCCTGGCCTGAGCCGAAGCCAGCGGCCGGCATCACGCTCAAACGAGCCACAGGCGCGCACATCCCACTCAACGCCGACCTGTGCATCAGGGAGATCCATCACACTGATGTGAATCCTGGGATCAACGGGTTTCAGATCCGGGGTCTCCGCCAGGTGAGGGGCACCATGCTGCCTCTCCACCGCGTGATAGGCCTGGCATCGGTCCACCCAGCGGCAGTCCACGCAAATGCACATGCCTCCCCGTTCCGGATCGGCACCCATTCTGACGGGGGACCTCACCCAGATGGCTTCTCAGCTCTGGAGCAGTCTTCAACCAGAACGCTGGCCGCTGGGTATCGACCAGCTTCCAACCGGCGCTGTACTGGTGGGAGGCGCGGTGCGCGACGGGCTGCTCGGCAGGCTGCCCGACACTCCAGATCTTGATTTCATCGTTCCCGAAAAGGCTCTCGCCAGTGCGCGCCGGTTGGCTGAGGAGCATGGAGGAGCCTGCATCGTGCTGGATGCCGGACGAGACATGGCTCGCGTCGCCCTGAAGGGATGGACCATCGACCTGGCCAGACAAGACGGTGCAACGCTGAACGAGGATCTGAACCGACGCGATTTCCGCCTCAACGCCATCGGTCTCAAGCTGGACGACGCGATCCCTCGTCTGCAAGATCCCACGGGAGGACTGAAGGATCTGCGGGAGGGCAGGATCGTCGCCGTTCAGGAGAAAAACCTTCAAGACGATCCCCTGAGACTGCTCAGAGGGATTCGGCTGATGGCGGAACTCGACATGACGATGGACTCACGGACGCTGGAAATGATTCAGCGCAACCGAGAGTTGCTCAAAGATGCAGCCCCCGAAAGGATTCAGGCCGAAGTGCTCCGACTGGTCGCGGCACCCGCCGCAGATTGCGCGATTCGAACCGCAAGGGAGATAGACCTCTTGCACCCCTGGAGCACAAGGGACGCCATGGCGTTCTCCCAGGGTTCAGAAGCGGTCAGCGCTGGCTCTGCACTGCTGACAGCCAACGAACGCGATCAAGCACTTCCCTTGGCTCGACTCACGGCCCTGCTGACAGACGCTGGACTTAAGCAGCTCCGCTGCAGCCGTCAACAAATGCATCGATGTGAGCGGCTTCGCCATTGGTGGGCGCAGACGCTGGGACAAGAGCCCTGCGTCCATCCCGATCAGCTGTCGGAACAGGATCGACTCAAGCTTCATCAAGATCTTGAAAACGATCTCCCAGCCTTCATTCTCACCCTGCCGGGACCTGAGCAACAGCACTGGCTAAGGCGTTGGAGAAATCCTGAGGACCCGCTATTCCATCCACGACCACCGATCGATGGCAACAGCCTCCAGCAAGACCTTAAAGTGACTCCAGGGCCGATCTTGGGCGCGCTGATCAGACACCTGACCCTAGAGCGCGCGTATGGTCGTCTCACTAACCGCGAGCAGGCGCTCAGCGCAGCGCGATCCTGGCTTTCCCATCACTCGGTTTCAACCGCTACGAATGGGTCCTGTGATTAACTGCCCTTGCAGCGACGACAACGATCGGCCTGACACGCAGTTTTTCTTTCCCCTTCCCCGTTTCATGAGCGTGCGTCTTTACATCGGCAATCTGCCGCAGAATTTTGAGAGCAAAGAGCTTGAAGCTCAGCTCGCCAACGTCGGGGAGGGGATTCGCTTCAAGGCCGTTCTCGACCGCGAAACCGGCGCTTGTCGCGGGTTTGGTTTCGCGAACATCGACGACGAGAAGGTCGCTGATGCCGTGATTGAACAGTTCAACGGCAAGGAGTTCGGAGGCAATGCTCTTCGCGTCGAGCGTTCTGAGCGGCGCGACAACAACGCTGGCGGCGGTCGCCGGGGTCAGAACAACGGCCACGCACCGGGCTCCGCGCGCAAAGCCGTGAACAAGGTTGTTCACAGTGATGCCAAAGCTGAGGAAGCCCCTGACCCACGCTGGGCTGGCGAACTTTCAAAGCTCAAAGATCTTCTGGCCAATCAGAAAACCGCTGTCTGACGAGCGAGACGAGTGAACCCCTCCATCAAAAAGCAGGCCATCACTGACCTGCTTTTTTTATGGGATTTTTTGGGGGAGCTCAAGGAAGCAAGGCGGCGATTCCGATCACACCAACAAAAATCCCAAGAAACAGAAAACCCATTTTGGTCATCTTGGATTCATGGTCATCGACACCTTCCTCGACTGCCTCTTGCAGGTCGGCGCGAAACTCATCAATGGCTTTCGACTTTTCGGCATCGCTGGGGATCTGACGAGGCATCGTTTCGCTGACAAGGGACAAATGGTGAGCCGACTAGGCGCGATGGAAGAACCAGTAAGACGCGCCAGCTAAGAGCACCAGCAGAATAATCGGCACGGCGATGGCAGCCATACCGTTGTGGCTTTTCACCACGCGAGATTCATGGGCCACGACGGCATCACGAATGCTGACGTGCATCTCCTCGCGAAGACGTTCGAGGTCAGAATCCAGAGAAGCATCGTCATACAGCGCCTTTAGGTGCTCGAACGTTGATTTCCCAAGCATCAAGCTTTTCTCTGGCTTGACGTAGAGAATTTCCATGAGCTCCTCTCTGGGAATCTCGATGAGCTGACAGGCTTTGGCAGCGCGGGCGCTGGCGATTCGAGGACGGCTATCAATAATTTCAACTTCTCCGAACACATGCCCGGGGCCATGGGTTGAATCGACGCCTTCGCCCGTCTCGGGATATTGCGTTGTCATCTCAATCATGCCCGCTTTCACGAGATAGATGGCACTGCTGGCATCTTCCGAGTGGTAGATGTAGTCGCCTTTATCGACAGCGAACTTGCGCATTTCCGAGGACCAAAGCGGCGCCCATCTTATCCAGACATAGCTTAAAGTGCTGCGCCAAACCTGACGTAGGACCGACGATGGCGAGCCAGCCCAACAATCGCCACGCACTCCGAAAAGGTCTCATCATTGCTGGGGTTGTCGCTGCTGGTGCCATCGGCTGGAGCGTTCTCAAGCCAAAGCCCAGCCCTCCTCCGGTTGTCAGCCAACCCAAAGAAGTCACAGCGCTCGGCCGTCTGACACCTGAGGGAAGCCTTGTTCCTCTTTCCATTCCGGCAGGAACCGCTGGTGGGAATGAGATCGTTAAGCGTTGGTTTGTCGGCGAGGGCGACACGATCACCAAGGGGCAAGTGCTCGTCAGACTCAGCAGTTACGACGAATTGCAATCGGCACTGGCACAAGCTGAATCCAAATTGAAGTCGACAGGTGCGCTGTTGCCCTTTTTGAAGGTCAGCCAAAACCGCGGCAAAGAACTTTTCCAGGACGGTGCCATTTCTGAGGAAGAACTGGCCAAAACCACCGCCAGCATCCTGGAACGGCAAGCTGACGTCGCTGCCGCTAAGGCGTCCGTCGAGCAGGCCCGTAGCCAATTGTCGTCAGCGGAGGTTCGCTCTCCGCTCGACGGTCAGCTGATCAGGATCTACAGCTGGCCAGGAATGAAGCAGACCGATGAAGGATTAGCAGTCATCGGCCGCACCAATTCGATGCAAGTTTGGGCGCAGGTTTTTCAGACCGACGTCAATCGATTGCGCATTGGCCAATTAGCAACCGTCAAAGCCGAAACCGGAGGTTTTGAAGGTGAAGTGCAGGCCACGCTGAAATCGATTATCGGCAAAGTATCCCAGAGAGACTTATTTGCAGTAGCAGCCAACAACGATGTCAATGCTCGCGTCATTCTTGTGAAACTTGACATCGCCCCTGAATACCAACAGCAGCTGTCCAATCTGAGCGGCTTGAACGTCATCGTTCGCTTCAAGCCATGAGCCAAATCACATCTTGGTTTCAGAGGTTAAATCTCAACGACCTACCTCTAGCTTGGCTGCAACTCAAACGACAACCAGTGCGCTACTTGGTTGCCGTCACGGGAATCGGATTTGCCGCTTTGTTGATGTACATGCAGCTTGGCTTTCAATCCGGCCTTCTGAAAAGCGCCACCAAGTTCTACAACGCACTTGAAACAGATCTCGTGCTGATTAGCCCTGCGACAGTGAATAGCGGCAGTTTTCAGCAGTTTCCTCAATCACAGCTTTTTCAAGCACTGGGCATCGAAGGCATTCGCGAAACCATTCCGCTTTATATCGCCAACATCAATGCACAACAACTCGACGGGATCAAGCCAACATCCCTTCGGATGATTGGATACGACCCTGATCTCCAGGTTCTGAATGTCCAAGCCATTAATGACCAAAGCGGCAAACTGAAGACTCCTGGTTTTGTTCTGTTCGACACCCTTGGATCAAGGATTAAGACAGGTCCAGTTGGGAAAACTTTTGAAGCTGACGGGCCTCTCGACATGATCTCATCAGACTTTGAAAAGACGTTCAGAATCAAAGGCTTATTCTCACTTGGCTCAACCTTCGTCGCCGACAGCAATCTGATTGGCAGCGAAGCAACAGCGCTACAGCTTGCATCAAGACAAATCAATCTTGGCGAAATTTCCCTAGGTCTGATTCGAGTCGACAAACCCACTGATGTTCCGAGAGTTCAGGCCGATCTTCGCGCGCTCTACGGCGATGAAATCCAAGTTTTGACGAAGCCGCAGCTTATTAAGCAAGAAAGAGACTACTGGAACAATGTTTCATCTTTCGGCGTCATCTTTGGTTTCGGAACTATTATGGGTTTACTGGTAGGGGGTGTCGTTGTTTACCAGGTTCTCTACACCGATGTCAGCGACCACCTCAAGGAATACGCAACCTTGAAGGCGATGGGCTTTTCAAGCCAATTCATCCTCATCGTGGTGATTCAAGAAGCCATTCTCTTGGGCGTGTCAGCATTCATCCCTGCGACCATTGTGAGTGCAGCTCTTTACGCAGGTTTGAGTGCTGTGTCAGGCATTGAACTGCAAATGACGCCTGACAAATCTCTACTGGTTGGCGCTTTAACCATCAGCACCTGCGCCATTGCCTCTGCAATCGCGATCCGCAAGCTCAGTGATGCCGACCCCGCATCCGTCTTCTAACGCCACATGCACGACGACATCACGATGAAACCCGTCATCAGCACTCAAAATCTCTGCCACAGCTATGGGAAAGGCGAGCTGAGAACAGAAATTCTGCACAACTTAAATTTTGATGTTTACAGCGGTGAAATCACACTGCTTGTGGGGCCCTCAGGCAGTGGGAAGAGCACGCTTTTGACGCTGCTTGGAGCCTTGCGATCCGTCGAAGAAGGGTCCATTCAGGTTCTCAACCAAGAATTGAACGGAGCCAGTGAAGACGTGCTAATGCAGACGCGACGTCGCATTGGTTTTATTTTTCAAAGCCACAACCTCGTCTCGTCACTGACGGTTCTGCAGAATGTGCAAATTCTGCTTCAGCTCACTGAAGCTAATCCGCAGAAACGTCGTGATAAAGCTTGTGAATTACTCGAAGCCGTCGGACTCAGCCATCGACTCAATCACTACCCAGAAGAGCTCTCCGGTGGTCAGCGTCAACGCGTTGCGATTGCACGGGCTTTAGCACCAGAGCCTGATCTCATCTTGGCTGATGAGCCAACAGCATCCTTGGACAGTCAGTCTGGTCAGGACGTGGTTGAACTGCTCGGCAAACTTGCACGCGATCGAGGCAGTGCTGTGCTTCTCGTCACCCACGATCTGCGTCTTCTGAAAGATGCTGATCGTATCTGGGCCATCGAAGACGGCCGCATCAATCCTTGGGATGAATCCAAAAACAGCTCAGCCCACTAACACAAGATCTCATGCCAGCTCAGGACACAACATCCCATTCAGCAGCATCCATTTATCCTCAAGAGTGGCTGGATGAGTGGAACTGGGGCGATCACAGGATCAGCTTCGTCAGAACGTCAAACACCACCAATGCCCAAACCGCTGTGCTGATCCATGGCTTTGGGGCTTGCAAGGAGCACTGGCGCCACAACGTCTCAGCACTGACAGAGCAGTTCAATGTGGCAGCGGTCGATCTTCTGGGATTTGGGTCAAGCGATAAGCCTCAATCCCGACTTGCATCCGAGCCGGAAGTTGACGGCAGCACGCTCTATTGCATCGATTTATGGGCTCAGCAGGTGGTGAGCTTTCTCGACGCTTACAAACTTCAAAACGTGCAGCTTGTCGGCAACTCCATCGGTGGCGTCGTCGCACTGCGTGCAGCTGAAATGCTTGAGACCCGATCCACACCCGCAGAAGGTGTCGTTCTGATCGACTGCGCTCAACGCGCCATTGACGACAAACGTGTGGCAGAACAACCGCCATTCCGTGCACTGGGCAGACCGTTGCTCAAACAACTGGTGAGACAACGCTGGATCACCGGTCCCTTGTTTCGCAGCCTCGCGCGACCATCCATCATCCGCAAAGTTTTGGAACTGGCTTATCCCACCGGAGCAGGCGTCGATGACCAACTGGTGTCCGTTCTCCATCGGGCAACCACAGATTCGGGAGCGCTGGAATCATTCCGAGGCTTTATCAACTTGTTCCAGGATCACCTTGCACCTGAGCTTCTTGAGAGGCTCACAACGCCTGTGCGTGTGATCTGGGGAGAAGCTGATCCCTGGGAGCCGGTGGAACAGGCCCAACGATGGACGGCTTTTGAGAGTGTCTATGAACTGAAAACAGTCCCATGCCTGGGCCACTGCCCCCATGACGAAGCCCCTGACCAGATCAACCCGATCCTGATCAATATGCTCTGCACCGCAATCAGCAACACCACAGGAGAACCCGAATGAACAAGCGTGTCTTGATCATTCTCTGCTTGGTGGTGGCCGTCGACTCCGCCAGCTTTGGCTTGCTTCTCCCTGTTGTTCCGTTCTTTGTGGATCAGCTGACGGGATCCTTCAATGCAATCGCCGTCACCAGTGTGACAGCAACCTATTCCGGGCTTCAGTTTCTAGGTGCCCCCGTGATCGGCCGGCTCTCAGATCGCTGGGGTCGTCGTGGAATCCTCACCGTCGCAGTCGGCATTAGTGCCCTTGCACTGATTGGCCAGGGGCTCTCCACTTCACTCACGATGTTGCTGCTGTTTTCAGCTCTGAACGGTGCCTCATCAGGCGTCTTTGCGGTTTCACAAGCAATGGTGGCCGACGCCGTTGAAGACCGAGACCAACGAACGGTGGGGTTCGGAGCCATCGGGGCTGCACTTGGGCTGGGATTCATCATTGGACCAGGGCTGGGAGGTGCTCTCGGGGCATTGAATCCGCGCTATCCGTTTGTGGTGGCGGCAGCCTTCTGCATCATCAACGTGATCCTGATCCGCCTCCACCTTCCAGAATCACGTCAACGCAAATCTCCAACGGAGCTTGATCAACAGCGCCAACCCAACCCTCTGCTGACGAGCGGATCGGGCCGCCTGCGCAAACTGATCTCCATCTATTTCCTCTTCTATCTCGGCTTCAGCGCATTCTCGGGAATTTTCGTGCTCGCAGCAAAGGATCGCTTCAACTGGGGACCCCAACCCACGTCCCTAGTTTTGGTGTATGTCGGAGTCGTGGCTGTGATCGTTCAGGGAGCGCTGCTCCCTCGTCTGCTGAAGCGATTGCGACCTGATCGTCTGTCCATGATCGGCCTCACGCTGGTTGCCATCGCGATGTTTGGCGTTTCAGTGATCAAACAAGGCAGCAGTCTTTACATCACACAACTCCTGTTTGCTGGTGGTGTCGGTCTCAGCACACCTGGGCTTCGCTCGTCGATGTCGCTGTGCGTTTCAGAAGATCAACAGGGTGTGCTTGGTGGGCTCTCCCAATCCGTGGTCAGCCTGACATCCCTCGTGGGACCTCTGCTCGCCGGACAGTTGTTCGAACGTGCTGGCTACAGCGCGACGTTTCAAGTTCAGGCTTACCTGGTGATTGGAGCCATTGCACTACTCATCTCGATGCCGAGGATCCCTTCACAAACTCACCCTCAAGAGGTGAAAACACCCTCGGCATAGCCAATCAATTCAATTTGATGCCCATCGGGATCTGAAATGAACAGGGCGCGACAACGAGGTCCATAATCAAACCCCGTCACTGCAAGACCTCGCTCTTCCAGTGATTGTTGAACCTTGGCCATCGATTCATAAGTCACGCGAAAGGCGACATGGCGCATGGCAACAGTGCTGTGATCCGGAACAGACTTCATCGGAACGGAATCAGAGGGAAACAAGTTCAAATAATTCCCTTCTGCCACACGAAGGAGGTAAGGAGGGCCTTGCTTAAGACCTTCCATCGATGCGGGCTTGAAACCAAGAATGTCCTGGTACCACTGCATCGAACGATCAGGATCACTGACCGTAAGCGCAACATGGTCGAGAGCTTCAATTGGAAGACGTTTGGTCATTGATTCGTGTTCGTTGATAGATCAGAAACCTGCAGAATTAAAATCAGATCAGCAGACCATCGTTACGCTTTTGGCGAAGCATGCGACGAAGAGCCAAGGTCGATACATCACTGGCCACCAAGAGATCCCCATGACCATCAAGATCAGGCATGGCTGGAGTCAGCGTTTCAACAGTGCGTTGATCTTCAGCCATGAACCGATCCACACGTCCTCGAGCATTGCCATCGGCAAGTGGGCTGCGGAGGAAAGAACGGAAGTGACGCCATAAATTTCGCGTGGTGCCATCACCCATGGGCACATGGGCGGTCATCAACGAAATCTGAAAATCACCAAAGACCACCCGAACCAAGGACACATTGGCCAACCAGAGCTGGATGTGCTGTTCACCAGCATCATCGGACTCCTGATCAACGCCCTTCTCATCCGCCTGGTTGAACCAGGCACGCAGACCACGCCCTTGGTCGGCACGGTAGTGACGATCGCGAGGTGCAATCACACGCTCGTAGACGCTGTCATCGCGACACCATTGATCCACTGGCATCAACTGATCAGGGGCCATCGCCCCGAAACTGCCGCTGTGAACAAATGGTGCATGGGTTAGATCCATGAATGCTTCCAGCACCCGCAACCAATGGGCTTGCCAGACGACGGTTCCTTCTAGAGAGCGCCAGCCACTGTCATCTGATTCTGGAATGGGGCCAACACCAGGCAAAGCTGGCAAGTCATCAGCCGCAGATTGCCCTGTGGGATCCCACCAGATCCAGATGTATCCATACTGCTCACGACAGGGCAACCCACCCAGTGTTGCGCGACGCGGAATTGGATTGTCATCGCCCTGAGCGGGAATTTTGGCGCAATCCCCATCTGACTGGAAGCACCAACCGTGATAGGGGCATGACAGACCCTGTTCACCGACATTGCCCGCACTCAGGCTGGCTCCCTTGTGGGGACAGCGATCTGGAACAATCGAGACTTTGCCATCGAGGGATCTCCAGATCGCAAAAACCTCGCCATGGAAATGGAGTTTCTGGACGCTGCCTTCGGAGACTGCCGAAGAGAGCTCAACGGCATACCAAGCACGGATCAGCTGCATGAAAACGTTGATGGATCAGGGACCGAGATGCGTCTTCCAGAGGTCTGCGTCCTGAGACTGCATAAACCAACGACGCTCACGCAAGGCGCAGAGAAGTTCGGAAGCAGATTCGCTCTCTAAGTCGAAGCCCCAATCACTGTCAAGGCAAGTACGCAACCCATCGGTGCTGAGGCCCCGACGAAGACCTTTCTTCAGCAGGCGTCGGAGCGGAGCAGGCTCGAGCTCCACCATCAGCGCCATGGTGAGAGGCGTCCGTGGAAGGGCATCGTAATCCAGTTGATCCACAGTGATCAATCGCCGGGAGACTCGAGTAGAACGGTCGCCAGGTCACGGACAGCATCAGTCCAGGCGTGGTTGGGAAACTCAAGAACAGCCAAACCGCCACTTGCCAACGTCAGAAGATCCTCACTGAGAGGAAGAATTGACCCGATGGAAACCTCATAACTTTCCTGCATCCGCAGACGCACCTCATCACGACTGAATTGACTGGGGAGTTTGTTCATCACAAGTTGAATATTCATCACATCAAGACGCTGAGCCACCTCAATCGCAACCGCGGTTCCCAAATAATCCTGACTGTCTGGACGCATCACCATGATCAAATGATCAGCAATAGCTGCAGAAAGCAGAGTTTCTTCATTAATCCCTGGGTGAGTATCAACAAGGACAAAATCAAGCTTTAAGTCATCAGCAATAGAGAACATTGCGTCATTCAGCTTTTCAACCTGATAGCCCTCGCGCAGAAGACGAGCAATTCGATCACTGTCAAGAGAAGCAGGCAAAAGGAAGATGCGACCCCTTGCTGACTTCACAGGGTCAGGTGTCACCTCATGCACACAATCACGGATTTGCACATCTTCCTGCAGATAATCGTTCAGACATCGATCACCCTCAGAGAGAGAAAAATCAAACAGAACATGAATCCCAGGGGATGCCAGATCAGTATCTAAGATGGCAACGCGCTTGCCTTGAAGGGCCAACGCAGTTGAAAGGTTGGCCGTCAGGTTTGATTTACCAGTACCGCCTCGGAACGAATGAATTGCAATGATCTGCGTCATGATCAATTCGCCCTGAGGACGAAATGGGGTGTGAGTCGGGCTTCAGATTACCTCGATATCAGCCCAGGAACCGTTTTGAACCTGGGTCTTAAAATTAGATTCAGTCGTCAGAGTCAGACTGGGCCCTCTGCAGCACGGAACTCAAACCAACTGCAGCGAGTGGATCACCAACCTGGGCGAGCAAGTCTGGGTCGTTTTGGTAGGACAAGCCACTAGCACGGGCCAGATTGACCAAGGCAAGGTTGTAATCAGCCAATTGCTCGATGTAGGAACTCACAGCTTCCGTGAGATCTTGCTGAGATTGAACAACATCTGTAATCGTGCCGTAACCAGCATTGAACCTCTGGGACTGCAACTTGAGAGCCGACGAAGCGGCTTGCACTCGCCCTGAGGCGACAAGAACGGCCTCGCGACCATCCGTGGACTGCGCAAAGTATTCGCGGACTTCCTCAATCACGGAATTGATCGACTGACGAGCCGCTAACTGTGCAGCAGCAGCCCGCTTTCTCGCCGCCGCTGCATCCATCCGAGCACGGCCACCATCAAAGCCAGTCAATGTAATCTGCAACACAGATTCTGAGTTCCAAAGATCACTACGGCCTGTATCAACGATGTATGGTTCACCGCTATTTGGATAGCCAAGATTCTTCGTCCAATACAAGGAATTCACAAGCTCAATCGTTGGCCTGTAAATTGCAAGATCAATCTCCGCTTGCAACTCATTCTGCTTCACACGAGAGAGATTTTTGACAATGACCTGCCGATATTCGAGTGCAGAGTCAATGGTTTCTTGCAATGAGGAAGCCCACGATCCCAAAGGACTCAACGCTTCACTGGGCTGAATCTCCATGGAACGTGGATCATTCAGAAGTTGAGCCAACTCCGCTTGCGCAACTAACGAATCACGCTTTGCGTTGACAAGGTTGACCTCGTCTGTGCGGAGCACAGTGATCTGTTTGGCGACATCAAGCTGTGAAGCAACACCAAGACGCTTTCTCGAATCTGCTAACTGCAGAAGCAGTCGATCATTGTCGACCAACTGACGACCCGTCACGATTGAAGCCAATGTGCGCTGGAGCTTCACGTACGCCTGGCGCGTCATCAAGGAATAATCTCGGCGCGAGATGATGTAATCACTACCCGCTTCCTTGACCAAGTATTTACCCTTCCAAATCTGAGGACCTCGAGCAGGATCGTAAAGCTTCCAATTAACGTCGAGCGTTTGAACACCTTGTAAATAGCTACTCGTGTAATCGCGAGCAAACAAATAGGAAGGCAAGTCACTCAATGACGTACTTCCACCTGTGTAGTCGCTGTATATGGATGTATCGATACCACTGTTGGCACCAGCATAATTGTAATAAGAATTCTGGTTATAGTTGCCGAAGTTGAAATCAAAGCTGATTGTGGGCCACCATGTCGCAAAATCTGAACCAAGTTCATCTTGGCTCGCACGAAACGATTGATATTTTTCCTGGATGATTGGGTTACGTTCCTGAGCCAGCTGTACAGCGGTATCCATATCCAAGCGCTGCAGCGTCGCTGGCGGAATGGGTGGCACAAGAGGAGTATCTCCCACAGGCCATGTCGACGAAACTGCCTCAATCTGCATCGCATCAGGCAGATCTGATTCTTCAGCAACGGCTGAAAGTGGAGCCAAAATTGCGAACGCTGAAATGAGCGAAAGTGCAAAAGCAGAGCGAGAGCAGTTCACAAAAAACAAAGCACTATTGAGATTGAGACAACAGGAAAGAAAATGGCAAGTCGATCAACTTCCTGTACTTCGGTACATAAGCACGATGGTTGAAGACGTCGTATTGATTTTGCTCAATCCTGGACAAAATACCGCGGTACAAGCGTAGAGACGTCCAGACAGGCCAGCGTGCGTCGGGAGCCAAGAAACGCACTCCCTCTTCAGATTGACGGAACCATTGTCGAGCCCGATCAATTTGAAATGCCATCAATTTTTTCCAAGAATCATTGACAACACCATTAAACAAGTCGTCTTCCGTATAACCGAATTGTTGAAGATCCTCTAATGGAAGATAAATACGACCGCGATGACGATCTTCACCAACATCCCTGAGGATATTGGTGAGCTGATTCGCGATACCCAAGGCAACAGCGGCTCCTGACGTATTGGCTCCTGTGCTCCATGGTGCAGAGGTATAGCCAGGATCAACACCCATCACACGTTCAGACATCAGACCAACCGTGCCTGCCACGCGATAGCAATACAACTTGAGCTCTTCAAATGTGGAATAACGCGTCCACTTGAGGTCCATTCGCATCCCTTCAATCATGTCGAGATAGGGCTGCAAAGGCTGATCAAAACGCTGGATCGTATCGACCATGACTTGATCGAGCCAATTCACTGCTTGACCATCAAAAACAGACCGCGTGTGACGTTCCCACTGGTCCAGAAGACTGAGCAGTTCATCCCGAGGCTTGCTCATCGCTTCAGGACTATCCATGATTTCATCCGTTCGACGACACCAGACGTAAATTGCCCAAATAGCCCGCCGCTTGTCAGGTGGCATGAGCATGGTCCCGAGGTAAAAGGTCTTCGCCCATTCCTCGGTTTCGCAACGACAACGCTCGTAAGCCTCATCCAACGGGATAAGACCGTTTTCGGCCACCACCATTGAAACGGATGAAGCCGAGACCATGGTCAAGCTCCCCTCTGATGGCGACGCTGACGCATCAGGCGTGCTCGCTCTGAAAGCGTCTTAAAAGCAGGATCGTTAGTGATGGCTTTGACCTGTGTCGCGACGGATTGGCGGCTGATTTTAACCTCTAACTTCTTGATTGTCTCATGCAATGCAGAATCTTTCTCCAAAAGGAGCGAGGACATGGACGCGAAATGCTGACGGAGCCTTTCCAGTGTGACCTCATTATCAACAGAAGTCGACAGCTCTGAAGCAAGCTTCTGTGCTGCAATCAACTGCGCGCGAATAGTCGCTTGAGTGGCCTTTAAATGTTCATAAAGAGCAAGATCTTCGTCATATCTAAATTTTTTATCAAGCGAAGTTCCAACTCGGGCACGCAAAAGCGTGAGGTTACAAGGTTTCGGCAGGTAGTCTTCTGCACCATATTCAACACACTCCACAACAACATCAATATCTTCCAAACCAGAAATCATGATAACTGGAATCTGAGCAGTGGCAGAAGCTCCTTTAAGCAAACGCAGCACTTCACTACCGTCAATACCTGGCATTTGAATATCCAATAGCACCAGATCAAAAGGTTGATCTGTGGCTTTGTCGAGTGCAACTTCTCCACATTCTGCAGTCGACACGATGTGGCCATCTCTTGAAAGGGTTTGAACAAGCAAGTCGCGATTGTATGGGTCATCATCAACAACAAGAATTCGACCTTTTCGCAATTGATGGGTAGGCTTCCGTTCATCATGCTGACGACGCGATGATTCAGTTTTCAACTGAATGACTGATGTCGAAGAATCACGCTTGGCTTCATGACGCTCACTTTGCAATTCAGATTCCGTTAATCGACTACGAATCATCTCAAGCAAGACACGTGCAGATGTTCCGATCTTGGCCAGATCATCAGGATCGATCGATTCTCCTGCCTCGAGCTCCTCAGTCAACAGCTCGCTGTAGCCAACAATTTGATTAATCGGGTTATAGAGATCGTGACGAAGAAGCTTATATTCGACGTTCTCCTTAGCACTTGGATCAGCAGCCATCAGACATTACCTCCGAGAAGCGATTGGATTTTTTCAAGAAGTCGCGACAAATCAATCGGCTTCGTATCAAAATCATCACAGCCAGCATCAAGACATCGCTTCCGATCTTCTGCCATTGCATGGGCAGTTAAAGCAATCACAGGAATTGACTTGGTCGCATCGTCAGACTTGATCGCCCGCGTCGCATCGTATCCATCAATCACGGGCAGGCCAATATCCATCAAAACCAGATCAGGCATAAGCGCTTTGGCTTTGTCAACGGCTTCTTGACCATCCAATGCGAATTGCACTTCGAAGCCCTTCCGAGTGAGCCGCCGCGACAACATGTCGCGATTCAGTTCGTTGTCCTCAACAAGAAGAATGGTCGTCATTGCTCCTAGTCGTCCTCCAAAGAGAGTGCCATCAATTCTTCAATTGAGGAAAGCATTACATCAACGTTCGATCCACTGACAGTCAGCCAACGTGATCCAACTGCCTCAAGCCGCTGCAAGGTGTCAGAATCAAGAGGATTATCCGAGATTGCCACAAGAGGAAGGGCCTTGGGGTCAAATTTGACACGAATCGATTCAATGGCCTGCATCGACTTCGTTGCGTCACCAGAGAGGTCAACAATCAGTAAATGAGGGGTGTCGTCTGAGATTTCAGACAGCAAACGATCCTCGTGAGAATAAGAGCGAAGATTCCAATGATGCTCCTTCAACAATGCTTCAACCAATACTTTGAGACGGGGCGATCCATCCAGCAGAGCAACATCTGTCTGCATGTTGTGATCGCAACCTGAACGAATCCTTTCAAGGATGTGGGTTAGGCGGGACCAATCAATGGGATGCTGTAGCGCTCCGGCTGCACCGAGCATCACCGAAAGCTCTTTGGCATCATCGCGGCTCACAACAATAACCGGCAATGTCTTCAGTTTTTCATCAGCGCGAATCTTGGCCAGCATGTCCCAACCGCTGAGCTGAGAAGCATGAATATCAACAATCAAAATATCCGGGTCGCATGACCTTGCTTGTTCAAGACCGGCCTCACTATTAGGAGCGCTCAAAACATCAAATGAAGCTTTAAGAAGAAAATGCTTGATCATCTCCAAGGATTGATCATCATCATCGACCACTAAGACTCGCCCACGGCGATCCACGACTTGCATATCCACCCCCTCATTGTCAGGGTCATCAAGTTCAAGCTGCGCTGGTGATTCGGCCGCTGGGTAACGGGGGATTGTCATCGTGAACGTGCTCCCCTTGCCCAGAGCACTTTCAACCGTGATGTCTCCACCCATCAAACGACTCAACCTACGGCTGAGCGACAGACCAAGACCAGTACCCCCGTAACGACGCGTTGTACTGGCATCAGCTTGACTAAAGTCTTTAAAAAGCTTTTCAAGTTGTTCTTCGGACATTCCGATCCCGGTATCAGAAACCCGGAAATGGACCCAAGGCACATCGTGCTGGTCACGCTCAACCTGAGCAGAGAGCCTGACAGTTCCATTCTCCGTAAACTTACAGGCATTGCCGATCAAGTTAATCAAAGCCTGCCTAATTTTTGTCGTATCTGACCGAACAAGATCATCTGAATAGGACGGAGCTTCGCAAATAAATTGATTATTATTTTTTTGCGCTAGTGGCGCAGCTGTAGCACTCACCTCCTCGAAAAGGTCTCTGAGCGAAACATTTTCAATGTAGAGGGTCATTTTCCCAGCCTCAATCTTTGAAAGATCAAGCACACCATTAATCAAACCAAGCAAATGCTTGCCGGAAGAAAGAATCTTCTCAAGATCAACGACAAAATCTTCCGGCTCTAGATCCTCAGAATCTTCAATCAACATCTCGCTGTATCCAATAATGGCATTCATCGGAGTTCGGAGTTCATGACTCATATTGGCGAGAAATTCACTTTTCGCCTGGCTGGCAAGGAAAGCAGCCTTTTTGGCTTTGTGAGCGCGTTCACTTTGTTCTTCTGCTGACATCCGAAGCTTTTCGGCGTCGAGCAATGCGCTTTTCAACAAGCGCTCCAACGAAATCGTTAGAACCATGACCGAGAGCAAAACAAGCACAATCGGCAGCATTGATTCAGTGACCACGCGAGCGGTTAAGGTATTGATCTCAGAAACGCTGGAGGCGACGTAGATTTTATATTTCCAGGGTTTAAAAAGAAAGGAACTAACTCTATAATCATCAACTTTAACGTCTTGAATAATCGACTGTCCTGAGGAAGCAAACGTGTCGATGATCCTTTGGGATTTTTCAATCGATCGCCCCTCTGTTACATAGAGAATTTTCCCTTTGCTATCAGCAAGCGCAAGAAATCCGAAATTACCAATCTTCGAAGATTGGATGATCCTACCAACTTCACTCAATTGGCGAACAGGATAACCAACTGAAATTGCACCAACAATTTGCCCATCAAACTTCTTAACCGGAACCGCTTTGGCGATGTAAAGCTCACCAAGAAAATCCCCAGCACCAAAAAATTGTTCCCCTTCAAGTAGTTTCTTGGAGACTTCACCTTGAGGATCAAGCAATGATCCTTCCATGGAACCACCCGAATCCGTTTGCAATGTCGTTGCGACACGAACAAAGCCTGATTCATCCAACGCAAAGAGCGTAGCTTCGGCGCCCATATCTTTCTTCAGAATATCCAGAAAGACATCGATTTTTTTACGGCTATTGACGTCAAGCTCGCCAAAAAACCGGAGCATCGATTTTTTCTCTTCAACGCTTAATCGGCTCGATGAAGCTGTATCTCCAGAAATAGCCAGAAAAGCAAGATTCAAATCAGCAGACGTTTGCCTTTGATAGTCACTATCGATCAAATCCAGTTGAGCATCGATGGCACTGACCAACTGCTCAGTACGCTCATCGAAATATTCAGCGATACGAGCTCTTAATCGCACAAATGTGAAAGCAACTGATCCTGCAATCAGTGACGACACCACCAACAACCACGCCCGCGAGAGGCGGCGAACACGATCCGAACGAGATTCAGCCGGGCCAAGCAAACGTTGTTGAAGTTGCCTCAGCATCAACTCAGGCCGTGACAGCTTGAGGCCGATCAGCCTTGGCACTGCTTTCAGCCAGCGGTGATGTTTCAACAGCCTTGGCGCAGAGCTTGCCGCTCAGAACAGCGCCCTCCATTGAAGCGAGATAGCGCTGCATCGTGTAATCGCCTGCCAGGAAGAAGTTCTTAATCGGAGTGGCTTGATCCGGGCGCAGCTCTTGGCAGCCAGGAGTTGTCTTGTAGACAGACAACGGCGTCTTCACAACCTTGTATTTGCGCAGGGTGGCAGGGTTGTCGCCACTGAAGTGCATTGGGAACAATTTCTTGAGCTCACCCATGGTGGCCTCGATGATTTCTTCATCGGGACGACCGATCCAGTCTTTGGCAGGAGCAAAGACCAACTCGAGCATTGACTTGTCGGGGTCTTCGTACTCCTTGCAGGTGATGCTCATGTCGGCGTAGACGCTCAGCAGGGGCGACCGGCTGAACAACAGATGGTCGATGTCGGTGAGCTTGCGATCAAACCAAAGGTGCAGGTTGATCACAGGCACACCCCGAAGCCCGTCCAACTTTTGGAAGACCTCCATCTGCTTCCAGGGCTCAGGCAGCAACAGCTTGAAAGGATCCACCGGCAAGGCACTGACGTAGGCGTCAGCGGTGAGATCGAAGCTGTCTTTGCCCTTCACACCACCGATGTGGAAGGCCGACACCGAACCGTCGGCATTGAGCTTGATCTCACGGAGGGGGCTGTTGAGGTGCACTTCACCACCCAGTGACTCGATGTGCTCAACCACCGGCTGGCAGAGGCGCTCCGGTGGAGCACCGTCGAGGAAGGCCATCTGCGAGCCGTTCTTCTCCTGGAGGAAACGATTCAAGGCTGTGAGCACCACGGTGGCGGAGATCTCATCGGGATCGATGAAATTCAGCGCCTTGCTCATGGCGATGAACACCTCGTCGTTGACGCGCTCCGGAATGTTGTGAATCTGCAGCCACTCCGTCCAGGAGTATTTGTCGCACTCTTCGACATAGCCCTGGCCCCGGAGCATGGCGGGGACCAGTCCCAGGCCGAAACTGATCTTCTCCGGCCAGGTGAGCATGTCGTTATTACCCAGGATCGCCGCCACACCATTGACCGGTGCCGGCAGATCGGGGAAATCGAAACGGCTGTAGGTGCCGGGCTCCTCAGGCTGATTGAAAATCATCGAGTGGCTCTTCCACTGCAGCCGGTCTTCGATGTTCAGCTCCTTGAACAGCTGCAGCATGTTCGGGTAAGCCCCGAAGAAGATGTGCAAGCCGGTTTCATACCAGTCACCGTCTTCGTCTTTCCAAGCCGCCACCTTCCCGCCGAGTACATCACGGGCTTCCACCACGATGGGGGTGTGACCAGCATCAGCCAGGTACTTGGCGCAGGACAGACCTGCCAGACCGGCTCCCGCGATGGCGACGCGCATGCTTCTGATTACAAGTTGAAAACAACCTTAAAAGGAGGACTCTCCTCTTCGCTTCCTAAAGTCGCTACCAACCCGCCTGCGCGGTGCCATCACCGCTCCATTTGATCCATGGCCGAGACCCTGCTGAAAAGCACAACCCGACACGTGCGTTTGTTCACAGCTCGCGTTGAAGCCGGAGATCTGGTGGCCGATCCAAGCCAGTTGACCCTTGACCTGGATCCGGACAACGAGTTCCTGTGGCCCGACAGCAGTGTCGAAAGCGTGCAACAGCGCTTTCGGGATCTTGTGAAGAGCTACGACGGTCAGCCACTCAGTGACTACAACCTCCGACGGATCGGAACAGAACTCGAAGGATTCATCCGCGAACTGCTTCAGGCTGGGCAGCTCAGTTACAACCCTGATAGTCGGGTTCTCAACTACTCCATGGGTCTACCCCGCACCCCCGAACTGCTGTGAGCCGATCCCCCTACGACCGACCTCGTCCCGGTTACGACCGACGCATGGATGACCGTCGTCGCGACCGCGACGAATCGCGTCGTAATGAACGCCGCGATCGAGGTGGTTACGGGGGCCCACCACCGCCGAAAAACGGCGGACTCAGCCTTAACACCGGCACCATCGCGGTTCTAGCGGGGGTGTTGATCGTTGGGATTGGCATCGGCAGCGCAGTCACTAGCACCACTCAGGGCGATCAGGGCAACATCGCCAGCGCCCAGCAGCTGGACATGGCCGTGCCGGATCCAGAGTTTTGCCAGCAGTGGGGAGCGAGTGCCTTTGTGATGGACATCGAGATGTACACCACGCTGAATCCTTCCACCAGCTTCGTCACCCAACCAACTCTGCAACCAGGCTGTGTGATCCGCCGCGAGAACTGGGCGGTGCTTCGTAAGGAAGGGGCCATCACCTCCGCACAGGAGCGTGATTGCAAACAACGGATGAACACCTTTGCCTACATCGGTTCCGTGCGCGACAAACCTGTAGTGCGCTGCGTTTATCAGACCGATATCAGTCAGAACAAGTTCCTCACCCGCGGCGTTGCCGATGACACGGTGGGCATCACACCGGAAGCCGATCAGTTCTGATTCTGGATCAATTCCTCCTCAGGCTCCTCCTGAGGCGCGATGGCCGAGCGGCCTTGTCGAATCGGGCTGTCAGCACTGGCAAAAACGGGGAGCACATCCCTTCGGAAGGCTTCGGCAGCACGGGAGCAGTATCGAGAAGGATTGGTGATCAGCTTGAGCTGACGGCGCACCTGCAGATCCACCACATTGGGACGATGCAGTGTGCCGGCGGTGAGCTCGCGCTCGATGGACACCACAGGCAAAAAGGCTGCGCCCAGACCAGCCTGGACAGCATTCTTGATCGCCTCAAAGGAATTGAGCTCCATCTCGACGCGAAGACGCTGGACATCGAGACCGGATCGCCCGAGCAACTGGTCGACCATCTTTCGGGTTGTGGATTGAGCATCCAGACTCACAAACCCCAGTCGATAGAGGTCGTCCTTGCTGAGCTCCACCAGACGGGCGAGAGGATGTTTGATGGGGAGCACGAGTGCCAGCTCATCGCTGGCGTAGGGCAAGACCTGGAGCAGTTCGTTGAGCTCAGCCGGCAACTCACCGCCGATAATCGCCAAATCAATTTGTCCGTTGGCCACACTCCAGCCGGTGCGACGGGTGCTGTGCACGTGCAGTTGCACCGCCACATCTGGATATTTCTGTCGGAAAAGGCCGATCATCCGCGGCATAAGATACGTGCCCGTGGTCTGACTGGCGCCGACCAGGAGGGAACCGCCTTTGAGGTCGTGAAGATCATCCAACGCCCGACAGGCTTCATGGCACTGGCTGAGGATGCGATCGCAGTAACTCAGAAGCAGATGACCGGCTTCAGTGAGCTGAGCTTTGCGTCCACCCCGGTCGAAAAGCGCCACCTCAAGCTGCTTCTCGAGGTTTTGAATCTGCAAACTCACCGCCGGCTGAGTGACGTAAAGGCTGTCAGCAGCTTTCTTGAAACTGCCCTCACTGACAATGGCCCTGAGGATGCGCAGCTGATCCAGAGTGAAAGGCAGATCGGCCATGGAGAGCTGCCTGGCAAAGAGCAGATGATCAAAAACTGTAAGGGGCACCCCGCCCGTCAAACGCCAGAATCACGGCTCCCGCAGCATCTCGTTGGCTGACGCAACGGCAGGTCTTCACCACAGCAGCCTGGTGATGTTCACGCTTCTGCTGATCTTTGCTGTGATTCACAGCGGAGGTGCCGCGCTACGCAGTCGCGCGGAGGCGCGCATCGGCGCCAGGGCATGGCGACTGGTGTTTGCAGCGCTCAGCATTCCCTCCGCGGTTGTGGTGATTGGGTATTTCCTGGCCCACCGCTACGACGGCATCCGCCTCTGGAACCTTCAGGGCCTCCCCGGCATGGTGCCGATGGTTTGGATCGTGACAGCCATCAGCTTCCTGTTTCTGTACCCAGCCACTTACAACCTGCTGGAGATTCCGGCGGTGCTCAAGCCTCAGGTGCGCCTTTATGCCACTGGGATCATCCGAATCAGTCGTCACCCACAGGCCGTCGGGCAGATCCTGTGGTGCCTGAGCCATGCCCTATGGATCGGCAGCAGTTTCATGCTGGTGACCTGCGCTGGCCTGATCGGTCATCATCTTTTTGCTGTGTGGCATGGCGATCGCAGGCTGAAGCAGCGTTTCGGCGATGCCTTCGACAAACTCAGGGACGAAACTTCTGTAGTCCCTTTCGCTGCCGTCATTGAGGGTCGACAGACGATCATCTGGACCGAGCTGGTGCGCCCGGCCCAATTGGGCATCGCTATCGCTGTGGGGGTGTTCTGGTGGGCCCACCGCTACATCCCCATCGGTGGAATGGCGTTTCTTCACTCCAGGCTCGGAGAGCTGTTGAGCTGAGCTGCCTACACTCGACACAACCTGATTTGTCTGGATGCCCTCGGCCGCCGACTCCGCCTGGTTGATTCCAGTTCTGCCTTTGTTCGGAGCCTTGATCTCTGGCCTAGGCCTGATCAGCTTCAACCGAACCATCAACCGATTGCGCAAACCGGTTGCGCTGCTGCTGATCAGCTGCGTGGGGGCCGCTGCCGTGATTAGTTACGCCGTTCTGTTGGAACAGCTGGGAGGGGCACCTCCCGTTGAGCACTTATTCGTGTGGGCCAGTGCTGGAGACTTCACACTGCCGATGGGGTATGTGGTCGACCCCCTTGCCGCCGTCATGCTGGCTCTGGTCACCACCGTGGCGCTGCTGGTGATGATCTACTCCCACGGCTATATGGCGCACGACAAGAGCTACGTGCGCTTTTTCACCTATCTGGCCATTTTCAGCAGCTCGATGCTCGGACTCGTGGTGAGTCCGAACCTGCTCGAGATCTATGTGTTCTGGGAGCTGGTCGGCATGTCGTCGTACCTGCTGGTGGGCTTCTGGTACGACCGGGACGGAGCGGCCCATGCCGCCCAGAAAGCCTTCGTGGTGAACCGTGTGGGCGATTTCGGTTTGCTTTTGGGAATCCTGGGTCTGTTTTGGGCGACCGGCAGTTTCGGATTCCAGGGCATCGCCGACGGTCTTTCGGCCGCTGTGAGCAGCGGTGTGGTGCCGGGTTGGGCAGCGCTGGCGCTCTGCCTGTTCGTGTTCATGGGCCCGATGGCCAAGTCCGCGCAGTTCCCGCTGCACGTGTGGCTGCCGGACGCGATGGAAGGTCCCACACCAATTTCAGCCCTGATCCATGCGGCCACCATGGTGGCCGCCGGTGTCTTCCTCGTCGCTCGCCTGGAACCCCTTTACAGCCAGTTCCCCAGTGTTGGCGTGTTCATTGCCGTCACCGGAACGATCACCTGCTTTTTAGGGGCCTCCATCGCCCTCACCCAGATGGATCTCAAAAAGGGGCTGGCTTACAGCACCGTGTCTCAGCTGGGCTACATGATGTTGGCCATGGGCTGCGGAGCTCCGGTCGCTGGCATGTTCCACCTGGTGACCCATGCCTTCTTCAAGGCCATGCTCTTCCTTGGATCGGGTTCCGTGATCCATGCCATGGAGGATGTGGTGGGTCATGAACCTGTGCTGGCGCAGGACATGCGCCTGATGGGCGGTTTACGCAAGAAAATGCCGATCACCGCGATCACATTTCTGATCGGTTGCATTGCCATCAGTGGGATCCCTCCCCTAGCTGGCTTCTGGAGCAAGGATGAAATTCTCGGGCAAGCCTTCGAAACATTCCCACTGCTCTGGGTTGTTGGCTTCCTGACGGCCGGCATGACGGCCTTCTACATGTTTCGGCTGTATTTCCTCACCTTCGAGGGCGACTTCCGTGGCAACGATGAGGCCATGCAAGCCAAGCTGATGGCCGCCGCCGGCAAGACTGTTGATCAAGAGCATTCGCACCATGCCGGAAGCCTGCACGAATCGCCTTGGTCGATGACGCTGCCTCTGGTGGTGCTAGCTGTTCCATCGGTTCTGATCGGCCTTCTGGGAACACCCTGGAACAGCCGTTTTGCCGGGTTGCTCAACCCCGAGGAAGCCATGGAAATGGCGGAACACTTCAGCTGGGGTGAATTTCTGCCTCTGGCCGGTGCCTCCGTCGCCATTTCGGCAGCTGGGATCTCCGTGGCCGTGCTGGCCTATGCCGTCCATCGCATCGACTTGGGCGAGTTGGTGGCTGCCCGGTTCCCCAGCGTGAATGCCTTCTTGGCGAACAAGTGGTATCTCGATTCCATCAACGAGAAGTTGTTTGTTCGCGGCAGCCGCAAGATTGCTCGCGAAGTGCTGGAAGTGGATGCCAAGGTCGTGGATGGCGTGGTCAATCTCACCGGCCTGCTCACCCTTGGTAGTGGTGAAGGACTCAAGTATTTCGAAACCGGTCGCGCGCAGTTCTACGCCCTGATCGTGTTCGGCGGTGTGATCGGTTTGGTGGTGCTGTTTGGTGTCTTGGGCGGTCCGATCAATTAGATCGGACTGGTTTTGGCTGTCGCTGTGTGTGTCAACGCCTATCGACTGGATGTCACCACAGCCAAGATTTCTACACTCAAGCCAGTGGTGAAAGGCCTCATCCTTGCTGGAATTCGCTGTCAGCGCACCCTTTGATCCAGCCGTTGATATTGCGGCTGGCATTATTCCGGCCCAGTTTCCCTGGCTGAGCTTGTCCATTCTCTTCCCCATCGTGGGGGCATTGATGGTGCCTTTCATTCCCGATGAGGGTGAGGGCCGTCAGGTTCGCTGGTTCGCGCTTGGTATTGCGCTGACCACCTTTCTGATCACAGCCGGTGCGTATCTGACTGGTTACGACCCCAGCTTCAGTGGCCTGCAACTCTCCGAACGGGTGAGCTGGCTTCCCAATCTCGGCTTGACATGGGCCGTTGGAGCCGACGGCCTGTCCATGCCATTGATCCTGCTGACGAGCTTCATCACAGCCCTCGCCGTGCTCGCGGCCTGGCCTGTGACGTTCAAACCCAAGCTGTTTTTCTTTCTGATTCTGGCCATGGATGGTGGCCAGATCGCTGTGTTCGCCGTCCAGGACATGTTGCTGTTCTTCCTGGCCTGGGAGCTGGAACTGTTACCCGTCTATCTGCTGCTGGCGATCTGGGGTGGAAAGAAACGCCAGTACGCCGCAACCAAATTCATCCTCTACACCGCAGGCAGCTCACTGTTCATCCTGCTTGCGGCCCTCGCCATGGGCTTCATGGGAGGCGGCACCCCCAACTTTGAATACACCGTTCTGGCCCAAAAAGGCTTCAGCACAGGGTTCCAGTTGCTCTGTTACGCCGGACTGCTGATCGCATTCGGCGTCAAACTCCCCATTGTTCCGCTGCACACGTGGCTGCCGGATGCCCATGGTGAAGCCACCGCCCCGGTGCACATGCTGCTCGCCGGGATCCTTCTCAAGATGGGGGGATATGCCTTGATGCGTTTCAACGCTGAAATGCTGCCGGAGGCCCACGCACAGTTCGCGCCGCTGCTGGTGGTGCTTGGTGTCGTGAACATCATTTATGCCGCACTCACCTCGTTTGCTCAGCGCAATCTCAAACGCAAGATCGCGTACAGCTCGATCAGCCACATGGGCTTTGTGTTGATCGGGATTGGCAGTTTCAGCGCCTTGGGCACCAGTGGAGCGATGCTCCAGATGATTAGCCATGGCTTGATCGGAGCCAGCCTGTTTTTCCTTGTCGGTGCCACCTACGACCGCACCCACACGCTTCAACTCGATGAAATGGGCGGCGTCGGTCAAAAGATGCGCGTGATGTTCGCGCTCTGGACCGTGTGTTCGCTCGCGTCTCTTGCCCTGCCGGGGATGAGTGGATTTGTCAGCGAACTGATGGTCTTCACGGGCTTCGCGACCGATGAGGCCTACACCCTGAGCTTCCGGATCGTGATCGACGGACTGGCCGCAATCGGTGTGATCCTCACACCGATCTATCTCCTCTCCATGCTGCGGGAGATTTTCTTCGGAAAAGAGAACGCCCAGCTCACCACGAACACCAACCTGGTGGACGCCGAACCTCGTGAGGTTTACATCATCGGCTGCCTGCTCGTTCCCATCATCGGCATCGGCCTTTATCCACGCCTGATGACCGACAGCTATCGATCGGCGATCGAAGCCTTGGTGGATCGCAACCTGGCCGCCATGGAAGTGATCAGTCGCCCGACGGCACCTTTAATCCGCAGTGGCAGCCTGGCGCCAGCCATGTTGCGGGCACCCAGTTTGCCCAACAGCACTAGCGGAGCGTAACGATCTTCGTCCTTTCCCATTTCTGTCCAGACGCTGCTGCAGGAACTCCGTACGTTTGATTCACTGCTCCTGCATCGCCTGCGGACATGCGCCAGATCAATTTCAGCCTGATTTTCTTCTTCGGACTGAGCACCGTGTTCTTCACCCTGGAGAACACGGAAGCCACAACGGTGAGGGTGCTGCCAGGGCTGCAATACACCCTCCCCCTGGCGGCCCTTCTACTGGTGGCGTCTGGCGTGGGTGCAGCCGCTGCTTGGTTATTTGCCACCTGGAGCGGCATGCTGAACAACGTGGAACGCTTCAGCAACGCCTCGGAATTTGAGGCTCAGCAAGTGCGCATTCAAGAACTGGAAGTTGATCTCAACCGCTACAGGGCCACGGTCCAGACGCAGCTTGGACTGCTGCCATCAGCCGAAACCGCAGACAGCAGCCTCGACAGCCCATCGATCGAGGTGAGCTGAAGGGGCTGGCCGGAAGCGTTCAGGACCGGTACTTTTGCTGAAGATGGTCGGTTGCGGTGCCGGAAGCCGGGCTGAATCAAGGCGCTGATGCGGGTGCCAGGCTTGCGATCCGTTTGCTCCAAGATGCCGCGCAACGGGGCGATCTGGATCCCTGGGATGTGGACGTCATCGCCGTCGTGGACGGATTTCTCGATCAGCTCAAACAACGCATCGAAGTGCCGCGGAAGGTGGCAGAAGCGCTTCAACAGCGAGGTGGAAGTTACGAACGTGACTTGGCAGACAGCAGTGAAGCGTTTCTTGCCGCATCGGTGCTTGTGGGACTGAAGGCGGAAGTGCTCGAAGCCAGCACCTTCCCTCCAGAACCCGAGCTCGAGGAAGCGTTTGATGCCGATTACGGCGATCAAGGCTGGCTGGATCCCAGTTTTGATCTGCCCCGACATCCAGAACGCCATCTTCAACGTCGCCCGGTGGCTCCTCCTCCCTTGCGACGCCCCGTCACCCTGGGGGAACTGATTGAGCAACTGGAGTCGATCGCCGAACAGCTGGAGTCCGACGAGCTCGAGATGCGGAGGCGGCAGAGGCAAAAGCGCTACTCCAACAAAGAAGCGATCGCGCAGGTGGCTGCTCTTGCACACCGAGAAAAGCTACCGGAGACCACCGCAGCCATGGGCGTGTTCCTCAATGGCTGGGAAACCGCACTGCAGTGGGTGGATTTCGAGAGTTTGGTGCTGCGCTGGAGTGCGGAGGCTGCCAAGGATCTCGACACCGACAGGGTCGGCGTGTTCTGGGCCCTCTTGTTTCTCTCCTCTCAGGGTCAGGTGGAACTCGAGCAAATGGGGTCACTGCACGGTCCGATCCGACTGCGGCGGCTTCTTGCTCCTGGATCCATGGCGCAGATGCCTCTGGCCAAACTGGACGTGCCAGATGCAGCGCCGGCCGTGGGGGCAATGGCTGCCTGAACACCCATTTATGTTGGCTTATTCGAAGTAAGCCTGTAACGCCGATGAAGGCGATGATCCTGGCCGCGGGCAAGGGGACAAGAGTTCAACCGATCACGCACGTGATCCCAAAACCCATGATTCCCATCCTGCAAAAACCAGTGATGGAGTTTTTGCTTGAGCTGCTCAAAGAGCACGGCTTCGCCGAGGTGATGGTGAATGTGTCGCACTTGGCGGAGGAAATCGAGAACTACTTCCGTGATGGCCAGCGATTCGGGGTTGAGATTGCCTACAGCTTCGAGGGACGCATCGAAGACGGAGAACTGATTGGTGACGCCCTCGGTTCAGCCGGTGGACTGAAAAAAATCCAAGACTTCCAGAATTTCTTCGACGACACCTTCGTGGTGCTCTGCGGGGATGCCTTGATTGATCTAGACCTCACCGAAGCCGTGAAGCGTCATCGCGAGAAGGGAGCACTCGCAAGCCTGGTCACCAAACGGGTCCCTAAGGATCAAGTCAGCAGCTACGGAGTTGTCGTCAGTGACGACGAAGGTCGCATCCAAGCGTTCCAAGAGAAGCCGACCGTCGATGAAGCGCTGAGCGACACCATCAACACAGGCATCTATTTGTTCGAGCCTGAGATCTTCGAGCACATTCCCTCCGGTGAGTCCTTTGACATCGGATCGGACCTCTTCCCCAAACTGGTGGAGCTTGGAGCCCCCTTTTATGCCCTTCCCATGGAATTTGAATGGGTGGACATCGGCAAGGTTCCCGATTACTGGCAGGCCATCCGCAGCGTGCTGCAGGGCGATGTTCGCCAGGTCGGCATCCCGGGCAAGGAAGTGCGTCCAGGGGTCTATGCCGGGTTGAATGTGGCCGCCAACTGGGATCGCATCGATGTGCAGGGTCCTGTTTATGTCGGCGGCATGACCAAAATCGAAGATGGCGCCACGCTGGTCGGACCCACCATGATCGGACCGAGCTGCCACATCTGCGAAGGGGCCACGATCGATAACTCAATCATTTTTGACTACTCCCGCATCGGTGCCGGAGTTCAGCTCGTTGAGAAGCTGGTGTTTGGCCGCTACTGCGTCGACAAGAACGGAGACCACTTCGACCTCCAAGAAGCAGCCCTCGACTGGCTGATCACGGATGCGCGACGGGCCGACCTGATCGAGCCTTCCCCACAGCAAAAAGCCATGGCTGAACTGTTAGGAACAGATCTCACAGCGGCTGCGAGCTGAGGCCGGCCTTTTTTAGAACCTCCGGAATCCGTTCCTCAGCCCTGACCGCCATCACGTGCACACCCTGAGCAATTCCCAGGTATCGGTGCACCTGCTCGGCAGCAATGGCGATGCCTTCCGAAGCAGGATCATCTGCTGCCGCTAAGCGGGCAATCAGGTCGTCTGGAATGCAGGCTCCAGGAACCATCCGGTTGATAAACGCTGCATTTTTTGCTGACTTGAGCAGGAACACCCCTGCCAGAACCGGTAGCTCCATCGGCGTGGCAAGCTCCCGGCAGAAGCGCTCGAGCACTCGCGGATCCATCACCATTTGGGTTTGCAGAAAGCGGGCTCCCGCCTCACGCTTGCGCTCCAGGCGACGGGTCAGACCTGACCAACTGGGGCAGTGCGGATCCGCCGCTGCACCCGCGAAGAGATCAGTGGGACCATCAGGCAGGTTGTTCTTAACCGGGTCCTCACCCCGATTAAAAGCGCTGACTTGCTTTAACAGACGGATGGATTCCAACTCGTGCACAGGCCGGGCATGGGGCTGATCTCCTGCCTGGACAGGATCACCGGTGAGGCAAAGGAGATTGCGAATACCGAGCGCATGGGCACCGAGCAGATCCGCTTGCAGCGCGATGCGATTGCGATCCCGCCCAGCCATCTGCAGCACCGGCTCGAGTCCTGCATCCAGGAGAAGCCGGCAGACCGCCACACTGTTCATCCGCATCACCGCACGGCTTCCATCGGTGACGTTGATGGCCTGCACCCAACCACGCATGCCCTCAGCCATGGCGAGCGCATGGCTGGGATCACCACCCCGTGGCGGCATCACTTCGGCAGTGACCGTGACGGAACCAGCCTCAAGACTGCGCTGCAGCGCGGAACCCAAACCCTTCAAACGCTTCTTCCAGTCACTATGGGAGATCGCCTGTCAGATACGAGTGCTTAGGATGATTGAATGAACAGTGGTCGGTAGTCCGCATGGCCAGTGGCGATGGACCTGATTCCTCGAACGTTTCGCTCTCCACGCGGGAGATCGAGATCATCGAGCTGGTGGCTGAAGGCCTCACCAACCAGGAAATTGCCGAACGACTCACCATCAGTAAACGCACTGTCGACAATCACGTCAGCAATGTCTTCACCAAGACAGGCTCCAAGAATCGCGTTGCGCTGCTGAATTGGGCCATGGACCACGGCAAGATCTGCCGTGATGGATTCAACTGTTGCTTGCTTCCGGGAGCACCCGACGACGCGGCCTGACGGACAAGGGGAGCGGCACCGGCAAATCCATCAACGAACAACGCGCCAGGGACAGGTCGAACAGTTCGGCATAGGCAACACAAGCCTCACGATCGAGACCAATGAATCTCAGGATGCCGTCATCGTCGTAAAGCCCGTGCACGCGTCATTTGAATGATCCCAAACAAAATCTAAAGGAAAGTGGAAGACTCTTGCAAGCGTGAAAATGCGGGTCAGCTCATGCCGGATCCCATCCATACCGCGAGCGTGTGGCCGGTGCCCACCGACTGATCGGATTGCAAGCCAAGGCCGCATTGCTCCAGCGGCCGTCACCGGTGACCTCTTCAGCACACCAGTCAGGCAGAACCAGTGGAGCCGCAGCATCAGGCAACTCCACCTCCGCCAACACCAGGGGGGCATTCTCACCCTCAAAACAATCCAAAACCCAGTCGCCTCCAGGAAGAGCCAAGGCGTAGCGGGTTTTGGCCAAGCGATGGGGCGCCAGAGCCCACAAGGCCTCAGCATCAGCAGACGGAAGGTCGTACTCAAATTCATGGCGAGCGATCCCATCGGCCGGAGCTTTTAGCGTGAGCCATGCCCGGCCGTCAGCGCGCAGGCGCATGCGCACGGTGAAGCCTTGTTCACTCGATGCCAGATAGCCCTGACGTAGCGGCTGAGGCTCACCGGCGTGCACACGCCAGCCGGAACCACTGACCAGAAAACGACGTTCAATCTCAAGAGGCATCGCAGTGTCTTCAGTTGGGCGAAGGCATGCTGTCCACGAGGCTGCCGGCCCAGTGCAGTTTGCGCGCCAGGGTTCGGTAGTACGAGGGGGCTTGCTCCAACTGAACCATCAGCGCGTGATGGGGAGCTCGCTGAATGACACAGCATTCACCAGGCGATAAGACAGGACCGCTAGCTCCATCCTTCCAAAGCTTCACCTCGCGATACCCGTCTCCAAGAGGCCAGATCACCAGGCGAGCCCGCGGGGGAAGCACCACAGGCCTGCTGGACAGGCTCATTGGACAGATCGGACTGACGATGATGGCATCGATGCCTGGGTGGAGAATCGGCCCACCGGCGGCAACGGCGTATCCCGTGGAGCCCGTTGGCGTGGCCAGGATTAGACCGTCACCGCGGACTTGATCCACCACTTCACCATCAATTTCCAGCTCAAGCGTGCAGGTGGGCGCGAGATCCTCCTGATAAGGCCTCAGATAGAAGTCATTCAGGGCCCAGTGCCGCTCCGGCCCACCCTCGGCATGGTCAGGCAGTCCAGAAACCGGGCAGTGCAAATCATCACCACGATGCACAACCGCCTGAAGCATCATGCGGCGCTCCATGGCGAAGTGGTCATCCAACAGACGTTGCCAGAGCCCTTCGCGACGCAGCTGACCCGGCTCATGGGTCAGGAAGCCGAGATGCCCGCCAACGTTGAAACAGAGGATGGGCACGTCATGCACGGCCAGATGGCGAGCTGCACCGAGCACGGTGCCGTCACCACCCAAGACGACTGCCAGGTCTGGCAACTCAGGCTCTGATGCCAGCAGACCCGGGTAGGGGTCGGCAGTGAGACCACTCATGGCGACGGCGACCGTCACGCCGAGCTGTTCAAGCGCCGCAGCACAGGAGCGCGCTTCCTTTTGTGCCAAAGGACTTTCAGCCCTGTAGATCAGCCAGACCCGTTGCAGACGCATGGCAGGGGCGCCGGCCCTACCAGCGCAGAAGGTTGAAGCGTTCCATGTCCACTGTGACGCGGTTGCGGTAGAGCGACAAAAGAATGGCCAAACCAACAGCGGCCTCGGCCGCAGCCACTGTGATCACAAACACCGAAAACACCTGGCCTCGGATCAGCTGGCCATCCACATAGGAGGAAAACGCCATCAGATTGATGTTGACGGCATTGAGCATTAGTTCAATGCTCATCAACACTCTCACGGCATTCCTGCTGTTGATCAAGCCCCAGACACCTGTGCAGAACAGCACGGCTGCCACCAAAAGGTAGGCCTCAAGAGGAACAGAACCGGACAGCAGCTCAGAGAGCATGAGAAGGAGCAGGAATAAAGGATCAGGAAGGGGGTTGGTCCACCAGGAGTGGCGTCCGGGCTTTCTCGATCAGACCCTGATCAACCGTTTCACCGGTGCCGGGATCAACCGATTGCACGTCACGACGGGCCAGAACGATCGCACCGATCATGGCCATGAGCAACAGCACGGACGCCACCTCGAACGGGAGCAAGTAATCGGTAAACAGGTGCTCACCGATGCGGATGGTGGCGCCTTCTCCAATGGGCTCCGGCCCTTGGGTCCAAGGCGTCGTAACCACAACGCGGGTTAAGAGAGCGAACAGACCTGCGCACACACCACCAGACAGCAGGCGCCGGGTCGATAAGCCGGGAATCGGTGCCAGGTCTTCGCGTTTGTTCACCAGCATGATGGCGAACAAAATTAGGACGTTGACAGCGCCCACATAAACCAAGACCTGCGCGGCTGCGACGAAGCTGGCGTTAAGGAGCAGATAGAGCCCTGCAACAGCCAGGAATACACCCCCCAGCAGGAAAGCTGAGTAAACAATGTTGCTGAGCAGGACCACACCTAAGGCGCCCAGCACGACCACAGCACTGAGGACCAAAAAACAGATCAGCTGCGTTGAGGCTGCGATCGTCATTCGGCACTCTCCTTGCGAGCGGTGGATGCTGCAGAGGATTCTCCTCCATCCACGGCAGAGCCGGTGGTGGACTTCAACGAAGCCAGAACCTGATCAGGTCGCTGACCGGCACGAGGACGCTCGGGATCCACACCATGAGGGTCCATTTCCCCCGCCGGAAGGTAAGCAAGTTCCCGCAATGGTTGCACGGAAGGATCTGTGGTGACGCTCGTAGGAAGACGGCCGAGGGCGACGTTGTCGTAGTTGAGGCTGTGACGATCAAAAGCCGCCAATTCGTATTCCTCGGTCATCGACAGACAGTTGGTGGGGCAGTACTCCACACAATTCCCACAGAAAATGCAGACCCCGAAATCGATGGAGTAGTTGCGAAGCTCCTTCTTCTTGGTGGCCTTGTTCATCACCCAGTCAACAACCGGCAGGTTGATGGGACACACCCGCACGCACACCTCACAGGCGATGCACTTGTCAAATTCGTAGTGGATCCGGCCTCGATAGCGCTCGGATGGGATGAGCTTTTCGTAGGGGTATTGCACCGTCACTGGACGGCGCTTCATGTGATCGAAGGTGACCGCAAGACCCTGGGTGAGATTGCGCGCCGCATCGACCGCATCTCGGGTGTAGTCACCGACCTGTTTGAGGAAACCGAACATGGCCTGAGGGAGAGAAAACGGAGATGCCCTGGGGCACTGAGCCTAAGTACTAAAACCTAACCGCCGAATGCAACGGGGAAGGCCAGCTTGAGAGCGGCTGTGACGAGCAGATTGACCAGCGCCAGAGGGAGCAGAAATTTCCAACCGAGATCCAAGAGCTGGTCGATGCGGACCCGAGGAGTGCTCCAACGCAGGAGAATCGCCACGAACACCAGCAGGTAGGCCTTCAGCACGGTCATCACGATCCCGGTGGTGCCGGTAATCACCTGCACCAATGGAGCATCAACAGACTGCCCCAGCCATCCGGCCAGCCATTCGACCGGAACGGGGAAGCCCCAACCGCCCAGGTACAGCACCGAAACCAAGAGCGCTGAGAGCACCAAATTGATGTAGCTGCCCAAGTAGAAGAGGGCAAACTTCATGCCGGCATATTCGGTCTGGTAACCAGCCACCAATTCCTCCTCCGCCTCGGGGAGGTCAAAGGGAAGACGTTCACATTCCGCCAACGCACAGATCCAAAAGATCAGGAAGCCGACTGGCTGACGCCAGATGTTCCAACTGAGGATGCCAGCGCCGGTCTGCTGTCCAACGATGTCGACTGTGCTGAGGGAATTGCTCATCATCACCACGGCCAGCACAGCCAAGGCAAGAGGAATTTCATAGCTGATGGATTGCGCTGCAGCTCTGAGTCCACCAAGCAAGGAATATTTGTTGTTAGAGGCATAACCGCTCATCAGCAGGCCAATGGGTTGCACGCTGCTGAGCGAGATCCAAAGGAAAATGCCCACCCCAACGTTGCTGATCAGCAGGTTTTGGCCAAAAGGAACGATCAGCCACGACAGGATCACCGGGATGACCACGAGCACGGGGCCAAGGGTGAATAACAAGCTGTCGGCACGGGCCGGGATGATGTCTTCTTTGACCAGAAGCTTGAGGCCATCAGCAAGGGGCTGAAGCACGCCGAGGGCACCGGCATATTCAGGCCCAATGCGCTGCTGAACGGCCGCAGAGATCTTGCGCTCCAACCAGACCGTGACAAGCACGCCGACGACTGCCGCCACGAGCACAAGCAGCATGGGAAGGGGCAGCCAGATCAGGCGAGCCGCCTGTTCAGAGAGCCCAAAGCCTTCGAGGGCCTGGCTAAAGCTCCGTTCAAGATCGAGGCCTGGACTCACCAGTGCCGGTGCGCTGGTGGCGAAGAAGGTCACCATGTGCAGAGATTTGATGGATGTAACTTAAGGGCTGGTGGTTGAAACGCGGTCGTCTGGAGGCGTCCATCGACGCAATTGGCTCCCCGTGTAGATCTGCGAAGGCCTGAAGATTCGATTAGCTCCGAGTTGTTCCCGCCAGTGCGCCAGCCAGCCGGCCACCCTGGCAATGGCGAAGACCGGAGTAAACAAATCCCTTGGGATTCCCAGCTTCCGGTACACAAGTCCGGAATAGAAATCCACATTGGGATAGATCCCCTTCGGACCAAGACGTGTCTCCGCGGCTGCCTCCAGCGCCCGGGCGACGTCGTACATCTCATCGTGGCCAAAGCGCTCAAACATCTCCTCAGCCAGAGACTGAAGAATGACGGCCCTGGGATCCTTCACGCGGTATTCGCGATGACCGAATCCCATCACCTTGCGCTTGCTCGTCCTGGCCTCATCGAGGTATTCGGCAGCGCGATCGGGAGTGCCGATCTCTTCAAGCATGACGAGTACATCTTCATTCGCCCCGCCATGGAGGGGACCCGCCAGGGTTCCCACGGCGGAAGCCACCACGGCATAGGGATCCGTGAGCGTGCTGGCCGTGACGCGGGCACTAAATGTGCTGGCATTGAGACTGTGCTCAGCGTGCAGGATCAAGCATTGATCGAAGATCTTCGACGCCAGAGGATCCGGCTCACGCTCCATGAGCATGTAGAGGAAATTCGCTGAATAGGCCAGATCATCCCGAGGCTGAATCGGGTCTTGACCTTTGCGGATCAGCTGAAACGCCGCCACCATCGTTGGGATTTTGGCGATGAGCCGCACCACAGCGTCGTAGATGTACTGGGGGTCGTCGATGGCACGACGGGAATAGAAGAGCCCCAGGGATGCTGCACTGGATTGCAACGCATCCATCGGATGCCCATACGACGGAAAGCACTTCATCATGTCGCGCACACGGAAGCTCACCCGTCGGTGCATCTGCACTTCATGCTCGAAATCGCGCAGTTGCTGTGGTGTCGGCAGCTGCCCCCAAATCAGGAGATAGGTGGTTTCCAGAAAACTGCAGTGGGCTGCCAAGTCATCGACGGGATAACCGCGATAAGACAAACACCCTTTCTGGCCATCGATGTCACAGATTGAGGACTGGGTCGCAGGAACCCCCTCCAGTCCAGGACGAAACACAAGACCCGTGCGCTCATGGCGGATTTCGGCACTAGCGTTTTGATTCACCAACCCCCGCTTCTGCTGAAAAGCAACTTAGACGGAGCGGGGAAACAGAAACCGTGGCCTGAGCAACACCTGCAGATCCGCCATCCCACGCGGATCGTTGAGATCAGCGCGCCAACACAGATGACAGAACCCCGCTTTGCGCAAGCGCACCCCCCCTGGCCGAGCGCCGATCAGCGCTGACGCGAGGTCACCCAGGTCGGGCTCATGACCGACCAGCAGACAGCTGCCTTTCAACCCCCGCAGAACCGGCCACGGATCACCACCTGGCGCCAAGGGCTCGGCGATCTGAAACGAAGGCGCTAACCCAGCCCGGACAGCCTCCTGGGCCGTTTCCAGAGCTCGCCGGTAGGGACTGCTGAGCAGCACATCTGCCTCAATCCCCAGCTGTCGCAACTGACGCACCACGGTGCGTGTGCGCAGGCGACCTCGATCAGTCAACGCACGATCGGGGTGATCAAGTCCGTTGACACGCCGTTCTGCGATGCCATGACGCAGAAGTAGAAGATCAACCGAGTTGGAGTCGGGCACGCAGTCGCAGGCTGCTCACCTTTTCATCCTGGACAGGCTGATCCTCCTGGTCAGCTCCCCCCGCAATCGCCAACCCCTGGACAGCGGGAAGGAGAGACCGACCGGCCACCCCTTGCACCAACTCCCAGGGCCGCCACTCACTCAGATGGTCTCGACTGGGAGCAGCGGCCATTGCCAGCTGCTGCTCCCAGGGAGCCTGAGCGCCGCCTTGAAGTTGCTGCAACTGAAGAATCCGCTGGTTGAGGGTGCCCCCATCAGCGCGATGACGCAGGCCATCAAGCGTCTCTCCCCACCACGACACACCAGATTGACGTTCCAGCGCCACGGCCAGTTCTGCCTGGAGGGTCTCTTCACCATGACGACGCTGTCGGGCCAGACGGGTCCAGACCTGCAACGGTTGTCCGTCACTAGCCAGGGTCGACGCTGAAAGTCCAAGCTCCTGAAGGCGTTCATCCACCCGATTGGGCTCAGGACGATTGGGGCGCGTGCCGAGGATCCAGCCCTCATCCCCCTGTTGCCACAGAAGCGGACCGTCATCCAGACCGATCACTGCAGCAGCGGCACCGCTGTCAGAGGAGGCCAGCGATTGCTGGATGATCGGAGCGATCCACTGCGCTATCGGATCCTCGCTTCCTGCAGCGATCACGGCAGCTGGATCCGCCAGCATGGCCAAGGCATCGGCATCGCCGCCGGCAGAACGCAGCAAGGCATCGGCCTCAGATCCTTTGGCTGCACGAGGAATCACCGATTGGCGGAAACGCACCACGGCATCCAGACCCAGATCAGAGCTTTGAGGAGACAGCACAGCCACCATTCCCTCCAGATCCGGCCGGGAGGTGATGGAGCTCGGCACGCCGAGCCATCGATCCATGGCAGCAGGCTTGGCGGTGAGGATCGCTGCCCCTCGCCCGAAGCGTTGCAGATCTGACGCAAGTTCGGGATCACCAAGCTGGTGCTGACTGTCCAGCTGAGAGACATCCAGCGCCTGTTCAAGCGCACCGCGTCCAGACGCCAATAACAACAGATCGTCGTCGATCAAAGCCGTGGCGATCGGCTGTGGCTCACGGCCAAGCAGGGCACCACGACCACTGATCAGGCCCATGCCGCGATAGCGGGAAATCTGGAGATCGGTGCCAGCAAGGCTGCGGGTTTGCCAGAAGCGCTGAAGAAACCGTTTGGCCCCGTCTTCATCACGGCTCGACAGCGCCAACACCCAACCATCGGTGGGGGGAGCACCGGGTTGAGGAGAGGGTGCCTGCAACACGGACAAGCTGACCTCAGGGCCAATCCAACCGGACAATTCGCTGCTGAAATCAAGCCCCGCCAGAGCAAACGCTCCATCGCGCAGCTGACGCGTGCTCTCATTCACCAAACGGCGTTGTTGCACGGGAGCGACGGCCTGGGCGTAGGCCGGGACCTGCCGCGAATCCACAAGCCAGTGAAGCGTCAGCGCAGCGTCCCGAGGCATGAAGCGTGCGGCCCGCGGCAACGCAAGGGGTTGGTCAACGATGCGAAGCGGGCTTTGACGCGCCATGGCCCACCACACCCCAAGCGCAAGGGTGAGCAGCACCATCGCCGTAGCGGCCAGGGCCAGCAGGAACGAGCGTCCCTTCATGAACGGGCGGCGATGCAGATGAGTTCATCTTCTTCCATCCGCGGGGGACCGCCAGTCCAAGGCCAAACTGATCCCATGCAAGGACCCACCCCCAAGCCTCTGAAAGCGACTGATTTGGACGCCTGGCTGAACAACAGCCCTGAACTGACGCTGGTCGACGTGCGCGAAGACCAAGAACTGGCCATCGCGCCGTTTCCCCACACCGTGACGCACCTGCCCCTAAGCCAAGCGGAGGACTGGATGGGCGACGTCAACAGCAAGCTGTCTGGGGATGGGCCCGTTGTGGTGATTTGCCACGCGGGAGTGCGCAGCTGGAATTTCGGCTGCTGGCTGCTTCAGCAGCAGCCCTCAAGGGAGGTTTGGAATCTGGAGGGCGGAATTGACGCCTGGAGCGTGATGATCGATCCGTCCGTGCCCAGGTATTGAGGCCCGTGCGAAGGTTTTGAAGACCACATCTTGGTCATTGAAGGAGCCTTAACCAGGAAATCCTCCGTACGATCACCGCCAACTAAGTGACTGCTGTGGAGCTGCTGCCCCGTCGTCAACAGGAGGTTTTGCAGGCCACGGTGCACCATTACGTTGACACCGGCGAGCCGGTGGGGAGCCGCACGCTCGTGCAGCGCTTCGGCATCAACGCCAGTTCGGCCACCGTGCGCTCCGCCATGGGCGCTCTGGAACAACGAGGCCTGCTCACCCAGCCCCACACCTCAGCCGGACGCGTTCCTAGTCCCCAGGGTTATCGGCACTATGTCGACTGCTTGTTACCGGAGCCTGGTGCTGGGGCCCAGCACCTCGAGCGGGAACTCACACAGATCAGCCTGCGCTGGGCGGCCCTTGACGATCTGCTGCTGCAACTGGCCAGGCGCCTCAGCGACTTCACAGGCCTGATGAGCCTGATCACGCCACCGCAACGCTCCGAAAGCCAACTCCGAGCCATCCGTCTGGTGCCCAGTGAAGACCGTCTGCTGGTGATGGTGGTGGCGGACTGCAGCCAGGCCCATCACCTCAATCTGCGACTGCCCCACGGCAGTGCCCATCAGGTGGAAGCCCTGGAGCGATGGACTGACGCCCAATTGAAGGGAGGTGGCCAGCTCGACTGGAACTGCCTGCCTCAGCAGCTGCAATCCTGCGGCCAGGCCCTCCACGATGCGCTTCAGAGCCGGGATCCCTTGCTCAGCACCGGCGATCAAGGGGCCCTGGTGCATGGCGTGTCGCGCTTAGTGGCCGAACCGGAATTCAGTGAGAGCGACCGGGTCAGACCACTCCTAGAGTTGATGGATAGCAACCCCGCGGCCTTCGCTCCCAGCGATCAAGGCTTGGGCGGCCGTGTCTGGATTGGGGGAGAGCACCCCCAAACGGCCTTACAGCACTGCTCGGTGGTGCAGGCGAGTTACAGAAGCGGCGACGGCAGCACCGGCCAAGTGGCTCTGATCGGGCCGATGCGCATGGCTTATGCAACGGCTCGTGCGGCTGTCCAATGTGTCGCGAGAACTCTCAACCACCTACTGAGCTAGTTGCCGCGTTTCTCAATGCCGTGCCCTGAGCGATGCAAGATTCTCAGAAAGGCAACACCACGACGATTGATTGATGTCATGACCACTGACCCCAGGCGTGAAACACCTGAACAGCTGGGGCCAACGGCACAAGATTCACACCATCAAGGCATTCGATGGATTCTGGTGGAGTGAGTGGCCATCGTGCATCCCTCCAGACTTCAGATTTCAAAGAGCATCGCCGAGACGCTCTGCAACGGCATTGACATCCTTATCGCCGCGTCCGGAGCAATTGATCACAAGTTCTGTGCCCTGGGCCAGGGTGGGACAGAGAGTGTCCAGCCAAGCAAAAGCGTGAGCAGTCTCTAACGCTGGAATGATCCCCTCCAGACGACTGACCAGCTGCAGGGCCTCCAACGCTTGCGTATCGGTGACGGCGCCATATTCAGCCCGACCAATCTCGCGCAAGTAACTGTGTTCGGGGCCGACCCCCGGATAGTCCAGTCCGGCACTGATCGAATGGGCTTCCTGAACCTGACCATCCTCATCCTGGAGCAGCAGACTCATGGCGCCGTGGAGAACGCCGACGCGGCCTTCAGTCATGGTGGCGGCATGACGCCCTGTGGCCACGCCATCTCCAGCCGCTTCGACGCCGATCAGACGCACATCACGACATTCAACGAATGGGTGAAAAAGACCCATGGCGTTCGAACCACCACCGACACAGGCCATCAGCACATCAGGCAGGCGGCCGAAAGCTTCACGGCATTGCGTCCGGGTTTCTTCGCCGATCACGGCGTGAAAATCGCGAACCAACATCGGATAGGGATGTGGCCCAGCCACAGAACCCAGGATGTAATGGGTGGTTTCCACATTGGTCACCCAATCGCGGATGGCCTCGCTGGTGGCATCCTTCAAGGTTGCGGTCCCTGCCGTCACCGGCTGAACCGTGGCACCGAGAAGACGCATGCGGAACACGTTGAGCGCCTGACGGCGCATGTCTTCAGCACCCATGTAGACGACGCATTCCAGCCCGAAACGAGCACAAACCGTGGCGGTGGCCACACCATGCTGCCCAGCACCGGTTTCGGCGATGATCCGCTTCTTGCCCATCCGCAACGCCAGTAACGCTTGACCCAATGCGTTGTTGATCTTGTGCGCACCGGTGTGATTCAGGTCCTCACGCTTCAGCCAGATGCGTGGGCCGCCATCCGCTCTGCGGTAATGGGCCGTCAGACGCTCCGCTTCGTAGAGCGGGGTGGCACGACCCACGTAGGTCTTGAGCAGCCTGTTCAGTTCCGTGGTGAATGCCGGATCCTTCCAGGCCTCTGCCGCGGCCATTTCCAGCTCGGCAAGCGCTGGCATCAGCGTTTCGGGCACATACTGTCCACCGAAGCGACCGAAGCGACCGGAGGGCGCTGGCCGGGAAGTCACGGCCAAATCCTGGGCAGTGGGCTGAGGAGGCAGAGTGCTGGTCACGGGTGCAGCTGACCGCGTTAACGGCCGATGAAGCGTGCGGTCAGCGTAAGCAGGCGATCACGCGATGCCGCGGATCACAGGCGCTGATCTGCAGATCGTGAAAGCCAGCCGCCTTCAGTGCCGCTTCCATATCCAGGTTGAAGTACTGCTCGATGTAAGGCTCAGTGCTCTTCAAAAGCGTGGCCACGGCGGCGGGTAGACGCTGCAGCACGGACGACGCAGGGTCCTGATCAACCATCACCAACGCACCACCCGGACGCAACAGACGTGCGGCCTCAGCCAAGACCGCATGGGTGGCCTCCTGCGGCAGTTCATGGCAGACGAACTGCAGGCTGATCAGATCCAAACAGTCCGTAGGCAGACCTGTGTCCTCCGCTGCCGCATGCAACCAGCCATCGACGACACCCTGCGGATCCCGCACGCGGGCGACGGCCAGCATGTCTGGTGACAGGTCCAGTCCCTGAACGCGCGGACGGGGCTCCTGGCGCTCGTCCGCTCTTTGGTGCAGCCAGCTCGCCAGGTGCTGCGTGCTTACTCCAACGGAACAGCCCAAATCCAGCACCTGCGCAATGGATCCACCAAGCAGGGGAGCTACGGCCCTATGAATCGCATCCCGCAAGCGCGTTTGCGCCAAATCAGGCGAGAGCGCCTCGTCGGGCCAGATGCGCAACGCCATTGCGTCCGTGGCCTGCTCGGCTTCGGCAGCAGCCTGCCAACAGAGGTTCCCCTGCTCATAGGCATGGAAGCGAGCCAGGTAGTAAGGAGGCGGTAAGAGCCCCGGTGTCACGATGCGGGAGCGCCATGACGCAGCCGCCTCATGCAGCTCACGGCGACGGGCGCGCCAGGGAATGCCATTGCGTTCCGCCGTCCGGATGATCAGCTGACGGGCCTGAAAGAAGAGCGGACGCCTTAACAAGGCAATGCTGATCAGGCGTTCGATCCAGCGACCGAGACCCCGACTGGAATCAGCCCATTGGGGAGAAGGTGCGGAGTCGGTCATCACAGGGACGGCAGGATGGAGGACGGATGGATCAAAGCGATGCCTAAAGGAGGCTGGCAGGAATTCAGCAGCGCCGACAGTCTGAAGCGACCGACCAACCCAGCGGCCAACTCCATATCGAAGGCGCAGCAGACGGTGCGCGTTCAGCCCACGCGAGGCGGCAAGGGCGGTAAAACCGTCACCGTGATCCGGGGACTGGAATTGGATGCAGCCGGCTTCAAGAGCCTGCTCAAAAAGCTGAAAACACGAATCGGCAGCGGTGGTACGGCCAAGGATGGCGTGATCGAACTGCAGGGCGATCAGGTGGACCTCGCACTGGAGCTGCTCACCAAGGAGGGCTATCGACCCAAGCGCGCCGGTGGTTGATGGACAATGGCGGACCGAGATGGCGGACCGAAACCGCCGCAACCCATGACCGCTTCCTCCAGTTACGGCAAGCTCACCAACCAGGGCGCGTCAACCAACATCGCATGGCACCAAGCCTCCGTTGACCGGCTGGCCCGTGCTGGCCAGCGGGGACACCGCAGCGCGATTCTCTGGTTCACCGGTCTGAGCGGTGCCGGCAAAAGCACTCTGGCCAATGCGGTCAACCAGGCGCTGTTCGAGCGAGGGCTGGCGACCTACGTGCTCGATGGCGACAACATCCGCCACGGACTGTGCAAAGACCTGGGCTTTTCCGATGCGGATCGAGAAGAGAACATCCGACGCATCGGTGAGGTCTCGAAACTGTTCCTGGATGCCGGAACGATTGTTCTGACCGCCTTTGTGTCGCCATTCCGGGCTGACCGCGACAAGGCCAGGGCCCTGGTAGCTGATGGAGATTTCATTGAAATCTTTTGTTCAGCCGACCTGAGCGTCTGCGAAGAACGCGACACCAAGGGGCTCTACGCCAAAGCCCGCGCCGGTGAAATCAAGGAATTCACCGGGATCTCCAGCCCTTATGAGGCGCCCGAAACACCGGAACTCTCAGTCGACACCGGTGCCGCGGATCTGAAGGACTGTGTAGAGCAGGTGGTGAACGCTCTGATCTCCAGGGGCATCATTCCGACCCAGAGCTGAACTCCCCTGACGCCAGGGGAATCCCCTGGCGCGCGGCCCAGGCATCCACAAGCGTCTTGAAGCTGCTGGCGACAGGCACCGCCAGCAGCAAGCCAAGCAAATCGCCGAATCCATAGAGATCTCCAGCCTTGGCGCCCAAAGGCAGCGCAATCAGCAGCCAAGCCGGCTGCAACCCCACGATGCTTCCCATCAATCGGGGCTGGATCACCTGATCGACAACCTGACCCACCAGGATGGCGGCCACCAGAATTTCAAGTCCTGTGCCCAGGTCTTGGAAGGCCAGCAGACCGCTGACCGCAACGATGGTGAAGGCGCTGGCATAGGGGATCAGCGTCGTGAAGCCGATCAGCACCGCAAACAGAACGCCGTAGGGAATCTGCAGAGCGGTGAAGACGACGATCTGACCCAGGGCCAGGATCACGGCCAACAACACCTGACCGGCGAAATAACCACGGAACGTGCGCACCATGGTGCGCACCACCAACTCACGCCATTCCTGCGGCAACCAGCGGGCAAGACCTGCCGTGATTGCCTCACCACCGAGTAGAAAAAACACCGCCAGCACCAGAACGATCACGGTGTTGATCGTGGTTCCGAGGGTGGCCCCGAGAATGCCCAGCAACCTCTGGCTCAACTGACTGGCCAGACTGCTCAGGCGGGTGAGCAGGTCACTGCTGAGATCACCGAATTCACTGGGCAAACCACGCTCGGCGGCCCAATCCTGCAAACGATTGACAAGAGCCTCCGACGACGCCAAAAACCCGGGTAAGGCATTGATCAGCTGGCCGAGCTGATCGATCAGCAGCGGCACGAGCGTGACACCGGCGAGGGCCAACGCACCGATGGTGAACAAGGTCACCATCACGATCGCGAGCCAGCGGGGCAGCCCTCGCCCCGTGAGCCAGCGGCAGGGGATGTCGAGCAGGAAGGCGATCAGTGCCGCAGTGAGGAACAAACCCGGGAACGGCGCCAGCGGCACCAGCAGCTGACGAAGCACATAGAGGTTGAGGGTGAGCAACGGCAGAGCCAGCCCCCAGCGCATCCAGGCCGGCCAGGTGGTCATTGCTGCAATGCGGCGACGTTCAAGAGGGGCTGAGCTTTGAGGAGGCGTTCACGTCATGGCACCAGAAAGCGAGCCAGGCTGCAATGCCCAGAAATTTCGCCCCCTCCTCGAACAGCTGAACCGTTTCGTAGGACGCCGGAAACACCCCCTGGAACGCATCAATCAGCACTGAGGAACCCAGCAGGATCACTGCGAGAACAAATGAATCGCCTCCAAACCGTCGCAAGGCTCCGCGAAAGCGAACCAGCAACAAAACGCTGAACACCGCATAGGTGACATAGAGGAATGACTCGCCCAGATAACGGTCATGGACCAGGAACATGTCATCGAGGCAGAGCCAGAGCGAGAAGCCACCGCCACAGAACGCGACCTGTCGATTCACCACAGGCCCTTTGATCTGACCGGTGAATGCAGCGAACAGGGCGATCGCCGCTGCAGCCATCCAAAGCAGGTAGCCGACGCTTGAGAGAAATCCCTGGCCAAGAGGCGCACCGCAATCCTGAGCCAGATCACGCAGCACCTTGGTGGAACTGATGCCTTCCGCCGCGCTCCAGCTGAGTGCCACCACGTAGATCACAGCCGCTGGCAGGAGTGCCTTCAGCAGCGAGGGTCGCAAAGTGGATGCTTGGCGACGTCGCATCAGCTCATCTGGTCGAGATAGTCCTGACTGCCCAACTGCATCAGGCGTGAGTCCTTGGTCACCACCATGTCGTGAAGCGACTGGCGATAGGTCTCCAGCCGATCAGCCAACGCCCCACCCTCCACCGCAAGAATCTGGGCAGCCAGCAATCCTGCATTCAACCCGCCGCCGATCGCCACCGTCGCTACGGGGATGCCCCCCGGCATCTGCACGATGGAGTGAAGGGAATCAACGCCAGAGAGCGCACGGCTTTGCACTGGCACGCCGATCACCGGCAAGGTGGTCAGAGAGGCAACCATCCCAGGCAGATGGGCGGCGCCTCCAGCACCGGCCACGATCACCTTGAAACCACGCTCTCGGGCCTGCTGCGCGAAGGCCACCATTTCCAAGGGTGTGCGGTGGGCCGAGAGAACCCGCACCTCGACGGTAATCCCGAGCTGCTGCAGGATCTCAACCGCTGGATGCAGGCTAGGCAGATCGGAATCACTGCCCATGATCACGGCGACCTGTGGCGTGACTTCTGAATCGGAGGAAACGGAGGACGACACGGGAACGAGCAAGAACCGGGTGGACAGCAAGACTGCCATCGTCCCGCACCGGCATCAGCCGGCCCACCTGCATGCGTCGGATCACTGATGTGCGGCTGCCGCAACGTCCGGGACATCGTGACGACACTGGCCTGCACTGGCTCAGCGTCGATGACCAAGGACACATCGCAGCCACGGGTCCCATGCCGTCCGGTCGCGCGATGGCAGGCGAAAGCTGGGCAGGAGATCGCCTCAGTCCCCGGGGCATCGACCTGCAGATCAACGGGGGACTCGGACTGGCATTCCCCGAACTAAACGAACGCGATGTGCCAAAGCTGGAACAGCTCTTGGAGCTGCTGTGGCGCGATGGCGTGGAGGCGATTGCGCCCACGCTGGTGACCTGTGCTGTGGAGCCTCTGCGCCATGCATTGATGGTGCTGCGTCAAGTACGCGACAGGCACCAACCCGGACGATGCCGCCTACTGGGGGCACATCTGGAAGGCCCTTTTCTGGCGCATGCACGGCGTGGAGCTCACCCCGCCGAACACATCGCGGCCCCAAGCCTGCAGGCCTTGGAGGAACGCATTGGTGGTTTCGAAACAGACATCGCCCTGATCACCTTGGCGCCGGAACAAACCGGCAGTCAGCAGCTGGTGCAACGCCTCGGCGCCCTGGGAATTATCACGGCACTGGGGCACAGCACGGCCGATGCCGACCAGGCTGCGCAGGCCTTTGATCAAGGCGTGCGCATGCTCACCCACAGTCTCAACGCCATGCCTGGGCTGCACCACAGAGCTCCAGGGCCGGTGGGAGAAGCCTGCAGGCGAGGCGATGTTGCCCTGGGCCTGATCGCTGATGGCGTGCATGTTCACCCCACCATGGCGGTGCTGCTGCAACGACTTGCAGCGGATCAACTGGTGCTGGTGAGCGATGCGCTGGCGCCCTATGGACTCAATGATGGCGTCCACCGCTGGGATGAACGGGTGCTGCTGGTGCGCAACGGCACCTGCCGGCTCGAGGACGGCACGCTTGCGGGCGTGACGCTTCCGCTGTTGGAAGGGAGCTGCCGTTTAGCCCAATGGAGCGGTGATGCGGATGGGGCGATCTGGGCCGCCACCATGGCGCCACGATTCGTTCTTGATCCAACAGCCGCTGAACCAAAGCTCATCGGCACAGCCTTGAACAACCTGCTCCGCTGGCATTGGAACGAGCAGGACCAACAACTGAGCTGGCAGGAGGCTGCTTAGGGCAGGAGGCTGTTCAAAGCAGAACGCGGCTGAGAAACGACAAGCTGCGTAGGATCCCGCCGACGCAAACCCTTCCGCTATGGCCCCCGATCAACTGCTGGAGCAGAAACAGGCCGAGAAGCGAGAGGTGAAGGGCTACTTCGAAACCACGGGTTTCGATCGCTGGAACCGCATTTACAGCGACAGCGATGACGTGAACAAGGTGCAGCGCAACATCCGCATCGGTCACCAAAAAACCGTGGATGAAGTGCTGGCCTGGATTAAGGAAAGCGGTGAACTCAACGACGTGAGTTTCTGTGATGCTGGCTGCGGCGTTGGCAGCCTCAGCCTGCCGCTGGCATCCATGGGTGCCGGCTCGATTAACGCCAGTGACATTTCCGAAGCCATGGCCCAGGAAGCGGAGCGCCGAGCCCGCGAAGCTGGCCTGGACATGGCCAAGCTCAACTTCTTCGCTAGCGACCTCGAAAGCCTGAGTGGCTCCTTTCACACGGTCTGCTGCCTGGATGTGTTCATTCATTACCCCCAAGAGCCCGCGGAGGAGATGGTGAAGCATCTCTGCGGCCTCACGGAGCAGCGGCTGATCGTGAGCTTTGCGCCTTACACGCCCCTGCTGGCACTGCTGAAGGGGATCGGCCAGCTGTTCCCAGGCCCCAGCAAAACCACCCGCGCCTACACCCTCAAGGAAGACGGCATCGTCAAAGCCGCGGAAGCCTGTGGCTTCAAGTTGGTGCGCCGAAGCCTGAACAAAGCCCCCTTTTACTTCTCCCGCCTGATCGAGTTCCGCAAGGCTTGAGGTCTCGCTCGAGGGCGCAGTTCATCCAAAGGACTCTCCCGGTTCGCAGCACAAAGCCAAACCACCCAGAGACAAGCGCCAGGCATGGAGCCGGTAACCACCGTCTCCCGGCGTGGCCTGCCCGTTGACTTGTTGGTTTTTGAGATAAAGCGGATCGCCGAGAAGAGGTGATCCCAGTTGCGCAAGGTGGATCCGAATCTGATGCGGACGTCCTGTGGTGATGGCCACTTGGAGGCGATCACCGTCGGAACTCCGCTCCAGAAGGCTGACTTCGCTATGAGCTGGAAGACGACGGCGAACGGTCACGTCGGCTGGAGGCTCCGGCCCCCACACCCAGCCGAGGAGCGGGTGAGGCCTTTCAATCACATCGGTATCCACACGCAACGCCGCCCCAGGTTCCAAGTCCTTCACCCGGTGCGCCCAGGCCTGATACAGCTTGCAGCTACCACCATCCGGCCGCAACGCACGCGACAGCTTGGCGCGGGTCTCGCCACGACGGGCGCACACCTGAAGACCAGAGGTGAAGCGTCCCAGCCGATGCACAGGTTTGGGCACCTGCTCCTCACCAGCATCACGGCAGCGCTGAGCTAGCAACCGCTCCAAGGTGTGGTTCAGAAAGCCACCCCCTGGTATCACCGGCAAACCAGAGGGCTTGTGGATCACCAGCACATCACCGTCATCGTGAATCACAGTCCAGGCGTCGGGGATGGCCGGCTCCACCCATGGGGGTCGTGACCAGAGCAACTCAGCCGCAGCGGGCAGTGGCTGGTCACAGACCAGAAGTGCGCCATTGAGGCGAAGTTCACCGCGTTGAATCCTCAGTTTCCAGTCTTCAGCCGACGAATGACGATGACGGTGCGCTAGCAGGGCAGAGACCATGCGTCCCTGGTCGCGCTGACCGGTGCGGTCGCTGTAGGTCCAGCCCTGATTGAGCGCCGCTGGACGCCATCCCGCAGCGGACGCGACCTGCGAGGAGATCACTCCACGAGCCGATGCTGCAACGCGTAGCGCACCAGCTCAGTACGACTGGAGGTGCCGGTCTTGATGAAGAGCCGACTCACGTATTTCTCCACGTTGCGAATCGATGTTTCCAACTGACGCGCAATCTCTTTGTTCATGAGGCCTTCAGCCACAAGTTGGAGAACACTCGCCTCTCTGGGCGTGAAATTGTGCTGCACAGGTTCAGTGGAAGGCAGCGCTTCCGCCTGCGCCAGCAACGATCGAATCTCGGTGATCTGTTTGGCCATCTGCCCCATATCAGCGTCGGCAAAACGCGCAGCCTCCTGAAGCAAGCGTTGCTGCCGTTGGGCCACGTTGCTGACGCGAGCCACCAACTCATCCGGGTCGAAGGGCTTGGGGATGTAGTCATCCACGCCGGCGAGATAGCCCTGAGTGCGATCCGCGGTCATGCCCTTGGCGGTCAGAAAGATCACCGGGGTGCCGCCGAGACGTTCATCAGCCCTCAGCTTGTTGAGCAGTCCGTAGCCATCCAGCCGCGGCATCATCACATCACTGATCACCACATCCGGAAGCATTTGCTGAGCTTTGGAGAACCCGTCTTCTCCATCGACGGCCGTGGTGACATCAAAGCCCTCGTCTTCGAGGTAGGCCTGCACAGCAGAACGCAGACCTGGTTCATCATCCACCAGCAACAGACGCACCGAAGGCTGCTCGGACTGGGATGTGGTCATGGCCAGACCTCGTCTTGGCGGAATCTAAGGGCGTCAGGGTGCTGGCAACCGCAACACTTCCTCAGATTCAATCAGCTGGGTGGAATAACCCAGTCCTCTGGCCTGCTCTCCCAGGGTTTCTGGTTCCTTGCCGGCCAAGGTGGGGTGGCAGGCCGCCCACCACACCAGATGATCCTCACGGGTTGAAAGGCGCAGCGGCCCACCGGGATTGAGTTTCCTGATGTAGATCGCGTCGTTGTCACGGGTCATCCGCAACGGCTCCTCGCGACTGCAGCTCACCGATTCGGAAGGAACCACCAGATCATCGGCGTATTCCTGCCACAACTTGAATCGCCTGAGCTCCGGATCCGTCGGATCCTTGCTGATGGCAAAGATTCCAAGGGTGTACGCATTGGCACCATCACGTTGATCCAGCACCACGAGGTCCACAGGACGCATGGCCTTCATCTGCTCCAGCAACGACTCACGATCAACCGGAACAGCCTGAACGGCAGCAGAACCCATCAGCAGGCTCAGACTGGAGATCCAATAAACGGCACGCATCACGACAGTCAGTGAGTCATCCCATGCTGCCAACCCCTGCCGAAGGATCGCTCAACACCGGTGTGATCAACCTCGACCACCAAGCCACCACCCCCTGCCATCCTGCCGTGATCGAGGCGATGGAGCCCTGGTGGCGAGAGCAATGGGGCAATGCCTCAAGCCGCCAGCATCGCCTTGGGCTGACGGCAGCCGCAGCCGTCAGCTCCGCCAGGAAAGTCCTGGCCGACAGCCTCGGAGTCGAAAGCGACGAGGTGATCTTCACCAGTGGCGCCACCGAAGCCAACAACCTGGCACTGCTCGGCCATGCCCGGTTTCGCGCCCGTGCCGAAGGAGGCCCTGGGCACTTGATCAGCGTGGCCAGCGAGCATCATGCGGTGCTCGATCCTCTGCAGCAACTCAGGCAGGAAGGCTTCGAACTGACGCTGCTCACGCCCAGGCCCAATGGCCTGATTGAGCCGACGCAGCTGGAACAGGCGATCCAAGCGAATACGCAGCTGGTGAGCGTGATGGTGGCCAACAACGAAATCGGTGTGATCCAACCCGTGCAGGAGCTGAGCACGATCTGCCACAACCATGGGATCACCATGCACACGGATGCGGCGCAGGCCTACGGACACCTGGCGCTGAACATGCAACGCCTGGGTTGCTCGCTGCTCAGTGTCAGCGCCCACAAATTCAACGGTCCCAAGGGGATCGGGGCTCTAGTGGCGCGGAAAGGGACCGGTCTTGACCCCCTGCTCTGGGGCGGTGGTCAAGAGCAGGGGCTACGGCCAGGGACCCTGCCGGTGCCGTTGATCATGGGACTGGCTGCCGCCGCAACCCTGGCCACGGCTGATCGGGCGGCGCGGCAGACGCGGCTCGGCGTGCTGCGTGATCAGTTGTGGCATGACCTGAAACAGCGCAACCCTGATCTCCTGCTGAACGGGGCGCTGCACCCACGCCTAGCCCACAACCTCAACATCACTGTGCCCGGGATCTCAGGGAGCCGCCTGCAGCGCGCGCTGAAATCCAAATTGGCCTGCAGCAGTGGCTCAGCCTGCAGCCGCGGGGCGCCCTCCCATGTCCTGCGTGCGATCGGGCGCAATCGCAGCGAAGCGGAAGCCTCGCTGCGCCTGAGCCTTGGCCGCGACACCACAGCCACTGACATCGAAAGCGCTGTGACCATGGTCACAGAGGCGATTCAGGCGGGTGCGATGGGCTGACCTTGAAGCCACCTTCGATCCAAAGTCGGAAAAGCTGCCAAAGCGGCGACGTTCCGCTCAGGATGGAGCGTTCCCCAGGACCGAGACCCTGGCTGGCAAACGACTTGATGTGCTGAAAGCTGTGGAGGATGGCTGGACCGCCTTCTGACAGTCAGCTTGGCCTTTCGTGCTGTTCGCGCTGCTGTACGGAGTGTTGGCAACGCTGTCCCAGCAACTGCCCGAGTTTCTGCTCAAACGCACGAGCAATCCCTCACCCAGCGCTGCGGTGGTCAGCCTGATTGTCTCCATGGTGGGCAGCATCCTGATCAGCCTTTGGGGGGCCATGGGTTTGATCCGAGACGCCTGGAAAGCACTGGACGGCCAAAAGCCTGCCTTTTCAGACATGACGCGTTGGGACGGCGATGCCGCAGGACGCCTCTTCATCAATCAGATCGTTCCGATCATCCTGGGCCTGATCATCGGCGGGATCTGCACCGCCTTGATGGTGGGCTTATCGCAGGAGAATGGGGTTCTCGGCTTGATCCCTTTCATCACGGCAGCCGTGGTGTCCATCTACCTCATGGTGAACCAAACCTTCCTGCCGTTCCTCGTCCTGCTCCCGGATGAATCACCCATGAACAACCTCGGATGAGGCAGGGAGTTGGTGAATCCGTCCAAGGGGTTGGTGCTGCTGTTGCTGATCGTAGAGATGGCGATTCTGTTGCTCGGCGCGGTGTTGTGCGGTGTGGGCCCGCTCGCTGCGTTCCCGGTGACGCTGTGCGTGTCCACGACGGCTTACAGGCAACTCTTTGGCGACACCGACAACACCGCCTTCCTGGGCTAGCAACCGCCTGCTTCAGTCTGGGTGTCGACGCCTGGCCAGTCGCAGCTTGGCGCTGCGACTGCGGGCATTCCGCTCTTGTTCAGCGTCGTTGGCGATCAGGGGCTTGCGTGTGATGCGCTGCAGGCGTTCATCGGAAAGAAAGGCCGTCTTGACGCGCCTGTCTTCCAAGGAATGAAAGCTGATGATCGCCATCAGCCCTCCCGGCTGAAGCCAGCCAGGAGCCTTCTCAAGCAGCTGATCGAGGACCCCGAGCTCATCGTTAACGGCGATGCGCAGGGCTTGGAAGGTCCGAGTCGCCGGATGAATGCGCCCGCGGCGCGCCTTGGGTGGGTAGCAACCCGCGACGGCGTAGGCCAAAGCGGCTGTGCCGGAATAGGCGCCACGATCGTTCAGATCCGCCTTGATGCGACGGGCAATCCGCCTGGACAGTCGCTCTTCGCCGTAGCGATAGATCAGATCAGCCAGGTCCGATTCCTCCAATCGTGAGATCAGATCAGCCGCCGTTTCGCCACCACCTCCAGGGTTCATGCGCATGTCAAGGGGGCCATCCAGGCGGAAACTGAATCCCCGTTCCGCTACATCCAGCTGCGGACTGCTGACCCCAAGATCCGCCAGCAACAGTGCGACCGGTTCGGAAGGGGCGTAATCCGCGAAATTGGTGGCCACGATTGTGACCCGATCGGCAAAGGACTCCAGACGTTGGGCTGCTGCGGCCCTGGCCGTGGCGTCCTGGTCGAGCCCCACCAAATGCAGCGCTGGATAACGATCCAGCAGCAATTGGCTGTGCCCCCCACCGCCGAGCGTGGCATCCACAAACAAACCGCTCTGCCAGTGATCACTAGGGTCTTGAGCCAGCGCTTGGAGAAGCGGTTCCGCCAGAACTGGCACATGGGTGAAGGTCTGATCGGACCTGGAAGGCAGATCGGGCATGGGTCCTTCCTAAGATCTCATCACCAACGTTGTTCCTCGGCCCCATGACGCAGCTGGAAACGCGCACGGAGCCGATGGTGGTCAACTTCGGCCCGCACCATCCGTCCATGCATGGGGTGCTGAGGCTGGTGGTGACGCTCGACGGCGAAGACGTGGTGGATTGCGAGCCGGTGATCGGCTACCTACACCGCGGCATGGAGAAGATTGCCGAGAACCGCACCAACGTGATGTTCGTGCCCTACGTGAGCCGCATGGACTACGCGGCGGGCATGTTCTACGAAGCGGTCGTGGTGAACGCGCCCGAGAAATTGGCCGACATTCCCGTTCCCAAGCGCGCCAGCTACATCCGCGTGTTGATGCTGGAACTGAACCGCATTGCCAATCACTTGCTTTGGCTTGGCCCCTTCCTCGCCGACGTCGGTGCTCAGACACCTTTCTTCTACATCTTCCGGGAGCGGGAGATGATCTACGACCTCTGGGAAGCCGCTACCGGTCAACGCCTGATCAACAACAACTACTTCCGGATTGGTGGTGTGGCCGCCGATCTCCCCTGGGGGTGGCTTGAGAAATGCCGCGATTTCTGTGATTGGTTTGGCCCGAAGATTGACGAATACGAAAAACTGATCACCAACAATCCGATCTTCCGACGGCGAATTGAAGGCCTGGGCGTCATCGGCAAAGAGGATGCAATCAACTGGAGCCTGTCGGGGCCAATGCTGCGGGCCTCCGGGGTGCCGTGGGACCTGCGCAAGGTGGATCATTACGAGTGCTACGACGATTTCGACTGGGACGTGGCCTGGGAGAAGGAGGGTGACTGTTTCGCGCGCTATCGGGTGCGGATCGAAGAGATGCGCCAATCCCTCAAGATCCTGCGCCAGGCCTGCGAGATGATTCCGGGCGGCCCGACCGAAAACCTGGAAGCCAAGCGCATGGCGGAAGGCAAGGACAGCGAATTCGCTGGCTTCGACTATCAGTACGTAGCCAAAAAAGTGGCTCCCACCTTCAAGATCCCCAACGGCGAGCTCTACACCCGTCTGGAATCAGGCAAAGGCGAGATCGGCATATTCCTGCAGGGGAATAACGACGTCACACCCTGGCGCTTCAAGATCCGTGCCGCTGACTCCAACAACCTGCAGATCCTTCCTCACATCCTCAAGGGACACAAGGTTGCAGACATCATGGCGATTCTGGGGTCGATCGATGTGATCATGGGATCGGTGGACCGCTGATTTGCTGACCCAGTCATTCGTTGCCGCTCTCGACCAGTCCCTGCCGTGAGCCAACGAACCCTGGCCAAATCGTCTCGCCCAGAACATCAGGGTTCAGCCGAGAGACAGAGAAAAAAGAAGCAATAAATAAGGCGGAATTGGCCAATACTGCTTCGACAAGAATGCCGGCATTCGCCTGATCCAAACCATTCACTCTGAAGTGCTCAATGTGCCCTTCGGTGTGGCAACTACAACGGACGGGGTTGGCCTGGCCGACCCCGTTGTGACGCCACTCATTGGTCCAGTGGACCCTCTGTTTTGAGCGTTCCTGATCAGGTCAGGCGAGATCAGATCAGCCGCCGGTGCTCATGCCGGCTGAGCCACAACAGCACCACCACCAGCACGGGCGTCTACACCCCTGCGTCTTGCAGCAAAAAGCGCACCAGCCCTGCCATTCGCTTTGTGATGCACTAATGCCAAGGTGACAGTGCGCTGCCGTAAGAACAACAGCCGTGATGACGTCACCCGCCTGGTTACGACTGCGCCGTGTGGTGCGCTTCGGAGACACCGACGCGGCCGGCGTGATGCATTTCCATCAACTGCTGCGCTGGTGCCATGAAGCCTGGGAAGAAAGCCTTGAGGCCCAGGGCATTGCCACCGAATCGGTGTTCCCCGGCTGCCGCGGCCAGGAACGCTGGCCTGACGTGGCGTTGCCGGTGGTGCACTGCCAAGCGGACTTTCTTGGACCCGTGCATGGCGGTGATCAACTCAGCGTGCACCTAAGCCCACAACGGCTGGATCCCAGCAGCTTTGAGGTGCAGTATCGATTTCTGCTGAGGGATCAGGATGTGGCCCGGGGATGCATCCGCCACGTGGCCATCAGCACCGAGACCCGACGGCGTTGCGCTCTGCCCGACACGGTTGAACGCTGGCTAGAAGCGGCCCAGATCGGACGGATCAGCGAACTTTGAGGCGTTGATCGCCAGCCCCTCGACGAGACGAGCGGCCCAAAGCCCACACCAGAGCGGTGATCTGCACGGGCAACATGGCCAGCGCCAGCATCAGAGGATGGAAGCCGGTGTGACCCAGCTGCGACCACAGCGCGCCACTGACGCCCGCCGCCACAACGAGCCACTGGGTTGGAAGTGCAGGGGACAAGCGCTTCGTTGGCATGGTCGGCTCAGAACCATTCCTGCTGGTGATCGAGGTAGGTCTCCTGAAATTCGTCGGGAGTTTTGGTGAGGTAGATGACCCCCTCAATCAATCCGATCAGCGACATCAGACCGGCGGCAATTCCGCAGGTGATGGCACCACCGGCCACCCCAACGATCAACATGATGATGCCGGCGTTGTTGTAACCCAGCACAAACTTGTGCACGCCCAGTGCACCGAAAAAGATGGCCAAAAGTCCTGCAGCAAGCTTCTTGTTGCTGACTTCAGTGTCAGACAACATCGTCATCCTGTCCCTGCTGCTGATCTGATTGTTGCGAGACCAACCAGGTCTGCCAACGCTGACGATCCCACTTCCCTGCCCGCGAAGGCTCCAGGTCCGGACATGACACCCAGCGCCGCGGTCGTTCCGCTGCAGGCCAGTCAGACACCAATGCCCTGAGCGCATCCATCCGGGCTGGATCTCGATCCGACGTCGACCAGCGCACCAGGGCCACCAATCGCGCCCCCCACTCCGGATCGGGCAGCCCAAGGATCAGCACGGCTGAGAGGGGCAGTTCAACCTGATCCACCAGGCCCAGCAGGCGATCCTCCAACTGCTCAGGAAAGACCGTGACTCCACCGGACTGCAAGGCACCATCGCGGCGACCCACAATCTGCAAGTCAGGAACGACCTGAGCGTCGCCCAGTGTCGCCAGATCACCGCTACGCCACCACCCCTCCTTATCCACGAGAGGCTGGAGTCCACCCGATGGATCAAGCCTGGCCGCAGCTAGACGGTCACAGTGCACGGCCAGTGCTCCATCAGGATCCAGCCGCAGACGCACACCCTCGAGAGGTTGGCCGCAGCTGCGATGGCCGGCCAGGAAAGCCTGGGGCGTCTGAACCGTCACCATCGCCGCGGTTTCCGTGGCGCCATAACAAGGGGCCAAGCGCAAGCCTGCCTGGCGAGAGAGCGCCGCGAGGTCCAACGGCAAAGCGGCTCCTCCCACCCAAATGACGTCCATGGCCTGAAGCCAGTTGCAGCCATCGGGGTGGGCCAGCAAGCGCCGCAATTGCGTGGGCACCAGCGACAGCAGCATCGGGCGCTGCCGCCAGCCGGGGTGCTGACGGCACTGCGCCAGCAAAACCGAGGGCTGCTTCATCAATTCAGACGCCAACCATCCATGGCGCGACCCCCACTGACGCGCGCGCCACCAGGGCATCAGTCCGCTCACATGCTGAAAGGGCAGAGGATTCCAGACCAGACACGCCTCGGGATCCAGCCCGAGCCGTTGCAGCCATCGGCCACACACTTCAGCCGAGCGTTCGAAGTTGGCGAGCGGGTGCAGACAAAGCGACCGGCCACCGCTGCTGCCACCAGTCGACAGCACCAGACCGGGTCCTTCAGGCCAAAGCGCCGACGGCTGCTGAAGCCCGAGCACATCCGCCCCCTCTTGAGGCCCCACCAACCGCACCCAGCTCCGGCTCTGCAACAGCTTCAGCAACGCGGTGGCCGTGCTCTCCGGTGCCGCAGGATCGCAGGGCAAGGCCACCAAGTCGTGCATCAACACGCTCCTCCAGCGGCCGCCCAGACCTGAACAGGATCAGCACTGAAGAGGGGACCTTCAGGACACCAGCCTGGTGCCAGTCCAGGCGCTGCGGGTGTTGGCCCCTGCCATTGAAGGCGCGACAGCAGGGCCAGCCAACGAAAACCGATGCCCGTCTCAAAGGCAGTGCTCACCATCAGCCGAGGCCGACCCTGCTGCAACTGCCGCAACAGGGGTCGGGGATCCCCTTCCAGCAGGGGGCGTCGCACTTGCCATCCCTGCCACTGCTCACGCCATACAGGGTGGGCCTGCAAAGACTCATCCAGTGCCACGGGAAGGCGTTCAGCCAGCCTGGTTAGACCATCCAGATCATCCACTGCGAGGGGCTGCTCCAACCATTCCAAGCGCGGATCAGCGGCCAGCACCTCCACCCAGCGGTTCGCCTCCGACCGGTCCCAGCCGGCATTGGCATCCAGGCGAAGACGCGCCGTTGCAGGAAGACGTTCCAGCAGCTGGTGGAGCAGCAACCATTCGAGCTCTGGATCCGCCGCAGCCACTTTCCATTTGACAGTGATCCCCGGTGACGTCACCGCTGAGGCCAGGACGCGTTCGAGCTCCGGCAGCATCAACGATCCAGCGGGCAACAGATGCGCCGCAGGAGGGGCCGGATGCCATGGGCCCAGATCAGCTTCTAGTTCGGCCAAGGCAGCACCGACCGCAAACGCTACGGCTGGCGGCAGCTGCGGCAGCACTACCTCCAACTGATCGCGGCTGACGACAACCTCGGCTGTCGTCAGCCAATCAGCCAGGGCTTGCTCACAAGCCTGGCGCTCCTGTGGCTGCAAAGGAGCCACCTCTCCCCAGCCCTCACGGCCTGTGTTTGGACAGACGATGCGCAGCAGCCAGCCGTCTCGCTGTTGCCAAGAGCCACTGGCGGTCGTCAGCGGACGAGACAGAGCAAAGCCATAAGGACGCAGCGCCAAAGAGAGCCTCATGCGCTCAGACGCTCCCGGCCATGGAGGCACCAAACCAGGGCCCCATCGCCAAACCGATACTCAAGCCAAGTCCATTGAGGCCCTGAAAACGCAAGGCGAGAAACTTGCTGCCCTGAATGCGTTCTGGCTCAGCGTGATGGCTGCGCAGCAAACGAATCAGCGCTGCCGCCGCAGGCAAGCCCAAGGCTCCGAGCAACGCAGTCGGAGGCCAATCGCCATGGAAAACGGGTGTCCACTCCAGCGCCAGGGTTCCTGCGACAAACCAGGGCACTAGGGCCGACGCCCGTGCGGTGCCCAGACGCACCACAGGGGACTGCTTGCCGTGGGCCGCATCCTCATCGACCTGATGGAAGTGCGAACAGAACAGCACCAGGGACGTGGCCAGAGCGGGACCTGACCCCAGCAGAAAAGCCACATCCCATGGCACCACTGCCCAAGCACCGGCCTTTGCTGCAGGAGCCACCACCAACAGCGCAGCTGCTGTGGCGAAGGGACCAAAGGCCAGCCAGCAAAGCGGTTCGCCCAAACCGAGATAGCCAAGGCGGAACGGCGGGCCTTGGTAGAGATAGCCAATGCCGCAGCTCACCAGCACCAGCGCCAGCACCGAAACACTGCTCTGAAGAGCCATCAGCGACATCAGCAGCAATCCAGCCAGGAGCACCAGGGTTGACAGACGACGGACCGGACGGCGACGACCAATCAGGGCCACCACGGAATGAGGCTTCGCTGTGCTGTCGATCCCGGTGTCGGCATCAAACAGGTCGTTGCTGAGGTTCTCCCAGAGCAGCAACAGAACTGCTGCCAGCAGAAATCCAAGCGCCTGGCCCCACCGCACCGGAAGCCCCGCCCCGACGCGCCAGCCAATCGCAAGAAGCAATGGCATCACCGCGACGGAGTACATCGGCCACTTGATTGCGGCTTTCCAAAGACGCCGCCGCTCAGTGCGCGGTGAGTGAAGGGTTGCAACAGCCTGGCGATCTTGCATGGACTGGGCGCACTCAGCCCGCTTCAAGACCCATACATTTGAGCAGTCCCCCGCCTGATCTGCTGTCCGGATGTCGGTCGCACCCCACGACAGCTGCTCTGCGGTGTCCTTCAGCGACTTGCTGGAGCGAGCGCAACACGCCTGGGCTCAGCGATCCCTCGAGGATGGAGTGCTGAGCCTGGCGCTGCCAGTGCAAGGCCTCGACCCCCTGCACCAGCTCGTGGATCTGGAAGCTCACGACCCCTTCCGTTTTCTTTGGGACAGCGCACCGGGCCTTTGCTTAGCGGCAGCAGGACGCTGCCATCACCTGGAACTGTCCAGTGCCAAACGCTTCGAACTGGCGCAGCGATTCAGTGACGTGACCCTGGGACGGATCCTGGATGGCACGCCGGACGCACCAGCTCAGGCACGCTCTCGCATTCTTCTCGCATTTTCCTTCTTTGAACAGACCAGCGAGCAGCAACCCCAAGGAGGCATGCCCTCGGTGCAAGCGGTTCTTCCTCGCTGGCAGCTCAGTCGGCATGGGCGCCAGGGGTGGCTGCGCGTGCATGGAGTGGTGCAACAGGCCAGCGATGTCCGCACGCTCACGGAATCGCTGTGGGTGATGGCAGAACAGTTGCGCTCCCGGCAGCACGCCTGGAGTCCATCCATGGACACCGTGAGCGGCAGCATCACCCCTGGAGCCTGGGAGCAGAACTACACACCTGCCCTGGAACGCGGCCTGGAATTGGTCAACAGCGGTGAACTGCACAAACTGGTCCTGGCGGTGCGCCAGACGGTGAGCCTCACGGAACCCCTCGATCCGCAACCGCTGTTGCAACGGCTCCGTCATCAGCAAGCCGGCAGCTGCCGCTTCCTGTGGCAAAAAGACGCTCAAGACAGTTTCTTCGGCGCCTCGCCAGAGCGACTGCTAAGCCTTCGCAACGGACAACTGCGCTGCGATGCGCTCGCTGGCACCGCAGGCCAGAACGACCAGGCGGCCTCGTTGCTTAGTTCAGACAAAGATCGTCGGGAGCACGAACTGGTGGTGCAAGCGATCACCGACCACCTCATCGATCGCGGGCTGCAGCCACGACGCCCACGGCGCCCGCAACTGGCTCGCCATGGGCAACTGGTGCATTTGCATACGCCCATCACCACCTCAGCCCCGGGACAATCCCCGCTCCCCCTGGCCGGCGTGCTGCACCCGACGCCGGCGGTTGCAGGTCTGCCACGGCGTGACGCCATGCGTTGGTTGCGCAGCCTCGAACCATTCGACCGGCAGGGCTACGCCGCACCGATCGGCTGGATCGATAGTGCGGGGGATGCGGAATTACGCGTTGCGATCCGCTGCGGACATGCCCATGGCACACAACTCGATCTCACCGCAGGTGCCGGGCTGGTGCGCGGCTCCGTGGCTGACCGTGAACTTCAAGAGGTGGGACTGAAACTCACGGTGCTGGCAGGTCAACTGGATCTGATGTCAGGGAATCGGCAGGGAGCGCAATCGCCATTGCATCGATGACTGGTTCAGGGTCGTTCCAAACGGTTCAGCCCTGCCACCGAGATGTTCACTGAGGAAGGCCTCTTGGAGCGCTGTCATCGCCAGCGCATTGCGCGGGTTAGCGAATCCGTGACCTTCATCGGGAAACACCACGAAATCAATCGGCAGATTCCGTTTCGCCATTGCGGCCGCGATTGCCTCACTCTCACTGAGCTTGACCCTGGGGTCATTGGCGCCATGCCCCAGCAGCAGCGGTCGCTGAATCCGTTCCACATGCTGAAGCGGCGAAATGGCATCCAGATCCACTGTCCCCACCCCGATCATCCGCTCGAAATTGATCCGGAGAGATTCCCAGTAAGGAGGGATCGAATCAATCAGGGTGCGCAGATTGGACGGACCCACCTCAGCGATGGCGGCGGCGAACAGCTCAGGATCGCGGGTGAGACCAGCCAGCGCGGCATAGCCCCCGTAGGACGCGCCCATGATCGCGATGCGATCAGGGTCGGCGATCCCCTCATCGATCGCCCAGCGGACGGCATCCACCAGATCGTCCTGCATCGCGGCGTACCACTCGCCTTCGCCTGCCAGGAGATGCTCCTTCCCGAAGCCGGTGGAGCCGCGGTAATTCACGCTAAGGGCGTGATATCCACGATTCGCCAGCAACTGATGGGTGGAGCTGAAACCCCAGAAATCCCGGGCCTGAGGCCCCCCATGCACGAGCAATACCAAGGGCTGGGGCTCCGTTCCTGAAGCCAGCGGTGTGCGGGTCAGATAAGCCGGCAGCCGCCGACCATCTCTGGCCAGCAGGTCCAGGCTTTCCATTGGGGCCAGCACGTAGGCATCGAGCTTGGGCTGAACGGAGAACAACTTGCGGATCTCATCCTGCTCTCGTTCCCAGAGCCAGTACTGAGGCCCCTGACGATCGGAGCCAATGGCCACCAACCAACGACGGCCCTCCAGGTCTTGATCGACCACCGCAAAGTCGTTGGCCCCTGCCAACTGCCTCAGCCGGGCCAGGTCCGTTTCAACGGAGGGATCCAACACCACCAGGCGAGAGCGAAGATCCACTTCCTTCAGGGCGGTGGGAACTCCCGTATCGAGATCACTGAGCGCCACGCCCAGGGCACCGGCTGATGAACGATGCACCACTTCGGGGGTGCAATCGCTGCCGCAGGTCTCCAGCTGCTCGCGGCTCCAGCGCACCAGGCGCGGCAGATCATCACCGGTGCTGAGAACGCCGTAAAGCCATTGGCCATCACGGCTGAACCCTCCAGGGCCCGAGCCGGTGATCGTGTCCTCGAAGTTGAACTGCAGAAAAGAGCGCCACTCCGACTCACCGGGCAAGCGCAACTCATGGGCACTACCACCATCGGGCAGCAGCTGCGAGCGAATGACGGGGTTCCAGGCGCCATCGATCCACAGGATCGAAACGTCGCGACCATCGTCGGTGGATTGGTAGAGGAGGCGACGCTCGCCAGTCTCCACATCAATCACATAGGTGTCGTGATAGCGGGGATCACGATCGTTCAAGGCCACGAGCAGCTCTTTGGGGGCTTCCCGATCGGCCCCAATCCAAACGGCCTTCACCCCCTGGGGTGGCGTGAGGTCCTTGCTCTCACCGGTGCGAGGGTCGATCCGCACCAGAACGGTGTTCTCATCTCCATCGCCATCCCGCGATGAAATCAGGAAGCGGCCGTCGGCCGTCCAGTACCCCGGCATCTGAGGACGATCACGCTGCTGGGTGAGCACGCGAGCTGGGGCTTGGCCATCCAGATCGCGGACCCAGAGATTCAGCACGCCCTGATCCGGGGCCAGATACGCGATCCAGCTCCCATCAGGACTGAGATTGACGCTCATGATTTCCGGGTTGCCAAACAGCACCTCCCGGGGAATGAGCGGTGGCAACGCACGGGAGCGGACTGCAGAGCCAGCGCTCCAAGCGTTTCCAGCGAAGCCGACCAGAAACGCCGCACCCCAGCACAGTCCTCGTTTCAGCACAGCGTCTTTGTCCGGTCAGCCCTTCATTGTGATCACTCAGATCAGATCACGCAGACGCTCGAGCACCTGATCTGCCAAGGGCTGATTCATCAACCGCTCCACCTCGCGAATACCCGTCGGACTGGTGACATTGATCTCGCTCAGCATCCCGCCGATCACATCAATTCCAACGAAGAACAGGCCTTCGGCACGAAGCGCAGGAGCCAGTGCAGCACAGATCTGATGCTCTCGTGCCGTCAGTTCCGTGGCTTCGGCCTGTCCACCCACGGCCAGGTTGCTGCGGAATTCACCGGCGGCCGGCCGGCGGTTGATCGCACCCAGCGGCTCTCCATCCACCAGCAGGATGCGCTTGTCTCCCTCGCTGACGGACGGGAGGAAGCACTGCGCCATCACCGGAAGGCGCTCCTGCTCGGTGACCAATTCCAGGAGAGCTTTTAGCCCCGGGGCCTGCGCCGACACGCGGATCACACCCAGTCCGGCACGACCGCCCAGGGGCTTCAGCACGATTTCGTTGTGCGTTTCAGCAAAGGCACTGAGCTCTTGGACGCGACCCGAAACCAACGTGGGAGCCATCCAGCGGCTGAAGCGAAGGGCGCCGAGCTTTTCGTTCCAACTGCGCAAGGAATCGGGGCGATTGAGAACACGCACCCCGGCACGCTCAGCCACATCCAGCAGATGGGTGGCGTAGAGATATGCCTCATCCACGGGCGGGTCTTTGCGCATCCAGATCACCTGGAAGGTGGCCAGGGGAAGACGCTCGCGCTCACCAATGCTGATCCATGGGTCCGGTTGAACCGGTGACGCCATGGCCAGCGGTTCATCACCCAGAGCAATCAAATCCGCTGGCGTGCAGGCCCAAACCTCCAGAGCGGCACGACTCGCGGCCTGCATCAGGGCAGCCGTGGAGTCCTTGAGCGGATTGATGCGATCCAAGGGATCCAGCACGAACAGGTGACGCATGAGCAACGGTCGTTCAGTGGGATCGAAGAGGGAACTCAGGAGAGAAGCGGATCGAGCTCACCGGCTCGCTCCAGGGCATGCAGATCATCACAACCACCGATGTGGCGGTCATCGATGAAGATCTGCGGAACACTGCGACGGCCATCGCCCCGGGCAGCCATGGCATCACGACCTGGCTCATCACCATCCACGGAATGCTCGGTGTAGGCAACACCTTTGCGATCCAGCAGCTGTTTGGCGCGCACGCAGAAGGGGCAGGTGCGCCATGTGTAGATCTCGACGCTCGGCATAGGGCCTTCAACGGGGGACCTGAATCCTATGCAGCACCGGTGGTCAACTCGGAACGCTGCTTTCCGCACTGATAACGTCGCGAGATCCGTCCAACGCACTCCGTTGCTCGACCTCACCGACTTCAAGCGCGACCTCTCCGAGCTCACTGACCGCCTGGGCAACGCCCAGGACTGTCTTTGACGTTCCTGCACTGAACGCACGCCAACAGGACCTCGAACAGCTCGCCGCACAACCGGATTTCTGGGACGACCAGCAGAACGCCCAGAAGCAAATGCGTCGCCTCGATGAGGTGAAGGCGCAACTTCAACAGCTCACGTCCTGGCAGGGCGCTGTCGGCGATGCCCAGGCCACGCTCGAGCTTTACGACCTGGAGCCTGACGACGACATGCTCGCCGAAGCCCAGGGCGGTTTAGATCAGCTGCGCAGGGAGCTGGATCGCTGGGAGCTGGAACGACTGCTCAGCGGCGACTATGACAAAGAGGGAGCCGTGCTCTCGATTAACGCCGGAGCCGGTGGCACAGATGCTCAGGACTGGGCTCAGATGCTGCTGCGCATGTACACACGCTGGGCTGAGGACCAGGGCATGAAAGTGTCCGTGGACGAACTCAGCGAGGGGGAGGAAGCGGGAATCAAGAGCGCCACGATTGAAATCGAGGGTCGCTACGCCTATGGCTATCTGCGCAATGAGAAAGGCACCCATCGTCTGGTGCGCATCTCTCCGTTCAACGCCAACGACAAGCGTCAAACCAGCTTCGCTGGCGTTGAAGTGATGCCCAAGTTGGAAGAGGAAGTCGACATCGACATCCCCGAGAAGGATCTGGAAGTCACCACCAGCCGCTCCGGTGGTGCTGGAGGTCAGAACGTAAACAAGGTGGAAACCGCCGTTCGCATCCTGCACATCCCCACAGGACTTGCGGTGCGCTGCACCCAAGAACGCTCTCAACTGCAGAACAAAGAGAAGGCGATGGCCTTGCTGAAAGCCAAGCTGTTGGTGATCGCCCAGGAACAGCGGGCGGCTGAAATCGCCGACATCCGCGGCGACATTGTGGAAGCGGCCTGGGGCAACCAGATCCGCAATTACGTGTTCCACCCGTATCAGATGGTCAAGGATCTGCGCACCCAGGAAGAGACCAACGATGTGCAGGCCGTGATGAATGGCGAGCTGGATCCCTTCATCCAGGCGCTGCTGCGCCAGGGTGTGGACAGTCCAGGACACGACGACGAGAGCTGACCATGAGCGACAAGCCTGAAGCGATCGCCACCCCGCCCGATGCCCCAGCGGCCACCACGCCCCCGCCCAGCTTCGTCAAGCAGGCGATGCGCAACATGGTGCGCAAGGGCAGCAAGAGCCTGTTTCACTTCGGACTAACCGCAGCCGGGTTCATCGGCTTCATCCTGGTGGTGGCCTGGCTTGGCAGGCCCACCCTGCCCCAGTGACATCAGCCTTGACATCAGCACCGCTGCCATCAGCCGATGCCCCCAGATTTGCTCTGGATCTGGCCTTCACACCAGCCGACGCAAGCCTGGTGAAGACGACCGCTGGCAGCGCCGCCCATCAACGACTCTGCTGTCGCGAGGTTTGGGACTCCACCCTGCAATTGTGGCTGGGCCACCTTGCCGAGACCGGTGGCCACTCCGTTCCCAAGCCACTGCTGGACTGCGAAGAGGTGTGCCTTGGCCTGCAGTTCGTCAATGACGAACAGATCGCCGAACTGAATCAACGCTGGCGCAACAAAGCCAGTGCCACCGATGTTCTCTCTTTTTCGGCGCTGGAAGCCGAGATGCCCCTGGAGGCCGATCTCAGCGTGGAACTCGGGGACATCATCGTGTCGGTGCCCACTGCGGAACGTCAGGCACTCGAGCAGAACCACAGCCTGGAGCGAGAGCTCTGCTGGCTGGTGAGCCATGGGCTGCTGCATCTGCTGGGATGGGACCACCCCGACGACGCCTCATTGATGACCATGCTGCAGTGCCAGGAGCAGCTGCTTGCCATGGCCGGTATGGTTCTTTCCCATGGTGAGATCGACTGTGAATCAGCAGATGAAATCACTGCTGGACCCTGAAGACGAAACATCGGTGACTGAGGAGATCACCCAACGCGGCACCCGTCGTGCCCATCACGCCGCCCATCGCGGAGCCTGGAAGATCGCCGGTGACCTGCCCTCCAGCTTCCGCTACGCCGCCCAGGGCCTGGTCTATGGCTTCGTCAGCCAACGCAACTTCCGTATCCATGTCTGCATCGGCAGCGTGGTGTTTGGACTGGCGCTTTGGCTAGGGCTGCCCTCCATTCAACTGGCGGTGCTGGTGCTCACGGTGGCCGCCGTGCTGGTGCTCGAACTGCTGAACACCGCCATCGAGTCAGTGGTGGATCTGGCCATCGGCCGACGGTTCCACCCCCTGGCGAGAATCGCCAAAGATTGTGCCGCCGGCGCGGTTCTGGTGGCCGCGATCAGCTCCCTGGTGATCGCGCTGCTGCTGCTGCTCCCTCCCCTGCTCACCCGTCTCGGCCTCTAAGCGATGCTCCTGGTCATCGACAACTACGACAGCTTCACCTTCAACTTGGTGCAGTACTTCGGTGAGCTGGCGGCGCAGCATCCCCTGGCTGCAGAACTGCGGGTGGAGCGCAACGATGCCCTCTCGGTGGCTGAGATTCGAGACCTGAAGCCAGACGCCATCCTGCTTTCACCAGGCCCCGGCGATCCCGATCAAGCCGGCATCTGCCTGCAGGTGCTGAAAGAACTCTCTCCGGAGATCCCCACCCTGGGCGTTTGCCTGGGCCATCAGGCCCTCGCCCAGGCCTACGGCGGTCGGGTGGTGCGCGCAACCGAGTTGATGCATGGCAAAACCTCACCGGTGATGCACGGAGGCGAAGGGGTGTTCGCCGGATTGCCGCAACCACTCACGGCCACCCGATACCACAGTCTGATCGCCGAACGGGAGACCCTCCCGGCCTGCCTGGAAGTCACCGCATGGCTTGAGGACAACACGGTGATGGGACTGCGCCACCGGCAGTACCCCCATCTGCAGGGGGTGCAATTCCATCCCGAAAGCGTGCTCACTGAAGCCGGGCACAAGCTGCTGGCCAACTTCTTGCGTCAGGCCGAAGCCCGAGTTCAACACTGCTAACTTCCTGGGCCAACGGCCTCTCCTCCATGACTCTCCTTCCGCAGCGCCAGGGGCATGGACGCACCGCAAGCGCTCTCGCCGCCGGATTGGCACTGGGCGCACTGGTGGGAGTCCCCAGTCACGCCGCTGGGGTGTCCATCACCAGCTACGGCCACAGCGCCCTGTTGATTCGTGGAGGCGGCCAGTCGGTGCTGGTCAATCCCTTCCGGGCCGTGGGTTGCGCCAAAGGCCTGGCCGAGCCGCGCGTCAGTGCCTCGGTCACGCTGGTCAGTTCAGAACTACCCGATGAGGGAGCCCGCCTCGGAGGTGGCATTTACTTGTCACAGCCAGGCTCCTATCGCGTGGGCGGCCTGGATCTGGAAGGTTTCGCCGCTCCCCATGATCGCGTGGGCGGACGCCGCTTCGGAGATGCCACCATCTGGCGCTGGCAACAAGGCGGCCTGAACTTCGCCCACCTAGGCGGAACAGCAGCTCCCTTGAGTGGAGAAGACAAGGTGCTGATCGGCCGGCCGGATGTGTTGATCCTCGGCGTGGGAGGCGGCGGCAAGGTTTACAACGGCGAAGAGGCCGCTGAGGTGGTGCGTCAACTCAACCCCCGGCGAGTGATTCCTGTTCAGTACGTCAGCGGCGACGCCCCAGCGGGATGCGACCAGGGTGGCGTTCAGCCGTTTCTGGATGCAGTGCGTGGCGCCGAAGTCCGCCGCGTAGGACCGAGCCTGACCCTTCCTGGCACTCTGGGAGACGGCACGATCATTGACGTAATGCGCTGAGCGTCACTCAACCCTCGAGCTGCGCGTAGATCGCCCAGAAACGCTGCATCTGCTCGAGGGTGCCGATGCTCACTCGCAACGCACCATCAATCTGCGGCTTGCCGGCCATGGAACGCACCAGGATGCCAGCACTGCGCAGCTGCTGCTCCACCTCTTCGGCCGATCGCCGCGGCCAGACCAGCAAGTAGTTACCACCATCGCAATGGAAGACGGCACCAGATTGCGTTAGTTGCGTTACGAGATAATCACGTGCTCGTACCACTTCGGCCACATAGTGGTCGGTGTAGACCTGATCGCCCAGAGCCGCGAACGCCGCCGTCACCGCCAGGCTGTTCACGTCATAGGGACCGGTGACACGGCTGATCCGATCGATCACCTCCGCGGAACCGATAGCAAATCCCATGCGCAGGCCTGCCAGCCCGGCGGTCTTAGCCAAGGAGCGCAGCACCAGCAGATTGGCGTGGACGGTGAAGTCCACATGGGGCAGCACACTGTCACCCGTGAACGCCTCATAGAGCTCATCCACCACCACCAAGGTTCCTGGCGCCGCCGTGGCCAACTCCAGCACCTGTTCCGCTGGAATACGCGTGCCCGTGGGGTTGTTGGGGTTGCAGAGCATCAAGATCTTTGGCCTGCGCTGTAAAGCTGATCGCATTGCCTCCAGCGGAAAACGGAACCCCGGAAGTTCATGGGGCAGGGCCTCGATGGCCATCCCCTGCATGCCCGCACACGGGGCGTAGTACCCAAACGTGGGACTGGTGGTAAGCAGGGTGTCACCCGCCGCTCCATAGGCATGGATCACTGCATGAATCGCGGCATCCACACCGTTGAAGAGCCCCACCTGGTCGATGACCAGAGGATGAGCGAGGCCGGCCGGAGAGGCCTGCAGGTTGGCAATCAAGGCCTCACGCAATCCGTCGTATTCCGGATAGACCGCAACCTGATCAGCTGGGTAAGAGCGAATCGCCTCGGTGACCGCCGGACTGGGACCAATGGTGTTCTCGTTGAAGTCGAGCCGCAGCAGACCCCGCCGCCCCTCCAGAGGGGCGCTGTAACCCCGAAGCCGTTCCACATCGGGACGGGCCTCGGGCGCGGGGATCGGGTCAGGCATGGCCATCAGCGATGAATCGGATCTCCTGGAGGGTGGGACTGAGGCAAGGAGGTGGGATGATCCATCCCAAGCTATTCACAGCCGCCCAACTGGGCGCCGCATCGGCCTCTACCCACCGATGATGCAAACACTGCAGCCAATGGCCGGATGACCGCCAGCTCCAGCGCATCGACGCCAGCCACCACCTCCAGCTTCGCTGGCTTCGCCCAGCAGGTCGATTACTCGCTGATGCAGCACCTTCGGCCCGATCCGGAATCCACACCCGATGGACAGGATCACCGCGCAAGGCAAGTGCGTTCTGGCCACTACGTGCCAGTGACGCCGACGCCGCTTCCCAATCCCGAGTACGTCGCCCACAGCCCGGAACTGTTCGCTGCGCTGGGCCTGGACGAAGCACTGGTTCACGATGGTGACTTCCGCAGCGTCTTCTCTGGCGACCTCAGCAACGTGAGCGAGCCAATGCGTCCCCATGGCTGGGCCACCGGCTACGCCTTGTCGATCTACGGCACGGAATACAACCAGCAATGTCCGTTCGGCAATGGCAACGGCTACGGCGATGGGCGAGCCATCTCCGTGGTTGAAGGGGTGTTTGAAGGTCAGCGCTGGGAGATGCAGCTGAAGGGTGGTGGACCGACGCCCTATTGCCGTGGTGCTGATGGTCGAGCCGTGCTGCGGTCCAGCGTGCGCGAATTCCTGGCCCAGGAGTTCATGCATGCCCTGGGCATTCCCACATCCCGCTCCCTAACGCTGTACGTCTCCCACGACGAGACCGTGCGTCGCCCCTGGTATTCGGGCGCCTCGCCCTCCATGGATCCCGACATCCTGGTCGACAACTCAGCGGCGATCACCACACGTGTGGCGCCATCCTTTCTTCGGGTAGGCCAACTGGAGCTGTTCGCACGACGCGCCCGTCGCGAAGCGCATCCTGAGGCCCAGCAGGAGTTGCAAATGATCGTGCAGCATCTGATCGAGCGGAACTACCGGGAAGACATTGATCACTCCCTGCCGTTCCCGGCGCAGGTGGTGCAGCTGGCGCGGTTGTTCCGGGAACGCCTCATCAGCCTGGTGTGCCACTGGATGCGCGTGGGCTATTGCCAGGGCAACTTCAATAGCGACAACTGCGCCGCCGGCGGTTTCACCCTTGATTACGGACCCTTCGGCTTCTGCGAACTGTTCGACCCCCGCTTTCAGCCCTGGACCGGCGGCGGCATTCATTTCTCCTTTTTCAACCAACCGAAAGCGGCTGAAACCAACTATCGGATGTTCTGGTCAGCGCTCAAAACGCTGTTAAGGGATCACCCCGCCGAAACAGCCGAACTCGACGCGCTGCATGCAACCTTCAGCGAAGCCATGAAGGCCGGACTGGATGCCATGTGGGCTCGCAAGGTGGGACTGGCCAACGTAGCTCCGGAGCTGATCGGCGATCTGCTGCAGCTGATGGTGGCTTCGAAGGCGGACTACACGATTGTTTTCCGTGACTTGGCATCACTGCCAACCGAGGTCACGCCGCTGAAACGGGGCTTCTATGTGCCCAGCGATGCAGAGCTCGAGGCGCAATGGAATGCCTGGCTGGCGCGCTGGCACCAGCAGCTCAGCGGCTGTGGAGAGCCTGAAGAGATCACCGCTTCGATGCAACGCACCAATCCCGCCATCACCTGGCGCGAATGGCTGATCGCCCCGGCCTATGAGCAGGCGGCTCGCGGTGACTACAGCCTGGTGCACGAACTGCAAACGGTGTTCCGCAACCCCTACGCACCGCTCTCAGCCAAACTCGCTGGTCGCTACGACCAACTGCGACCACGGGAGTTCTTCGGCGCCGGAGGCATCTCCCACTACAGCTGCTCGTCGTAAGCCAAGACGACGCAGATGGACATCAAAAGCCGAAAGCTAATGCCGTGGCAGCTGCCATGAACCTCCACGCAATGATCTAAACCAAGATGCAGACCTTGCTTGCAGCATCCCCTGGAGATCAACCACAAGCAGTCTTAAAGAGCAATTCCCGAAAACACAATTCCAATAAAGTTAAGCAAGGTTGCTATTGCAAAGCAATTCGACGACAATTCAACAAACAGACCGAACCTCAATGCCTTTATCAACCAACCCAAAAGTATCCAAAACGTTAATGCAGCTCACATGGATTGTTGGCGGCATTGGATTCTGGAATGCTTTCAACTCCATTGGCTCCGGAGATGTTGAGTCTGCCACGCAATGGATATCCGCTTGGGCTGTGGGCGGCGTAGGGCTGTTGTCTTTTGTTCGCCATGCAGTTTTTCACCGAAGCGATGCGAAGCGCATGGGTTGGGACTATGGAGCACGAAACGACTTTCAGCTCGAAGTTGGCTTCGCCAATCTTGCATGGGGCGCTGTAGCCATAGCTGGCATTTACCAAGGATGGGATACGCAAACACTTGGGGGGTTAATATTAGTTGTCGGTATCTATATGTTGCAAGCGGCAGTTTTACACCTTCTAGAACTCAAGGAGGCCAAAAACCCTCGATATGGTAGCAAAATTGCAAGTACAGCCTATGCAGTTTGCCTCTTTTGGTTTGGCATCAAAGCCTTCTCCGGATGAATCCCATCAATTCGCTGACAATTTCAATCTGACCAATTCAAAGCAAGAGTCTGCTGGCAACAAGAAGCCGCGTGGGCGCTTGTGAAAGCAAAACCCGACTCGTGCACAACGTGTACACCGTCGGCAGACTGCCTGAAATTCTGATGTGGCATGCAGCGCTCCATCAACTTGTCGCTTTCGCTTGGTGGTGCCGCTGCGCTGGTCCTCTCCAACGCCCCTCTCTTGCCTGCTGCTGCTCAAGACGCAGACACCGCTGAGAATCTCGGTGGTGTGATGAGCATCAGCCTTAAAGATGTGGTCAAACCCACCATTGGCTTTCAAGGTGCTCTGCAAGGGGCTGGCACTCCCAACCAGGCCGGTATCGGCGGCTTCCTGCCACTCTCGGTTGGCGAGAACAGCGTCTGGTTCCTTGATGCCCTGGTCAACGTCAATTTCGCTGATCGCGATGGTGAGAGCAGCATCATCAACACCGATGTGGATGGTGGCTTCTCCACCTCCACCAGCGGCTCGCTGCCAGCGAGGGGAATTGAATCAGCTGGCATCAACTCCGGCAATGCCAACGATGACGACAGCAGCATGCCGAAAGCCTGATAAGTGCCAGGAGACACTGCAGACATCAGCTCACGTGGTCGCGTTGAGAGATCCATGCTCCCAGCTCTGCGCGATCGAATCCTGCAATCGACGCCAACAACAACAACACCCGCGCTTTCTGGGGATTGAGACTGCCTGCCGGCAACAGCCCAAGCCGTTCATCCTCGGGATGGTGGTGCACCGGTCCAGACCCGCAGCGGTTGGCCCGCAGCATCAAGGGTCGTGGGCCAGCCCACGCCTCCAACACACGGCATTCGCCAGCCGACAGTTGTCCAGCGCCTGTTCCCGTGAACACCAATCCGACAACACCGGCGTTCAGACAGGCGCTGAGCAGGAGCGGCTCGGGCTCCACACAGCCATAGAGGATCGGCACCTGGGGCCATTGTTCCGGTAGCGCGAGTCCAGCGAAGCGCACCTGCCCAGATCCGCTCGCCGTCGGCAGATGAACGCCAACGTCGTCCACCCATCCCAAGGATCCGCTACCAGGACTGGCAAAGGCCCCCACCCCCTGGGTGGCCACCTTGGTGACAGCGCGGGCGCCATGGATCTGGCCATCCATCACCACCAGCACGCCGTGGCCGCGTGCCTCCGGGCTGACTGCGACCTGCACAGCCTGGAACAGATTCAATGGCCCATCGGCACTGAGGGCCGTGGCCGGCCGCATCGCTCCCACCAGGACCACCGGCCGGGGATCGTCGATCAACAACTGCAGCAACCAGGCCGTTTCCTCGAGGGTGTTGGTGCCATGGGTGATCACCACCCCGGCTAGCTCCGGGTCCGTCGCGAAGGCAGCGCGAATGCGCCCCACCAAGGCATGCCAGTGCGCAAACAGCAGGTCGGCGCTGTCGACATTGGCGACTTGCTTGACCGAAATCGTCGCCAGGTCCTGCAGCTGAGGCACACTCTGCAACAGCGCATCAGCGCCCAGCACCCCGGCGGTGTAGTCGTTCAGCGTGGCGCTGTCGGCCGCACAGCCGGCAATGGTGCCGCCGGTGGCGAGCAGCAGCAGCCGGGGCAAGCCGAATCTGCTCACATCCGCTCCAGGGTGGCGATGCCGAGCAGACCAAGACCGGCCTTGAGTGTGTCGGCGGTCAGACGGCACAAGGCCAGGCGTGAAGGCAGCGCATCCGCGTCGGCCTTGAGCACCGGCACCTGGTCGTAGAAGCGGTTGAACACCTGGCTGAGCTCGAACAGATAGCTGCAGAGCCGGTTGGGCAACAACTCCTCCTCCACCTCCGCGATCACGGCATCGAACTTGAGTAGCTCCCGCACCAGGGCCCACTCCTGGGGTTCGCTGAATTGCAGCTGGTCGGCCGCCACATCCAGATCACCACCCTTGCGAGCGATCCCGGCGATGCGCACCACCGCATACAGCAGATAAGGGGCTGTGTTGCCCTGCAGGGCCAGCATGCGATCGAAGGAGAACTGGTAATTCGTGATCCGGTTCTGGCTGAGGTCGGCGTATTTCACCGCCGCCAGACCCACGGTGCCGGCCACGTGGTTGATGAACGCCTCTGGCTCACTGCGTTCCTCCTCCTTGAGGCGCGAGCGCAGATCCGCCTCCGCACGTTCCACGGCCTCATCGAGCAGATCCCGCAGACGCACCGTGTCGCCGGCCCGGGTCTTGAGCTTTTTGCCGTCTTCTCCTTGCACCAACCCAAAGGGCACGTGCTCCAGGCGAGCACCGTCAGGAATCCAGCCGGCCCGTGCGGCAACCTGGAACACCCCCGCAAAATGATTGGCCTGACCGGAATCGGTCACGTAAATCACCCGACGGGCCGCATCGCCATCAGGGGCCTCGGCGAACCGGTAGCGAATCGCAGCCAGATCGGTGGTGGCGTAATTGAAGCCGCCATCGCTCTTCTGCACGATCACCGGCAGGGGTTTGCCGTCCTTGCCGCTGACCCCCTCCAGGAAAACGCACTCTGCTCCGTCGTCGGTGACCAGCAGACCCGTCTGCTTCAGCCCATCGACCACCGCCGGCAGGAAGGGGTTGTAGAACGACTCGCCGCGTTCACTGAGGCGGATATCAAGCCGATCGTAGATCTTCTGGAACTCACGCCGCGATTGGTCGCAGAGCAGACCCCAGGCCTTCAACGACAGCGGATCACCGCCCTGCAGCTTCACCACCTCTTCGCGGGATGTGGTCTGGAACGACTCGTCATCATCGAAGCGCTTCTTCGCTTCGCGATAGAAAGCCACCAGATCACCAAGGTCGATGGCATCCGCGGTGTCGAGCGCTTCGGGAGCGACCTGCTTGAGATGGGTGATCAGCATCCCGAACTGGGTGCCCCAGTCGCCCACATGGTTCAGCCGCAGGACCGGATGACCGCGGAACTCCAGCACCCGCGCCAGGGAGTCGCCAATGATCGTGGAGCGCAAATGCCCCACATGCATCTCCTTGGCGATGTTGGGACTGGAGAAGTCCACCACCACCGGCGCCGCGTTGCTGACCGCCGGCACGCCGAGCCGCTCGTCCCCCAGCCGTGCCAACACCTCCGCCGCCAGCCGCTCCGGACGGATCGTGAGGTTGATGAAACCAGGCCCGGCGATCTGGGGCTCCAAGCACAGATCGGTGAAGGCCGCATCCGCTTGCAGTTGCTCCACGATGGCCGTGGCGATCTGACGCGGCGCCTGCTTCAACGGCTTGGCCAGGGGCAGTGCACCATTGGCCTGGAAATCGCCGAATTCCGGCTTGCTCGCTGGCGCCAACTGGGGATCCAAACCAGCCTCCACCGCCTCAGCCCAAGCCTCGGGAAACGCCCGTTGCAAGGCATCGCGCAACTGGGTTTCGAGGGCGTCGGCGATGCGCAGCATGGACAGCAGCGAGAAATGCAATCCGCCTGATCATCCCCCGGCACGGGACCATCACTCAGCACTCAGCACTGACGAAAAGCCTTCAACCCAGCCGGAAGGCGATGCAACAGTCGCTGAGCGACGTGGAACCGGCTGCAAGAGAAAGACTGACCTTGCTCAGTGAATCGTTGCTCACCACCTTTGCGATCGAAAGCAACACAGAGAGGAAGGAATCAACCAGATGATTCAGGTGATCACCAACACGGACCATGACGGGAAATATTTTGATCACCGTGATCTCTGTGTGGATCCCGTGTGGGTTGGTGAGTTACTTCATTGCTCGATCTAAACGCCAACAAGGCTGGATATGGCTGATCGCGGGGTTGTTGTTCGGCCCCATTGGCCTAGCTGGCGCCGCACTGTCCAAAGACAAGCAGACCACAGGAGCCACAGCGCAGACCAGCACGTCATGACCAGAAACAGTTCGTTCAACCAACCCAACCCACGCCTTGATCGTTGGTGGAAAGAGCGAGTTAGCTTGCTCACCCATCAAAACTTGGCACTAGAGGCAAGAGCTCTTTACCTCGAATTTCAAGACGACGAGGACATTAGAAGCCTGCGATAAATCAATTATCAAAGAAAAGGCCGATTTGAACAATGAGCTCACCAAAAGCAAGAAGAGCCGTAGCAGCTGCGTGTCGACGTCGTATCAAATTTTCCAAGGAGAGACCAACCGAACTGAATGATGCTCAAAACTCGACGCATTATGGCCCTCACAAACTTTGAAATTGCCATTGGAGGCATCTCCTCCATTCCAACAACCGCAGGGCTCGTGTTCCTTGCCTATAAAACGTGGGGTGAAAAACGGCTCGACACCTCAAAGCTCAAACCGAAGAAACCAGCATCCAACAGCAGCAAGACAACCACGGCGAAAAGCGAGCAGGCAACAAAGTCTGCAGCCCAAAACAGCCAAGACAAACCTTCGGAAAACCAGCAGAAGCAAGCAAAAAATCCAACGAGAACTCCTGAGCAAGCTCGCGATGGCGCGAACTCAAAAGGCACCGCCCAAAAGCCCGCAAGCTCCTCGTAGCCAATGCGGAACTTATCGCTTGATCCAACAAGACAAAAGTTTCGGCCACGATGTAAATATGTCACCCTCATCACGAACATTCCAAACCCAGCAGTAAGCAGATTGAGAGCACCCATCAAAAGCAACATGCACGTGTCAAATAAGACAGATCCGCAAAAAGCTGTGTAAACGCCCGAAAAAGAATCGACAGCGCCATTCGTACGGTTTCCACGTCGATTCTTTTTTGACAATGCAGTCTTATGGCAATCCATCAGTCAGCTATGACTGGTGGGCCGGCAATGCAGGCGTTGCAAAACGCTCAGGCTCATTCATCGCAGCACATGCTGCCCACGCCGGTTTAATCATGTTCTGGGCCGGTGCATTCACCCTTTTTGAATTAGCCCGATACAACAGCTCGATCCCCATGGGTGAGCAGGGCTTAATTGTGCTTCCCCACCTTGCCGGCCTCGGCCTCGGGGTAAGCGATGGCGGCGTGATCACAAACACAGAGCCCTACATCGCAATCGCCGCATTCCATCTGGTCTCATCCGCCGTGCTGGGAGCAGCCGGGATCTGGCACACACTTCGAGCGCCCAAAGACCTTTCCGAAGCCGAAGGTCGAGCCAAGAAGTTTGATTTCCAATGGAATGACCCCAAGAAGCTGACATTCATCCTTGGCCACCATTTGATTTTTCTAGGCCTCGGCGTGATCGCCTTTGTGGAGTGGGCAAAGCACCACGGGATCTATGACACAGCCATCGGCGCGGTGCGCACCGTTGAACCCAATATTGATTTCGGCATGGTCTGGGGCTATCAGACCAGCTTCCTGAACATCAGCAGCCTTGAAGACGTGATGGGCGGACACGCCGTACTGGCGTTCATCTTGACCATTGGCGGTGTCTGGCACATCATCAGCAGCCCCTTTGGCCCGTTCAAAAAAGTACTCATTTACAACGGAGAATCCATCCTCTCCTACTCACTGGCAGGGGTGGCACTGATGGGCTTCGTGACCAGCATCTGGTGCGCTCAGAACACCACGATCTATCCCACAGAGCTGTATGGCGAAGCCTTGAAATTGAACTTCGCATTTTCACCCTATTTTAGCGATACCGTCGCCCTGAGTGATAGCAGCTATTCATCGAGAGCCTGGCTGGCAAACACTCACTTTTACCTGGCTTTCTTCTTTCTCCAAGGCCATCTCTGGCATGCCCTGCGCGGAATGGGGTTCAACTTTAAGAGTGTAAGCAAAGCATTTGAATCGATGGATACTGCAAAGATCAGCTAGGCAGAACCTGAATCGAGCCCCATTCTTCATTCAAGAAGAAACCGCCCCTCCCATAATGGAGGGGCTTTTTATGGTTACTCGGCTGAAGGTTCAGCCAAATCAAAACCAGCGAAACATGCTGACGAAGGCGTTCCTAGCTCTCCCAGATCAGACAATTTCAGCGAAGAAAGACTCTTCAATCCATCAAACCAGTCATCCCATGTGCTGAGTTCATCGCAAAACACCAATTCCATAACAAGAGATAAAAATTTAATCCGACACTTCATCTCCAAGCAACAGATTACACGAGGCACCAAAACCCGTTCAATTTGTCGCCAAACAAATCACAAGGCATGCACTGCAGGCGCATCATTAGGCACACACAAGGCTCACAATGAAGCTGACCTCAGGCACTTATCAGAGTCATGGAGTAACAGATCGATCTCCCAGAGAACACATTCATCACCTACGAGTCCCAGCAGAGAATGCAACATCAATGGGTCGCTCTTGGACGGGGTCGACAGGTCACCAACATGCCCATCTCCCGCATTGAGCCCGTGGGAGGTGGGCCTGACCTCAACTGAAGCGCATGCTCAGATCAAGCCAAGCGCTTCGCGTGACAGGAGCACTGGTGGAAATCAGATCGATACCGGTGGCCGCATAAGCCTGCAACTCAGAAGGCTGAATGCCCGAGGCCTCGAGTACCACCGCACCCCCCTGAGACCGCTGCATTGCGAGCTGACGCAAGCGGGGAACCAGGTCGCTCAGCACCTCTGGACGGAACTCATCGAGCAACACACCATTGGCGCCTGCGGCCACCGCCGCGATCGCATCCGCCTCGGTTTCCGCCTCAACAATCACCTGAGCCGGCCAGGGGGATGCAGCACGCACCGCCTTGATCGCCGCCTCCACACCCCCGGACCAAGCGAGGTGGTTTTCCTTGAGCATCGCCGCATCGTCAAGCCCCAGACGGTGATTCACCCCACCGCCACAGCGCACGGCGTACTTCTCCAGCACCCGCAAGCCTGGGGTGGTCTTCCGGGTGTCGGCCAGTTGGACCCCACTCCCCTCCAGGTCAGCCACCAGCCGGGCCGTTGCCGAGGCGATTCCAGATAGACGCATCACCAGATTCAGAGCCGTGCGCTCTGCAGCCACCAATGCCGCGGCCTCCGCCTCCAGGTTCAACAGGCGTTGCCCAGGGCTCACCTGCTCACCATCGGCGACCAACAGCTGCACGCTGGCGGCGGGATCGAGCACACGAAACAGAAAATCCAGCAACGACCCGCCACAAAACACCCCTGACGCCTTGCTGATCCAGTGCGCCTGGCAGCGACCGGGGGGCAGGGCAGGAGCACTGAGATCACCGCGACCGAGATCTTCTTGCAGCCAGTCACGCAGTTGGCGCTGAAGAGCTGGCGTCAAGGGCAGCGATGCGTCGCTCATTCTGAATTCAGCGTGATGGACCCATCAGCAGCTTGGCCCAGCTCATTGCGGTCATTGGTGCTCCAAGCCGCGAGGGCCCACGTTGAAGCGTTCACACACCTGCCTGACCAACTTCGAGGGGGCATCGTCGATAGCGACATCAGAGGCACCAACTTCAACGCCACATCGGGGCGAATCCAGTGATCGCGACTCCTCATGTGCGATCGCCCGCAGCACTGCCAATCCAGCGTTCGCGATGGCCTGGCGCTGCTCAGTGGCATTCCATGCTGAGCGGTGCAAGTGGCCCTGTCAGCCCTACTTGCCGATGCAAAAGCGGGAAAAGATCCGATCGAGCACCGATTCAGTGAGCTCCTCGCCCGTGATTTCACCAAGGCTCTGGATCGCCTGGCGCAGGTCAATCGTCCAGAAATCCCAGGGCAAACCATCGGCCGCCACCTGCTGACTGCGCTGCAATGCGTCGGCAGCCGCGGCCGCCAGATCACCCTGGCGCTGATTGAGCGCCAACAGCAACGCGCCATCCGTGAGGGCACCGCAGCGTTCCAACAGGCCCTGCACCAGCTCTGCCTCGCCAACACCGGTGGCAGCACTGAAGCGCACATCGGCCTGCAGTTCGTCCGCAGTCGCTGCGGCAGCAGCACCCGTCCCCTCCACTAAATCAGCCTTGTTACCAACCCGCAACCAGGGGACCCCTTCAGGAATCAACTGGCGCAAGCTTTCATCGTCAGGCGTCCATCCATCACTCAGATCGAAGAGCAGCACCACCAGATCGGCGCTGACCAAGGCATCGTGGCTGCGAGCAATGCCGATCTGCTCCACCGCATCCTGCGTGGCACGGATACCAGCGGTGTCGAGCAACGTGATTGGCACGCCCTCCAACACGATCTCGCTTTCCAGCAAATCGCGAGTCGTGCCGGGGAGATCCGTCACGATCGCCCGTTCACGCCGACTGAGGCGATTGAGCAAGGAACTCTTGCCCACATTGGGGCGACCAACCAGTGCGACCCGCAACCCCTGGCGCAAAGCGGCACTGCGCTGTCCGTCTTCCACGAGCTGCAGTAACGCGCGGCGCACATCCAGTAGCTCCTCCAACAACGCCTCACCATCGAGAGGCGGGAGGTCTTCCTCGAAATCCACCCTGGCCTCCAGTTCACAGAGCTGGTCGAGCAGCCGTTGGCGCAGCATTTCGATCCGTTGCTGCACACCACCATCCACACCCGCCATCGCCAGCTGAGCGGCGCGCTGACTGCGCGCGGCCACCAGATCGCTGATGGCCTCGGCGCGGGTGAGATCGAGGCGGCCATTCAGCACCGCCCTCTGGCTGAACTCTCCGGGCTGAGCGCGACGAACACCGGGCTGGGCCAACACCCGTTCCAGCACGCGCTGAACGGCCATCACACCGCCATGGCAGTGGATCTCCACCACGTCTTCACCGGTGAAGCTGCGCGGCGCCAGCATCAACACCACCAGCACCTCATCGATCCGCTCAACCCCGCCCTGGGCGAGCACATGGCCATACAGCACCCGATGGCTCGCCCAGGGCTGATCCCCAGGAATGCAGGTCACCGCGCGAACCGCATCCTGGGCCTGAGGACCCGACAGACGAATGACCGCAATGCCGCCCTGACCAGGCGCCACAGCCGTTGCCACGGCGGCAATCGTCAGGTGCTCCCCATTGATCTCCTGCATTGCAGCGGCGCAGCGACCCCGTCTCCCTCCTTCCTACGATCACATCCCATTTCTCGAGGCCAAGACCACTGAGCACTCCTTGGGGCCGGATGCTGCGTCGAACGCAGAAGCGCTTGCAACAAGGGCTGCAGTGGCTTTGGGAGCAGGAAGGCACACCAGGCCAGAGAGCCCGGGGGCTTGCGGCCGGAATCTTCTGTGGCTGCTTTCCGATCTTTGGTCTGCAAACCCTTGCTGGCATCACACTGGCCAGCGTGGTGCGCGGCAATCACCTCCTGGCTGCAGCCGGCACCTGGATTAGCAATCCGTTCACTTATGTGCCGCTGTATTGGTTCAACTACCGAATCGGAGCCCTAGTCCTAGGCCCTGGTAGTCAATGGACGGGCCTGGACAGCCTGCGCCAGGAGGGCTTCGGTGCAACGGGATGGAGCGTGCTCAGCCGATTGCTACTGGGATCCAGCATCACTGGGGCCATCTGCGCAGCTCTGGGCTGGTGGCTGAGCCTGCGATGGCTGCGTCAACAACGTCGCAGCTCTTGATCGACAACGCTGTGGCGATCAGTTGCCACAGTTGCGCGCGATCTCAATCACATCAGCCATCGAACGGATCTGATGCATCGTGCGCTGCAGTTGGTCGGCACTGGCGAGCTCGAGGCGGAGATCAATGCGAGCCGGCCGGCCATAACTGGTCTTCACCCGAGCATCACTGACGTTGATGCGGCCATCAGACAACCGCATCAAGATATCTTTGAGAATTCCCACCCTGTCGATCACTTCGATGCGGAGCTGTGCTGGAAAGCGCTGCCCTTGAGAGGCGACATCGGGATTCCAGCGCACAGGTAATCGCCGTTCGGTCGGAATCACCTCCACGTTGGAGCAATCCTGGCGGTGCACGGTGATGCCGTGGTTGCCCAGAGCGACGGTGCCGACGATTGCCTCGCCCGGCAAAGGGCTGCAACAGCCGCCAAGGCGGTAGTCAAGGCCTTCCACACCGAGGATCGGTTCTTCCTGTTCGGCGCTGGATCGGGGAGTGCCAGTCTCGGCCTGCTCAACCAGTTGACGGGCTACATCTTCGTTGGATAACGGCTCCTGATCAGCAGCCGTTTGCAGACGAATCTCCTCGCGCAAACGGTTGAGCACTTGATGGAGCGTCACGGCACCGAAGCCGAGCGCTGCAAGCAGGTCCTCCGTGCACTGCAGGTTGCAACGTTCAGCGACACGCGTCATCGCCTCACTGTTCAGAAGAGAATCGAACCCACTGCGTCCTAGCTCCCGCTCCAGCAGATCCTTGCCCCGCTGAATCGTTTCATCCCGATGGCTGCGCTTGTACCACTGACGAATGCGATTGCGCGCCGTGGGGGTGCCCACAAAGTTGAGCCAATCGAGGCTGGGATGTGCCGTTTTGCTGGTGAGGATGTTGACGAAGTCGCCGTTCTGCAGGGGGGTTGAAAGGGGCGACAGGCGATCGTTGATTCGCACGCCATGGCAGTGATTGCCCACTTCTGAGTGAATCCGGTAGGCAAAGTCCACCGCCGTTGACCCCTTGCGCAGACCAACCACTTCCCCTTTGGGGGTGAATACAAACACCTCCTCGTCGAAGAGGTCTTCCTTGATGGAGGCCAGGTAGTCGTTGTGATCGTCAGCACCACCTTCCTGTTGCCAATCCACCAGCTGGCGGAGCCAGTTGAACCGCTCGGTGTCTCCCCCCGCAGCCGGTGAACCGCCTTCTTTGTATTTCCAGTGGGCTGCAATGCCGAATTCCGCCACGCGGTGCATATCGAGCGTGCGGATCTGCACTTCGATCGGGCGATGACGGCCAATCACGGCTGTGTGTAATGACTGATAGCCATTGGGCTTCGGCAGACCGATGTAGTCCTTGAAACGCCCAGGAATGGGACGGAAGGTGTCATGCACCACCGCAAGAGCCCGATAACAGGCCTCGACGCTTGGCGTCAGGATGCGCAGAGCGGCCACGTCGTAGATCTCGTGGAACGCCTTCTGCTGACGCTCCATTTTGGTCCAGATGCCGTACAGGTGCTTCGGCCGGCCACTGACCTCGCAGTTCTCCAAACCGACGGCTGAGAGGCGATCACTGAGCAGCTGCACGGTGACGCCCAGGCGCTGCTCCCGCTCACTACGTTTGGTCGCCACCTCTTGCTGAATCTCGCGGAACGCCTCCGGCTCGAGCAGTTTGAAAGAAAGATCTTCGAGTTCCCACTTGAAACGACCGATGCCGAGACGGTTGGCAAGGGGGGCATAGATCTCACGGGTTTCGCGCGCGATGCGCTGACGTTTTTCCTCCTGCAGCGCTCCCAGCGTACGCATGTTGTGCAGCCGGTCGGCGAGTTTGACCAACACCACGCGGATGTCACTGGCCATCGCCAGGAACATCTTGCGCAAGTTCTCTGCCTGGGCCTCCGTACGGGTGGTGAAGTGAATTCCACCAAGCTTGGTCACCCCCTCCACGAGCTCACGCACCTCAGGGCCGAAGTGGCTCTCCAGCTGCTCCGGCGTGACATCGGTGTCCTCCACCACATCGTGAAGGAAGCCCGCTGCAATCACACTGGCGCTGGCTCCGATATCGCGCAGCAAGTCGGCCACCGCCACCGGGTGGACGATGTAGGGATCACCGCTGGCGCGGAACTGCCCCTCATGCAGCTGGAACGCGAAATCAAAAGCCGCCGCCAACAGCGACTCTGCATCCGTGGGGCAACTATGACCAATTCCAGGGGGAACATGGTCGATGCACTCCCGCAACCAGGGAGGCAGCTCAATGCCGTAATCATCTGCGGACCGGATCGGACGGTCCCTCAACGCCACTAGACCGCAGGCGGGGGGGGCGGATCCCTCCGGAATCTGCGATGCAGCCGTCGCGGAGGTGGCGTTCAGCATCCAGCCAGGCAAGTGAATCCATGGTATGTAGCCGTGAGCCCCTGTGCTTCTCCTGCGATGAGTCCCGCACCAGACGTCGTGCTGGAGATGAACCACGTCCGCCTGCGTTACCCGGGCAGCCAGAGCTGGACGCTGGATGGCCTCGACCTGCGCCTGCAGGCTGGAGAACGCTTGGCACTGGTCGGACCCTCAGGCTGCGGCAAGAGCACCATCGCCCGTGCTGCCCTTCAGCTGCTGCCTTCTGGCAGCCACTGTTCAGGAGGCCTAAGCCTGATGGGACGCGATCCACGCAAACTCGCACTGCCGGCGCTTCGATCCCTGCGAGGCGAGTCCGTTGGCCTGGTGTTCCAGGACCCGATGACACGACTCAATCCGCTGATGACGGTGGGGGACCACCTCTTGGACACCCTGCGGGCGCACCGGCCGGACATGGATCCATCGGAACGTCGCCATCGTGCGCAAACACTGCTGGAACAGGTGGGCATCGGCGCCGGCCGCTTCCGCGCTTATCCCCATGAGTTCAGTGGTGGCATGCGCCAACGTCTGGCCATCGCGCTGGCCATTGCCCTGCGCCCTCCGCTGGTGATTGCGGATGAACCCACCACGAGTCTCGATGTGGCCGTGGCCGGCCAGGTGATGGCCGTGCTGCGTGACCTCTGTGATGACCTGGGCAGTGCGCTGCTACTGATCAGTCATGACCTGGCCATGGCGAACCGCTGGTGTGAACGGATGGCGGTGATGGACGGCGGCAAAGTCGCCGAGATCAACCGCAGCGATGTGGTTCTCACCTACCCCTGCTCCAGGGTTGGCCAACGTCTGCTCTCGGCCGCACGCGCACGAGAAGGCAGCAACACACCCTCGGCCCCTGAAGCCGACGTGGTGCTGGATGTGCAGGAACTGCGCTGCTGGCACAACCTGGGGGGTCTGCCCTGGAGGCCCAACTGGCTCAGAGCCGTCGACGGCATCAGCTTTCAGCTTCAGGCGGGCGAAACCCTTGGTGTTGTAGGGGGCTCCGGTTGCGGCAAGAGCACCCTCTGCCGAGCGCTCATGGGGCTGACACCCATCCGTGGCGGTCAGGTCAACCTGCTGGGGCAACCGCTGCTGCGCCTCCAAGGAACCGCAGCACGGCAGGCACGACGAACCATCCAGATGGTGTTTCAAGACCCACTGGCCTGCCTCAACCCTGCGATGACCGTGGCAGAAGCGATTGGTGATCCGCTGCTGATTCATGGGCTGGCCTCGCCAGCCGAAGCAAGCCGTCAGGCTCAGGATCTGCTGGATCGCGTAGGGCTAACGCCAGCAGAGCGGTTCCAAAACCGATTGCCACGGCAGCTGTCAGGAGGGCAGCAGCAGCGCGTGGCAATTGCTCGAGCCCTTGCCCTGGGACCGAAGGTGCTGATCTGCGATGAGAGCGTGAGCATGCTGGACGCCGAAATCCAGACCGAAGTGTTGGCACTGTTGCGCCAACTGCAACAGGAGCTCGGGTTGGCCATGATCTTCGTGACCCATGACCTTTCCGTCGCCAGCGGTTTCTGTCACCGACTGCTGGTGCTGGATCAGGGGCATGTGGTGGAGGAAGGACCGGGAGACCGTTTGCTACATCAGCCGCAGGCACCCATCACCCAGACCCTGGTCGAAGCCTGTCCGCGTTTGCCCGAAGCCTGACAGTCACCCTCGGTCACATCACCCACCACAGGGAGTCACGCGTGAGTCATAAGCCTCGGTTGAACTGAAGGCTGACTGGATTTCTGTGACATGGACAACGTCCACCACGAGCACGCGTCGGCCGGCCATCCACACGACGGCACCGCCGACTCCGGTTTTATCGACATCACTGACTGGGGAAGCTTTCACGGCTCGAATCACAACTCCGAACACAACGAATTGGTCGGCGGCCGGACACCCATCACCACGGAAGCGCTCGTGGCGTACAACGGCCTGCGCGCCTTTGCGGGTCTCGAGGCGGTCGCTCTAGAGGATGTCGGCCGATGGGCCTTTGCCGAAGGACTCACGAACAATTCGCAGGCCTGGGGGAACGATTTACTCGGCGTCGGACTCTGGTACGCCATGCAGGGCGCCAAGGTCGGCTGGATCGCAGACAGCACCTATCAACCCCAGCTGCTTGCCGATCTGCAACGCACCGCACGCCTCGGCAGCAGCGAGGCGGTGATGACCATGGTGCGGGAGGTCAGCCACGACGGTTTCGCCGATTTTCTGATCAGCCAAGGCCTGCAGGAAGCCTTCATCAACACGCTCAAGATGGAGCCCCACTACGGCGGATGGATGCATGGCCGCACCCACGGCTTCCTCCCGATCGAAAGCGGTGCCATCGCCCATGACATCAATCACCTGACCGTTCTCGGCTGGGATCAAAACCAGCCATTCATGAACGACACCTTCGATTGGCCGCAGTGGCCGGCACTGGAAGTGAGCGACAACACGGTGATCAATTACTTCCAGAGCATGGTTGCCCTGGGAGCCCCGCTCGAAAGCAACCTCGATGATCTGGGCACCGGCGCACCTACACCACCAACCCAACCTGAACCTGACAGCCCCCCACCAATCGAGGACAGCGACAGCGAGGTCAGCGAGGACGAGCCCTGGGAGGACAGCAATCCTGAATCCACAACCAATCCAGACCCAGTCACTGGGGTGGATGTGCAAGTGGGAGGTCAACTGTGGTGGGGAGGACTGACCGCATCCCTGGTCGTGACCAACACCAGCGATCAAACCGTGGAGAATTGGGGGGTGCAGTTCAACAGTGACCATCGCTTCAGTGGCGAAGCCTGGGGTGTGAGCGTGGACACTCAAGCCTTGGACGGTGGCGGATACCGCTACGAAATCTCAGGCCTTGACTGGGGACAGACCCTGGCGGCTGGCCAGACGATTCATGTGGGATTCAACGCGCTTACGGGGATCACCGACAACGTCAACATCCCCCTCACCGAAGCCCTGTTGGTCGCCGACGGCAGTGCCGTGATGTTGGTCTGAGGTCTTCACAGTCGTCCGTTGCATGCCGGGAACTGGACTGAGTGACCAGCCGGGGATCCAGCATGCAACCGCTGGCCCCGTGGATGCAATCTGATTTGCCAACCCGCCCGACGCCTTGAATCGCAAAGGCGTTCAGTCAGCACCTGCGAGTCAGCCTCACGCAGCGCGACGCCTGAGCACTGAGAGGAGTTTCTCCATCACCGGCGGGACTGGAGCTTCGAACAGCATCCGTTCGCGCGTGATCGGGTGATCCAGCCCCAGCTGAAACGCATGGAGGGCCTGCCCAGGCAGCTCGATGGGCAATTTGCGGCAACGGCTGTAGGTGGGATCCCCCACCACCGGATGGTTCATGTGCGCGCAATGCACGCGGATCTGATGGGTGCGGCCGGTGTCGAGCTTGAAACGCAGCAGGGAGTAATCGCCGAGTCGCTCCTGCAACCTCCAATGCGTGCAGGCATGACGCCCGTTCTCACCACTGACGACCGCATATTTTTTGCGATCAGCAGGGTGGCGACCGATCGCACCCACGATCGTGCCGCTGTCTCCTGCGGGCACCCCATGCACCACCGCCAGATAGTCACGGGAAGCGATGCGCTTCTGAATCTGCACCTGCAGCCTCACCAGCGCTTCCTGAGACTTCGCGATCACGATGCAGCCCGTGGTGTCTTTATCCAGACGGTGCACAATCCCCGGCCGGAGCTTGCCGCTGATCCCGGGTAGGTCCGGGCAGTGATGCAACAGACCGTTCACCAGGGTGCCGTCCTTGTTGCCAGGCGCTGGATGCACCGTGAGACCTGCCGGCTTGTTAATCACGATGAGGTGCTCATCCTCAAAGAGCACATCCAGCTCCATCGGCTCTGGTTTCAGATAAGGCAGCGGCTCCGGTGGAGGCATCCACAGCTGCACTTCATCACCGGTGCGCAGTGGCGTCTTGGCCTTGCCGGTCTTGCCGTTCACCCGCACGTAACCGGCATCGATGAATTTCTGGATCCGAGCACGACTCTGCTCCGAGCGCTGACTGACAAGCCATCGGTCCAATCGCATCGGCAGGGGCTTGGGGTACGTGAGGCTCACAAGCTCGCCGTCTCCCTCCCCGAATCCATCGGTGAATGATTCCTCAGGCAGAGGCGGCCGTCGCCAGGCCGGGCTCATGCCGGCAACTCCAGGGCGATGCTGCCCAGAGCCGATTTGCGGAAGTCATCCAGCAGCCGCTGCGCCATCCGCGCCGTATCGGAAGAGGTGTGGCGCTCCGCCACAGCCTCGAGCCAGAGGGCCGGATCATCTGTCGCTCCGGCCAGAGCTGTGCCGTAGCGGCTTTCGAGCACCGAGAGGGCCACTCCAGATGCACCCGCCGGCTCCAGCGCTCTGAGTTGACGCAGAAAAGCCTGCGCCACCAGCTCACCGTCATAGGCCGCCTGACCGATGTCATCGCACAGGGCGAGATGAAGTGCCGCCTGCTGATCATCCAGACGCGGAGGCAACACACCCGGTGCATCCAGCAGGTCGAGATCTTGGCCAAGACGCACCCAGCGCAGCGTGCGCGTCACCCCGGCGCGTCGAGCACTAGCCACCACCTTCTGCTTCACCAACCGATTGATCAAGGCCGACTTGCCCACATTGGGAAATCCCAGGGTGAGCGCCCGCACCGGCCTAGGGCGCATGCCGCGGTTGCGCCGCCGTTCGTTGAGTTGGTCACCGGCGCGGATCGCGGCTTGCTGCACCTGCTTGACTCCCGTTCCGGCTTTGGCATCGCACCACACCGTGCGTTGCCCCTTGGCCTTGAACCAGGCCTCCCAAGCCAGGCGAGCATCAGCGGTCACCATGTCACGACGGTTAATCACCAGCAGGTGCTGCTTGCCCTTGATCCAACGACTGAGGTGGGGGTGTCCGGTGGCCAGAGGGATGCGCGCATCCCTCACCTCGATCACCAAATCCACCTTGTCGAGATTGCGGCGCAACTGCTGTTCCGCCTTGGCGATGTGACCCGGATACCACTGAATCGGCGGAGAACTCACGGCACCACCAACACGGGGCAGGGCGCAAGCTGAATCACCCGCGCTGCAGTGCTGCCGGCTTCGGCTTCAAGCTTCACGCCACGCGTCCCCATCACGATCACATCCACATTCAACTCATCGGCCACATCGCAGATCACAAAGGCTGGCTTGCCCTCACGCTCCACCTCGTCGCAAGCCACCCCTGCCTGTTCAAAACGCTCTCGCGTCTGCGACAACAACGCCGCCACTGCCTCGTGGTCGTGCATCTCAGGACGTTCGGGCTGCACCACCGAAAGCAGCACCAGCCGGCTGCTGTGACTGCGAGCCAGCTCCAACGCCTTGCCTGCTGTCTCCAGAGCCTGACGGCTCTGGTCAATGGGAAACAAAACAGTCTCGAACATGTGCAAGTCCTACGGCCAACGCCCCTGCTGTCAGTCCTAGCTCCGGGACTGCAGAACTCGTATTAATCTCTCCCCGTTTTCTTACCGCACGACACAACCCTATGGCGAAGCGTTCCCTGGCCAGCCTCTCCGGCGCCGACCTCAGCGGAAAGCGTGTTCTCGTGCGGGTTGACTTCAACGTGCCCCTGAATGACGCCGGTGCGATCACGGACGACACTCGTATCCGCGCCGCCCTTCCCACCATCAATGACCTGATTGGCAAGGGTGCCAAGGTGATCCTCTCCGCCCACTTCGGCCGCCCCAAGGGCCAGGTGAACGACGCCATGCGCCTCACCCCCGTGGCCGCTCGTCTTAGCGAACTGCTGGGCAAGCCCGTAGCCAAAACCGAGAGCTGCATCGGCCCCGACGCCGAAGCCAAGGTCGGCGCCATGGCCAACGGCGACGTGGTGCTGCTGGAGAACGTGCGCTTTTTCGCCGAAGAGGAGAAGAACGAAGCCGGTTTCGCTGAAAAATTGGCAGGCCTTGCTGAGGTGTATGTGAACGACGCCTTCGGCGCCGCCCACCGCGCCCACGCCTCCACCGAGGGGGTGACCAAGTTTCTCAAGCCCTCCGTCGGCGGTTTCCTGATGGAGAAAGAGCTTCAGTATCTACAGGGAGCCATCGACGCTCCCAAGCGCCCTCTGGCCGCCATCGTGGGCGGCTCCAAGGTGAGCTCCAAGATCGGCGTGCTCGAAGCGCTGATGGACAAGTGCGACAAGATCCTTGTCGGCGGCGGCATGATCTTCACTTTCTACAAGGCCCGCGGCCTGGCGGTCGGCAAGAGTCTGGTGGAAGAGGACAAGCTGGAGCTGGCCAAGGAGCTGGAGGCCAAGGCCAAAGCCAAAGGTGTGGAACTGCTGCTGCCCACCGATGTGGTGCTCGCCGATAACTTCGCGCCCGATGCCAATAGCCAGACTGCGCCTGTGACGGCCATTCCCGACGGCTGGATGGGACTCGACATCGGCCCCGATTCGATCAAGGTGTTCCAGGACGCCCTGGCCGACTGTCAGACCGTGATCTGGAACGGCCCCATGGGTGTGTTCGAATTCGACAAATTCGCCGCCGGCACCAACGCCATCGCCACCACCCTGGCCGATCTGAGCGCGAAGGGCTGCTGCACAATCATCGGCGGTGGTGACTCCGTCGCAGCTGTCGAGAAGGCTGGCCTAGCCGAGAAGATGTCGCACATCTCCACTGGCGGTGGCGCCAGCCTCGAGCTGCTGGAAGGCAAGGTGCTGCCCGGTGTGGCCGCCCTCGACGCCGCCTGATCCCAAGCCAAAACGCGGTGTTAAACCGCCCGCATCCTGCACCAATCCAGCCGCTCCTTTCGGGGCGGCTTTTTGTTGAGCGATCTCGCGTTGGTCAAGCCTTGAACAACAGGCCGAAAACACCTCCCGCAGCTCACAGCGGAGTCACCCAACGACCGTTGAACTGGCCAGCTGATCGCCCCCGAGCGATCCCTGAAAACGGCGTGATCGACGTTCCGGCAACAATGGCAGACCCAGACGACGGCGTTCAGCATTCACCACCTGCTGTCCCTCTTGGAACAGGCGGCGCAAGGCTTGCCGTTGCTCCTGCTTGCAAGCCCGGAAGGCATCTGTCGAACGCGCACGCTCCGTGCAATCCCGTCCCGTATTGAGCAAAGCCAAGCGTCGGTCATAGCTGTCAAGCTCCCACCGTCGACGGGCCTCAAACAACTGCTGCTTCTGCGCGTCGGTGATCGTCTCTTCGCGTTGCCCGGCCACCGAATCGGCAGGCCCCATGCCCTGATGCAGCGTGGCCGCCGCGAACGCCACACAAGGAATCAGCAGCGCCTTACGCCAGCGATGGGTGAGCACCATGAAAAGCCCATGACGAGAACACCCTCAGATTGCTGCTGTCAACCAGCTCAGATCTGACTAATCCGCACGCGAGATGTGACGGAATCCGACCCACAAACCGCCAGGATCAATCGCAGATGGCCTTGACCCATGCCCGCCTCTGACCTGACGCCACCGGCCTCCCTGGCCTGCATCGGCCTGGGGGCGCTGGGACTGCCCATAACGGCAAACCTGCAGGCCGCCGGCTACACCCTGCGCGTTCACACCCGCAGCCGTACTGCCGAGACTGATTCATCCCTGGTTGGCGCCACACGTGCCTGCACCCCCGCTGCAGCCGTGCTCGGCTGCAAAGCGCTGTTGCTCTGCGTCAGTGACGATGCCGCAGTTGAGTCGGTGCTGTGGGGTGAACAGGGCGCGGGGCCGGCACTAACGCCCGGGAGCCTCGTGATCGACTGCTCGACCATCAGCCCTGCCACCGCCCGAGCGATGGCTGATCGACTCGCCAAGCAGGGTGTTCAGTTCATCGATGCCCCGGTGACCGGCGGAACCGAAGGAGCGCATGCTGGCCAGCTCACCGTTCTGTGCGGCGGCGACGTCAGCGATCTGGAGCGCGCCCGGCCGGTGCTGGAGGTGATCGGGGGGTCTATCCACCATTTCGGAGCGGTGGGCAGCGGACAGCAGGTGAAGGCCATCAACCAAGTGCTGGTGGCTGGCAGCTATGCGGCTGTGGCGGAAGCGATCGCTTTGGGGCAGCACCTGCAACTGCCAATGCCCGCCGTCGTTGAGGCCCTCCGCCATGGGGCCGCAGGCTCCTGGGCCCTTGAGCATCGCTCGAGCGCGATGCTCAACGACCACTACCCGCTGGGCTTCAAGTTGGCACTGCACCACAAGGATCTGAGCATTGCCCTGGAGGAGGCAGAGCAAGCCGGGCTGCATTTACCGATCACCCAAGCCGTGCAAGTACAGGAGCAAGCGTTGATGCAGGCCGGTTTCAAAGACGCGGATGTGTCGGTGCTGCGCCGCAGCCTGCCTGAGGTGTGAGCCAACGCGCCAACGGCTGCACTTCAACGAGCCATCACAGAACGCGTGGGTTACTGGCGATCGTCGACCACTTGAACCTGTTTGCTCACGGTGATCACGCCATCGGGATGCACGAGCAGGGCAGCCCAGGTTTGAACGCCAGGTTGAAACGGAGCCTGCACCGACTTGAACAGGCCACCACCACCCAAGGGAGCCAACTGGATGATCGGGCTCTTCTGCGCGAGAACCTGCTCCGGACTCACCGCCGTGAGGCCCCCAGCCAGGAGAGCCTTGCCGAGGGGCTGATCAAGCACCACATCGACGTCGTAACGCGAGCCGGTCAGCACCGTGTCGGGAATCATCAACGAGATCGGCAGCGGCTTCTCGGCGCTGGTCAGCACCGATTGGTCACTCAACACCTCCTGCCCCGTGATCAGCCCGGCAGCGGTGGAGAACGCCAGGCGCTGATGGGCGCTGAAGGAGTAGCTGAGTCCATCCTGTTGACGCGTGCCCGTGACCGCCAGCTTCACGGTGGGTCTGCCATCCGCCGTGGCATCCCCTGGCCTGACCCGCCATCGGGTGACCGGGAACCGGCTGCTGAAACGCTGGAAGCTGTCGAGCAGCGTCGCCGCCTGCTCCGGATCCATCAATACCGACAACGCTTCGACGTTGTCATCGGCATTAAGAGCCTGCTGCAGTTGCGTGCTGAGCGCTGCCGCATCGGCAGTTGCCGACCGGGCGGGCTGGCCGAGCAGCAGGGATGCACCGGCCAGCACCGCAGCCCTCGAAATCCAGGACGCCAGTGAGGCTCGCGAACGCGGAACCATGGAACAGCCTCTGCAGTCGAACTAAGTTAGGCGGCGCTTCCAAGGTCCGCCGCCATGCCCCGGCTTCTGATCGCCGCCAGTGGCACCGGCGGACACCTGTTTCCCGCCCTGTCCGTGGCCGAAGCCCTGCCCAGCCCATGGAGCGTGCGCTGGCTAGGTGTTCCGGATCGGCTGGAAACAGAACTCGTGCCTGATCGCTACGACCTGGTGACCGTGAAAGCCGGCGGGCTCCAGGGTCGGGGCTTGCGCAAGTTGCTTCAACTGATTCGGCTGCTGGCAGCTAGCCGCGATGTGTGTCGCCTGATTCGCCGCGAACACATTGATGTGGTGTTCACCACCGGGGGTTACATCGCCGCGCCCGCGATCCTCGGGGCGCGCTGGTGCGGTGTGCCCGTGGTGCTGCATGAATCCAATGCCATTCCGGGCCGAGTGACCCGCTTGCTGGGACGCCACAGCACCCGAGTCGCCGTCGGGCTCGAGGGGGCCGTTCAACGAATTCCAGGCTGCACAGCCGTGGTCACGGGCACTCCGGTGCGGGAGAGTTTTCTGCGTCCCCAGCCCTTGCCGGACTGGGTGCCAAAGGGAGACGGGCCCCTGTTGGTGGTGATGGGCGGCAGCCAAGGGGCTCTCGGCCTCAATCGCATGGTGCGGGTGCTGCTGCCGGAGCTGCTCAGCCAGGGCTGCCGAGTGGTGCATCTCACGGGCAGCAACGACCCGGATGTGAACAGCATCGAGCATCCCGGCCTGGCAGAACACCCCTTCAGCGATGCGATCCCGGCCTTGCTGCAACACGCGGATCTTGCCATCAGTCGTGCCGGTGCCGGCAGCCTGAGCGAACTGGCAGTGAGCGGAACCCCCACAATTTTGGTGCCCTTCCCCCAGGCCGCCGATCGCCATCAGGATGCCAACGCCGCCTGCGCGGCTGCACTCGGCGCAGCTGTAATCGTGCACCAACACGACCCCGACCACCCCGCGCTGCGCGCAACCTTGCGACGCCTCCTCCGCTCAAGGTTGCGTGACGCTGCAGCCGTTGCGGATCCAGCACCAACCATGGACCCCCTCCCGGCCATGGCCTCCGCCATGCGGGCCTTGGCGGTGAAGGATGCCGATCACCAACTGGCGGATCTGCTGCAAACCCTGGCGGCCTGAAACCAGGCCTCAACTGAGCTCCGCCGCCAAAGCCCGAAGAATGCGCCGGTTGCCGCGGCGATTTTGCAGACCAATACGCAGCCATCGCTCCCCGAGTCCTTCAAAGGATCGGCAGTCGCGCAAGAGCACTCCACGACGGGCAACACGCTCCCGCAGCTTCACCAATGAGGCATCACTACGGATCAAGAAAAAGTTGGTGCTGGAGGGCATCGGGGTGATTTCTGGCAACTGCATCAGTTGCTGCTGCAACCAAGCGCCTTCGTCCGCAACCCAGGTTTCCACACGCCGCGTCCAGCGACTCAGCCCCACCCGATCGGCGATGACGGCCTGCCCAGCAGCCAACGCCAGGCCATTCACTGGCCATGGATCGCGCCAGCGCTGCCAGCGCTGCACACGATCCGCAGCAGCCACGGCATAACCGAGCCGCAAGCCAGCCACGGCCAACAACTTCGTGAGACTTCGGATCACCACCAGATTGGGATGGGTGGCCACCAAGGGCAGCAGCGATTGCCGCTCGCCACCAGGGACCAGAGGGAGGAAGGCTTCATCGCAGATCACCAGGGGATAGCGATCCAGCAAGCACTCCAACGACGACCGGCTCCAGAGCTGCCCCGTGGGGTTGTGAGGATTGGTGAGCCAGAGCGTGCCCACACGGCTTTCAGGATCCAACGGGGTAGGGAAGGCCTCGGGTCCAGAGCCCGCCCAGTCGAGAGGGAGGGGCAAGGAGCAAACCCCTGCGTCCCAGCAGGACAGAGCACGGCGGTAATCGGCAAATCCCGGCTGGGGGAGACCGCTGAGCCCATGCGCCGCTGCATCCCTTGCGGCCCACGTGAACAGCTCCGCTGCTCCATTGCCCGGCAACACGCACGCGACATCCACGCCATGCCAATCAGCGATGGCCTGACGCAACGCAATCTGACTGCGGTCGGGGTAGTCACGCAATGCAGTGCCGGCGATCGCGAGCCGCAATGCCGCGCGCATCACACGAGGCGGCTGAAAAGGCACTAACGATGCACTGGCATCCAGCAGCTGATCCGATCGAATGCCCAGGCGTTTGGCCTCCTGAGTGAGGTTGCCCCCATGCGGTGGAAAGCCGCTGCCCAAGATCAATCCAGCCGACAGGTCTCCATCCTGCCCAGCGACGCTCGACGCAAGCCGCCGGGACCGATACAACCCAAGGGATCACTGAGCTGCTGTTGATGCCAGCCCAGCACGAGACGCCGCTCCGGATCAAAACCATCCGGATCAAGACTTTCCGGATCAAGACCATGGGGGCATCGCTGTTGCTTGGCGGACTGCTCGGTTTTGGAGCAGGGGCCGCTCATTCCAATGAAGCGCTGCTTCAACTCCTGCAGGAACGACGCTGTCAGGGATGCCGGCTCGCCGATGTGGACCTCGTTCACGCCGACTTGCGCGATGCCGATCTGGGCGAAGCCCGGCTGATGCGCGCCAACCTCAGCCAGGCCCAGCTGGACGGCGCTGATCTCAATGGCGCTGACCTCAGCTTCACCAGCCTGCGCGGTGCATCACTGCGCGGAGCGGATTTGAGAGGGAGCAAGCTCTTCGGCACGGATCTGAGAGACGCCGATCTCAGCGGTGCCCAGCTCGACCCGGACGCCCTGGAGCAGGCGCATTGGCAAGGAGCCCAGGGGATTGCAGCAGGAAGCCGCAGCCATGCGGCGTTGCACAACGCAGGCGTGGAAGCGTTTTTAGCCGGAAACTGGTCATCGGCAGAAACGTTGTTCAGCGATGCCATCCGCAGCCAACCGCAAGAACCTTTGAGCTGGGTGGCCCGTGGCATCAGCCGCAGCGAACAGGCCAAAGACGACCTGGCCGCCGCCGATTTCAACTACGCCGCTGCGCTGTATCAACAACAGGGAAGCGCAGCCTGGGCTGATCAGCTCAAGGCGGCAGCTGATGCCATCAGCGAGCGCCGATACGAAAACAACGCAACGGAGGAAGGGAGCGGCGTCGGCAGTCAACTGCTGGGAGGCGCTATCTCAGGGCTTCGCATGATCGCGCCGCTTGCCGCCAAAGCCTTCATGCCATTCGGATTAGGGCTTTAACCGACAGAACCGGTCAGTAGCCACTCATTACCTGGCGAGTCGCTGGAAGCGTTGGTCTGTAGCCATAGCCATAGGTTCCACCCTGGGTGTCGTCGATGATGCGTGGTGTCACCAGAATCACCAACTCCCGCTTGGCTCGGCTTCCCTGGGAAGAACGGAAAAATTGGCCGATGAAAGGGAGATCTCCGAGGATGGGCCATTTGGTCACAGCCTGCACATCTGCGTCCGAAATTACGCCCGTTAAAATTAACGTTTGCCCATCGCGTACACGTATTTTTCCGGTGTCAAGAGAGCGACTGCTAATTATATTGATATTTCCACATCGCTCAACAAAATCCACATCAATAGCAGCCGATATCTGTGGCGACAGGGAGAAAGTCACGAAGCCATTATCATCAATTTTATCAACTCTGGCACCAAAAGTGAGGCCTGCATTCGTTAATTCAGGCTCGCAAAAAATACTGCCATTTTCGCCCTCTCTGACATTATATGACGTCACAAGACGCTCTCCGACAGAGACCAACGCTTCATTCACCCGTTCTCGGCCAACCAATCCATCCGAGCCAATTGCCGTTCCATCAGAGCCGCGCATATCACCTTCACCTTCTTGAATGATCAATGTGGGGCTTGCGAGAATTTTGGTTGAGCTCGACTCAATCTGTGCACTCAAAAAGTCAAAGAACTGATTAACAGGGTATTGGAAGCGCGAAGGAGCCTGATAGGTAACCCTTCCCTCTTCGTCAATTTCAGTGATTCCCGGCTGCAAGGGATTGTCATACGTTCCAAAATCAGGCCGAGCTCCCTCAGACCCCGGCAGTGGATAGGCAGAACTGGGGCTATCAAGAAACACACCACTGCCATCGGTCACGCCCGTCCCTGGAATAGGAGTCGTACCCTCCTGCGCGGAATACCTGCCAGGGAGTCCACCCTCCGAGCTACCTGGAGGCTTGTAGGCACCAAAATTAGCGAGCAGACTTCCATTATCACTGACGATGAATGCATTGCCTGAGCGGAAGGCAAAGCTATTGCTTATTTGAGAATCATTATCCAGTAGAACATCAAGAACGCGCACACTCAAGGCCACCTGACGTTGACGCAGATCAATCTGCTTGAGGTAACTCTCAGCAACAGCCACCAACTGCGAATCACCCACGATCGTGAGTGTTTGCAGACGTGAATCTGTTGTCACCACAAGCCCACGAAGAGGGCCCGTAGAAGCTCCAAAACTCTCGCTGTAAGGGGTCTGTGACGATTGCTGCGATGTGGCATCACTGAGCTGTGTGGTGCCGATGGACGCCGCCTCACCTGTTGTGGTGGTGATGGTATTCGTCAGGTTGAAAGTAGCCCCAAGATTGCCGAGGTATTCAGCGGCCGCTCTCGCAGTCACTTGATTCAACCGAATCACCTTCGACATCTGAGGCCCAAACGTTTTGGAGGCTGCAGCAGGGCCCACCAGCAACGTGCGTCCATCGAGCTTGCCCTGCAGACCCGAAGCCAAAAGCACACCATTTAGCGCGCGAGCGTAGCTTTCATCCTGAAATGCCATCGACACCAAAGCGCCCTGATCGCTTTGACCTGAACCCGCTGAACTCTGGGTGGGATCCGCCACAAATACAAAGCCATACCCCCCCAAACGCGCCAAGGCCATCAAGGCGTCCTTGGGCGGAGCATTATTCAGTGTGAGGGTCACAGGGGGACCACTGACATTCACAAAGCTGCGGTTCTGCAACACCATCGAACCGACGGCCATATCACCCAGGGGCGGCGCGACAGCCCTGGGTTGGAGCGGTGGGGCATAGCTGCTCTGAGGAACGGTGCCCGGCGCCGACAAGTCGAGTCTTCCGGTCTGCAGCAACGCGGGCGCTGCTAAGCCAGAAAACTGCAACACCAAAGCGCGACCGTCAGCGCTCACCACAGGCTCCCTGAGGCTTTGACCAGCGGCAGGCACTACTTCGATGCGATACAAGCTGCCCGAACCACTGATGGCAACACGTTGCAGACCCGACGCAGGATCCGACAGCTGCTGACGACCATTGGGCAATCCAGGAGTTCCCTGAAGTTGCAATTGCCCTTCCCAAACCTGGCCGTTGAGACGCTGCTGCAGCACCGGCTGCGCACCGACACCATCGATGACCACCTCAACGGCCTCCTGCGTGCGACGAATCCGCAAGGCCAGCGTCCCCTGAGCCAACGCGACGGCGGAGCCACCACCGATCAGGGAGTGCAGCAAGCCCACATCACCAACACCGAGGCCAGCCACCAGCATCAATGCGCTCAGCCGGGAAAGGTTGCAAGACATACCCGGGGCTGAACGCCATGCTGCTTGGCGGATGGTATCGATCGCCATCGTGGAGAGCCAGCCCTGACGGAAGAGCTGACATCCAGCCGTCAGAAAGGATCCTCTGCTTGAGCCGCTGCATTGGCTCCTGATGGAGGCTGATCAGCATCAACAACCCCGTCAGCAACAACAGCCTTGTCGAAGAAGTTCAGAGTGAGCTTCAAGCGGGTGCGCGGAGGGGTGATGGGCGCAGCCTGCTCATCACTGGCTCGCTCCTGTTGTTCCAACGCCACGAGCTCCAGATCACCGGGCTGCACCAAGAGCTCTAGTTGTTCCATACGCCTCAGAAACTGCAGCAGGCCCACATAGGGCCCATCCACCTGCAGCAACACCGAACTTTTGTCATAGCCACGCGCCTGCAATGGTCCCGCAGATCCACCGGAGGCTGACTCATCCTGCGCATCTGGACCCGACGGAGACTGGGTGCCTGAGCCTTGGGACTCAGCCATCGACACAGGCACCGGTTCATAGAGCTTGATCAGCACATCCGTGGCGGCGGCTTCACGGCTGAGTTGCGCCAGAAAGGTCTCGATGGAGCCGCGACCAGCGACCAGATCCACCAGCAGGGCCTGCTGTTGTTCGAGCTCGGCAAGGTTCACTTGGGTGGACTTGAGCTGCCCCTGGAGCGAGGGCAGCGAGTTCCCCTTGCTCTCAAGATCCACAAGGCGCTGCTTCTGCACCTGAATCCGGCCCAACATCGGTAGGCCGATCAACAGGATGACCCCTCCCGCGAGTGCACAACCGATCAAGGCTGGAACCAGCAGCAGCACGCGCTCCCGGGTGATCTGGGCTCGCCAGGCTGGCCGATCAGGACTGAGGTTGGTCATGGCGCCACTCCCTGCTGTTCCAGCAAGCGATAGCGCTGAACCAAGCCCGAAGCCCCCAACTGCTGCAGTTGCTGGATTGAAGGTCTGCGTTGAGCATCCAGAGCCCAGTCGAGACTGAAGCTGACCGACGGCTGCTCATCATCCCGGGTTACTTTCACCACCTCCACCCCGCCGGGTTGAGAGATCGGCAAGGCTTCCAGATTGAGCACCAGAGCATTGATCCGCTCCAGCGGTCCCGGGGCGCCGCCGGCGACCGCCGTTCCTGAAACCTGGATGCGATCACCCAGCACGGAGACGTCCTCGAGCCGGACGCCCACCGGTGTGACTCGGCGCAGTTGCTCCAACAGAGGCGACCCAGACGGGACAGCGACCAAGGTCTCGGCAATCTTGAGATTGTCCTTGCGAAGCGAATCCGCGCGACGTCGGTCTGCGCTGAGACGTGCCTCTAACGCTTGCAGCTGCTGCTCCACTGGCTCCAACGCCCGCAACTGCCGCAACTGGCTTGATTCAGACCAATGAAGCAGCACTAGCGACACCAGTGCGATCAGCAGTCCCCCCACTCCGATCAGCGAACCACGCAGTAAGAGGAAACGGCTGGAACGCCATGGCGGAACCTCAGCCGGCAGACCCAGCTCCTGGCGACGCTCCCGCAACAGATTTGGCAACGACTGCTGTTCAGGCTTGGCGCTCATGCCGCTACCTCTTGAGGGGCCGTCAACGCCAGATCCAGGAGCGACATCTCGGCATCCGAGTGCAGTCGTCCTTGCTGAGGGTCGTGCTCAGGCGCCCACCGCCCCTGCCATTGCGGGGACGCGGTCACCCACCAGCCCACCCGCTCCTGTGGCTCACACCAGGCCTGGACCAGCGCCTGGACCTCCTTTCGCAGTGCTGACAGTTCGACGGCTTCAAGCGCGAGATCCACATCCGGACAGCCACCGTGCAGCAATAGCAGCCGCCAGCGACTGCCTTGCTCCACCAGCCAGACCAGTCGCTCCTCGCGATTCCCCCAGGCCGTGGACAGACCACGGAATGCAGCTGACAGCAACCATTCAGCACGACGCACGGAGAGATCAGCAGTTGCCAAGGTCTCAATCCATGACTGCAGCAACAGGCGATCGGTGCCCATGACGAGCGTTCGGTCGGCGCGGGGCAGGGGTAGTAGGTCGAGATAGCTCTCTTGAAGGGACAGCGACCAGCCGAGATCAGGCTGCAACGCCCTCAGAGCGTCCACATCCAGAGCTTGGCCAGGTTCGGCACCCTGAACCACCCGCCACTGACAGCTGGAGAGCGGCAAGAGCAAGTCCACGCTGACCCTGGCAGGAATCAGCCCCCGTTCCAGCAGCAGATCTGCAATCGTTTCCCCTAGCGCAAGATGGTCGAGAGGCTGTCCCATGCGACAGAGATCCGGAGGCAAGGCCAGCGAAGCGATCTGCCGCTCCCCCTGTGAGCACAAGGCGAGATGCAAGCAGTCATCCTCCGGAGCCAGCACAACACGGCTTGGCTCCAGCAGCCCCTGAAACTGCACCAACCAGCCGTCAAGGGCGGGGAAACGATCACGCAGGTCAGCCAGCACCACCATGCAACTCCGAGCCGGTGAATCCATGACTTGATCGCAGAGTATCGATTACTGCCAGGGCGCGCCGCTTCCGACCGCCTCACGAATGTTGCGGAAGCTGTGACGGTCCAGCTGATCCAGCAGTCCCTCCAACACCCGCGGCACCAAATCCGGACCTTCAAAGATCCATCCGGTGTAGAGCTGCACCAAGGACGCTCCAGCGGCGATCCGCTCCCAGGCGGCCTCAGGTGTGCTGATGCCTCCAACACCGACCAGGGGCAAGGCAGGCCCAGCGGTGGCACGCAGACGCCGCAACACCTCAAGGGCTCGTGTCCTGAGTGGATCACCGCTGAGACCACCTGCCTCCTCTTGCAGGGTTCGCCCGGTCTGGCTGATCACCCGACGCTCTAGTCCAAGGCGGTCAAGGCTGGTGTTGACGGCGATCACACCGGCCAGGCCTTCCTCGTAGGCCAGGCGCGCGATGCCATCGATCGCGTCATCCTCGAGATCCGGTGCAATTTTCACCAGTAAAGGAGGACACCCCGGCAGCCGGCGCAACCGTTCCACCAAGCGGCGCAGCTGCGTCGCGTCCTGCAGATCCCGAAGCCCTGGTGTGTTCGGTGAACTGACATTGATGACCGCATAGTCGGCCAGAGGAGCCAGCAGCTCCAGCGACGAGGCGTAATCATCGGGCGCCAACTCCAGGGGCGTGACCTTGGATTTGCCCAAATTGATGCCAAGCACAGCTGGCCGCTGGCCACGAGGCGGCAGCACCTGTCGCTCCAGCGTGCGACGCATCCCTTCTGCACCATTGTTGTTGAAGCCCATCCGGTTGAGCGCCGCCCGCTCGTCGGCCAGACGGAACAGCCGCGGCCGCGGATTACCGGGCTGGGCATGCCAGGTGACGGTGCCCACCTCAGCAAAACCGAATCCGAAACGATCCCAGACCCCCGCAGCAACACCGTTCTTGTCAAAACCAGCAGCCAGACCGACGGGATTGCTGAAGCGGCAGCCGAACAGCACCTGCTCAAGACGCAGATCACGACGCTGGAGCTCCGCGCCTACACCGTCCAAAACACCCGACAGTCCTGGCCACTGCCTGCGAAGACTGAGCTGACCGAGTGCCTGCAACGCTGCGCGGCTGAGCTGCTCGGCATCCACGCCTTCATCCTTGGCCAGCACAGGACCAAGCCAGCGCCGATAAAAACCTGCGGTGCTCATCACCGCGGAGGCTGACGGCTCAGCCATCGGGATTCCTCGACTGTCTTGATCCTGCCTCGGCGCGGCGCAACCGCCAGCGATCCCCATCCATTGGCTCCACCAGCCAATCGCGCCAGCGCCAGCTGTCCTGACGCTCTACCAGACGCGTGAGTGGTTGCTCCACCAGCTGAGCCAACTCCACAGTCGACAGGGCAAAACCTCCCTCCGCGAGACGGTCAGCCAATTCCAAGCGCGTCAGCAACTGCTGCAACGCTGCTGGTGCCGGCGCATTGGCAGAAGTCGGGTCGTCAGCAGTCGGATCAACAGCTTTTACTGGCGTGGATTGACTCCCCCGCTTAAGGCGCGGCGCAGTTCCCTTGGAGTAGGCCACAGCGATCTGATCCACACGATCGTTATCGGGATCACCGCTGTGGCCTTTCACGTAACGCAGCGGCACGTCAGCCAGGCGCGCCTGATCAAGAGCCTGCCAGAGATCCTGGTTGAGCACCGGTTTTCCAGCGGCCGTTTTCCATCCCTTGCGCTTCCACCCGGGCATCCAAGAGCTGAGGCCATCAATCAGATATTTGCTGTCGGTGCGCAGCACCAAATCGGGGTGACGCGGAAGCTCCGCCAACCGCTCCAGCATCTCCAGTGCCGCCTGAAGCTCCATACGGTTGTTGGTGGTAGCCGGATCGGCACCGCCGAACTCCTCCACACTGCCGTCTTCGAAGCGAATCAAGGCTCCCCAACCCCCGGGACCGGGATTGCCGCTGCAGGCTCCATCGGTGGCTGCAGCCACGACACGACCTCTGCCATCGGCCTTAGCCATTGATCACGCCACCCCTTCTCGGTACAACTCGGTTCTTCGACACCCAGGAGGTCTGGGCCATGGGCCGAACCTACTTCCGCAGAGCTGCGCTGGGTGCTGCAGCGCTGGGATTGGCGGTGGCGGCCGGCAGTTTTCCCGGCTGGACCCGTGCCCTCTTCGATAGCCGTCCTCTTGAGGAAGAACGCTTCGCGATCCTGGCTCAACCCGTCGGACAGGACCGCTGGAAGCTCTTGGTGCTGGAGCAGATCAAGGCGCGACCTCTCTGCTGGGAGGAGCGCCGCGACGGCTTGATGAATCCTTCTTTGAATTCCTTTGATTTCACCGGGGTCTGCAGCCGCTATCTCGATAGCAATGGCTACTCCCTGCGCACCTCAGGAACAGACGTTGATCGACGCTTCCGCCTGCGCTTAAACCAGAGCCGCGATGGGCTGATCCTCCAGGCCACCAATCCCGACCGAGGCAGCGCTTTCACCGTGGCTCGAGCTAACAACGTGCGTCGCGACAAAAATGCGTTCGTCAAGCTGACACTGGAGCCTGGCTGGTCGCTCGAGCGTCGGGTGTACCAGGGACGCACCCTCAGTCACGTCTACTTCGCCAATGCCCAGCCGCTCACAACGTTGATCGCCGCGAATCAGACCTCAGAACGCAGAGCGAGAGCCTTCACCGCTGGCCTTCCTCCCATGCCGTCGCAGCCCATGCAATCCAATCAAGGACTGCAACGGGGACCCATTCGCCTGGAAGTCATCCCCTACCGCCCCTGACCAGGGACAGTTGATAATTCGCCCAGCTCCAGACACAACTCGGTAGGTCTTTTTTTATTTTGTGAATGTGTGAGGAGTGATGAGCGCCTCTCCAGGGTCGAAACAAGGACAGACTCCTGAAATGCGCTTCACCTCAGAGCTCTGCCTTTGGCGGAGCTTTTTTAATGCGCCAATAAAAAAGCCGACCCGAAGGTCGGCAGAGTCAACGGACAGTGGACAACAGACGGTGCTGCTGTCCTGAGGTGATCACTTGAGGGTGACCTTGCCGCCTGCCTCTTCGATGGACTTCTTGAGGGCCTCGGCATCGTCCTTGGACGCGCCTTCCTTGATGGTTTTGGGAGCAGCCTCGACCATGGCCTTGGCATCGCCCAAGCCCAGACCGGTGGCTTCGCGCACGGCTTTGAGGACCTTGATCTTGGAGGAAGCTTCGAAGCTCTCCAACACAACATCAAATTCGGTCTTCTCTTCAGCGGCTTCACCACCACCGGCACCAGCAGCGCCGGGAGCAGCCATCACCACACCAGCGGAAGCGGCAGCAGACACACCGAAAGCTTCTTCGATCTGCTTAACAAGCTCGGAAGCTTCAAGCAGAGAAAGAGACTTCAGCGATTCGAGAATTTCGTCGGTTTTTGCAGACATGGTTGGGAATCAGCAACAGATCAGATAGACAGTCAGGTCGAAGGCGTTCAGCTTTCGCCGGATTCGGCGTGCTGCTTGAGCGCTCGAGCAAGACCGGAGGGAACCTCGTTGATGCCCACAGCCACCTTGGTGGCGACGGCATTGATGGAACCAGCGATTTGGGCCATGAGCACTTCCTTGGTGGGAAGGTCGCCGATGGCTTTGATCTCATCCTGAGACAGGAGCTTGCCTTCAAAGAGGCCGCCCTTGGTTTCGGACTTTTTGGTTTCCTTCTGGAAGGCCTGAACAGCCTTCACGGCGCCGCCGACATCGCCCTTAACCAGAACGAAGGCGTTGGTTCCGCTGAGAAGAGAATCGAGGTTGGACCAAGCACTGTCACCATCGATGGCACGACGCATCAAGGTGTTTTTGGTCACCTTGCAAACGCCGCTGCTGGCCTGCAGACGAGTCCGCAGATCAGACATTTCCTTGATGGAAAGACCCTGGTAATCCAGGACCAGTGCCATTTCGGCCTCACCGAGGAGCTGCTTGAGCTCTTCGACGATCTGTTGCTTGCTCTCCAGAGTGCGGCCCATAGGAATTGGATCGGATCGGGGGAACAAGCTGGACACACGGCCGATCAGTGCTCCCGAAAGAGACGAGGCCGCGTGTCGATCCAATCCCATAAGGGAAAACATCGTCGCGTCTGCCTCGGCAGGATTTATGGCTTGAATCAACTCAAGGAATTGATTAAGACAACCCGCTGTCTTAGGCCGGGCGCGTGCCCGTTGTCTGGCTTTCGCCAGCTCTTAAACATACAACAGAGCCCTCACTTGAGTGAGGGCTCTGAAGTGTGATGCACAGTTGAATCATCCACGGTGGTCGTGAATCAACCGTCCTGATTGATGTCCTGCAGAGCAGCGAAATCAACTTCAACCGAAGGGCCCATGGTGGATGTCACATACAGGCTCTTCCAGTAACGACCTTTGGCACCGCTGGGCTTGTTGCGATCGATCGTTTCCTGAAGGGTCTTCAGATTGTCGAGCAGCTTGGCCGCGTCAAAGCTGGCTTTGCCGAAACGCACGTGGACAATGCCGGTGCGATCAGCACGGAATTCAAGCTTGCCGGCTTTGAATTCATTAATGGCGGAAGCCAAATCGGTGGTAACGGTGCCGGCCTTGGGGTTCGGCATCAGACCACGAGGACCGAGTACGCGTCCCAGCTTGGCCACCTTGGGCATCATGTCCGGGGTTGCGATCAGCAGGTCGAAATCCATTTCGCCTTTGCTGATGGCCTCAACCAGATCTTCATCACCGGCGAGCTCGGCACCTGCGGCTTTGGCTTCAGCCACCTTTTCACCGCGGGTGACCACGGCGATACGAACGGTCTGACCGGTGCCATGGGGCAGCGCAACGGTGGTGCGCAGCTGCTGGTCGGTGTATTTGGGGTCGATCCCCAGGCGCACGTGCGCCTCCATGGTTTCGTCGAACTTGGCGTTGGCGTTGTCCTTCACCAGCTGAATGGCTTCGAGCGGCTCGTAGGCGCGCTCTTCAACCTTGGTGACGAGGCTGGCCAGGCGTTTTGAGAGTTTGGGCATGGCTTGGATGGGGTTCAGACGACCGCGAGGTCTCCCCCGAAAAGGAATCAGAGTTGAATGAGAACTGGCGCAAGTGGCGTCAGTCGCTGACGGCAACGCCCATGTTGCGAGCGGTGCCTTCGATGATGCGCATGGCCGACTCAACGCTGGTGCAGTTGAGATCGGGGAGCTTGGTCTTGGCGATCTCCTCGAGTTGGGAGCGGTTGATGGAGCCAACACTTCCCTTGGCGGACTCACCGGAACCCTTAGCGATTCCGGCAGCCTTGGTGATCAGCACCGACGCGGGAGGCGTCTTGGTGATGAAGGTGAAGCTGCGGTCTTCGAAGACCGAGATCTCCACCGGGATCACGAACCCAGCCTTGTCCTGGGTGCGAGCGTTGTACTCCTTGCAGAACGCCATGATGTTGACACCGTGCTGACCGAGGGCAGGGCCCACGGGCGGTGCAGGGTTGGCTTTGCCGGCCTGAAGGGCCAGCTTGATCACAGCTACGACTTTCTTGGCCATCGGCGGACGGAGTTGAACATCTGCGGATCACCTGACCCTCGGGGCAGGTACGGCGGGATGGTGAACCATCCCATAGGCCGCCCTCCGCAGGGAGACGGCCGCCGCCAGCATTAGTTCTGCTTGCTCACTTGAGAAAACTCGAGTTCCACAGGCGTCTCGCGGCCGAAGATCGACAGCAGTGCCTTGAGCTTGCTGCGCTCACCGGATACCTCGATCACTTCGCCCTGGAAATCCTTGAAGGGTCCAGCCGTCACAAGGATCTGATCACCTTCGGTGAGATCCACCTTGACGACGGTCTTCTTCTCAGCGGCACGCTTAAAGATGCGATCCACTTCCTGGCGGCTGAGCGGACGGGGTTTGATGTGACCGCGCGCTTTACCCGTGGCGCGGCGATCCTCAGCACCAACGAAGTTGATGACGTTTGGCGTGCTGCGCACCGCCATCATCGTGTCTTCGTCCAGCACCATGCGCACCAGCACGTAGCCAGGGAAGACCTTTTCTTCAGTGGATTGGCGGCTGCCGTCCTTCTTGACCTTCACGGCGGGGGTCTCTGGGATCTCGATCTCCAGGATGCGATTGCTCACACCCAGGGTCACCGCCCGTTGCTCCAACGTGGCTTTCACCTTTTTTTCACAGCTGGATGCCACTTGAATGGCATACCAACGGGCGACACCGGTGCGGACTGCAGGCGTCTCCAGCGTGCCGTCCTCGCCGTCGTTCGGCGCAGGCAGATCCAGCACCTCGCTGGTATCCGGCTGGCTTTGATCGAGATCAGACACAGGTCAGGACAGAAAAGGGACGAACGAAGCAGGTCACGGCGTCGGCAGGCGAAAACGCTGTCAACGGAAGACCTGAGATGCAGCCCAGCCGTAGAAACGGCTCAGGGCAGCGATGGCAGCAGCAGAGAGGCTGACCATCAGGATCACCGCGATCGATTCACTGAACAGCTGCTGCCGGCTGGGCCAAACGACAAGCTTCAATTCCTCGAAAGTGGCCTGCAGAAATCCGCCCTTTTTCCCAGGCTGTTCAGGGCCGGATGAAGGCGGCGGCGTTACTGCTGCGGTGTCCTCGGAAGTGGGGCTGGTCACGGATGACGGATCACAAACTCGTCTGGGCCGGTGCTGACGCCGGCTCAGATGGCACGTGACAGCAAACGACAATCGTACCGGACGCCTTCAGAGGGTTATTCCGGCTCGAAGCGGAACGGCTCAGACGGATCGCTTCCGGCCAGGACCCGCACCGCTTGCGCACCGCTGAAGCGTTCCTCCAGCAGCTCGGTGGCCAGCGGGTTTTCCAAACGACGACGCAGCACCCGGCGTAGTGGCCTGGCGCCGAACTCCGGTTCATGCCCCTGGGAAACCAGCGCCTCAATCACACTGTCTTCAACGCGCAGTTCTAAGCCCTGCTCGCAAAGCAGCTTGGAGAGATCTGCCAACTGCAGACGCACGATCCGGCCCAAGTCCTGAAGACCCAGCGGCTTGAAGCGGATCACTTCGTCGATCCGATTGAGGAATTCCGGTCGGAAATGACGCCCCAAGGCCTCATCCACGGCAGCCTCGAGGGCTGTGTCGTCGGCCGAAGCCTCGCCCGCCTGTGCCCGACGGGCTGAATCAAGAATGGCGCGGCTGGCCAGATTGCTCGTCATGACCACGACGGTGTGACGGAAATCAACGGTGCGCCCTTGTGAGTCGCTGAGCCGCCCGTCATCGAGCACTTGCAACAACACATTGAACACATCGGGGTGGGCTTTCTCCACCTCATCCAGAAGCAGCAAGGCGTAAGGCCGGCGACGCACCGCTTCAGTGAGCTGACCGCCTTCCTCGTATCCCACATACCCCGGAGGCGCTCCGAGCAGGCGCGCCACCGCGTTGCGCTCCATGAACTCGCTCATGTCGAGGCGCACCATCGCCTCGTCTTCATCGAACAACTGATCGGCAAGAGCTTTGGCCAGCTCCGTTTTGCCAACGCCAGTGGGGCCAAGAAACAAGAACGAACCCACAGGCCGACGGGGGTCCTTCATGCCGGCGCGGGCACGCCGGATGGCCGCTGCCACCGCCTGCACCGCATCCGGTTGACCGATCACACGCTCACCGAGCCGTTGATCCAGTTCCAGCAGTTTCTGACGTTCTCCGGCGAGCAGTCGCTGGATCGGGATTCCGGTCCAGCGGGCGACCACATCGGCGATGTCTTCCGCTTCCACCTGCTCACGCAGGAGGGAGGTGCCATTGGCCTGATCCTGCGCTAAGGCCGCCTCGAGATCACTGCGCCGCTGCTGAAGACGATGCAGCTGGTCGTACTGCAGACGGGCCGCCTCTTCCAGATCGCCCTGGCGCTCCGCCTCGGCAATGGCGTGGCGCAGATCTTCGTCCTCCTGGAGAAGCTGGCGTAACTCCTGAAGCTGTTCCCGCTCAGCCTGCCAGCGCTCACGCAGCTGAGTGAGCTGGGCCGAGGCTTCGAGTCGCTGCCGCTGCAGCTGCACGCGTTCGGCTTCCGGGGCCTGCTCAGCAGCCAGGACCGCCAGCTCCACCCGCCGCAGATCCATCTCAGCGTCCTCCACCACCTGCGGTTTGGAGGTCACGTCCATCTTGAGCTGCGCCGCCGCCTCATCAATCAAATCGATGGCCTTGTCAGGCAGGCAGCGGTCGCTGATGTAGCGATCAGCCAGGCGGGCCGCAGCCGTCACCGCAGCATCCGTGATCGTTACGCCGTGATGGAGCTCGTAGCGCTCCTTGACGCCGCGCAAGATCTCCACGCTGAGATCGATGGATGGCTCCGTGATCGGTACCTGCTGAAAGCGTCGGTTGAGGGCGGGGTCCTTCTCAACGGTGCGGCGATAGTCCTCAGGGGTGGTGGCTGCAATGCAACGCAGGTCACCTTGAGCCAACGCAGGTTTCAACAGACTGCCGGCATCGGCACTGGAGCGGTCGCTGTTGACCACGGTGTGCAACTCATCGATGAACAACACCACACCCGCTTCGGGATCGCTCACCTCTTGCAACACTTCGCGAAGTCGTTCCTCGAACTGACCACGGAACTTGGCGCCAGCGATCAACGCGCCTGCATCCAGAGCCACCAAACGCAGACCCTGGAGTGATTCCGGCACTTCACCAGCAACGATCCGATGGGCCAACAGTTCTGCGATCGCGGTTTTGCCCACCCCCGGAGCACCGATCAGCACTGGATTGTTTTTGCCCCGACGCGACAAGACCTTGATCAAGCGACGGATCTCGGCATCGCGGCCGATCACCGGATCGAGCCGTCCCGCTGCCGCAGCGGCGGTGAGATCACGGCCATAACGATCCAAGGCCGTGGGTTCAGGCGCAGGAGCAGGCTCAAGCCCCACCTCATCGGCTGCTGTCAATCGCTCGCTCCCCCCTGGAGTCGCATCCAAAGAAGCGGAGATGGAAGGCGGCTCGACAGCTGGGGGGGCGGCCATCGAGGGGATGACCGAGGACGGCGCCGCGGCACGAGCCACAGGCTCAGGCTCAGGAACACGGGGGGGAGCGCTCGGCGTGGGGCGACGCAGTTCAGCCTCGAGACGATCGGCGGGCAAGCCATAACGCGCGAGCAGATCCGCACCAATGCGCGGATCACGTCCGATGGCAATCAGCAGATGCGACAACTCGATCAAGCGCGATCCCCAAAGACCGCGGACCCGGTCCGCCGCTTCCAGCAGTGTTTCGAGGTCTTCACCGACGAACAGCTCATCGGCTCGGGCCATGGGTTGTTCAGCCAGAAAGCCCTCGAGTTGATCGAGCAGTTGATCGCGTGGCAACGCCAGAGAATCCACCTCCACCTGAAAGCGTGGATCGGTAAACAGCGCCTGGATGAGGTGCTCCACGTCTAGATCGCCGTGACGCCAACGACGCGCAGAGTCCTGAGCGCAGAGCAGGAGTTCCCAGGCGTCATCGCTGAAGCGATCGGGCTCCACTGTGAGACTGGCAGGAGGCTGTGGCATCACGCCAAAGTCAGACGTCATCGCAGTCGGCCTCACTTAGGCGGAAGCAGAACGGGACGACTGCTCGATCAACTCGACCTTGTATCCATCCGGGTCTTCCACAAACGCGATCACCGTGCTGCCGTGCTTCATCGGCCCGGGCTCCCTCACCACCCGGCCCCCCTTGCCGGCGATTCCAGCGCAGGTGGCATAAATGTCTTGCACTCCAAGCGCAATGTGGCCATACCCATCACCGAGCTCATAACTCTGCGTATCCCAGTTGTGGGTGAGCTCGAGAACGGTGTTGTCCTTTTCATCTCCGTAGCCGACGAACGCCAGGGTGAAACGACCTGATGGGAAGTCCTTGCGGCGCAACAACTGCATGCCCAGCACTTCTGTGTAGAAGGTCAACGAGCGCTCCAGATCACCCACCCGGAGCATGGTGTGGAGCATGCGCATGATCTGGACGTATCGCTGTTACCAGCATGGTGCATCCAGCCTGCTCATGCTCAACCAAAAGGGGACGGTTGGCATTGGTGCAGACCGACACAGTGCCAGGCGGCAGGGCGACTCATAGGATCGCCAGGTCTTCGATCCGCATCACGTGTTCGATTCCCTCGATCTCGTCATCGATACCATCGTGGCCCGTGAGGTGCTCGACTCCCGCGGCAATCCCACGGTGGAAGCTGAAGTGCTGCTCGAGGGTGGTGCCAGCGGACGCGCCATCGTCCCCAGTGGTGCCAGCACCGGAGCCCATGAGGCCCACGAGCTGCGAGACGGCGGTGATCGCTACATGGGCAAAGGTGTGACTCAGGCGGTGAATCACATTGAAGAGCGCATCGCTCCGGCCCTGTGCGGCCTCTCCGCTCTGGATCAAGCCGCCGTGGATGCCGCCATGCTTGAACTGGATGGCAGCGACAACAAGTCCAACCTCGGAGCCAACGCCATCCTCGCGGTGAGCATGGCCAATGCACGCGCCGCCGCCAACGGCCTTGGCATTCCTCTCTACCGCTACTTGGGAGGACCGATGGCATCGCTGCTGCCGGTGCCACTGATGAATGTGATCAACGGTGGCGCCCATGCCGCCAACAGCCTGGACTTCCAGGAATTCATGCTGGTGCCTCACGGTGCGCCCAGCTTCCGCGAAGCCCTGCGCATGGGGACCGAGGTGTTCCACACGCTGAAGAAACTGCTCAGCGACAAGGGCATGAGCACCGCGGTGGGTGACGAAGGGGGATTCGCCCCTGACCTTGGCAATGTGGAAGCCGGCGAAATTCTGGTGGAAGCGATCACGAAGGCGGGTTACAAGCCTGGCGAACAGATCTCTTTGGCCCTTGATGTCGCCAGCACCGAATTCTTCGAGAACGGCCGCTATGCCTTTGATGGCGGCAGCTACGACAGCGCCGAGATGGTCGGGCAGCTGCAGCAGCTGGTGGAGAAGTTTCCGATCGTGTCCATCGAAGATGGCCTCGCAGAGGACGACTGGGAGGGTTGGAAACTGCTGACCGAGCGCCTGGGCAGCAAGGTGCAACTGGTGGGTGATGATCTGTTCGTCACCAACACCAAACGCCTGCAGCAGGGAATCGACAGCGCCACCGCCAACTCCATCCTGATCAAGGTGAACCAGATCGGTTCGCTCACCGAAACCCTGCAGGCCATCGATCTGGCCGGCCGCTCCGGCTACACCAGCGTGATCAGCCACCGCAGTGGCGAAACGGAAGACACCACCATTGCTGACCTGTCGGTTGCCACCCGTGCCGGGCAGATCAAGACCGGCTCCCTGAGCCGCAGCGAGCGGGTTGCCAAATACAACCAGCTGCTGCGCATCGAGGACGAGCTGGGCAGCCAGGCGGTGTACGCCGGTGCTGTCGGTCAAGGCCCCCGCGGCAAGGCCTGAGCGGGCTCGCTTTCCCTACCGTTCAATCCATCCACCCAGGCCTCAGCAACCACTGGGCCATGGGTGGATTTTTGATTGCTGCAACTTCTACTGCCGTCAGCGTTGTTGGGATGACAGCGATTCCAGCCGAGAGTCCTTGCGCAGCTTGACCTGCAACTTCAGCCATCCCATACCCACCGGGACCGCCGCACCCAAAGGCAGCAAAGCCCAGAGGGGTCGGGCACTGGCTCCCATCAAGGCTGCCGCCACAGCCAGTCCACCAAGCAACACGGACTGACCGATGGAGTGCTGCGCGGTGACCATCCGCCGGAACTGACGATCGGATTCACCCATGCGGATCTGCAGTTGCAGATCGCCTTGCTCAAGACGTTCAAGACTTTCATCCAAACGGCGCGGGATCCCCACCGCCCGGGAACTCAAAGCACCGACCTGACGGCCGAGTTCATTGAAGAGATCACTGGAGCCGGATCCACTGGACGTCATGAGAGGCAGCAGATAGGGCTTGGCGATCCCGACCAGCGTAAATCCAGGATCAAGGCTGCGACCGACGCCTTCAAAGGTGGAGAGGGCTCGCATCACAAAAATCAGCTCCACTGGCAAGCGGAAAGGCTGGCCATAAACGAGCTCATACAAATCGGCCGAGAGCTTGTCGATGACTGAGGCACTGAAGGGAGGCGTCAGCGCATCTCTGAGCATCAAGCGCACCAGCCGACGCACCGGGCCGGGGTCAACATCCCCAGCAATCACCCCGGCAGCCTGCATCTCCTCCACCAGCAGGGATGCATCGCGCGCGGCAGCTGCGCTGACCATGGAGCCAAGGCGGCGACGCAGGCGCTCGGATAACTGACCCATCATTCCGAAGTCGTAGTAGATGAGAGCACCATCGCTGGCCACCGCGAGATTGCCGGGGTGCGGGTCGGCGTGGAAAAAGCCATAGCGGACCAATTGCTGCAGATAACTTGCAGCACCGATCTCGGCCACTTCGGAGGGATCAATTCCCGCCTCCAGCAGCGCCGGGCGGTCGTTGATCTTGATCCCGGGCATGTAGTCGAGACACAACACACGACGGGTGCTGAGCTCCCAGATCACCCCGGGCACCCGGATGCGGGACTCATCCAGAAACTGCTGACGGAAACGGGCGGCATGCTGCGCCTCAAGACGGAAATCAAGCTCGCGCAGCAACACCCGCCGACACTCCTGGGCAATAGCCACCCAGTCACGCCCTCGCCCCCACTGGGGATGGCGTTGCAGCACTGCCGCCACTTGTTGCATCACCTCCAGATCAAGGCGGAACAGACCCTCGAGCCCCGGGCGCTGGATTTTGAGCACCACCTGGCGTCCGCTGCGAAGGCTGGCGCGATGCACCTGCGCGAGTGAAGCCGCGCCGAGTGGTTGCTCGTCCAGATCGATGATTTCGGCGCAGCGGGCACCGAGCTCTTCTTCCAGCAAGGCCTGGGCCTGATCAAACGGGAAGGCGGGAACTTTGTCCTGCAGCTCAGCCAGTTCAGCGACCCAGCCAGCAGGCAGAACATCGGGCCGAGCGGACAACAGCTGCCCAAGCTTGATAAAAGCAGAACCCAGTTGCAGAAGCTCTGCCGTCAGCCAGCGAGCCCTGTGCTGCTGGCGGGTCTGACGCCGCTCCGGCGTCATGCCACCGGGATAGCTCCAGCTGCGACTGTCCCACCACAACAACACCAAAAGGACCAGCACGGAGCGCCAGATCCGTAACGCCCTCAGGCCCCTGCGCCAGGGGAGAGAGCGACCCCGCCAGCGGTTCAAGGTCGCTCCTCCAGCCGCATGCTGAGTTCAGCGACCTGCGCACGCAAGCGATCGATGCGTTGCTGAAGGGGCTCAGGAGACTCCGGATCGCTGGCCTGCGCTGAAGTGGACCCCGAAGCGGTTGTTTGTTGGAGGCGTTCTGCTTCAGCCTTGACTTCTTCCTGAAACAGATCCCATTCCTGACGGATGCGATCGGGAGCATCCTGAACTGCCACAGCAACACCTGCTGCCGCGTCGGCCACGCCTTCGCCGACGCGGGCAATGAGGCGATTCATGGCCGCTCTGATCAGGGCGTCCGGGGGAGTCATGGCCATTGATTCAGTGAAGAAACTGTGGCAGATCCCATGGCGCTCACGCGACGGGCATCAAGGATTTGGTGGCGCCATCGGCGGCGTGAGGACGTTTTGCGGATCAAACGTGGGTTGCGGTATGCGGAGGGGTTCTGACACGGGCAACACTGCCGGCGGCCCTGAGTCCGCTTGAACCGGGGCCTCCTGCGCAGGATCAGCCGGGAAGCCAGCATCTGGCTCCTGCACTCCAGGTTCGAGCGTTGGAGAGAGTGGGAGGCCTGGGTCGGGCGCGTTCGTTTCCTCCGCCGCTGGCAGCACAGGAGCCGGTTGGGGACTTAGATCATCCGCTGGCAAAGACGACTCCGGCTCACGCAGAGCCGCCTGCTGCTCCTCGCGTTGTTCATCTTCAGCGGCAATCGCCTCGGCTTCATCAAACATCTGGCGTTTCTCAGCATCACGAGCTTCCTTAGCCGTCACATCGCCCATCAAGGGCTGGTCAGCCCCATAAAAACTTCGCAGGGAATCGAGGGACTGACCGGGAAAACTGCTTTGTTGAAACGATGCCTGCTGCGGGTCTTGCTGACCTTGGCGCAGCATCACGACGCGCTGCGTGATGCCATAACCCAGAGCGAAACACGAACCAGCCACCAGAGGCCCCACCCAGAACCGAGGGCGCTTCGGCCGCTTCTTTTCAGAAGTGGTGGTGGTCATCTCAGGACTCCGCTGAATCGACGCCGAACAATCGGTGGTGGCATCCTCGCGCCTGATCGCAGATGACGCACGAATCAGCGCACGGTTCAAGTGGTGTAATCGGCATTGATGCGCACGTATTGATCCGAAAGATCACAGCCCCAGCCGGATCCAGAGCCTGGCCCCGTGCCGACGTGCAGACGGATGAGGACGACGTCATCGTTCAGATAGCTCCCACAGGCCCGATCGCTCAGGTAGATGGAGGCCGCCGAGCGATCGAAGGCGAGGGGCTGGCCATCGGCCATTAGTTGGTGATCGCCGATCCAGAGGGCCACAGCATCAGGATCAAATGCCACACCGGAACGCCCCGCAGCCGCAACGATCCGCCCCCAGTTGGGATCTCTGCCATGCACGGCGGTCTTGACCAGCGATGACCCGCAAATTGTGCGAGCCATACGCACAGCGTCCTGCTCGCACGGGGCGCCCTGCACCTGCACCTCGATCAGACAAGTGGCTCCCTCCCCATCGCGGGCAATGGCGCGCGCCAGATGTTGCGCCACCTGGGTCAGCCCCTCCTCTAACGCTGCAAAAGCCGTGCCTGGAAGGGGCTCACCAGCGGCAAAGGCCAGCACCGTGTCATTGGTGCTGGTGTCACCATCCACCGTGATGGCATTGAACGAGCGCTGAACAACACGCTGCACCATGGCCTGCCACACATCGGCCGGGACCCCCGCATCGCAGGTGAGATACCCGAGCATGGTGGCCATGTCGGGATGGATCATCCCCGATCCTTTGGCCATCCCCCCGAGCCGGACCCGGCGCCCAGCCAGGGTGGCTTCCAAGGCGATCTGCTTCTCCACCAGATCGGTGGTGAGGATGGCTCCGGCAGCAGCAGCTCCACCCTCGGCATCCAAGGCTTCCACGAGAGGGTTCAGGCCACCAAGCAACACCTCCATCGGAATCGGCACACCGATCACACCTGTGGAGCAGATCAGCACCTGATCAGCGTCCACACCCAAACGATCCGCCAGGGCCTGCGTGGCCCGCTGACTGTCGATCAAGCCACGATCGCCCGTGCAGGCATTGGCCTGACCCGAATTGATCAGCACTGCTCGGGCCTGGCCGCCATTGGAGACCAACCGTTCAGCGCAAAGATCCACGCAGGCGGCACGCACCACTGAGGTGGTGAACGTGCCGGCACAGGCGGCACCCTCCGGCGCCAGAACAAGCGCCAGATCCGGCTTGCCCGATGCCTTCAACCCTGCCGTGATTCCGGCAGCAAGAAAACCGGCAGGAGCAGTAACGCCTCCCTCCACCACAGTCCACTGAGAGGCAGCCCAGCTGTTGTCGGCAACCACGGATCCGCGCGAGACACTGGTGTCATCCTGCCGCCGCGCCATGCCTCGCCAACGCCGCATCGGCCTGACCGGTGGCATCGCCTCCGGCAAAAGCAGTGTGGGCCGCTGGCTGGCCCAGCAACATGTGCCTGTCTTGGACGCCGACCAGTACGCCCATGACGCCCTCGCCCCGGGGGAACCCGCCTGGCAGGCCGTGATCGATCGCTATGGCAGCGCAGTGTTGAAGCAAGGGTCTAACCCAACACAACCTGCGTTAAGCCGAGAGGCGCTCGGCAGCATCGTGTTTGCAAAGGCACCGGAACGGCGGTGGCTGGAACAGCAGGTGCACCCGCTGGTGCGCGCACGTTTCCAAACCGAGCTGCAACGCCTCAACAGCGAGCCGATCACGGTGCTGATGATTCCACTTCTCTATGAAGCTGGGCTGGAAAGTCTTTGCACAGAAGTGTGGGTTGTGCACTGCACAGCCGCGCAGCAACGCGAACGGCTAATCGCCCGCAACACACTCAGTGCCGCAGCTGCTGAGCAGCGCATCCAGGCCCAATGGCCCTTGGAGCGGAAATGCCAACTGGCCGATCAGGTGATTGACAACAGCGGAGCTGCGAATGCCTGGAAGGACCAGGTCCGTGCACTCCTCATGGCTCGCACTTAAACGGCCACACCCAGCCAAAGCCAGGGAGAAGAGCTTTTTATTGACATCATCGCCGAAATCAACCTGTGACCAAGATCACAGCAACAGGCGATTCAGATCATCGACTGACAGCAAAGCCGCAGAGAACATTCACTTACAGGCCAAAACAATCCTCCGACCTGATTGCACGACTCACCACACAATCATCATGCAATTCGCCAAAGCTTCCCTTGCTCTAAGCCTGGTAGCCGCGAGCGGCTTGAGCGGCCTCAGCGCCATGAGCCCTGCGACGAGCGAAGCCTCCACCCGATGCACAGCTGGTACATATCTCGGCCGCTACACCCTCAAGTCAAACCTCACCAATCAATACATCCGCGCAGGAATCGGCTCAGGCGCCTACTTGGGCGCCAAAGCAGACCGCGTCGGTGGGAACACCAGTTGGGAAACCTTTGACGTCTATGACCTGGGCAACCACAATGGCCTCAACGGTGGCACCTATGCCCTGCGCAGCACGCAGGACCCCAACCGCTGGGTCGGCGTCAACAACCAGAAAGCCCTGCAACTCCAGAGGGGTTGCACCACCAACAGCCGCAGCCGCCTGTTCCGCGCCAACAAGATCGGCCGAGTGCTGCAGCTGCAGTCACTGGCCAACGGCCAATGGGTGATTCAACGCTCCAACGGCATGCTCCATGCCAATGCCAATACCACCGGCGGCAATGTCCCGAAGGCATTGCAATTCCGCATGGGCCGGGTCAGCTCGCCCAGCCCAACACCCGCTCCGGAACCCAGCGCTAACAACCTCACTGGCACGTGGAGAGGGAACAACGCCGGCAGCTACACAATCCGGCAAACGGGTTCGATCGTCTCCTGGAACGGACGGGGCCGCAACTTCCGCAATGTGTTCATCGGCCAGCGCCAGGGCAACACCGTGAGCGGATACTGGCAAGACACAGCTGGCAGTCAGACCCAAAACGCAGGTCGACTCACCTTCAAGATCGTGAATGGCTCCGAACTCGTGCGCGTCAGCCACACGGGCGCTCTCGGCAACAGCAGCTGGAGCCGCTGACTTGTCCAACACAGCCCAACCTTCACGGATCAGACAACACTCCACACTTCAACTTGGAACTGAAGGTTGTTGAACCAGCCCAAGCCCGCACAGGCAAGGCAAGAACTAACCCTTCAACTTTTGGCTGAGGATCTGATTGGCCAACTTGGGATCAGCCTTACCGCCGGTCTTCTTCATGAGCTGACCGACAAAGAAGCCCTGGAGCTTGTTCTTCCCGCCGCGGAAGGCTTCCACCTCAGCGGGATGAGCAGCAAGCAACTCCTCAACGATCGCGGTGAGCGCCGCAGGATCACTGATCATGCCGAGGCCTCGCTCATCCACGATCGCCTTGGGTGAACCTCCTTTCTCCAGCAGTTCCGGAAGAATGTCCTTGGCGATCTTGCCGCTGATCTTGCCGCCATCAATTAACTGCACCATCTCGGCCAATTGCTCAGGACGGAAGGGCAACTCGCCATAGGTCAGGCGATTGCTGTTCACATAGGCAGCGATGTCACCCGTGATCCAGTTGGATGCAAGCTTGGCGTCAGCCCCTGCAGCCACGGCGGCCTCGAAGTAATCCGCCATCGGGCGTTCATCGGTGAGCACCCGAGCGTCGTACTGGGACAGCCCCAAGTCATCGGCGTAGCGATGGCGCTTGGCCGCCGGCAGTTCCGGTAATTCCGAACGCCAACCCTCGCGCTGGTCGACACTCACCTCGATCGGTCCCAGATCTGGGTCGGGGAAATAGCGGTAATCGCTGGCGCCCTCCTTGCTGCGCATGCTCTTGGTGAGCTGCTTGCCCTCGTCCCAAAGACGGGTTTCCTGCACGATCGGCTCACCAGTTTCGTAAGCCTTGATCTGACGTTGGATCTCGTATTCACAGGCCTTCTGAATGGCCGAAAACGAGTTCATGTTCTTGATCTCTACCTTGGTGCCGAACGGGGCATCCGGTCCACGGCGGACGGAGATGTTGACGTCACAGCGCAGTGAACCCTCCTGCATGTTTCCGTCACTGACGCCGAGATAGCGCATGATGCGACGGATTTCCGAGGCATATTCCGCCGCCTCACGGCCCGTGCGCAGATCTGGCTTGCTGACAATCTCTGCCAGGGCGACCCCGGCGCGGTTGTAGTCCACCAAGGAGTGGGTGGAGCCGGCCAGGCGATCACTGCCGGCGTGCACGAGTTTCCCTGCATCTTCTTCCATGTGCAGGCGCTCAATGCCGATTTTCTTTAAGTAAGTGTCTTTGCCCTTCTCGGCGACCTCCACTTCGATCCAACCGTCTTCGGCGATCGGTTCGTCGTATTGAGAGATCTGATAGTTCTTTGGCAGATCGGGATAGAAGTACTGCTTGCGGTCGAACTTGCTGTGTTCGGCGATGTTGAGGTTCAAGGCCATCGCCGCCTTGACGGCGTACTCGAGCACCTTCTGGTTCAGCACCGGCAAGGTTCCCGGCAAGCCGCAGACCACCGGATCAATGTGGGTGTTGGGGTCATCTCCAAAGGTGGTTGAAGCCGCTGTGAAGATTTTGCTATCCGTGCCCAGCTGCACATGGGTCTCTAGACCGATCACGGCTTCCCAGGCGCTTTCCGCAGCCATCTCACTTCTCCATGCGTGGGCTGATCCTATGGAAGCGACGCACAATGCAGCTTCACCGGCCATCAGTCATGGGCAGTCTTCGCTGGCGACGGCTTCTGAGGAACATCCTGCTAGCGACCTTGATGGCCATCGCTCTAATCGCCCATCCGGCCACATCCAGCCCGCAAGGCAATCTCGAAGCACTCCGCGTCCAATTGCGCTGGCTGCCGCAGGCGCAGTTCGCAGGGTTTTACGTGGCCCAGGACCACGAGCTGTTTCGAAAAAAAAGCCTCGACGTGACGCTCGAGCCTGGTGGACCCACCGTCAACGGTCTGCAGCGACTGCTTGATGGCGAGGTGGATGTGGCCGTCGCCTGGTCATCGGATGCGCTGGATCTGCGTCGCCGAGAGGGTGATGTGGTGAACATTGCCCAACTGCTGCAACGGCCTGGAACGATGCTGGTCTGCAATGCCGACTCCGGTGTCACCAGGGCCGATGATCTCGCTGGCAAGCGGGTGGGCACATGGAAAATCGGAGATCAGTTCGATGTTGGGTACTGGCTCAGACGACATGGACTTGACCTACAGGCCGTTGAACTGATCCAGCAACGTCCCGCCGCCCAAGACCTGCTCAATGGCAACGTCGATTGCGCCACCGCCATGAGCTACAACGAGTTTCAGACCATCCTCAACGAGGGAAAACTCAAAACAGATCTGTTCACTGTGCGTTTTGGGCAGGAAGGCAGCGGTTTTCTAGAAGACGGCCTGTACGTACGTGCCGAGGATCTGAACGATGCCCGCAAACGCGATCAGCTCGTGAGGTTGTTGCAGTGCCTGGCCGAGGGATGGCGATACGCCGCTCGCCATCCGGATGAAGCGGTGGCCATCACCGAGCGCTACATGGATGGCAGCGACAAGGAACATCAACGGGCAATGCTCAAGGAGATCCTCCAATTAATGGATCTCGACCGGGGCTTTGGGTTGCTGGATCCAAGGACCTTCGCCCGCAGTGCGGAGATCGTCGGCGAAGGCAGCGGTCAGCCCGCGGCCATCACCCATGCAGCCAAGGACGCCTGGAGCCTCAGCATTTGGAGAGCTTCAGAACTCGGCGGCCCACAGCGAGGACCTCTCGGACCCGCAGGACGACAGACCTTCGCCACATTGGTGGCCTCTCCCTGGTTCTATGGCCTTGATCTGATTGGGACCGCAGCCTTTGCGCTCTCAGGCTTCATCCGAGCGCTGCAACGTCGCTATGACCTTTGGGGTTGTTTCATCCTCACGTTGCTTCCCGCTGTTGGGGGCGGCACGCTTCGCGACCTGTTGATCGGCGGGATGCGCTCGCCGCCGTTCATCTTGAAAGACAACAGCTACCTGCTCGTGGTTGCAGTGGTCGTGGTGGCAGGGTCACTCGTGACCAGCGTCTTGAGCTCAGGCGCGGCTGACAGCAAGGGGTTCAACCAGGTGCTGGGGTTGTGCGACAGCGTTGGTTTGGCCACGTTCACCATTATTGGAGCGCAAGTCGCCTTGGAAGCAGACTTGAACTGGTGGTGGATGGCCATCTGTGCTGCACTGACTTGCGCAGGTGGCGGCATGCTTTTGGATGTCGTGACAGGCCGCGAACCACGCACGTTTCAAGGCGAGCCTTATGAGGAAATTGCAGTGTTCGGCGCCTTGGCGCTGAGCCTGGGGCTTTTGATCGCAGATCGGTTCGAGACGCTGCAATGGCCAGTCCTCGCCGCCATGGTCGTGTGTTGGGGCACGGTCTTCTGCTGCCGTCAATTAGTGGTCCGCCACAATCTGCGCTCATGGCGTCCAGGCCTATGACGACCCCCCAACAACCGCGCGCAAACCTGCACCAATCGGCTCCGATCCTGATTCTCGGTGGAGGGCTGATGGGCCTGGCGATCGCTCATCAACTGGCGCGCCGCGGAGAAGCCGTCACCGTGATCAGCCGGCGACGCAGCGAAGCGGCAGGGTTTGTCGCCGCAGGCATGCTGGCCCCCCATGCCGAAGGCCTGAGCGGCGCCCTGCTGCAGCTCGGACAGCTCAGCCTGGGCCGGGTTCCCAGCTGGGTCGCCCAGATCGAAGCCGACAGCGGTCTGCCCTGTGGTCTGCGCTCCACTGGCATCGTGGTGCCCTTCCGGAGCTCTACGGAACGCGATCAGTACCCAACAGCCGCCTTTGGCGAGTCGCTAGATCGCGCACAACTGCATCAGGAAATCCCAGGCCTGGCCCCGGACTGGGCCGCGGGTTTGCTCTTCAGCCAAGACGGCCAAATTGACAACCGTCGCCAGTTGATGCGGGCTCTGGAAAGCGCCTGTGTGGATCGAGGCGTGCACTTCCAGGAGGGGGTGGAAGTGTTGGAGCTGCTGACCGAGAACCATCAACTCCAAGGGGTTCGCACTCGCAACTCCGAGGGAATGCTCAACACCTTGCGCTGTCGCAAGGCAGTGCTGTGCAGCGGAGCCTGGAGTGCCCAGTTGCTGCCGGAGCTGCCGGTGTTCCCCATCAAGGGGCAAATGCTCTCCCTGCAGACTCCGCGGGGTGCCTTGAGACGAGTGGTGTTTGGCCCCGGCACCTACCTCGTGCCTCGCGAGGACGGGCTCGTCGTGGTCGGAGCCACCTCCGAACGCGATGCCGGATTCAGTGAAGGACTGACCCCCCAGGGACAGACCACCTTGAAAGACGGAATTTCCGGGCTGCTTCCCCAAGCCATTGATTGGCCTCCGATGGAGCGTTGGTGGGGCTTCCGTCCCTGCACACCGGACGAGGGCCCTCTGCTGGGCGACAGTTCGGTCTCGGGTCTTTTTCTGGCCTGCGGACACCATCGCAACGGTGTTCTGATGGCCAGTGCCACAGCCGAACTGATGGCGGATCTTTGTTCTGGCACGCCCATACGAGACGACTTGGCCGCTCTCTTACCGCACTTCCGCTGGAATCGATTCAAGCCAACAAAAACCCCCCAAGACCGTCTGGTCTCAGGGGTTGAGTGCTCATAAGCCTGAAGGAACGATCAGCCTTCGACGCGCCAGCCTTGATCGGAAGGCGTCCACTCGCTCAGCTCGGAGGACTGGAACCACAAACCAATCTCGAACTGGGCTGTTTCAGGAGCATCCGATCCATGGATCACATTGCGGCCGATGTTGACGGCCAGATCACCGCGGATCGTGCCGGGCTCAGCCTCGAGAGGTTTGGTCGCACCGATCAGCTTGCGGGCGCTGGCGATCACACCGTCGCCTTCCCACACCATGGCCACCACAGGGCCGGAGGTAATGAAGTCAACAAGACCAGCAAAGAACGGACGCTCCCGATGCACGCCGTAGTGCTGCTCAGCCAGCTCTCGGCTGGGGGTCAGTTGCTTGAGGCCAACCAACTTGAAACCCTTGCGCTCGAAACGCCCCAGGATCTCGCCCACAAGTCCACGCTGAACACCATCGGGCTTGATGGCGATAAAGGTGCGTTCGGCAGCCATAACATTGGATAAAACCGCCGCTATCGTCCGTGGCCGACGGCCCGATTGGCAAGCCACTTGGTGTCTGTGCACTGTTCGGAACGACAACCCTGCCTAGATTCCTGCTGCGAATGCTCCTGGAGCGCTGAGTGACGCTGATGGCCCGCTCCGGTACAGCCGACACCTGGACCATCCAGGACGGAGCAGATCTCTACGGTCTCGATCGATGGGGTGACACTTACTTCGCGGCCAATTCCCGCGGCCATGTGACGGTGCAGCCCCGCGGGGACCGCGGCGGCAGCATCGATCTGATCGAATTGGTGGAGGGCCTGCAGGCCAGGGATCTCGGCTTACCGCTGTTGATCCGCTTTGACGACATCCTGGAAGATCGTCTCGAGCGGCTGCATGCGGCCTTTGACCGGGCGATCGCGCACTACGGCTATGGCGGCCGATACCAGGGCGTGTTCCCGGTGAAATGCAACCAGCAGCGCCATGTGGTGGAACGACTGGTGGATGCTGGTCAACGCTGGCATTTCGGCCTTGAGGCCGGCAGCAAAGCTGAATTGCTAATTGCCCTGTCGTTGTTGAACGATCCAGAGGCCCTACTGATCTGCAATGGCTACAAGGATCAGCGCTACATCGAGACCGCCATCCTGGCGCGAAGACTCGGTCGACAGCCGGTGGTGGTAATCGAACAACCCGATGAAGTGGAGCGGATCATCGCCGCCAGCCAAGAACTGGGCGCCGCACCGATGATCGGAATCCGGGCTCGGCTCTCGACCCGCAGCACAGGCCGCTGGAGCAGCTCTGTAGGCGACCGGGCCAAATTCGGGCTCTCCATTCCGGAACTGCTCGAAACCACCGAACGGCTGAGCCGTGCCGGACTGCTTAACGATCTGAAGCTGCTGCACTTCCACATCGGCAGCCAGATCAACGACATCGCCGTTCTGAAGGATGCCCTGCAGGAAGCCGGGCAGATCTACGGAGAACTGCACCGCCTTGGTGCGCCGATGGGATACCTCGACGTTGGTGGCGGTCTTGGCATCGACTACGACGGCAGTCGCAGCGCGACCGCAGCCTCCACCAACTACTCCTTGCAGAACTACGCCAACGACGTCGTCGCGACGGTCAAGGAGTGCTGTGAACCCTGTGGCGTGCCGTTGCCCACCCTTGTGAGCGAAAGCGGACGGGCCCTCGCCAGTCACTTCAGTGTGCTGGTGTTCGACATCCTGGGTCTCGGTGGTGCCCCCGACGAGCGTCCGCAACGCAGAGACGACGACCCCCTGATCGTGCGCAATCTACATGACACCCTCGACGGCATCACCGAAGCCAACTTGCAGGAGGCCTGGAATGACGCCATCAAGTTCAAGGAGGATGCACTGAGTGCCTTCCGACTCGGTTACCTAAGCCTCCCCGAGCGGGCACGGGCAGAGCAGCTGGCCTGGGCCTGCGCGCGGCGCATCGTCGAGCTCCTTCCCGCAGATGACAACAGCCCTGACGAGTTACGTCGTCTGCGCGCCAGCCTGGCCAGCACTTACTACGGCAACTTTTCCGTGTTTCGGTCCGCACCGGACACCTGGGCCATTGATCAACTGTTCCCAGTGATGCCCATTCATCGCTTGCATGAACAGCCAGAGCAACTGGGCAGCATTGCTGATCTCACCTGCGATTCCGATGGCAAATTGGCTCGCTTCATTCAAGGCGGGCAAAGCAAATCACTGCTGGAACTGCACACCCCAACTCCGGGACAGCCCTACCTCGTCGGCCTATTCCTGGCCGGCGCCTATCAAGAGGTGATGGGCAACCTCCACAACCTGTTCGGCAGCACCAATGCGGTGCACATCCGCTTAGCACCCGGTGGTGGTTACCAACTCGATCACGTGGTGCGGGGTGACACCAACGCCGATGTTCTCAAGGCCATGGAGCACGACCCCGACCAGATGCTGGAACGGCTGAGGCTTGCGAGCGAAGCGGCGATCCGAGACGGACGGTTGGCCGTGAGCGATGCACGACGGCTGATCAATCATGTGACCAGCAGCCTGCAGCAGATCACTTATCTGCAGGCCTGACGCCTCTAACCCGGCAACAGTCCGCGTTTGATCAGCGGCTGCAAATCAGCAATCCGGAGCTGTCCATTGGTTTCCAAAACAGTGCCGCGGTTGCGCAGCTTGCTGAGGGTGCGAGACGCTGTTTCCCTCGCCAGTCCAGCCAGCAAGGCAATCTCCCGTTGGGCCAGCAGCGGGATCTCCGCCTCAGGATTCTGATCGCGGGAACTTTTGCGGGCGAGATACGCCAAAGCGTCCAACAGGCGCGTGGTGGCATCAGCGCTCTGCAATGCGAAGCGTTGATTGAGATCACGCAGACGAGATGACATTAAGCGCGCCAGGGCAAGAGCAAACGCCGCCTCTTGGCCAAGCAGAGCAGCAAACGGCGTCGAGCGCATCTTGATGAGGTGCAATGGCGTAAGCGCCACCACATCGGCGGAACGTGACGCACCATCGAGAGCAGCCATCTCACCGAACACATCGCCCTGGCCGAGCAAGGACATGATCACTTCATCACCATCGGCGGTGTAGGTGCGCACCTTGGCCACCCCATCGCGGATGAGGAACAGCGACTCACCCCAGTCCTGCTCCATCACGATCACCTGGTCAACCTGGTGGCTTGTCTCTCGATGACGATCCAGCAGCAGGATGAGCTGTTGTTCCGCCAGCTCCGCGAACAGAGGCATAGCCCCGAGATCCTCAGGCGTGAGCGCAGACATGATTCAGATCAGAACGACCACAGTGGCCGAGACCAGCTTGCCGAAAAAATGCAGAACTGGGTCGATGCCGAGCTCACAACGAAGGCATGACTTCGACCCGTTGATGATGGCGTACAGAACAAACTCGGCCAGTTCCTGCAGGAACATGCCAATAAAAAAGGCATCACATCAGCAATCAGATTCAGAACATGACGCTGCTGCAGGAGGCGATGCCTGATCCGGCAGAAGCGGCCAGCATGCATGCAGCGGCAATCCGCCACGCATGGAGGAGAACGAGAACCAACGACCCAACCAGATTCGCGATCGCATGCGAATGCTGCTCAGCACGCATCTCTCCACAGTGCGTCATCAAACGCAGATTGCCCCTCTCGGCAAGGTACTGATCCAACAGGACGCTCCTGCCGAACGGGTGCTGCTGGTGCAAACCGGAGAGTTGAAGGTCGAACGCTGCGAAGCGGGTGGCACCCCGCAGGTGATCGCACGGATTGGTCCCAATGAGTTGGTGGGAGAAATGGCCTTGATCGGCGATCAACACCACAGCGCGACCGTCACGGTGAGTCGCGGTCCAGCCGAAGTCCTGGTGATTGAAGCCAACGATCTGCTGCAGACTGCTATCTATGACAGTGATCTGGTGATGGAACTATTGGCTCTGAGCAGCCGTCGCTGCCGTCAAACCAATCGTCACCTAACCCTGATCCTGGAAGCCCTTGAGGCATTCGAGCAAGGACATCACCCCGCCCTAGAGCGGTGCTGCAACGCATTGGAACGCGGATCGGATCCAACCCTCTCCACCGCAGCCCGGCGGTTGAGGGGGCTGATGCAAGCATCGGAAACACCATGAAAGAGCGAACCGCGCTCCGCTGGATTCGCCGTCATGGCGCGATCCTGCTGCTGAGTGGTGCGGTTGCTGCTGCTGGCGGAATCGGTCGGGATTGGTTAGGGCGTATCGACCTGCGCTTTGCCGGTTGGGTCCAGGAGACGCGGGGCTCCAGGACGCCGCCTAATGATGTTGTGATTCTGGCCATCGACGACTTCAGCCTCCAGCAAGCGGCCAACGCAGACCTAAGCGACGACCCCTTGCTCCAAAGTCTGAGCCAATGGCCCTGGCCAAGACGCGTTCACCAGAGGGTGCTGAATCGTCTAATCGAAGCGGGCGCATCCACCGTTGGATTTGATCTGCTGTTCGAAGCCCCCAGTAGCTACGGGCCCGACGACGACATGGCCTTTGCAAGTGCCTTGAAACGCCATCACGACCAAGTGGCACTGGGGGTGCAAGTGCTAAACGGCCGCGGGCCGGTGGCCAGCATGGCGCTGCTGGATCTGACAGCCACGCTGCAGTCATCCAACAAACCGTTGAACCGCGGCCTCCTGAATGGCTCCCCCGATGAAGACGGCGTCATCCGTCAGCGTCCTGGTGACAGCGCCGTAGAGATTCGCCAACAGTTGAACTCCGCCGTACCCGATGGGTTGGCGGTGACCCTGCTCAAGCTTGGGAATGCCGACGCCGACCTCAGTACACGGTCATCCAATCTCTTGGACCCTTATGGACCCCCTGGAACGATTGCCACTCTCTCGATCTGGGAAATTCTCGACACCAGAGCCTTCACCTCCATCAAAAGCAGTGGTCTGCTCAGCAACGCCACCGTGCTCGTTGGGCCAACAGCGGCCGTGTTTCAAGACCTACATCCAGCGGTCTTCTCCGGTGCCCAGGGCATGCCAGGCGTTGAATTGCTTGCCACCGAACTGGCCAATCGCCTGGAAGATCGATCCCTGCACTGGGTGCCTGCTCCTGCAAGCTGGAATTTCCTGATGGCAGGGCTTGTTCTCGTCGCAGGCATCACTGCATCGAAGCAAGAGCGCCCCTTGCCTCGTCTCAATGTGCTCCTCGCCTCCTCAGCAATTCTCGTCGCGGCAGGAGCCGGACTGGTTGTGTGGGGAGGCCTCTTGCTCCCTCTACTTGGCCCAGCCGCCAGCTTGGCGCTGACAGGAATTGTCTCCAGCGCTGACGCCACGATTCGGCTGCAATGGCAACGACGACGACTACGCCGAACCCTGGGTCGCTATCTCTCCCCAGCAGTCGCCGCAGAGATCGCTGATCAACCCGAGGAAGCCGATGAATTGCTGGGTGGAAAAATGATGGACGTGGTGATCTTGATGAGCGATATCCGTGGCTTCACAGCGTTTACCCAGACCATGACCGAACAGGGCAGGGTGAAAGAACTGGTGGATCGCCTCAACGCCTACTTCAGTGAAGTGGTGGATGCGGTGCATGCCGAAGAAGGCACCGTCGACAAATTCATCGGCGATGCCGCCCTCGCCGTGTTTGGAGCCCCAATCGAAAAATCGAGCAGCACGAACGCGCTCGCTGCGGTGAGAACTGCAATCGAGCTGGAGCAACGCCTTGACGATCTCAATCACGCCTGGGCTGCAGAAGGGCATTCACCCTGGAAACAAGTGGTGATTCTTAGCTATGGCTCGGTGGTGAGCGGAAACATCGGTAGCACCAGTCGCATGGACTACACCGTGATTGGTGATGCGGTGAACATGGCCAGCCGCTTAGAGACTATTGCCAAGCAGTGCGATCAAGGAATTGTGATGAGCGCTGCGGTGGCCAAACATCTTCCTGGTGACTGGCCCCTGCTGGACTTGGGAACATTTCCGATCCGCGGCCAGGGTGAGCAACGAGTGTTCGCACTACAAACTGACACCAACAAGGACACCCACCCGGCCATAGATCAGTAACAACCGTCTGTGTCCGACGGTTGATGGCTGTGTTCAAGAAGCTGCTAGCCATCGCTTGTGCGGCAAGTCTGTTGCCTTCGGCAGCAACAGCAGCTCCGTTCGATAGCGCCACGATTCGACGAATCATCGATGGCCGCGAAGTGTTCATCGACCAGCAAGAGGCGTCGGTCGATGACACGGCGGATCGAGGGCAAGAACTCAGCACCGGCAGCAGCCGCGCCGAAGTGCTCTTTGATCGGCGAGCACTCGGATTCTTAGGCACCAACAGCTTAATCCGCCTCGGAGAAGACTGTTTTCGCCTAGATCGCGGCCAGGTCTTGGTCAACGGTCCCCAAAACAGCTGCCTGGGCACCAAGGTGCTGGGGATCCGCGGCACCACGTATGTGTTGAGTGTGCAAGATGACGGGAACTACGGACTCGCCGTTCTAAGCGGTCAAGCCAGCGTAGGGAGTGGCGTTGAAGCGACCGATGACGAGAACAGCCCAGACATCCTCTCGATGTACCCCACGCTGAATCCGGTGATCGGCTTCGGATCAAGTGCCTGGGGCAGCAACAGTTCAGGCACGACCCTCGGCGAAGCCGCTGGACTGATCCTCGGAGACGCCTCCTTTTTCGTGCCTCTCAGCCAAAGCCTCGGCAGCAACCTTCTCTACAGCTACACAACCGCTAGCAGCAATTTCGATGGCGCCTGGGGAGCCAGCACCGAACTGGGATACAAGTGGTTCAATCCTGATGACCGCAGCATCAGCTCCCTGTTAGTGGGCTACGACGGTTGGGACGGAACAGGCTGTTTCCACTCGCAACTCGCGGTAGGTGGCCTTTGGCAGAAAGAACGCTGGCAATTCGGCATCACCGGAGGCATTCCACTCGATCAATGCGACAACAACCTGGGATTTGCGATCGGTCAGGTAGGCATACCTGTGGCTGATGTGGGGGATCAATCCATCACCTTGTCACTCGCTCCCTACGTGCTCCACGGAATCGGCAATTCCTATGGCGGTGGACGCGTTGGCCTGAATGTGCCCATCGGCGATCAGGTGACGGTCGCTGCCTATGGCCAATACGACGAACTGCTCGACACCGTCGTGGGGGGACAAATCAGTTACCGCTTCTCTACCAATGGCAGCTTTGTCAACGACCCGAATCTCCGGCCGCAGTCGCCTGGATCACCAATGCCATGGCAATCCGGCGAATTCAACACCGGAAGACCCATGCAGTTTGCCCTGAATCAGGGCAAGACATCTGAGCCTGCTCAACCAGCTCTGAAAGAAGCAAGTGTCGCCAGCAGAACCGTGCATCAATTAGTCAGCGATGCAGACAGTGTTGTTCGCCTAAAGGCTGGGGAAGAAGCCACCTTCAGCCCAGACGGCGTGCTGTTGAGCCGCCAATTGATCAGCAAGGAACGTTTCTCACAACTGATCATCGAGACGATGAGTGGGCAGAACCTTCTGCCTGAAAGCCATGTGATCAATTTGATTTACCAGGAGCTGTATGGACTTCCCGACCGCACGTTGCTCTCCATCCTGGGCTCTGACTGGCTGATTGCAGCACGAACGCCCTATCCACGGCTGCGGGGCGCGAACAATCTGGTGGTGCCCGACAACAAACTTCCGAAGGAGGACGAAGAAGAAGACGACTTAGAACCAGAGAAAGAAGAAGAAGAGGAAGGAGAGGAAGAAGAGGAAGAAGAAGAAAAAGAAGACGACAACAACGACGCCGAAACGGAGCCTGAACCAGAACCAGAGCCTGAACCAGAGCCTGAACCAGAGCCTGAACCTGAACCTGAACCTGAACCAGAGCCATTGCCAGAGCCCATCGTCTTGACTTACGTCTGCCGCGCCTTAGGAGGTAATCCTGATTTCCCTTATTACACCGGTGGAATGATCGGAGGGCCCCTGAGTCAAGCGGTTCGCTTCCAAACAACCTCACGATCCGAAGCGTCTTGCAGCGGTAAAGGTGCTGGATCCAGCGGGATGGAACCGACCACTCCCCAGTTCCTTTGATGGATCCAGAGCGAATCACACCATCAGATTGGAGTCCTCCGCTCAAAGACCGTGCAGCTCAAACTTCAAGAACGCCTCCAAAGCCTGAGGTTGCTCGCCAGCCTCGCCACATTTTTGAAAAATCCGGGCTCGCTTGACAGCGTGTTTGCTGTCGCCAACAGCGTGAAGGACAGCCCCCTGGCTGAGCAGATGAAGCGGCACCTGCTCATACACCCCCAGTTCAGTGCACTGGTAAAAGAGGGTTGGCGACCAAAGGCAATCGACCTGACCGAGTTGCAAAAACTTCCAGACGGCACTCTCGGACGCTGTTACGCCGATCAACTGATCAGCCAAGGCATCACGCCGAACGCGCTGATCGACCCCTCACCAGTCAGCAATGACGCGGAATACATCACCCACAGGCTTCGGGAAACACACGACATCATCCATGTGCTCACGGGCTTCGGAATCGACGGCGATAGCGAGCTTGGCTTGCAAGGCTTCAACCTCGCTCAGACACGCTCCCCTTTAGCCGTCATGTTGATCTTTGGTGGGATGTTGGCGGCTCTTCAGGACGATGAGCCACTGGCTCCGATGCTGCGCGCAATGGCACGTGGATTTCAGTTGGGCCTCGATGCCGATCTGGTGATCGCGCACAAGCTTGAGGAAGGGTGGGACAGGCCACTGCAGGACTGGCGTCAGGAGCTGAGACTTGCGGTGAACAGTGGCACGTAAACAGAACTTGGGGAAGTCAGCGACCCCACAGCGGGAGGCTCACGGGACAACAACACTCGACCAATGTGGGCGGGTCAACCACAGTTGCAGGCACTGCGCAAACGTGCATCAGGGAAAGAAAGTGCACGCCCTTTCCGTGATGGGGGAGGGGTGAAAGAACTGCTGACCATCCCCTGAACAGAGCTGGTGCAACACATGCTGTTCGAGACGAATTCTGTAGCCGTGATGTTGGTGTTGATGAGTGAGCGGTGACGCCGGAGCAACCGTGCGATAAGCCTGCTGCCATGTGGCATTAGTGCCACCCATCATGACCAGGGGGAACGGCAGCATTACGGAAGCGAACAACTGAGCAGTCGGCACAGTTGCTAAACAGAAGCAAGTCGCCAGCAAAAGCGACTTCACCAGCAACAACGAATTCGATAAAAAGAGACAACAGCGACTGCAGTCAAAACACAGCCCGATCCTCGCAATGCCCTTAATGTTTAGGGGAGCGTGGAGTGTCGATGGACCGGAACGATCTGATCACAACGCTTCAGAATGAAGCAAACCTGAAGGATTGCTTCAACAAGGAAGACATTGCCATCCTGGCGCAACACATGTCGGTCAAAACCTTTGACGATAATGCAATCTTGATGCGCAAAGACGAGCCCGCCGACTGCATGGCTTTCTTAGTCAGTGGAAGGGTACAAATCATCGAAGATGAACGGCAGATTGCACTCCTGACACCCGGTGACTGCTTCGGCGAAAGCATGTTTTCAGAAGAAGCCACGCAGGTAGCAAGCGTTCAAGCACTGGAGACCACCAAAGTCGGCTGGTTCACCATCCACGACTTCCATGACTTGCTGGAAACCAAGCAAAGACTGGCACTGCAATTCAGAGAAGTCTTCAAGGCTGTCGGACGAGCACGCACTGAGCAGCATGCCGCTGAAACCTACACCGACAAGCGCAAATACTTAGCCCTCATTGCCCACAACAATATGAAAGAAAGCCTGATGGAATTCTGCAACATTCACACCCACAAACTGGAACAATTCCCTTTGATTGCAACAGGAACAACCGGCAGCATGTTATTCAAAAAAACAGGTATGTGCCTTAGCCGAAAAGTCGCTTCTGGACCACTGGGTGGAGACCAAGCTGTTGGCACCCTGATTTCGACACAGAACATCATCGGCGTCATCTTTTTCCGAGATCCACTCTCCTCACACCCTCATCACGCCGACATCGAAGCTCTTGGACGACTCTGCGACGTCTACCAAATCCCCTTAGCAACGAACCCTCAGAGCGGAGAGGCCATTCTTGATTATCTGCTCTCCGGAAAAGCTGATCATCAGCCCCTCCCGAATCGCGTATTGGAGTCCTACGTAAAAGGGCAAAAGAAGGTGGTCGAAGCAGGCTGAAAGTCGGACACAATCAGGTCTGTTACCGTAGCTCGGTCGTGCCAATGGAAAATTCAGCGCAGGCTAATCCTAGACACAATAGTCAATCTCCCTACAAGATTATTCCGATCAGCATCAAATACTTAGACCCCAGCTACCGCATTCGAAGCGTCGCAAAAAAGACCGCTGACACAGTTTTATGCCATCTCCTAGCAGAATACGCCGTGCATGCAGGAATGAGTGGCAAAACCAACCACGTTGTTGGATACTGGATCAATCTCTTTAAAAATGTGCGAATCATACTTGCAACAGATGATAGAAGAATGGTCGACCTGGAGGGCGCGCCATGGAGAAGAATGATGAGTGCTACACGTCAAGACAACTGAGCAAAGCAGACGTCTGACAAAGATGATCGATCGACAATTTGAAGACTTGAAAAACCGATAACACACACCAGAAACCAAAACCCATCTTCGGACGTCGGAAGCAATCGCGGATGGTAAAAGTCCAGAAATTGAATACAACTTTTTGCGCTAGAGCACTCAGATCACCAACGATGAGATAACGTCAAGCAAGGAAGTCGCTGAGCAGCCCTTGTTGAGGTAACAAAAAGCTTTGCTATTCTTGGCCAGGCCGGTCACACAAGACCAAAGACAATCTGCAACACCAGAAAGCAAGTAAATCCTCGTGTTTCCTCTCTTCGCCCAACTGGTAGCTCCTCCAATCCAACCAGGGCCAGCAAGACTCCCTGAGAGGCAGAGCCCTGCGGCAAACGACGACGCGGTACAACTCGAGATAGAGAATGAGGCAGGTGAACAAAATGAAGGTGAGTTCAATCTGCAAATAAATAGACAATCCATTGAGATCGAAGGTTCATCCCCGTACAACAGGAAAAGAACACAAGAAATCCTTCGAGACTGCGAATTATCAGTCGACTCGAGTCGCAAAAATAGCTGCGTCAATCAACTCAATGCTCAGCTACAAAAAGACGGATATATCAATACACGCGTCGTTGCCGAAGAACTGAATGGCCAAACCAAGTTAATTATCATCCCCGGCAGGTTGGTTGAGATCAATGTCACCTCAAAAAATAAGGGGCTCACCTCAGAGATCGAAAATGAATTAGCGCCGTTGCTTGATCAAAGCTTTAACATTATCCAAATCAAAAATGCACTGCTGGACCTTGAACGGCAAGGAATCGCCAGCCGCATTTCAGGAAGTATTGGAAAGCTAGGAAGCAATCCAACCAAAGCGACACTCAACATCACAGCAGAAGTGATCCCCAAACCATGGAAAGGGTTAACATCACTTCGAAATGATGGCAATGCGGGAAGCGGACAATGGAGAGGAATTGCAATCCTGCAAAAACCCGATTTGCTGACTCGAGGAGATCAATTTCAGTTTTATGGGGAACTGAATGTTGATAACGATCCTGAACTTGGAGCAGGAATCGGGTCGATCAGTTACACCTACCCACTGACACGCAGATGGAGTGTGACAGGATCACTTGGAGCAAGCAGACGCTATTTGGTGGAATATCCAAAACCATTTCGTGATTTAAGTTTTAGGCAGTATCAAGGGCTAATCCAAACTGACTGGACATTTCTGCAGACAACGTCCACAAACACATATGCATTTTTTGGAGTCAGTTCCAACCACAATAATAGCTACTATAAGAATGAGCCTTTTCCCGTGATCGCTGGTGGTGGCATCGATGGAGACTTAACAAGCGGATATGCTCGATTCGGAATTGGACATCTTGGAGCAAAAAATTCTCTGTCATGGTCAGGTCAGATTTACGGACTACAAGGCATCAATTCCTTCAGTAGCCCTGATGAACTGAAAAACCTCAACGCGCTGGGAATCCATCCAAATAACGCAATGGCTATCGGCGTCTACACAACTGGGCTCTGGGCAATTAACAACACGTTGATCGCAAAAGCTGTGGCTGGCGGACAATATGCTTTCAATCCTTTAACGAGCAGCATGGGGTTTGGTGTTGGAAGCGACAATGGATTGAGAGGATTACCAGGGACATTAATTAGTGGTGATAACGGATGGCTTGGCAATTTAGAATTGGAGTGGTCGTTTCTCAAATTAAAGAACAACCAGTTCAAGCTTGTACCTTTCGGAGGCGCAGGTGGGATTACAACAACACGACTGGGCAGCACTTTCAACGACACCGTTGGGTCCTATGGGGTATTGATGAGATGGCAACATAGAAATCAATTAATCATAGATTTAGGCTGGGCCAATCAATTCAATACAGACGACAATACAGGATTATGGAATGATTGGATTATTGGAAATGGTATTTATTCAAAAGTGACAATCCAATTTTAAGCAGTATTCTCATTACCAAGGAGCGCCAAGCAAAACAAAACCAGACCAAAAGAAAGGATGGCGAAAATCTTGAGGATAATTATATTTTTGTGCTGCAGAGAGTCCTGATAGCAAAACCTCACCGGATCCTAAGACAACATCAGAGCCTTGGATTTTGATCTTGCCAGAAGAAAAATCTCGCTGCGTTTGGGCCAAAGCCGTCGATTTGGCAACACCATCACTGAGATAGCGATAAAACTGAGAGAAAAATGCTGATGTAGCCACATCATCAACGTACCAGAGGGAACCAATGGCACTTTTAGAGCCAGCCTGAAGTGCTAAACCAGCAAGGCCCATTTCACTATCACTGTCTCCCAAAGCACTACGACAGGCGCTGAGAACAAACAAATTCATAGGATTCAATTCTCGATTACGCCGAATTGACTTGAACGATTCAAAAGAGATAAAGCCATCACTGGTGTAAATCATGGATTCGTCAGGCCTACCACCCTTGAAGTCGGCATGAGTTGCCAAGTGGATGAGAGATTCATTCGAAGTGCGTAAGTCAGAGACGACGCGAGACGATGTAAATTGATCACCAATGATGGACTGACCACCATAATATTGAGCAATATTCTCAACTTCTTGATTCACGTATGGGAGTGGAGCCAGTCCTGAAAATTGGGTCGATCCCATAATTAAGATTTGATCAGTCTGAGGACTTGCAAGTGGTATCGACAAATCAGTCAGGGAAAGCGAGGGCGTAAAAGAAAATGAAAGTCTGTCCACAGCAAATTGACCTTGGCGAGCCAAGGCAGAGAACGGGATCGCTTGCAAACCACGATCTGCAGAAATCAACACAGTGGTTACTTCTTCAGTAGCCAATACATCTTGTATGGGCTCCAAAAAGAGTGAATACAACTTCGACGCCTCAGACGATGGAAGCGCTGGGTCCAAAGATCGCTGGCTTGTGATTTTGCCGTAAAAGCCACGGAGGAGGTCTGCAAATTCCGCAAGAGAAAGCTCAGTGCGACGTCCTATCACTGTGCCATCGGAGGTGATCAGGGTAAGATCAATAAAACCTTCAGACGAATCACCAACACCAAGATCAGAATTTTTAGTGAATGAAATATTGAGAAACGCTGGATTAAAAGAGAGATCGCTAAGTTTTGAATCGATGAGTGAAACATCACTAGAGGGATCACTGGCAACGGTAGCGACTGAGTGATTCAGAGAAGACAAACTAAGTGACTGATATACCTGTCGTGCGTCATTCAAACTCTGTGAAATTCCTGCAGGAGTCAACTCGCTAGCAGGGGTAGGGGTGAGGTCGTCGAGGCCGAGAACAGAAAGAACCTCAGCAGTATTGGTATCGATTGAATCCCGTAAGTTCGACGTAACAACACCAGCGTCGAGCGTTGAAATCTGAAAGGAAGGGGTTGCTGCATCACCGGATTCGCTGGACGCCGTTGGTCCGGATTGTGAATCAGAAGTGTCATCATTGGAAGCAGTCGAGGAGGCGCTATCATTGCCACCCTCTTCTGAAGAAGTTTGAGACTCGGAAGCTGATTCTGAATCTGAATCTGATTCCGAGCTCGATTCTGATGTTGATTCTGAACTTGCAGAACTATCACCGCTAGATTCACCGTCTGAATCAGCAGAAGCATCATTCGCCACTGAAGTTGTCTCTTGACTCGTGCCTTGAGTCTGAGAGGAACCGGATGTCTGGGTTTGCTCAGAAGAATTTTGACCATTATTATTGACTGAATCAACAACCGAATTACTTTCAGACTCGGTGGTGGTATTGGATGCAATGGATAATCCGTTCCTGGCATCCATCGAAACATCATCGTTATCACTCATCGAGGATGCCTCAATCAACACTTCATTGCCCGCATCAACAACAAATGTATCCGTACCACTAATTGTAGAAGATTCGATCAAAGCATCACCACCTGCATCAACAACGAAAGTATCAGTTCCTCTAATTGTCGAAGAATCGATCAAAGCATCACCACCTGCATCAACAACGAAAGTATCAGTTCCTCTAATTGTCGTGGAATCAAAGAAAGCATCGCTACCAACATCAACCACAACAAACTCATTACCAGCCAAAGAAGAATCAGCAATCGAGACATCAAAATCTGAAACAAAAGCGACATCTTGATTGTTGAAAAACTCAGAATTCAAAACGTCAATATTGCCAGTCAGTGCTGCGGCTTCGAACACACTTTTGTCAACATTCGACCCAAAAACAACAACATCACCTTTAGCAGACACAGCGAAAACGTCACTATCAAACAGTTCCGAGTCGGCAATCGCTGCATCACCAGTGTCCGATGCAACATCAACCGTAGAATTCACAGCTGTTGAATCCACAATCACCGAATCACCATCTTTGGAGACGACAACAACATCCGTGTCGACAAGATCAGAATCAACAATGCCCGCATCACCCGATTCGGAGTCAACATCTAAAACATTGTTGTCCAAATCGGAGTCAATAATGACAGAGTCACCATCAACAGATGTGGCAACAATAACGTTATCGTTCAGACCTGAACTGGAAATCACTGCGTTCCCCTGCTCAGCACCAATCACAAGGTCGTTGCCAACCACTGACGTGTCGAAAACATAGGCACTACCCATGGCATATGCATCGATGAACGCATTCCGTAAAAGCAATGAACTGGCAATCGTAATATCACCTGTGAGAGACTCCAAATAGGGATAAAGGTTATCGAGAAAATCAGAATTGGTAATCAGAACATCAGACGTCGATGAAACCATTGTAAAGGGACCATTGAAATCAATGCTGGAGTCATCAATATCGATCTTGCCTGCGGCATCAATGGTGAAATAAGGCAGCGCACTAACAGTGTCAAAGTCTGATTGATACTGCACAGATGTATAGGGCAAATTACGAAGAAGCTCGGAACTGAAAAAGACAAAGTCTTGACCAGCGTTAATAGTTATCATCTCATTATCATTAAGACTTGAGCGAAAATAACTAAAGTCACCAATGGTGGTAATTAACAGTGAAGTGTTTTGGTTAATCGAGACACCTGAGCTTGAGAGACCAGAAATACTATCTACGTTTAAAGCTCCACCGACCGTTATTGTGAGTGCAGTATTGCTATCAAGATTAGCGTTAGCAGCATTTAGATTACCAACAGTATTGATCGTTACAGCAGTATTCTCGCTGATTGAAACACCCGTATCAGACGAATTGCTTGGATCTGAAATCCTTAGTATATTTCCTGCATCAATATCAACGGATGAATTACCATCAATCGTTGAATCGTAGATAGACAGGTTTCCTTCCGAGTACAACGAGACAGCAGAATTATTATTAATGGTGGAATTCGACACTGTGAGGTCAGCACCGACATCGAGTGAAGTTGGCGCACTAATTGTGGAATTAGAAACACTAAGATTCGAATTTGCATGCACATACAACGCGCCGTCGACAGACAGTGTCACTCCGCTGATCGTGATTGGAGAGGCAGACGAAGAAAGACTGGTCGATGAACGATTGAGGAACGGGGTTCCGGTCAACAATTGAACTTCACTCAGGCTGGAATTAACTGAAAACTGCCCTGCACCAACCGGCAGTGTGGAGAGATTCGTTAAGGTAAGATCCGTTACATTGGAAAAAGAAGCACCTGTCGACAACGAGATACCATCCGGTGAGACGATGAACAAGTTACCCGATGAATCAAGGCTCAGCGGTACACTGAGGTTAAAACCATTGGATGATGAAGCGACACCGAGAATCACATTACTCTGAGCATCCGTTTCGATCGTCACTCCAGTAATCGAGGATTCAGCGGTCCGATTCGCATCAAACAAAGTAAAGCGATGAAATTTATTACTACCTGCATCCGTTCCACCGCTAATAGCACAAACACCTGATACGCAAGACTGCGTGCCTGAGCCACTATTAATGGATGTGCCCAGGCGGCCTGACGTTTCAATCTGCGACCTTGCTGGCTGGACGGTGGAAGCGACAACAACAACACAAGGAAGTCCCAAAGACAGAATAATCTGCTTAACAGAAGAAACAGACATTTGTTTTCGAGCGAATGAGGGAACGCCCTGAGAGGGCTATTAAGAGTAATTATACACCAATTGAACTAATTGATCATCAAGCAATCATCGATCGAAGTAATCACCCCAGAAAATAAACAACGGATCGCGAAATACTGAGAAAAAGTCGCTCGGCAAAAAGATTCAACGGGAAGACCATCGATCAGCATCAGCACAATCAATGATCTCAATACAAACAAACCACAAAAAAAACTGAAAAGGCATTGATCAATGATTCATGATAAAAAATTATAAATAAAAATGCCAATTATAAAAAACATTCAATGGAGATTTTATAATCCTAAAGGATAAAATCGTCAACAGAGAGAAGGGGACAGACAATTGAGCAAGAAAAACCATCTTCATTCGTTGTCAAAAAGGTGGATGTGACTACAATTAAGAAGGCTCTAGAACCCGATCAAACGGTGTTTGACTTTACAAAAGAGGCAAGCGAGGATCTTCAGTTATGGGTTCGCACCAACGGAACGATTGAGATCAAACAGAGCGGAACACAATTGATTGAAGAAGGCATCGTTAGCAACGATGTTGTGATACTGATGAAAGGCACAGTCGCTGTCAATACAACTGATCACAACGGAGATTCTCAACGTCTCGCCATTCTCAGCCAAGGAACGATCGTCGGTGAGATGAGTTGGCTAGAGAGACGCCCAGCAGTCGCAGAAATTGTGACAGAAACTGAAAGCAAAGTTCTGTTCCTAAGCATTGAACAACTGGATAAAATGCGAAGTGATGAACCTAAGCTGGCTGCTGAATGGCAGCAACTGATTGCTCGAAAACTAGCGTCTCAAATTATAAATCAAAATGCCTGGATCCATCGCTATGAAGGTTCTGGTGCTGAAATAGAACCGTTGAGGAAAGTTCTGGTGATGTTTGCAGAACTCAACGACATTGATCTCGATCAGATCGCAACCATGGGATCACTACGTCGAGTTCCAGCTGGTGGAATTCTGCTCAAGCAAGAAGAAGAAGTAGCATCCATCTTTTTGATCCTTGCAGGGGAAGCTGAAATTTTGATCAATGTCGACGGGAGCACCAAAAAAGTTGGTACATCCCGACGCGGTGAATTACTTGGAGAACTCACCCTCTTAACATCAGAGGCTCAAGGGGCGAGTGCCACAGTGAAAAGCACTAATGGAATGGAACTGCTCGAGCTTGATAAGGTCAAGCTAAAAGAAGCGCTCAGCGACAAACCCGAATTTGCAGATCGGTTTTTCCGCAGTCTGAACTGCATGTTGTCGCAGAGGAGCCGCGACCAGTTGCTGGCACGGCAACTTGCTGCTCGAAGTCGAACTGCAGAAGCTGAGGATGATGAAGACGCGCTTGATTTGACGCAACTCGGAAACATTAATCGAGCGGGCCAACGATTTCATGCCCTATGCCAAAAATTTCAAAATGGGGGAGTCGCAAGGCTGTGAAACTTAAGGCGGGAGAGCGGATCACATGGCCGATCACCAACTTCTTAACCACGCAGGATCACTTACTAGGGGCGATGCAGGGAATGCCATTCATTCGCATTAAGGCAAATCTTGCCTTACCAGGTCTTCCAATTGAATGCATTCAAAAACTAAAACTTGAGTTAATTGCAACACAAGACAATGACTTTATTGAGAACGTCAATTCAACCACTCCCGATGGAATCCATTGGTTAAATAATGAGATTCTTGTTCAATTGGGTCAAGTTATTAATTCACCAGTTGGTTCATCAATAGATGACATCTGTGCACTCCTGGAAGAGCTCTTCAATCACGAACAGTCAAAAAACCAGCAGAAGATCAAGACCCATCAATCTCTCCGATATCAAGCTGAAGTTGCACTCTTTAACGCAATTGAGGGCAACACGCAAATCGGCGCAGAGACACCAAGGCAAAACAATACTAGTGAACTCGCTTGCTTAATAGCGATGATCAAAGACATTAATGTCGAAGAAATTATCGATATCAAAATACAGCAATCAAATACGAGAGATCATCTTCAACAATTGCTTGAAAACAACGAATTAATTGGCCGAGAGGTACTTATTAATGAAGAAAACCTAAGAAGTGATTGCGGAGATTTAATCGCATTCGCTGAAGAAGGAAGTCATTCACCCATCCTGCTAAAAAACACATCACGTGGATATGTGATGCTGGACCCGAAAAAGGGGAGTTCAGTTAAGGATATCAATCAATACCCTGAGGCTCTGAAAAATATTAGCCCGCGAATGATATCAGTAAACCGATCGCTAAGCAAAAAAGACTTAAGTACATTAGGCCTACTGCGATTTGCATTCGGTGAATCAAAAGATTCTACTCAATACGTAATCTCCGGATTGCTCATCGGATTGGCTGTAGGTTTTCTGCTGTCCATTGGACGAGATATTGGTGCTTCACGTTGGATATTCACACTTGGCGCCAGTGGGGTTGTTTTAGGTACTGCTTTGGGATTCGTCAGTCAAGGCTTTCGAAGTGGTATTGCCCTGATGTCGGTCGCGACAGGACTCGCCATGCTGACGCCGACATTCAACACGATCATTACTAACAACGCGCTTCCAGATCAGGATTTAGGGCTCTTACTTCAAATCAGCCTTGTAATGGTCGCAGCTGGCGTGACTCGCGTAGCTTTGGAGTGGCTCCAAAGCCGAGATGTACTCCTCACCCAACACCAAGGCGCAGCAAAAGTGCAGCTCGCTGGGATGTACCGGCTTTTAAGCCTTCCAACGGAGTTTTTCCGAGTGCGCAGTATTGGTGATTTACAACTGCGTTTTGGAGCTTTTGAAGATATCAGGCTTGAAATTCAAAGTCTGATAGAAGGGGGACTTATACGCCTACTTCTTATCAGCACATATGTGCTATTCATGCTCAAGATAAGCGTAAAACTTACGATACTTGCCATCATTTTATCAGCATTCATTGCACTTCCAACGATTCTAATCGCCACTCAGTCAAGGAAACTAAAACGCCGTCAGGAGATCACCGAGTCAGAAGCACAGAGTCGTAATCTTGAGTTAATCAATTCTGTTAGTAAACTACGAATCGCTGGAGCTGAAGCACAAGCAGCACGTTGGTGGGCAGAGCCATACAAGCAAGTAATTAGCTTAGAAAATGCAATTGATGCAAAAGAAGCAGCTGCAGAGCTTATTAAGAGCGTCATGCCCAATCTTGGGACTTTGATGATTTACATCATGATCACAAAATTAATCGCTGAAGCGACTTCCTCGACCATAGTCAATGCTCCCAACATTGGCCAACAATTGGGATTCTTTGCTGCATTCAACACCTATATCGGGGGTATCGCGGGATTAGCCGGTCTCTTGACTGGAGCCTTTGATCTGCCGGTGTTGTACGAGCGAGCAAGACCAATCCTGGATGAAGCACCTGAAGCCAAAGACAACACCAAAGAAGTCGGTGTCCTGCAAGGCGGTTTCCAATTGGATCGCGTGAGCTACCGCTACAAGCCTGAGATGCCCCTAGTTCTGGATGGAGTCAGCTTTGCAGCCAAGGCTGGTGAGTATGTAGCCATTGTTGGACCATCTGGATCCGGTAAATCAACGCTAGTGCGCCTTCTCTTGGGTTTTGCCCAACCAGAAAACGGAACGATCCTTCTCGATGGCAATCCACTATCAGGGCTTGATCCAAAAAGCGTGAGACGCCAAATTGGAACTGTCCTTCAAAGCAATTCTCTTTTCAGCTCCTCGATCATGGAAGCCATTGCTGGAGGAGCCGTGATCCAGGAAGATGAAGCTTGGCATGCTGCAGAGCTCGCCGGACTCGCCGACGACATCCATGCCATGCCCATGGGGATGCACACGATGATTCCTGACGGCGGAGGAACACTCTCAGGTGGTCAGAAACAACGAGTCGCCATTGCTCGAGCCCTGGTACGCAAACCACGATTGCTGATTTTTGATGAGGCCACCAGTGCTCTCGATAATCACAGCCAGGCTGTAGTGGCGCAGAGCTTAGACAAACTGTCCGTGACACGGATTGTGATCGCCCATCGGTTAAGCACGATCCGCCATGCAAACCAAATTATTGTGATGGAACGTGGGCAAGTGAAAGAGAAGGGAACATACGAGACACTCATGGACAAGGGAGGTCTCTTCAAACGATTAATGGAGCGGCAGGTTCAATGAGTCTTTTCAGAAAAACTGCTCTTGATGCACTCTCTACACCAGAACAGCTCAATCAGCCTCTCCAATTGCTGCGACCGTCCCAGTGGCTGCTTCTGATCTCGCTCGGGAGCTTTAGCCTAACGATCCTGCTGTGGTCAATCCTGGGAAAAATTCCAGTCAGAATCAGCGGTAAGGGCGTGCTTATTCGACCAAATAGTCTGTCTGTAGTGCAGAGCGAGACCAGCGGCCAAGTGCTTGACGTGCCAACACAAGTTGGCGATTGTCTGGAAGAAGGCGAGCAAATGGCACGAATTGATCCGGTGAGTCAAGATATCGAAATTAAGGCGGCAAAGACTCGGCTCTATCAAATGATCAGCCAAGACAGTGCTCAAGATGCCCTTGGAGAAAAACAATTGCAATTATTACAATCTGATGTTGAAAGGATCAGACATTTATCGGACATTGGAGCGATTTCAACTGACGAAATTAATCAACGCAATCGCAGACTGACCCAATTGCGATATGACATCAAAGCAGCTAACAATAGACGGGAACAGAACATCCAAGAGCAAAGAAATCAGATCAACTCCCGGCAAGAGGAAATTGAACGCCTAAGCATCATTCGTGCTCCAATCAGCGGATGTGTTGTCGATCGTGGGATCCACATTGGCGAGGTGGTGCAATCCGGAAGCACACTGTTCACCATTCAGAACCAAACTGACTCAAAAACTCTCGAGAGTCTGGTTTTTTTTCCAGCACGAGATGCCAAACGTCTACAGATCGGGCAACGCGTCAGGGTCAGCCCGACGACGACCAAGCAACAACGGCATGGCGGCATCGAAGGCGAGATCACAAGCATCAACGTTTTACCCATTCGTGATGATGCTGTGATCAAACGCTTGGGAGTGAGATCCCTACTGGAGTCCGTTCGGGGCCCACAAGCAGCTCCATTGATTGAAGTGGGCACAAGCCTTCAGCGCGACCCCAACACTGTCAGTGGATATGACTGGGGAGGCGGTGAAGGTCCAAACATTCAAATCACAACAGGAACAACAACCAATGTTCGCGTTCTGGTGGAAGAAAGGCGACCGATCAGTTATGTGATCCCAATCCTGCGCGATTTAACCGGAATTTATTAAAAACTTCCACCATGCTAATCACGACGCTCAAAACCATTCGAAACAGCCATGACGCCAAAACCCAGGGACGTTGGGTTCAGACACCAACGCGGCTGCAAATGGAAAGCACCGAATGTGGAGCCGCTGCCTTGGGTATCATCCTCCAGCATTACGGTCGCTACGTTCCCCTAACGCAACTCAGAGAGCGTTGTGGCGTCTCCAGGGATGGAAGCGATGCTGCAAATTTGATCTTGGCAGCTGAAAGCTACGGACTCAAAGGAAAGGGTTTTAAAAAAGGAATTAAAGCACTTCGAAAAATCAAACCACCTGCCATTGTCTTCTGGGAATTCAATCACTTTCTTGTTTTCGAAGGGTTTATTGGCGACAACATCGCTCTCAATGATCCCGCCCTTGGCCCAAGAATGGTCAGCTTTGAAGAGTTTGAAACCAGTTACACGGGGATTGTTCTCACTCTGGCCCCTAACGAAAGCTTTGTGCGCGAAGGCCAAGTGCCCACAGTGTGGCCGATTGTTTGGCGACGACTGCTGTCAGAACCTGGTGGAGCAACCTTCATCTTGATCTGTGGCTTGCTACTGATCCTGCCGCAATTAGTCATGCCGGTGTATGCACAGATCTACATCGATGAAGTGATTAACAATGGCATGCAGAGCTGGCTGAAACCGATGCTCTGGGCCATGGCCATCACCATCGGTCTGCAAACCGCGCTTCAGTATTTACAACTCCTGGGAACACGCACCTTGGAACGACGCCTGACACGTCGCTTCAGCGTGCGTTTTGAGCATCAGATGCTGTCTCTACCAGAGCGTTTCTACAGCCAACGCTATGCATCCGACATTGCCAGCCGTATGGATGCCAACGCGAGCATTGCTGCATTCATCGGCAGTCGCATGATTCCAATGGCAACGTCAGTGGTGTTGCTGATGTTTTACCTAATTCTCACCATTCTCTACAGCCCCTGGCTCGGTCTTTTGGTGATGACGACAACAGTAGTGAATGCAGCCGTTGTGAAAGCCAATCTTAGAATTCAAAAAGATTCCAATCTCACCTTACAAAAAGATAGCGCCAAAGCAATGGCAACCACAATTGCTGCCATCAGCAGCATTGAAACAGTCAAGGCTTCAGCACTTGAGAACGATATTTTTCGCCGTTACTCGGGCTATCAAAGCCGGCTATTGAACACCTTTCAGCGTTTGCAATTACGCAATGCTCAAATCCGAGTCATCCCCAATGCACTCACAACACTGAACGAGGTTGCAATTTTCATCCTTGGTTTCTTTCTGGTCATTCAAGGAGAACTCACACTTGGCATGCTGCTTGCTGCTCAAACCATCGCCCTGTCGCTAAAGACACAAATCGACAGTGTCATAACCTTCGTTCAGCAACTACCAACCTTTGAAGCCGAAGTACTGCGCTTAGAAGATGTACTTGAGCAGCCCCATGACCCACTGATCAGCCAAGAGCAAAGCCTCGAGTGGAACCAAAGCAGCAACCGATTGAGCGGAGAGATTGTTCTCAACAATGTGAGCTTCGGCTTTACCGCAATCAAAGAGCCTCTCATCCAAAATTTCAGTCTCACCATTCATCCAGGGCAACGCATTGCTTTGATTGGTGGTAGCGGAAGCGGGAAAAGCACATTAGCCAAGTTAATTGTTGGCCTTCATCAACCCTCAGACGGTGAAATTCTGTTTGACGGCGCATCACTCGTCAATATCCCGAGGGCCATCAGCACCACATCACTTGCGATGGTTCAACAAGACGTTCAACTGTATGGATGTTCAGTTCAGGACAATTTATCCCTTTGGAATCCTTCCATCAGTCGATCGGACCTCCAGAGGGCCTGTGAAGATGCAGAAATCGCTGAGGTGATTCAATCGCTTCCTGAAGGTCTCAATTCCGTGCTGAGTGAAGGAGGAAGCAACCTGTCAGGCGGGCAAAAGCAGCGACTTGAACTCGCCCGTGCCTTAGCTCAAGATCCGAGTGTTTTGGTAATGGATGAGGCCACATCGGCACTCGATGCTGAAACCGAGCACCACGTGATTGAAAATCTGAGGCGTCGTGGCTGCACCCAGATCATCGTGGCGCACCGACTCAGCACGATCCGCGATGCCGATCTGATTCTCGTTTTAGATCGAGGTCAGGTGGTCCAACAAGGACAACACCACACCATGATTCAGGAACCTGACAGTCCCTATGCACGCCTTCTGCAGGAGAGCGCATGAATCGTCACGATGGAGAGATCAGGCTTCCAACGTTTCAGGTCAACGTCAGGGGGCCGTTCTGCAACACACATCAAACCAATCTGGGGCCCGTCAGGCTCATCCAGGGGTGAAACGGCGATGAAACACGTCCGCCATCTGATGCAATCCACCGGGCCCTACCTAGCGGCCTTAGGAATCCTGGTACTGCTGCGCAGCACCGGCCTTGCACAAACTCTTGATCTGGTGGTCTACGACCTGATCACCAGTCAACGATCCGAGGGATCTGGGCAAGACCAACCGATCACCCTGGTGGGGATTGATGAAAGCGACATCCAGCGCTTTGGATGGCCCATTGATGACGGCATCTTTTGTGATGCCTTCGATGAACTCAACGCCAAAGGCGTGACCGCTATTGGCTTCGACATCTATAGAGACCAAGGCGTAGGAGCCGAGCAGCAATGCCTGCGTGATCGCTTCCGTGGTCAGCCCACCTTGGTGTCCATTTTCAATGTGGCTGCAGGAATTGCAGCAGTACCGGGCACACCCATCGAACGTCAGTCGTACAACGACCTCAGCCTGGATGCTGATGGAGTTGTGCGTCGTGACCTGGTGCATGTCACCGGACAAGACGAAGCCACAGTGGCATTCCCCTTGCGCGTACTGGAAGTCGCCACCGGTGATCGATCCTTACGGGACTCCCTGGATGCGGGCACGAATCCAGGTCCATGGTTATCGGCGGATGGTGGGGGCTACCACAACGAAATCGATGCAGGACTCGGGCTGCAGCGGTTGCTGCGCTTTCGCGAACCGCGCAGTTACGCGACCTACACCCTCGCTGAAGTGGTCGATGGTGCCGTGCCCGAAGACGTCCTTCGAGATCGTGTCGTGTTGATCGGCAGCACAGCACCCTCCCTACGCGATCTTTTCGAGGTGCCTCACACGCGATTCGATCGTGGTGAAAGCCTGTTCACCATTTCGGGGGTGGAGGTGCATGCCAATCGGCTTGCCAGCCTGATGGATGAACGCAGCGGAAGCTTTCAACCAGGTTGGCTGATGCCTGGCTGGGGCAATCTGCTGATGGTGATTGGCTTCGCCGGCACAGGACTGCTATTCGGGGAGCGCATCCCCAAACAACGAATCAGCATCCTTGTTGTAGGCCTTGTGGCCACTGGAGCTGCTGCAGGGCTCGGAGCGCTGCTCTGGAACCACATCTGGATCGGTATGGCCATGCCGCTGACAGGGCTATTGAGTTTCAGCGGTGCAGCTTGGCTGCGCCGTGGGATGGAAAGCCAACAACACACCCAACAGATTCAACAACTACTCGGCCAGACCACCTCGCCAGCGGTGGCGCAACAACTGTGGGAACAACGCGACTCTTTACTCAGTGATGGGCGTTTCCAAGGGCAACAACTCCCGATTACCACGCTATTCACAGACACGGCCTCATTCACCAGCGTGTCGGAAGGCATGAGTCCACGGGAATTGATGAACTGGCTAAACCGCGGCATGGAGATCTGTGTGCCCGCAGTCACTGAACGAAATGGCATGGTGAACAAGTTCACCGGCGACGGAATGCTGGCCGTGTTCGGTGTTCCATTGCTAGGAGATCCATCCGCAGAAGCCCAGGCAGCAGTTGAAGCCGCATTCCAAATCAAAGAGGGGCTGGTGACACTCAACGAACAGCTCAAAATTGAAAGTAAACCCATCATGCGCGTGCGCATGGGCATTCACTCCGGCGAAGCACTGGTGGGTTCGATGGGCAGTGCAGAGCGGATTGAATATGCCGTGATCGGCGATGCTGTGAACTGCGCATCGCGCCTAGAGAGTTATGACAAGAATCGCCATGAAGGAGTGCTGAGAGTTCTGCTCTCAAGTACCACATTGAAACTCCTGCCAACAGTGTTCCGCGAATCGTTGAACTTGAACCACTGGGGACCGGTCCACGTGAAAGGTCGCGAAGAGCCACTGGATGTCAGTGAGTTGAAGTTTGACACCAAACAAAATGAAGGCTTTTAAAAAGTGGGGATTAGCAAACCTTCAAACGTAGAATATGGCACTGCAGAATCCTGTAATCCTGGAGAAACTTGAGTAAAGACGTCAAAGCCAAAGTCATTAGATATTGATACTCGCCGGCAATATGAATAACATTCCAATTAATACAAGAGCCTCCGATGATTCTACACCGTTGAGTCCTCTGGCTGCTCTCAAGCGATGGCTGAACTCCAAAAGAACAAAGGGGCGATAGGGATACTTCAATCAAGACTCAAGAGATTCTAAGAAGCTCAATTATCACACCTCAAAATCATTATCTCTGGCAAATCTAGAAGAGAATAAAAGCATAACTGAAGTTTTACAGCATAACGCTAAGCGAAGAGAGGACAATTCAATGATTCATACAATATTGACAAATAAGGTTTCACAACTTAGAGGCCAATATGACGGCGAATTAAATAAAGATGTTTCAACGTTCACGAGTCACAACGAATCGGTAGCGTCTTAGGCCAAGCCTCCGTGACCAAATCTGCAAATCCAAATTGAGACATGGTCTCTGCAGTTGACACATTGGATCCACACTTGGCGAGCAGGCCTCTTAACAGTGCTTGCAATGACTGATCGGTGGGCTCAGCATCCGACACCAACAAACTCAATGCCGGAGGGGAGGATGATTGGACAAAGGCCATGGGGTCGGGGCTATCTCCCTCGTCTCCAGACTCGCAATTGAAACTCGTTTCCCAAACAACAGGACGCGTCCCTTCCACATCAAACAGCACGACGCTTGCCGGACCTGCAGCAAGGGTGCGGGTGCTTTCGGTAGTGCCGTCCTCAGGCTTCAGGATGACCTGCAGGCTCACTGGACGATCAGATGGACCCTGCAGAATGCCCACAAGACCCGACGCATCGGGCGCGTAGACACTGGTCTCAGGAACCAGATGAATCAGGGAACGAGCGCTACACTCGCCGCGGGTCCCTCCGCCCACACGCCGCCCAGGGAAGGTGCTGCGCGGATCGGGTTGAGCTTCCACCATCACTGCAAAGCCGCTACTGATCACCAAACCAGCAACAGCTGAGAGCAACATTGATTGGGCTGAAAAGCGGCCCATATTCCGAGGGGTGTCCACTATCTCTCCAGCCTGGCAACAATCCTGTCAACTGTCCAAAACGAAATCTGAAACACCAACGAAATTGATGTTGTGTCAGCTTGCTGAGAACAGTCGAGCAAAGGTCTTGCGCATGCGCTCAATTAAATCAAGCTCAAAGGTCTGGGTCTGGTCCAGCGAGAATTCGCGGCGGCGTGATTCACGATTCGCCATGACAGCTGCGAAAGCTTCCATGGCATCACCGTTTTTCAAGAACTGATCATTGATTGTGCGCTGACTAATTTTCTGAACCATCACATGCCCCTTAGCCAATACTGATGCCTTGCGAGGCTCATCAGTGAGAGCAGCCATTTCACCAAAAACAGCTCCCTGACACAATTCGGCTAGCTGTATCTGCCCCTGTTGGGCACCACTCGCCTTCACATGTACAGAACATGTCCCCTCGAGGACGACGTACATCGAACCACCCACATCGCCTTCACGAACAATCGTCTCAGCATCACCAAACGACAGAACTGGATCGTGTACGACAATGTCCCTGATTTGAGCATCGTTAAGCGACTCAAACAGCAGCTCACTCCGCAGAACAGCAAAACTCTCATCTTGCAATTGCTGTTCAAGCTCCCCCTCTCTCCGTTCGGTATCAGCAAACGTTCTGGTATCCTCAACCGGATATGGGAATGAGTAACCCGCACGATGCACAGCATACCAAGCATCAGCAAAAAGACTTGACTTAATAACAGCCCTTTGCATGTAGTCTTCAATGAAAAACCATAATCGATAGTTAATCGATGAATCACTAAATTCTTCGACCAAAATGTACGAATCTTGCGCATCTACAACACTAGGGTGTTGATCTAAAACAGCCGATAAAATTGCAATAATCTTCCCAGGCGGCGCCTCGTAGGGAAGGCCCATAACGATGTCTAGTTGATAACGACGTGCAGTGGGCCTGGAAAAATTAATCACTTTTCCAGTGTCAATCACAGAGTTCGGAAGAATGATCATCCGATCTCGCGCGTTGTCATAGAGGTAGGCACTGTTCCATGACACAGTCTCAACACGGCCAACACAACCATCAATCTCCACCCAATCGCCAACTGAAAATTGCCGCTCCACCTGAAATGTGAGAGCAGAAGAAATATTGCTGATCTGCGAGGCGGTGCCGGGACCCACAACAAAAGCCAGGCCTCCCAAAACTGCTGCTGAACCAAGGGTGGTCAACAATCCTTGGCTTTGAAGCTGAGCTGCTACCACCACCATTACCGCCCCAACAAGAAGCAGATCCTTCAAAATCCTTGGAGGCGCAACTTTGCGCCGACTGAATCTGGCGAGTACGATCCAAAAAAAATCAAGGACAACCTCAACGAGGGCGACATAGAGCGCACCGATCTCAACCAATCGGAGCCAGATCAGTGCCTCACCCTGCTGCTCGAACAACAGCACCAAACGACTCAAAATTGCAGCCGTCAATGACACCCGAAAAAACAACATCCCGGGGATCCAACGTCCATACCGAAACGAATGCGATCGACGAGCACGACCCAACACAAAGGTCAGCAGCCATAGCAACACCAACAAAAACAAGGGCATCACAGCACTTCAGGCATCATCAACGTCTTACAGCCACTCTGTCAGAACCATGACCCAAAGCACCTTGCAGGCCCCATGCATCAGCTGATCAGCAGCAAGGGTGTATCGGAAACGACACTTGCCATAATCAATAACGGCATGGAAGAACATTTCCGCTAAGCCAAGAATCGGAACACCCGTCAGCAAAGCGACCACAAAACCGTGGGTTCCCGCGTGGGCAGACAACCACCAACGCCAATCCAAAACAACATCTTTCCCTGGACACTTTTCAACTGCCATCCGATCCCCTTGGAGGGGAAAGTCAGCAACAAAATGCCCAAGAATGAGCAAGATCAGCAGTTGAAAGGGTTGATCCGCAGGAAAGGCTATCTCAAGCATCTGCGGAAAGCGACCATCACCCTTTTATCGTGACTCATCCGCAAAAGATTTCAACAGAACAACGTGAGCCGTTACGTGCAAGAAGGAAAGGGCTGGCATGGGGCAATCTGCAATCAACACGTCACAGCCATACTCTTGTGCAACAACGCCGTGCGATGGATTCCATTGCTCTCCAGCTGAACGAGCGCAAAAGCAAAGGGCCTGAAAACTCCGTCATCAACCCTGCAACGACGTCTTCCTCTTAGACCTCAGGCGCCAGGTTCGGCCGACAACCACCATCCCACCGTTAACAAGCAGCTCAAAGTCGCCCAACGCAGAAGAAACCGACATCAGCGATGAACGATCTAACAGCACAGCGAAGCGCCTGATGAATGACCTCGAAGGCAGTCAGCGGCAGACCACCTACCTCGAAGACCAACGCCGCTGCTTAAAACGACCCACTCATCGGTGTTTCGTCTGATCGCTTCAGACGCTTGGCCAGTTGACGCAGCAAGCCGTGCGTGAAATGGCTCGAGCGCTGCATCAACTCATCAAAGGCGTGAACAGGAAACACAAAAACGGTAAGGCCATCGGAGCAAGCCTGAAGCTGGCTCATGGATGGCTCTCCGGTAATCACCTCCATTGCACCGATGACGGAGCCAACGCCATGCTGCAGGAGTTGGCCACCATCGGTTATTTCGGTTGCACCACCACGAAGAATCAACAGGATTAAATTCTTGAGGTTCACAGCATCACTGGCTGACCACGATTTCAACCAACCATTCTCAGCAACCCATAGCAATCCAGACGGCAACAAATCACCGAACAAGCTTGAATTTGCTAAGCAAGGAAATTCATCGAGATCACGATGCTTTTGACCCTTGATCTGACTCTCCAAAAACATTGATGTCCCAAGCTCAAGTCGACCGGACTGCAATCTCAATGCAACAACCTCAGGCCGAATGAGTCGCTCGACCATCAAGACCCAACCAGCTGTATCGGGGTCAGGATCCATCCATAGCGTCTCAAGCGCTTGATCCAAAGAAGCGCTCTGGTCTGGTTGTTGCTGCAACTCCTTTTCCAATACATCAGGAGGAAAAACCTCAGCAATTCCATTCAAACGCTGCTCCATCGCTAACGCCAAAGGATGCAGCAACACCTGATCGGTTGCATGCTCTTGCAAAACCAACAAGTAGGCGCGCTCTTGCTTGAATTGCTGCAGGCGTGTCTGCATCCTCAACCGTGCCAAATCACCCGTGCTACTGAATCGGCCAAGCACGCGCTCAGCATCAGCATCCTCCAAACCTGAATCCAACTTCAACCGTTCCAGGCGAGACTGCAATTGCGCAGGGAGAGCAGCGACTTCAAGAGTCTGCAAGCTTGATATGACCAGAAAATCCTCAATGACTTCAGCAAAAGCTTCTTCACGTAATTGCTGAAGCTGCAGAGTTCGCTCATCCAGCTGCAACAACGACGGTTCCTCGACCGCTAAAACGCGGATGGCGGCATGGTGATCCTCTTCGGAAAGCTTCAAACTTTGACGCAACTCTTCTAAGTCCGCTAACGCAACGGCTCGATCAAGAGAGCCCTTACCAATCAAATCACGAATGACTCCTTGATAAATCTCACGGGCCTGTCCACGAACAGCAACAGGAAGTGCCTTGGCCAAAGTAAAAATCTCTTGGGCCGACAAGTCCTGCAATCTTCGTCCATCCAATGCGATATCGAGATCAGGAAGTTGCTTCAGTTGTCTTCTCAAACTATCGCTTGTGCTCTCACGACGATACGTGGATTGGTCACGCGACCAAGAACGGAATAAAACAATCGCCGAGACCGCTAATACCAACGAGCGCATCCATTGACCCCCATGGGGACCAAACGTGCCCTGACTGGGATCAACGAACCAGAAAAAAAAGTTAACTGAAAAAAAAGTGGCTAGTAAACGCGTCCGACTAACCGCTAACTCTGCAGCGGTAGGCAACCCTAGTTTTTCGTATCGATGCAAAAAGATGCGCTCCATGCCTTGAAAGACAGCAAAAGAGGCCCAGCCAGCTAAGGCCAAAAGCAGGGGGATTACCACAATCCTTGGAAACGGAAGCCATCCACCCAAAGGATCAAAAGCTCGCGCAGGTAATGTTGCATCAAAAGCCCAGTGGCCTTCGCGCAAATAAGTGAGTTCTGAATCTTTGGGTGCCACATGAGCCTCAATAGCCATCATCAACTCAAAGAACATCAGAATCAGACCTGGATAGGAATACCAGGCCCAAGCCAATCCACGCTTACCCCAGAGAGACTTCCAATAATGGCGTTCAGAATCAATATCAATGCAAGAGACTTGGCAAGCCACACAGGCACTTTTCTCCTGACCTGAATCAGCAATGGAGCGACACATCGACTGAGTGATCTTGGTTGTACTACCGATATGAGCAGCTCCCCCAAGAGCACCGCGCTGACCCGTCAAAATCGTTTGAACTGGACCCATTGGACAGATATATTGACACCAGGCTTTTCCGGCATAGAACCAACCAACGAATGCTGCTGCTGCCAGAGTAAAAATCATTAGCGATGCCAGGCCTATTGGACTGGAATTAACAACCAACAGACGAAGACAAAGTCCAGCAATCAGAAGCGTCCATTGCAATTGCACGTGATGACGCGCGAGCCATGAGTCTGGATTGACCTTAACGGGCTCAAGACGACCTCTTTTATTCTCAACTTTGCGCTGAATCCCAAGTGAGCGAGCAGCCTGAGAGACAAATGCCAATGGACAAATTCGGCGCCAAAATTCGTGGCTTCCAACAACCAAAATCAACAAACCAGATGGAACAACGACTCCCCAAAACAAACGATTCCCTGGCTGGCGATGCATCACGCACTCAATAGCGTTGGGTTCACAACCTGGAGCCAATGACGGTGGCAATGCCAACACTGGAATAAGCAGTGAGAGGATCAATAAACACCAACCAGTCAATAAAATCCAGCGCACTACCCGTGCCTGATGTTCTGGCCATTGGCTGAACCAACGCATGCTGAATCGCGCTCAAACATCACCTTAACCTGGCCAAAATGACCTTTGAACGTCAATCAGAAGGTTGCATCCCAGCGCCCAAGCCAAAGATGAAAAGCATCAGGGCCATGTGGGTCGAACACCACAACTGGAAGCCTTGCGCTAGTGGCTGAAAGTGCTGCTAGCGGCTCAAAAGCAAGATCTGAGCTCGCAGGAGATCACCGATGAAGCAGGCACGATGGTGTTCCGCCGACGGGAGCATTGCAAACCTTGAAGGTGCTGAAAACAGTGCTAAGGCCATCAATCTCCCCCAAGAGCCAGGATGCACACACTCGCCGAGATTGAGTCGGTGGCATCCAAATCCAAGTCTGCTTGGGAGAACCAATGACCAGCCCGTGGACGGCTGATTACCCCTGCAGCTCTTGCCGCAACATGGTTTTGGCCTGCTCCAAGGCACCATCCAGGGCAGCCCCATCACGCCCTCCAGCCTGAGCCAGGTTGGGCCGGCCACCGCCACCACCGCCACAGAGCTTGGCGATGCCAGCGATGAATTGGCCGGCCTGGAGCTTGGCAGCAATCACCGACGTGCCGAAGGCCGCCACCAGGATCACTTTGCCCTGATCGGCTGGGTCCGGCAGTCCACCGATCACGACCGCAGCACCATCCCCCATCTGATCAGCCAGGTTCTGCGCGGCCCCCTGCAGACCCGCGCCATCCACGCCATCGAGTCGTTCCACCAGCAGCTGGAAGTCGCCCACCGCAACAGCCTTCAAGGCCAGCGCTGCTGACTTGGCCACCGCCAGTTCAGCCTGCGCCGCGGCCAGCGCCTTGCCAGTGGCTTTCAGCTCGTCTTGCAGGGCAATGACCCGGTCGACGATCTCCGCAGGCTGCGCCTTGAAGCGCTCACCCAGCCGCTTCACCACCGCATCCCGTTCATTGAGATAGGGCAGCACTGCTGCACCAGCGACGGCTTCGATGCGGCGAATGCCAGCAGCGACACCGCTCTCACTCACGATCTTGAACAGCCCGATTTCCGCCGTGTTGCCCACATGGGTGCCACCGCAGAGCTCCATCGATACGCCTGGCACATCCACCACACGCACCACATCGGCATATTTCTCACCGAACATCGCCACCGCTCCAGCGGCCTTGGCCTGCTCGATCGCCATCTCCTGCACCTCGAGCGCATGAGCATCGGCAATCCAACCATTGATCAAGCTCTCAATACGTTCCAGTTCCTCTGCGGTGACCGCCCGCGGGCAGTGGAAATCGAAACGCAGGCGATCAAAACTCACCAAGGAGCCGGCCTGACCGATACCGGAATCCACCACCTGTTTAAGCGCTGCTTGCAACAGGTGGGTAGCGGTGTGATTGGCCTGCGCACGACGACGGCAAGCACGATCCACCCGGCCGTACACCACATCACCCACCGACAGACCACCGCGCTCCACACGACCGCTGTGCACGAACACACTGCGGTTGCGACTCACGGACTCGACGATCACGATCAGGCCATCACCGGCCTGGCCATCCGCCACCAGCGTGCCCCGATCACCGATCTGGCCGCCCCCTTCGCCATAGAACGGCGTGACATCCAGCACCACCTGAACGGCATCTCCAGCGACAGCGGTCTTCGCCGGCTCACCGTTCACCACCAGGGCCTGGATGCTGCTGCTTTGTTCCAGCTGCTCATAACCCCGAAACTCAGTGTCTTGCAGTCCTGCAGCCACCTGGTCGATCGCGTCTTGCAGCGTGAGGTCAATGCTCACTGCAGCTGCTTTCGCCCGCTGGCGCTGCTGCTCCATCGCCGTCTCAAAGCCGTCGACATCCACAGCAAGGCCATGCTCCTCAGCGATCTCCTGGGTGAGCTCCAAGGGGAATCCATAGGTGTCATAGAGCTCAAAGGCCTGCTCACCATTGATCTGCGACGGCTTGGCCGCGAGCACATCAGCGAGCAACTTCTCGCCGCGTTCCAAGGTCTCCAGGAAGCGAGCTTCTTCCCGTTGCAGTTCCGCAAGGATCACCTCCCGCCGCTCTAGCAACTGCGGATGCACTGATTGCATCAGGGCGATGGAAGCCTCACCCATGGCCTGGAGAAACGGCTGATCGATGCCGAGAAGACGGCCATGGCGCACCACCCGGCGCAGCAGGCGCCGCAGGATGTAGCCGCGGCCGAGGTTGCTAGCGGTGACGCCATCGCTGATCAGCTGGGTGATCGCACGGCTGTGATCACCGATCACCTTGAGCGACGTTTGGCCCTTGTCATCGAGCTGGTGGTAGTCAACACCAGCCTGCTCAGCAGCCGCCTGAATCAGCGGAAAGATCAGATCGGTCTCGTAATTGTTGGGAACCTTCTGCAGAATCTGCGCCATTCGCTCCAGACCCATGCCGGTGTCAATGTTGCGGTTCGCGAGCGGCGTGAGCATTCCCTCCGCGTCGCGGTTCGACTGCATGAACACCAGGTTGTAGAACTCGATGAAGCGGTCGTCGTCGTCCAGATCGATGCCGTCATCGCCCAGTTCAGGCTTGAAGTCGTAGTAGATCTCCGAACAGGGCCCACACGGCCCAGTGGGACCAGAGGCCCAGAAGTTGTCGGCCTCATCCATACGGATGATCCGCTTGGGGTTCACCCCCACCACCTCACGCCAAATCTGCTCCGCTTCGTCGTCATCACGGAAGACACTCACCACCAAATTTTTGGGATCCAGACCGAACACCTGCGTGCTTAGCTCCCAGGCCCACTCGATCGCCTGCCGCTTGAAGTAGTCCCCAAACGAAAAGTTGCCGAGCATCTCGAAAAAGGTGTGGTGCCTAGCAGTCCGGCCCACGTTCTCAATGTCGTTGGTGCGGATGCACTTCTGGGAACTGGTGGCACAGGGGGCTGGACGCTCCTGCTGTCCAAGGAAAATCGGCTTGAACGGCAGCATCCCAGCAATGGTGAGCAACACCGTGGGGTCGTCAGGCACCAGGGAAGCGCTGGCCATGCGTTTGTGGCCGCGCTCCTCGAAAAAAGCCAGAAACGCTTCTCGGATCTCCGCACCCGTGCGGGGACGCGCTGCATCGGTTCGCGACGATCGTGCAACAGCCATGGCGAGTTCGAGCTCGAAAAGCGGGTCCAGCAGCCATGATCGCCTTTGAGCCGCCACCGACGTTGGCTGACAGCACTGCCGAGCCGAGCCGCGCGTCCCTCAGGCTGCGCTCCCTGAGCTGGGCCCTGATTGCCGGGGTCACTGCAGGGCTGATCAGCCTGCCCTTCGGGATCGACCAGGCTGTGAGATCCACCGGCTGCGGATTGTTTTACGGCCTGCTGGCATTCCATTTGGAACGCGTCGATCCTGAGGATTCCCATCTCCAAGCAGGACTGGTGGGGGCCATCTGCGGCGTACGCACTTTGGGAATGTCCCTGGCCTCCCCTTGGGATGGAGCAGACGCCCTGGCATCATTAGTGAAGGATTTCGTCATGGGGTGGCTGCCGTTGATCGGCAGTTCGCTCTTGCTCCACGGGTTCCAACGCATGTTGTCTGCGTCGCGGCCATGAGCCTGCTGCACGCCACCTGGCTTCCGGCCATCCGTACTCCCAGCAGCTCCGGGCGAGCTGCATTGCTCGTGTGGGCTGACACCTGGAGGGTGGCCGAGCCCATGGGACCAGGCACGACACCAGCCATCCATCCATTCACGCTCAAGGCTGAAGACCTGCGCGCTCTGCTGAGCGAACGGGATCTACTCCCCAACGGCATCATTGACGCCACGGCCTGTCTCACCCTGCCGAGCCGCAGCGTGAAGCCGACGCGAAAGGCCAAGGCCGCTCAAGAGACTTCCAGCGACGACGCACCTCCCTGGTGCGGCCTGCCGCTGCAGGCGGGCGAGCCGATTCCCAAAACCACGGAATGGTGGCCCTGGCAGGTGCAGGGTCTTGCGATCGAACCGATGGCGGCCACCGAGTGGTTGGCGCGGCTGCCCCTATCCGGGCGTCATCCGGATCTGGCCGACGAGCTGCGCTGGTGGAGCCACATGCAGCGCTGGGCCCTCAGCTTGGTGGCGAGGGGTCGCTGGTTACCGCAGGTGGAACTGAGCAAGGGCGAGGGCTATCCGCATCGAGCCCGCTGGGTGCCGCTGCTCAACCGGGAAGAAGACCGCCGCCGCCTGGAGGACATGGCAGCACGGCTGCCCTTGGTAGCGACCTGTGCACTGCCCTGGCGTGAACCGACCGGCAAACGCAGCAATCGGATGACCCGACTGCGACCTGAAGCGATGCGGGCCGCCAATCCCGTGGCCTGCTGCCGACCCCGCAGCGGCCGCCTGCGGGTGGCCACTTTGCTGGAAGACCTGGTGGATGCCCAGCTGCGCAAAGGCTTCACACCGGATCAGGAAGGCCTAGACCCCTTGCTCTGCGCCTGGGAGGACGCGCTTAGCTCTGAAACCGGCGTGATCAACCTCAAGGATGAGGACGCTGAACGTCTGGCAACTGCCAGTCACCATTGGCGTGAGGGTGTGGCCGGAAATGTGGCCGCTGCGCGTGCCTGCCTGGAGCTTGAAACCCCAGCGGAAGGGGAGGACCTCTGGCCCCTGCGTTTCTTCTTACAAGCGGAAGCGGATCCCACCTTGAAACTGCCAGCCGGTACAGCTTGGGCCGCCGGTCCAGACGGGTTGCAACTCGGAGAAATCCCTGTGGAGCGTCCCAGCGAAGTGCTGCTCGAAGGCATGGGCCGAGCAATCACCGTGTTTTCCCCCATCGAGCGCGGACTGGAGAGCGCAACACCAGAAGCGATGCAACTGACCCCGGCTGAAGCCTTCGTGCTGGTGCGCACTGCAGCGCGCCAGTTGCGAGATGTGGGGGTGGGCGTCGATCTGCCCCCGAGCCTCTCTGGCGGACTGGCCAGCCGACTGGGCCTGGCCATCAAGGCCGAACTTCCCCAACGATCGCGCGGCTTCACCTTGGGCGAAAGCCTGGATTGGAGCTGGGAGCTGATGATCGGTGGTGTCACTCTGACGCTGCGGGAGCTGGAGCGCCTCAGCGGCAAACGCAGTCCCCTGGTGCGCCACAAGGGCGCCTGGATCGAATTGCGGCCCAATGATCTCAAGAACGCTGAACGGTTTTGCAGCGCCAACCCGGAACTGAGCCTCGACGACGCGCTGCGCCTGACAGCCACAGAAGGCGACACGATGATGCGGTTGCCGGTGCATGCCTTCGATGCGGGGCCCCGGCTGCAAGCCGTTCTGGAGCAGTATCACCAGCAGAAATCACCGGATCCACTGCCGGCACCAGAGGGGTTCTGCGGACAGCTGCGGCCTTACCAAGAACGTGGACTGGGGTGGCTGGCCTTCCTGCATCGGTTTGATCAGGGTGCCTGCCTGGCCGATGACATGGGCCTCGGCAAAACAATCCAGCTGCTGGCGTTTCTCCAGCACCTGAAGATGGAGAAGGAGCTGAAACGACCCGTGCTGCTGGTGGCGCCCACTTCGGTGCTGACCAACTGGAAGCGGGAAGCCGCAGCGTTCACCCCTGAACTCCAGGTCCGAGAGCACTATGGGCCTAGACGCCCAACCACCCCAGCAGCCTTGAAAAAGGCCCTGAAGGATGTGGACCTGGTGCTCACCAGCTACGGGCTGTTGCAACGGGACAGCGAACTGCTGGAAAGCTTCGACTGGCAAGGCACGGTGATTGATGAAGCGCAAGCCATCAAGAACCCCTCGGCCAAACAGAGTCAGGCCGCCCGTGACCTGGCCCGAACTCGCAAAGGCACCCGATTCCGCATCGCTCTCACTGGCACACCGGTGGAGAACCGCGTGAGTGAACTATGGGCGCTGATGGATTTCCTCAACCCCCGCGTGTTGGGGGAAGAGGAGTTCTTCCACCAGCGCTATCGGATGCCGATCGAACGCTATGGCGATATGTCATCGCTGCGGGATCTCAAATCCCGCGTGGGTCCCTTCATCCTGCGCCGGTTGAAAACCGACAAAGCGATCATCTCGGATCTGCCGGAGAAGGTAGAGCTGAGCGAATGGGTGGGGTTGAGCAAAGAACAGAAATCGCTCTACGCCAAGACCGTCGAAGACACGCTCGATGCCATTGCCCAGGCCCCCCGCGGCAAACGGCACGGCCAGGTTCTGGCATTGCTCACCCGCTTGAAACAGATCTGCAATCACCCCGCCCTTGCCCTCAAGGAAGAGTCAGCGAGCAACGACTTCCTGAAACGCTCTGTGAAGCTGCAACGGCTCGAAGAGATTCTCGAAGAGGTAATCGAAGCCGGCGATCGGGCGCTGCTGTTCACGCAGTTCGCGGAGTGGGGCAATCTGCTGCAGGGCTATCTGCAACGCCGTTGGCGCAGCGAGGTGCCCTTCCTCAGCGGCAGCACCAGGAAAAGCGAACGCCAGGCGATGGTGGATCGCTTCCAGGAAGACCCGCGCGGGCCGCAGCTGTTCTTGCTGTCACTCAAAGCTGGCGGTGTGGGCCTCAATCTCACGCGCGCCAGTCATGTGTTCCACATCGACCGCTGGTGGAACCCCGCCGTTGAAAACCAGGCCACCGACCGCGCTTATCGCATCGGTCAGACCAACCGAGTGATGGTGCACAAATTCATCACCAGCGGATCGGTGGAAGAAAAGATTGACCGAATGATCCGGGAGAAGTCCAGACTGGCGGAAGACATCGTCGGTTCCGGCGAAGAATGGCTCGGAGGCCTCGACATGGGCCAGCTCAAGGAGCTGGTGAGCCTCGAGGACACCCCGTCTTGAAACCATGAGCATTACTCCCAACGGCATCAACACCTCCCTCGGCGATGAAGGGCTCGGCCAGCAGCCGTGGTGGGTGGAGCAGTGGATGGAGTTGATCAACTCCTACCGCTTCAAGAAACGCCTGGAGCGCGCCTGGACCTACGCCCGAGAAGGGCACGTCACCTCGATCCGTTTTGAAGGCCGCCGCGTCCACGCCCGGGTGCAAGGCACCGGTGAAGACCCCTACAAGGTGAAACTCTGGCTGGATGTGCTGAATGACGAAGACTGGGGCTACGTGCTGGAGGCCCTCACTCAGAAAGCCCGCTGGTCAGCTCAGCTGCTGGCCGGAATCATGCCAGCCGACATCGAGCGGGCCTTCGCTGCTAGTGGCCGTCGCCTTTTTCCCTTCAAGCTCCAGGAGGTGCGCAGCGAATGCAGCTGCCCTGACAAAGCGAATCCTTGCAAGCACATCAGTGCGGTCTATTTCCTGATGGGGGAACGCTTCAGCGAAGATCCCTTCGTGCTGTTCCAGCTCAGAGGCCGCACCCGAGCCAAGCTGCTGGAAGACCTTGCCGAACACCGGCTCAAAGCCCTTCAGGCCAGGGTCGCCAAACAATCCGCCGCCACCGATGACTCTGCGGCGTCGGACGCTGGCGCTGAACCAGACATCCCTGGACCAGTGACGCCTCCCCACCCGGCGGTGCTGGACCCAACGCTGTGGTGGCGTTACGACGCCAGCCTGGACGGTGATCTGGTGGTTATCACACCCGCCATGGACGGAGACACGGGCCTGGACTCCGCAGGTGAACTGCCCCTGGCCGAGGAACCACGCTTTCCAGAAGCCAAGCCACGCTTCATTCAGCATCTACGCGATCAGGGACAGGCTCTGGCGCAGCGGGCCATGCTGGAAGCAATGGCCACCGGTGGCTGAGACAGCACCCTGGCTGACGCAGGAGAGTCAGGGGCTCACCTCCATTCTGCTGCGCTCGCATCAACGGGCCTTCGGAAGAGCGCTGCTCGCATGCGACCGTCCTGGCACCTCAAGACGACTGACCAACCAAGAGCTGTTCAGCAGCGCCGTTGCTGTTCTCGCCCACGACAACAGCAACGATCCGCGCTTGATCTATGCCAACGCCATGGCTTTGCGGCTCTGGCAACGCTCCTGGCCAGAGATGATCGGCATGCCATCGCGCTACACCGCTGAGGAAGGGGCACGACGGGAGCGCGCCTCTGCCCTTCAGCAGGCACAGCGCCAAGACGCGTTCGAGGGCTACCGAGGCATTCGCATCAGCGGAAATGGACGCCGATTCATGATCAACAACGCCAGGATTTGGACTCTTTGGGATGAAGAAAACCGCAGCTGTGGACAGGCAGCTGCTTTCTCCAACTGGTATTGGATTGAGCCCTGAGAGACAACGGTACGGCTCCCACGGCAATGCTGTCGCAACAACCGAACTAGGTGGTCTTGACCGAACCAAATCGGGCGGTTCTCCACCTCTTCAGATTCAATCAAACGGCGCAGATTGTTCTCGTGGGTGATGCCAACACCCCATCAACATCACTCCTGAGGAGTTCATCATGATCACCCTTCGCCAATCCCCTTTCGACCTGTTCGAGCGCCTCGACCAGCAGTTGTCCCAAGCAGAGCGCGTTCCTGCCGCCGAGATTTACGAAACCGCCGACCACTACACCGTGCGCCTGGAACTCCCGGGTGTCGCCCGTGACTCAATCGACGTGAAAGCCACCGACCGCAGCTTGAGCGTCACCGCCGAGCGGCAATCTCTGCAGCCTGAACCAACGAACGAAGCCGCTGACTCCGCCGAGACCGCCCTGCTGAGCGAATTCCGCTACGGCACCTGGAGCCGCAGCTTCCGCTTTGGCCAAGGCCTGAACCGAGAGGCCATCACCGCCAACTACCGAGACGGCGTGCTGGAAATCACGGCAGGGAAAACCCAGAGTCACACCAGCGTCACGGTGGCTGTGGACGCCTGAGCGTCAGCCTCCCCGTAACCATGACCCACAGTGAAGAGAACGCAATCTGGCCCTCGCCTCCCAGCGAGGGCTTTTTCATAGGGAGCGGCCCTCTGCGCATCAACGCGTCAGCGACCAGCCGATGAACAAGAGACTGACGCCCACCAAAAACACCAGACCGAACCAACTGAGCGCCCGCATGGCCAGGCCATCGCGATGCTGAGGCTCCACCAAGGGACTGTTCATGGTGTCCATCGCCATCCAGGCGAACACCGGCGCCGTCAGAAAACTGCCCGTCATGGCACCAAACACGAAATCCTTCACGGTGACGCCACCGCTGTAGGCCCAGAGCAGTGCCACCAGCGCCGCCAAAAGATGCAGCAGAATCCACAGCCCCAGTCGCCGCCGCTGGGGACCGGGCGCCGAGTCGCCGCGATCCACACCCTGGAGCAAACCCTGAATAGCGGAGATGCTGCGCGGATAAGCATCGAGGCAGGTCAGCGTGGTGCTGAACATGGCAGCAAAGGCCGCTGGAACGATGATCCAGGCCGCCCAGGTGCCCATCGCATCGGTGTAGATGCGGATGAGGTTCTGGGCAAAGGCGACGCCAGAGCCCTGCATCATCCCGTCGCCGGTGCCGTACATCGTGTAAGCACCAAGGATCACGAAGAACAGGGCGGTGACCACCGTGACGCCGTAACCGAGATTGAAATCGGTCTCGGCCTCCTTGAGCGATGCCGTGTGATCACTGTCGCGGGCACGGGAGAACATCCAAAGCGATGGCCACACGCACATCTCCACGGGCCCCGGCATCCAGCCCATCAACGGAATCAGAAAGCCAAGGTCGGCCAGCTGCCAGGGAGAGGGATCGGCCGCAAGCCACGTGGAGGCCACATCTCCGGCGGGACCGCGAATCAGCAAGGACGCCGCAGCCACCCCGGTGAGCAAGGTGAGCAATGCCACCAGCAGCTTCGACAACCGATCCAGGGCTCGGTAGTGACCGAACAGAAGAATCAGACCACAGGCCGCCAGAACAGCGATCGACAGGCCAAAACGGTTGGTCTCAGCCAACAAAGGAATGTTCGTGAGCAACAGCCCAGCGACGAAGCTGACCGCCGCGATCGTGAACGTCCCGGTGAACAAACTGACCAGCAGGTAAAGAGGCAGATAGGTCTTGCTGCGCTTCTGAAAACCCTCCAGCAAGGACAGTCCTGTGGCGGCCGTGAAGCGGCTGCCCACTCGCAGAAAGGGGTATTTCACCAAGTTGGTGAGCAAGATCAGGCCCACCAGGGCAAACCCGAAACGGGCACCGGCCGTGGTGGACGACATCAGGTGGGAGCCACCGATGCAGGCACCGGCCAACAGGATGCCCGGCCCGAGGCTGCGTCGCACTCCTGAGATCGCCTTAACGGCGCTGGATGACATAACAGCTGATCGCACTGCAAGCCATCTTCCAACCCACTCTTCTTAAAGTTGATTTCCGTCGCATTTCCCGACATGGTCGTCGCCGCCCCGACCGTCACCGGACGTCTGAGTCTTCAGTGCGAGGCGATTGCGTCCGACAGCTGCACCATCCGTTCCCTCGACTGGGAGCGCAGCCGCTTCGACATTGAATTCGGACTGCGCAACGGAACCACCTACAACAGCTTTTTGGTGCGCGGGGAACGCACCGCTCTGATTGACACCAGCCACGCCAAGTTCCGTGACACTTGGATCCCGCTGCTGCAGGAGCAGATCGATCCACAAACGATCGATCTTCTGATCGTCAGTCACACCGAACCCGATCACTCCGGCCTGATCGGCGACCTCCTGGATCTGAATCCTGAGATCGAGATCGTGGGATCCAAGGTTGCGATTCAGTTCCTGGAGAACCAGGTGCATAGGCCGTTCAAATCTCGGGCGGTGAAAAGTGGCGACGAACTGGATCTCGGCACGAATCGTGACAGCGGCGTGAGCCATCGCTTTGAGTTCCTCAGCGCTCCCAACCTGCACTGGCCGGACACAATCTTTTCCTTCGATCACGGCACGGGCGTTCTCTACACCTGTGATGCCTTCGGATTGCACTACTGCTCCGACGACGTCTTCGATTGCGACCCGGGAGCGATCGCTCCCGATTTCCGCTTTTACTACGACTGCCTCATGGGCCCGAACGCCCGCAGCGTTCTGCAGGCGCTCAAACGCATGGATGCGCTGCCTGAGATCAACACCATTGCCGTGGGCCATGGACCCTTACTGCGTGAGCATCTGCAGCATTGGATCGATGATTACCGCACATGGAGCGGTCAGCGCAGCAAAGGCGAAAGCTACGCCGCTGTTTGCTACTTGAGCCAATACGGGTTTTCCGATCGCATCAGTCAGGCGATTGCCCATGGCATCGGCAAAGCGGAAGCCCAGGTGCAACTTGTGGACCTGCGCGCCACCGATCCGCAGGAACTGACGGCACTGATTGGCGATGCCAAGGCCGTGGTGGTGCCCACCTGGCCCGCGGAACCCGATAGCGATCTGCAGGCCGCCATTGGCACCCTTCTGGCCGCCCTCGGACCCAAACAAACAGTCGGGGTCTACGACGCCTTCGGCGGCAACGACGAACCCATCGATGCGGTCGCCAGCCAGTTGCGCAGCCAAGGACAGAAGGAAGCCTTCGCGCCGCTGCGCATCCGTCAGCTCCCCTCCGGTGCCGACTACCAGCGTTGCGAAGAAGCCGGAACGGACCTCGGTCAGCTGTTGACACGTGCCAAAACCATCGCCGCCATGAAGAGCCTCGATGGTGACCTCGACAAAGCACTCGGACGACTCAGCGGTGGCCTGTACGTGGTGACCGCCAGCCAGGGCGAAGGCGAAGCGCAACGGCGCAGTGCCATGGTGGCCAGCTGGGTCAGCCAGGCCAGCTTTGCCCCCCCGGGTCTCACGGTGGCCGTCGCCAAGGACCGCGCGATCGAAACACTGATGCAGGTGGGAGACCGGTTTGTGCTCAACGTGCTGCGAAACGACAACCATCAAGAGTTGATGCGTCACTTCCTCAAGCGCTTTCGTCCCGGTGCCGATCGCTTTGAAGGTGTGAACGTTCTAGAGGGCGTTGCTGACGGCGGTCCCGTGCTCGGAGATGCTCTGGCCTACCTCGGCTGCCGGGTGGAGCAGCGGATGGAAGGGCCTGATCACTGGATCATCTATGCCGTTGTGGAACAGGGCAACGTGGCCGATACCGAAGCCATGACCGCCGTGCATCACCGCAAAGTGGGGAATCACTATTAATGACTGTGACGTCACCCCCGACCGCACCCGCCAGCCAACGGGACGTGATCACACTGCCCATCAGCCCAGGGCTGGTGTGCCTGCGTGGCCTCAGCCCGCAGCGACTCCGCTTCGAGCTGGAATACGCACTGGAGCGCGGCAGCACCGCCAACAGTTTCCTGTTCGAGGCTGGCCTTGCGGTTGATGGCCTGCCCAGCCCAGCCCTGCTTGTGCACCCCCCCGGAGCGGCCTATGCAGAGGTGTTCTTGCCCGCCCTCGCGGCGGCTCTTCCCCACGGCTGTGATGAGCTGCTGGTGGTGGTGGGTCATGTGAATCCCAACCGGGTGGCTCTGTTGCGCTCCTTGGCGGAGATCTACCCCATGATCACGCTGATCTGCTCCAACCCTGGGGCCAAATTGCTGCAGGAGCTCTGGATGCAGCGCAAGCCCTTGCCACCCGGAGAACCGGACAATCGACCGCCGCTGCCCTCCCTGCCAGAGCTGATGGTGATCCGCCAGGAGCAGAGCTTGTCCCTCAGCCATGGCCACACCCTGGAGCTTCTGCCGGCACCCACCCCGCGCTGGCCCGGCGGCCTGCTGGCGTTTGAAGACAGCGAAGGGCTGTTGATGAGTGACAAGCTCTTCTCTGCCCATGTCTGCACCCCTGACTGGGCCGAAAGCAACCGCACCGCCACCGAAGAGGAACGACGGCACTTCTACGACTCACTGATGGCGCCGATGGCCAGTCAAGTGGATGCCGTCGTTGGACGGCTCGAAGAACTCGACATCCGCACGATCGCGCCGGGTCATGGTCCCGCCATTGAAGCCAGCTGGCGCAGCCTGCTCAATGACTACCGGCGCTGGGGCGAAAGCCATCAAAACGCCACGCTGAATGTGGCCTTGCTGTTCGCCAGCGCCTACGGCAACACCGCCGCCATCGCTGATGCCTTGGCCCGCGGCGTTAGCCGCACGGGGGTCGCCGTGTGCAGCCTCAATTGCGAATTCACCCCCAGCGATGAACTGCTGAAAACGATCCGCGCCTCCGACGCCATCTTGATGGGCTCGCCAACGTTGGGTGGCCACGCGCCCACACCGATCGTTTCGGCTCTGGGAACCGTGCTGGCGGAAGGCGACCGCAGCAAACCCGTGGGGGTGTTCGGCAGCTTTGGCTGGAGCGGAGAAGCGGTGGATCTGCTGGAAAACAAGCTGCGGGATGGCGGCTTCAGCTTCGGCTTTGACCCGATCCGCATCAAGTTCAGCCCAGACCGCACCAAAGTGAAGGAACTGGAGGAAACCGGCACCCGCTTCGCCAGGCAACTGCTGCGCACGGAGCAGCGAGCGCAGAGACGTAGTGCCGGTGGCATGAGCGAAAGCCGCAGCGATCCCGCGGTGCTCGCACTGGGACGTGTGGTGGGATCCCTTTGCGTTCTCACCACGCGCAAGGCCGAGCTCAGTGGAGCGATGGTGGCCAGTTGGGTCAGCCAGGCCAGCTTTTCTCCTCCAGGGCTCACCATTGCCGTGGCCAAAGATCGCGCCGTGGAAGCGCTGCTGCATAAGGGCGATCGCTTTGCGCTCAACGTGCTGGCCGAAGGACGTGAAACCGCCCCGATGAAACAGTTTCTGCAACCCTTTGAGCCAGGGGCGGACCGCTTCGAGGGACTCGCGCTGGAGACCAGTCCTTCCGAGCAACCGCTGCTACCGGAGGCTCTGGCCTGGATGGAGTGCGAAGTGAAGCAGCGGATGGAATGCGGAGACCACTGGCTGATCTATGCCGAGGTGCTGCACGGTGGCCTCTTTGACACGGAGGGCAGCACAGCCGTGCATCAGCGCCGCAGCGGAGCGAACTATTAACAACGACTCCCCAATAGAGGAGCGCATCCAACCGACAACACGTCCACGCAACTCATAGTCGCTATGAGTTAGGGCTAAACTGGATGTCATTTGATACCGAGACATGGATCTCTCTAAACCCAATACACAAGCCAATCTCGAGGCCGCTTTTGGTGGTGAGAGCATGGCCAACCGCAAATATCTGTTCTTCGCTGATGTAGCCAAAGCACTGGGCCACAAAGAGCTCGCCAAGTTGTTCCGCGACACGGCTGCCCAGGAAACGGAACATGCCTTTGCCCATTTCCGCCTGCTGCATCCCGAGCTGGTGGTCGACGATCCAGCAACTCTGAGCGATGAGCAGAAACAGACCATGCTCACCCGTTGCCTCGAGCTCGCCATCGAGGGCGAGACCTACGAGTACACCACCATGTATCCGGAATTCACGGCCCAGGCACAGACAGACCGAGACGGCGGCGCAGCGGAGGAATTCGCCGAGCAAACCGAAGAATCAGCCACCCATGCCGACTGCTTCCGCACCGCAGCCAAGAACTTCGGACTGCTGACGCCGATTGAAAAGCATCACGCCGAAACCTATGGCGTCGCCCTTGAGGCACTGAAAGGCAAGGGAACGGCAGGTCAGGCCGAGCAACCCATCACGGGCCAATGGATCTGCAAGCAGTGCTCGATGATCTACGACCCAGTGGCCGGAGATCCGGATTCCGGCATTGCCCCAGGCACTCCGTTTGAAGCGATTCCGGACGACTGGGAATGCCCAATCTGCGGTGCCCACAAAGCCAGCTTCGTGCCCTACAGGGAAGCGGAATTGAAAGCAGCCTGAAGCGAGGAGCCATCACAATGAAGTGTCTGCCGTGGAAGGTGCGCCCATGAGCTCACCCATCAGTCCTGATGTGCTCGTCATCGCCGCAAGCAATGGCCAGAACCTGACCCTGGCGCAGCGGTTTGTGGACCAGGTGCGCAGCCTGGGCCAGCGCGCTGAGCTGCTGGATCTCACCAGCCTCGACCTGCCTTTGTTCACACCACAGGTGAAAGAGCAGGGCATGCCTGCTGGCGTGGGACCACTGCACAAACAACTGATGGCGGCTCCCCGCTGGGTGATCTGTGCACCGGAATACAACGGCTCCATCCCACCAGTGCTTACCAGTGCCATCGCCTGGCTATCGGTGCAGGGGGATGACTTCCGCGAGCTGTTCAACGGCCGACCTGTGGCGATGGCCACCGTCTCCGGAGGAGCTGGCATCGAACTGCTGACGGTGCTGCGCATCCAGTTGACCCATCTCGGCGCGCAGGTGGTGGGACGCACGCTGGCTGGGAATCAGGCACGGCCAGCCAAAGACAGCTCCATCCAAGAGCTGCTCAAGCGTCTGCTGCAGATGTCACCCCTAAGCCTTTGAGCCACCCCAGCGAGCCAATGCCTGACCTCTCCGCAGACGCCCACCAGCAGGAAGCTGTCATCCTGCGGCGCCCAGGCCCCGAGCGCTTTCACACCCAAACCGAGTGGCTTGACTCATTTCATAGCTTCTCCTTCGCAGGCCACTACTCCCCCGACTGGATGGGCTTCGGGCCCTTGCGAGTGATCAATGACGACGTCATTGCCGCAGGTCGCGGATTCGGGATGCACTCCCACCGCGACATGGAAATCATCACCGTGATGGTGGAAGGTGAACTCACCCATCGCGACTCGCTCGGGAACAGCGGCTTGCTGCAGGCCGGAGAAGTGCAGCGCATGAGCGCTGGCACAGGCATCGTGCACAGCGAGATGAATGAGGCAAACGAGCGCTGCAGGCTCTTGCAGATCTGGATTGAACCCAGCGAGGACGGTCTCACTCCCAGCTATGAACAGCGGGCGGTGCACCTCTACGCCAACACCTGGACACCGGTGCTTAATCCCATAGACCCCCATGCCATGGCCATCCAGCGCCCCGTTCACCTGTGGCGAGCCAACGTGGCCAAGGGGAAGACTCTGGACCTGCCGAGCATTGAGGCATCGCACCGCTGGCTTCAGGTCATTGATGGAGAAATCGAACTGAGCGGCCTTAGCGGCAGCAACACACTCCGGCGAGGCGATGGCCTGGGATTCCGCGGTCGTCCGACTGACTTAGAGACCCTCAAAAGCCATTGCGATCACAGCGATCTGCTCCTGTTCGCCTTGAACTAAACCGCAACCAGTGCGGAGTCACCCACATCAATCCCGAAGAGTTTCGGGATTTGCGCCACACACCACATCTGGCGCCCTGAAATGACAGTGTCACCACACAGCACCATTCAACGAATGGGTATCAATCCAGATCCTCAGTACGCGGTTCGCTATCGCGGTTTTGTTTTGCTGCAACAAAACAATCACAGCTGGCTGGTCAGGCCAGAGCGCAGTCCAATGACCTTGCTGCCGTTTCGCACGCCCACCTGCTCGCTGGCAGACGTGAAAGCATTAGTGGATTGGCGACTGGAACAGGAGCAAACTCTGCTGTCTGCCGCCAAGAGCCTGGCTCAGGCTGCTTGAGGAGGAGGAGTGGGTGATCCCTGGGACTGAATGGGGATCACCAGCGTGGCCCAGCGCTCAGGGCGCTCAGGGCGCTGGCGTCGGGCCTGGCGGACGCCAAAAGGAACACGAAGCACGTTGGTGCCTTCAATCGGCAAGGTGTGGCCACGGCCTAGAGCGGCTTGAAGACACTCAGGAATCTCAGGCAATTGCAGCGAATCGGCGCTCAGGGCCTTGGATTCGGAGGGGTGGTTCATGTCGCGACTCATTGATTCCCTCTTTGCGACTGGTGAATGCTGTGCAGTGTGGAGAACAAATTGTTCTCACGATGAAAAATCGAAGCTTAATTTTCGATTCTCGTGAAATTTATCGCACAGGTTGAACAGAAGCCAGCTCTTCCACGCTCGGACAAGTGCAGACGAGGTTGCGGTCACCATGCGCGTTATCGATGCGCGCCACTGCCGGCCAAAACTTGCTGAATCGCTGATCCGGGAGGGGGAAGGCCGCCTGCTCACGGCTGTAGGGACGATCCCATCGATCTGCTGTCACCGCCGCCAAGGTGTGCGGCGCCCGGCGCAGCGGGTTGTTGTCAGGGTCACTGGCGCCTGCCTCGATCGCAGCCGCTTCAGCGCGGATCGCGATCATGGCGTCGCAGAAACGATCCAGCTCCTCAAGACTTTCACTCTCCGTGGGTTCCACCATCACCGTGCCCGCCACTGGCCAGCTCACCGTCGGAGCATGGAACCCGTAGTCCATCAATCGCTTGGCCAAGTCATCCACCTCAAGGCCAGCGCTGCGGCGGAGCCCGCGCAAATCAAGAATGCATTCATGGGCCACCAGGCCGCCTTCCCCCTTGAACAACACCGGGTAGTGGGGATCCAAACGCTGAGCCAGATAGTTGGCCGACAGCAGTGCAACCGCCGTTGCCTGACGCAATCCCGCAGCCCCCATCAAGCGCAAGTACATCCAACTGATCGGAAGAATGCCGGCGCTTCCCAGGGGCGCCGCGGACACTGCGGAGATTGCTTGCGCACCGCCGCAGGCCATCAGGGGATGACCCGGCAGAAAAGGCAGTAGATGCTCGGCCACGCCGATGGGACCAACACCCGGGCCACCCCCGCCGTGGGGGATGCAGAACGTTTTGTGCAGATTGAGGTGGCAAACGTCGGCGCCGAACGCGCCCGGGCGGCACAAGCCCACCTGGGCGTTGAGGTTGGCCCCATCGAGATACACCTGGCCGCCGTGGTCGTGGACCAGGTTGCAAATCTCCCGGATACGGGTCTCGAAGACCCCATGGGTTGAGGGGTAGGTGACCATCAGAGCCGCCAGGGACTCGGCGTGATCCTTGAGCTTTAGGCGCAGGTCATCCACATCCACATTGCCCTGTGCATCGCAAGCCACCGCCACCACGCGCATGCCGGCCATCACGGCACTGGCGGGGTTGGTGCCATGGGCACTGGTGGGGATCAAACACACATCGCGGTGTCCCTGGCCGCGGGCTTGATGCCAGGCACGGATCACCAACAGACCTGCAAACTCCCCTTGAGAACCTGCGTTTGGCTGCAGGGACACCCCTGCAAATCCAGTCAGTGACGCCAACCAGCGCTCCAAATCCCGCGCCATTCGCTCATTGCCCTGCAGTTGATCCGCTGGAGCGAACGGATGGATGGCGCCAAATTCCCGCCAACTGACCGGCGCCAGCTCTGCCGCAGCATTGAGCTTCATGGTGCAACTGCCCAGCGGGATCATGCCGTGCACCAGCGAGAGGTCTTTGCTGACCAGCCGTTGGATGTAGCGCAGCAGCTCTGTTTCGCTGCGATAGCGGTGAAACACCGGTTGCTGCAGCCAGGGAGCCGATCGCAACGGCACGCCAGACAACATTTGATCGGCAGCCCCAAGACCTACCTGTGCAGGCAGGTCAGCCTCCAGCGCCTCCGCCACGACCGTCAGCAGCCGCCGCACCTCGGCTTCATCGCTGTGCTCATCGAGACTGATGCCGAACCCTTCAGATGCCTCGATCGCAGCGCCATCGGGCAGACAGCGCAGGTTGAAGCCCTCCTGCAAGGCCAGGCGGTGAATCTCCGGAGCCTGAGGACAGACCACATCAACACTGTCGAAGCGGCAGCCATCGGGCAGGCTCAACCCCAACGCCTTCAGACCTTGCTCCAGCTGCGAACGCAGCGTCACCACACGACGCGCGATCCTGGCCAGTCCTTCGGGGCCGTGATGAATGGCGTAGAAGGACGCCATCACCGCCAACAGCACCTGCGCCGTACAGATGTTGCTGGTGGCCTTGTCGCGGCGAATGTGTTGCTCACGCGTCTGCAGCGCCAGCCTTAAAGCAGGACGCCCTTCAGCGTCGCGGGACTGGCCGACGATGCGGCCTGGTAACTGGCGCCGATAGGTCTCACGGGTTGCGAAAAAGGCAGCATGGGGACCACCGCCGCCCATCGGCACACCGAAACGCTGAGAGCTGCCCACCGCGATGTCAGCCCCGAGGCTGCCCACAGGTTCCACCAGCACCTGAGCCAAGGGATCAATGGCCACGGTGACCAACGCACCCTGTACATGGGCCTGCGCGATGCAAGCGCGCGGATCCCAGAGGATTCCGCTGCGCCCAGGCAGCTGCAGCAGCACTCCAAACACATCCGATCCCCACTGGAACCGCTCGGGGTCAGCCACATCAAGCTCAACCCCGAGGGGCTGAGCCCTGGTGCGCAGCACCGCCAGAGTTTGGGGCAACACCGCTGCATCCACCAGAAAACGCTGGGCGTCGGATCGCTTACAGACTCCAAAGCTCATGGACATCGCTTCCGCGGCGGCGGTGGCTTCATCCAAGAGCGAGGCATTGGCGATAGGCAGCCCGGTGAGCTCACTGATCAGCGTCTGGAAATTGAGCAAGGCCTCCAGCCGGCCCTGGGCAATCTCCGCCTGATACGGGGTGTAGGCGGTGTACCAAGCGGGGTTTTCCAGCACCTGACGCTGGATGAGAGCGGGCGTCACCGTGCCGTAGTAACCCAGGCCGATCAGGGAGCGCATCACGCGGTTGGACTGCGCTAGCTGCTGCAGTTCCACTAGTGCCTGGGCTTCGTCGGCGCCGGCGGGCAGCACCCCCCGCGGGGGCTCAGCATCCAGGATGTCCCGGGGCACGACAGCCCGTACGAAAGCCTCGAGGTCAGCAAAGCCAAGCTTGGCGAGCATGACCTGGATTGCCGTGTCGCTGGGTCCGATGTGGCGCTGAACAAACGGTGAACGACTGTCGTCGGAACCCGTCTCCACCATGCGCTGGTCCAGCAGGGTCATGGTGCGCGAGCGTTCTTAAAGATCGTAGGCAACCCGGCGGAGCAGTCGCAGCAGGGTTATGCCGCTGCAACCTTGGTGGCATAGGTGGCCGCATCCATGAGCTGCTCGAATTGATCCGGATCGCTGGGCCGGATCACCAACAACCAGCCCTGGCCATGGGGATCGTTCTGGAGCTGCTCAGGGTCATCCAGAACCGCTTCATTCCGAGTGAGCACCTCACCGCTGAGAGGGGCATACATCTCCTCAACTGCTTTGACGGATTCCACAGTTCCGAACCCACCACCACGGTTGAGCTCCGTACCCACATCTGGAAGATCAACGAACACGATGTCGCCGAGCTGATCAACGGCATAGGCACTCAAGCCAATCCGCACTGACCCATCGTCCTGCCAGGCGTATTCATGGCTGTCGGCGTAGCGGTAGTTGGCAGGAAAGTCGAAAGCCATTGAGCCGGAGGTCGGCGGAGTTCACCCAGTCTGGGCCAGATCCAAGTGTCCTGCTGCTGCCAAGGCCGCCAGCGCCTTGATCAGCGCCAACTCCACATGGGCACGATGGGTCCCTCCCTGTACGTAGAGATTGAACGGCTCTCGCAACGGCGCATCGGCGGAGAACTCACTGGTGCTGCCATCAATGAAAGTGCCACCGGCCATGACCAGATCACTGGCATACCCCGGCATGGCGGCGGGCACCGGATCCAAATAAGAACCCACCGGTGAACAGGCCTGGAACGCTCTGCAGATCAACTTGAGAGGCTCAGGACGACCCAGCTGCACCGCCTGAATCAGATCACCACGCTGGGCACCGGCGACGGGCTGCACGGCATAGCCCAGTTCCGCGAACACACCGGCCACCAAATCCGCACCGATCAAGGCTTCCGTCACCATCTGTGGCGCCAGAAACAGCCCCTGCAGCAGCAAGCGGTGCAGGTCGAAGCCCGTGCCACCCTCACTGCCGATCCCCGGCGCGGTCAGCCGGCAGCAGGCCTGTTCCACCAGATCAGCCCGGCCGGCCACATAACCGCCGGCGGGCGCAATCGTGCCGCCGAGGTTCTTGATCAACGAACCGGCCACCAAATCCGCCCCCACATCACAAGGTTCCTGCGGCTCCACCAACTCGCCATAGCAGTTGTCCACGAAACACACACAGTCGGGCTGACGCGCATGAATGCGTGCACAGAGCTGCCCGATTACCTCCACGGTCAGAGAAGGACGCCAGCTGTAGCCACAGCTGCGTTGGATCAGGATCAGACGGCGCGGTTGCTCCAGAGCCTGATCGAGTGCCTGGAGATCCACGGCACCATCTTCGGTGAGCAGCAGTTCGTCGTAAGCGACGCCGAACTCCTTCAACGACCCCTGTCCCTCGCCGCGCAAACCGATCACTTCCTCCAGCGTGTCGTAGGGACGCCCGGTGATCGACAACATCCGATCACCGGGCCGCAGCACGCCAAACAATGCAGCGGCAATGGCATGGGTGCCACTGACGAATTGCAGCCGCACCGCTGCCGCTTCAGCCCCCAGGACGCGAGCGAACACACGGTCGATCACCTCACGCCCCTGGTCGCCGTGGCCATAACCACTCACGGAAGCAAAGTGCTGCGTGCCCACTCGCTCGGCAGCCAACGCATCCAGAATCTTCTGCAGACGCAGCGTCACCTCCGCCGTGCGCTCACGGGCCAGGGGCTCCAAACGGTCTCGTACCGCCAGCACATGACGCTGGGCAAATGCCTCTGCCTCGCTGGGATCCATCCGCATGGCAGCGGTGTTGACGCCCTGCCCTCCAGAAACCTGTGCCATCAAAAAGCCGCGATTTACCTGCTGCGTTCTCTTACATTCACATTTCCAACCGATTTGCCAAAGTCCCGGCTGTCGCCGTTCCGACCGCAGCAAAACCGGTTCAAGGAGAAACTTCTTGGTTATCAGCACTCCGGCAGACACAAGCTCCACCCGCGAATTGCGCATGCGCGCTGCGGTGATGTCGCCCCGTGAACGCCTTCCCCGCCGACAGCGCAAGTTCAAGGGCGGCACCACCTCCTTCATGGTGGTGATGCACGTGCTCGCAACCGTGGCTCTGCTGCCGCGCTTCTGGAGCTGGCAAGGGGTGATCGCCTTCGGCGTTCTTTACTGGGCGACCGTGCTGGGCGTCACCCTCGGCCTGCATCGCCTGGTGGCACACCGCAGTTTTGAGGTTCCCCGCTGGTTGGAACGCGTGCTGGTGGTGATGGGCACACTCGCCTGTCAGAGCGGACCGATCGATTGGGTGGCGCTGCATCGCCATCACCACAAATATTCAGATCAACCCAACGACCACCACGATGCTGGACGCGGTCTGTGGTGGAGCCACAGCGAATGGATGCTTCACGACATTCCCGCGTTGGAGCACAAGGAACGCTTTGGCGGCGATCTGATCAACGATCGCTTCTACGTGTGGCTGGATCGCTGGTTCTTGCTGTTGCAGATTCCCATCGGCCTGGCGCTCTATTGGTACGGCAATGCTGCGGGCGTTCACGGCGGTGGCCTCGGCCTGGTGCTTTGGGCCATCCCCCTGCGCCTGGTGGTCGTGTATCACGTCACCTGGTTGGTGAATTCCGCCACACACGCTTTCGGCTATCGCAATTTCGATTGCCCCGACCTGTCGCGCAACTGCTGGTGGGTGGCGGTGCTGTCGTTTGGAGAGGGTTGGCACAACAACCATCACGCCTTTCCCGCCAGCGCACGTCACGGCCTGCGCCCGTTTGAGATCGACATCACCTGGTTGCACATCCGCCTGCTGCAGAAACTTGGCCTCACCCGTCGGGTGCGTCAGGCGCGCTACCCCGGCTGAGCCGCAGCCCGCAACTCTCCTAAAAATGCTTCGGCGGTCTGGCCCTTGTTCCCCTCCAGGGCCAGGTGCGTGGCATAGAGATCGAGGAATTCACCGTCGAGTTCTTCAGCGCTGTATTCCCTGAGGCCGGCCATCACCTCCGCAAAACGCTCGCGACGCTGGGGCTTGGTGACGGGATAGGCCTCCATCACCGCATCACGACACTGCCGCCAGGCCTGCCCGCGGCAAAGACTGTCGGCCATCGCAGCACTCAGTTGGGCCGCTTCACCAGCGTCGATGCGCCAGTCGAAACCGGGGGGCAGGGGTCCGAGGCCCACAAAGATTTCCAAAAAATCACCGGCACCCAGAGGCTCCCCATCGACCCCTAGCAAGGGAACTGCGCTGTCACTGAGCACCCGCAGCAGATCGGGATGGACTTCAGCCAGGTGGGCGTGGATCGGCTCAACCCCTTGATGTAGCACTGCATTGGCCTGCCCCAGAGCCAGGAAGAGTTCAGGGCCTGGAGATGAAAGCTTGCCGTTGCGCAGGTTGGAGATCTGGGAGTTATGCACTCGACCCAGGTCCAGCGCATCGGCTAAGGCTGGCAAAACCTTATGGGACCAACCATTGCGCTCGTGCCACACATGGATCAAGTGGGCCATGGCCTGACGCCCTTCCTCGAGGCGCTGCCGGTAACCCTTGGTCACATGATCAGAACCACTCACGCTGCTCATTGCTTGATACGGATCCGTATCGGATGTAATGTTTGGGCATCTAACGGATCAGACCATGGTTTCCAGCGTGATTGACACGCCGTCACCGCCCAGTCGCCCTGCAGCCTCGCACCGTGCTCTGCAGCTGGCAACCCTGTTGCACCAACCACGCAAGGGCGAACAGCCCGTGCCCGCAGAGCGTGGCAAAAACTGGCTCACAATCGGATTCATGATCGTGATTCACGCCCTGAGCCTGTTGGCCCTGGCTCATACCTTTTGGAGCTGGCAAGCCGTGGCCAGCATGCTGATTCTCTACTGGGTGACCGCCTGCCTCGGCGTCACCATCGGCTATCACCGTCTGCTGTCCCACCGCTCCTTCCAGTTGCCGCAATGGCTGGAACGCTTCTTCGCCACCTGCGGTGCCCTGAGCTGCCAGCACGGCCCGATCGACTGGGTGGGGCTGCATCGCCATCACCACAAGTTCTCCGATACGGATGCGGATCACCACAACAGCCATCGCGGCTTCTGGTGGAGCCACATGGGCTGGATGTTCGAGGCGATCCCGGCCATGCAGGCCGTGCCCCGCATGACCGGTGACCTGGCCAAGGACCCGTACTACCGCTGGCTGAACAACTGGTTCCTGGCGCTTCAACTGCCCCTGGCTGGGCTGCTGTTCTGGATCGGCACCACCACCGGCGCCGGCGGCTGGGGGCTGGTGCTCTGGGGCATCCCCCTACGCCTGGTGCTCGTCTATCACGTCACTTGGCTCGTAAACTCCGCCACCCACTGCTGGGGCACCGTGGCCCATGACAGCGGCGACGCCTCTCGCAATAACAAGTGGGTGGCAGCGCTGACCTTTGGCGAGGGCTGGCACAACAACCACCACGCCTTCCCCCACTCCGCACGTCACGGTCTTCAGCCGGGCCAAATCGACCTCACCTGGGAGCACATCCGTCTGATGCGCGCCCTTGGCCTGGCCAAGAAAGTACGCCTGCCGGCGGCGTCGTAAAGTTACCGACTGCTAATTCGACGTCGTCGGGATCGTTCTCCATGGCCAAGCGCGTACAAGTCGTCCTGAACGAGGACGTTCTCAGCCTCGGCCGTGACGGCGATCTGGTGGACGTTGCTCCCGGCTACGCCCGCAACTTCCTGCTGCCCTTCGGCAAAGCCGTTCCTGTCACTCCCGCAGTGATGAAGCAGGTGGAACACCGCCGAGCCAAGGAAGCCGAGCGTCAGGCCGCCTTGAAGCAGGAAGCGGTTGCCTTCCGCACCGCTCTCGACACCATCGGCCGCTTCACCGTCAAGAAGCAGACCGGTGATGACGACGTGCTGTTCGGCACCGTCACCAACGGCGATGTGGCCGAAGTGATCGAGGAGGCCACCAAGAAAGAAGTGGATCGTCGCGACATCACCGTTCCCGACATTCATCGCACCGGCAACTACAAGGTGCAGGTAAAGCTTCACAGCGAAGTGACCGCTGAGATCAACCTGGAAGTGGTCAGCTACTGATCGCGACCGCGCACACACTCTGACGTGACCGGTGAAGGTGCGTCAGAGTGTTGATCATCTTCGAGCAGCTGCCGCCATGGTGAGCGTTCCCATGCCTGGTCCTGGCGGCGAGTCCGCCGAGGGGGGACGCCGCGGTTTCGGCAAGGGTCGCCAACGAGACGAGCCCAGCTTTGAAGCCCTGCCTGACTCGATTCCTCCCCAGAATCTGGAAGCTGAGGAAGCCGTTCTTGGCGGAATCCTGCTCGACCCCGATGCCATCGGCCGTGTGGCGGATGTGCTGCAGCCGGAAGCGTTCTATCTCAATGCCCACCGGGAGATTTTCCGCACGGCGGTGATGCTCCACAGCCAGGGCAAACCCACCGACCTTACGGCGATGACGGCCTGGCTGGCCGATACAGGTGCGCTCGAGAAAGTTGGCGGCAGCAGCCGGCTGGTGGAGCTGGTCGAACGCGTGGCCTCCACCGCGTCGATCGAGCAGGTGGCCCGACTGGTGATGGACAAGTTCCTGCGCCGCCAGCTGATCCGCTCCGGCAACGAGGTGATTCAACTGGGCTTTGATCAGAGCCTGCCGATGGAGCAGGTGCTCGACAAAGCCGAGCAGACGATCTTTGCCATCAGCCAGGAAAAACCATCGAAAGGTCTCACCCCCACGGCGGAGATTCTCACCAGCACCTTCAACGAAATCGAAAGCCGCTCCCTGGGCACCTCCGTGGCGGGCATCCCGGTGAACTTCTACGACCTGGATGCCATGACCCAGGGCCTGCAACGCAGTGACCTGATCATCGTGGCCGGACGTCCCGCCATGGGAAAAACCTCGATCGTGCTCAACCTGGCCAAGAACGTGGCGCAGCTGCATGACCTGCCGGTTTGCGTGTTCTCCCTGGAAATGAGCAAGGAGCAGCTCACTTACAGGCTGCTGTCGATGGAGGTGGGCATCGAAGCCGGTCGGCTGCGCACCGGTCGGCTGCAACAGGACGAGTGGCCGCTCCTGGGGCAAGGCATCAACACACTCGGCCAGCTGCCGATCTACATCGACGACAAACCGAATTCAGGCGTGCTGGAAATGCGCTCGCTCTGCCGCAGGCTGATGGCAGAACAGGGCAAGGAGCTAGGCCTGGTGGTGATCGACTACTTGCAGCTGATGGAAGGATCGAGCCCTGACAACCGCGTGCAGGAAATTTCGCGGATCACCCGTGCCCTCAAACAGATGGCCCGGGAGCTGAACGTGCCGGTCATCGCGCTCTCCCAGCTGAGCCGTGGCGTGGAGTCACGCACCAACAAACGACCGATGCTCAGCGACCTGAGGGAATCCGGCTCGATCGAGCAGGACGCCGACCTGGTGCTGATGATCTACCGCGACGAGTACTACAACCCGGAAACACCCGACCGCGGCATCACCGAAGTGATCGTGACCAAGCACCGCAACGGTCCGGTGGGCACCGTGAAGCTGTTGTTCGAGCCCCAGTTCACCCGCTTCCGCAACCTGGCGGCTTGAACCAAGAACCCGCGCATGTGGATCGGTCGGATTCTGCTCCTGGGTGTTGGCTCGTCCTACCTCGCGCGCTGGGTTCTCAGTCCACAGCGCCATCGCGACTATGTGGCCGGATGGTTGAAGGCCTTGCGCAACACCACCCGCTGGCTGCCGCGGGGGCGCCACAGGGTTCGCCGCTTCGGTCGACGCACCTTTATCGCGACCCTCAGTCGCTCGAACCGGCGCTGATGCGGCTCAGTTGGGAAAGAGGATCTGCCACTGGGTGCGGATCGTCCAGTCACCCAGCAACTCCTCACCCAACACCTGAGGCTTCACCGCGTTGTAGTAGCCCTCCACCGACACCTGCATGGGCTGACCGGCCAGCCGGAACGAGCGACCCACACCGCCGCCAACCGGCACGACCCAGCCTTTGCCATCCGGCTGGGTCCAATCGGCGGCAATGATCGGAGAGGAAATCAGATACCAGTCGGGATTCAATTGGTAGCGCAACAGTCCACGCACCACCATGCGGTTGACGTCGTCGCGATCGGACTGGCCACCCACCGACCACACATTGCGCATGCGCGCCCCCACGACCCAGGAGCCGCGATGAAAAAAGGCCAGAAGTGCAGGACCGACGGACAACTTGCCGCTGTCTATCGCGCCATCACCGACAGGCACCACCAGCGATGAGCCCAGGCCGATGGTTAAGTCAGGGCCGAGATCCGGAACCAGAAAGGCGGTGGGACTGATGTCGGCCAGGCCGGCCTGACTGCGCTGATCCCAGCCCAGCAGTGCGGGCCCACCTGCTGGCGACAGCCCAATCAGGGGATCCGCCGTGGGCAAGGAGATGAAGCGAAAGATCGTGCGCGTCAGCACGGTCCAGTCGTCGTTCAGTCGGAAAGGAACGACGGGCTGAAATTTGAAGATCTGGATCGAGCGATCGGGCTGCGCCGATGGATCGACAGCCTTGGGAGCCCATTGCGTGTTCGGGACCACATCCCACTCACCCCACAGTCGCGTGAAGGACGTGATCGGATTGCGCTGGGCGGCAACCGGCTCGGCGATCAACAAGCTCGCCGCAAGGCCAGCGAGCAGAGAACGAACCACCACTGACAACAACCAGCGCGCGAAAAACGACACCAGTGTCCGACCAAACCGTCAACAGCAGCCTCGACCACGCAGCCGCCATCCAGGAATGAACACAATCGCGTACGCATCGGCTCACCATCGCGAACGATCGGGCGCACGAACAGCAACAGTTCCAGTACGACTTCGGCCCGTCGGTGATTCAGTTCGACAGCACATTTTCCAGCTGCCAAGGCCTGCAGGAGCTCTTCAGTCCACTCTCACCTGATCTTGTAGCGCTGCAGATGAGCCGCGGGCCGCTCCAGGGCCGACTGCGCATCTTTCACCTCGGCGCGATTCGCTTCAATCTGCTGGAAACCAATCAAAGCCTTTTTCTCAGCGGAACCCGGCGGCCGAAACCATGCACTGTGGCCATCCCTCTGGAGGAGCCCAAGGCGTCATCGCCCTATCGGGCGCAAGGCATTCCCGTGGCATGGCCAGCCTTGATGGGATACAACCGCCACCTCACCGACTTCGACCTGAGGATCCCAGCTGGTGCCCGGCTGGCCACCATCGTGATTGGCAAAGAAATCCTGATGGAGCAGCTGGACCGACGGGGAGGCAGCGAGCGCACCCTGGAACGCTGGGAGAGCACCAATCAACTGGAACTACAGCCTGAACTTCAGCAGACTTTGCGGGATCAGCTCAACAACCGAATTGCACGGGGTGAGCAGCGGTGGACCCCCGAAGAACCCGACCAGCTGCTGGACACCGTAATTCGCTGTTTTGAACAGCCCAAGGCACGCACCTCACTGGTGGCCAAGCGTGAAGCACGCCATGAAGCCGCCATCGACCTGCTGCATTGGTGCGCCAGGCGCCCGACGGCAATCGTCACCGCTGACGAACTCAGCGCCGAGCTGTTCCAATCGCGTACGTCGTTGTTCCGGGGATCCAGGGAACATTTCGAACGCACACCCCTGGAACTGCAACGCTCGATCCGCATGGATCGCGTCAGGCAACTGCTGCTAGACCCGGCCCGCCGAGCGAGCCAAGGCCTGACCGGTGTTGGCGACAGCGCAGCATCGATGGGCTTCACCAGCCGCAGCCACTTCGCCCGTCACTATCAAGAGCAGTACGGGGAGCAACCGCAGGAGACGCTCACCAACGGACTGCAAGCCACAAGCTGATCAGCCGACAACAAGCGCGTACGAACAGGCTCAGACCCCCCTTGGAGAAAGGTTCACCCTTCCCAAAAGTGGATGAGAGTTTCCTGAGATGTTCCGCGCATGCGCGTGATCACCAATCACTGGGTGACGCATCAAGGCGGATCGTTTCGCCTGGCTTGAGGCAGGGCGCGATGTCTGAGCTCAGTGAACAAGCAAGCAACGCACCTGCAGCAAGCTTCAGCGCACAGACAGCTGCTGCCGCTGAAGCCACACCGATTGAAGCAGCAGGCGCTTCGGTGTCCACGTCGGTGTCCGAACAGAGCAGCGCCATCAGCACCAGCGCACCTGAGACCGGCAGTGAACCAACCAGCCTGACCAGCGACGCCGGCAACGAGAGAACCGAGAGCACGTCTCCAGCATCGAGCGACGCAACGGAGCTCAACCCGCTCAATTCGAACGCAGCACAGCCCACTGACTCCACTGCAGCAGAGCCCAGCCCCACGCCAGCTGAACCGCCGATCACCCCAGAGTCATTGCAGCAGCTTTGGCATCCGCAGCTGCAGGAATGGGCGTCAGAGGGCGAGCTTCTGACGGCAGCCAGCACGGCGCTACATCTCGACTCCAACCACCCCCCAGAACAGCTCAAAACCCTGATTGCCAATCTGGCAGCGGGCGAAACCAGCGATATTCCCCCGATTGAGCTACTTCAGCAAGCCGCCATGTCGGGCGCCGCTGGCGCCTACGCCGAGAGTACTGGCACGATCTATCTCAATAAAAGCTGGCTCAGCAGAGGAACAAACAAGCAAACAATCAGTGTCCTAACAGAAGAGTTTGGCCACCACTTAGATCACATCATTAACAAGAGAGATACACCAGGCGACGAGGGCCTGACCTTCTCAAACCATCTCACCCAACAAACCGCAGAGATTGATACAAACGATCGACACGTTTCGACGGGTCTAATTTTTGTCGAAGGAACGTGGATTAAAGCGGAATTCAGTTTCACAGGGTTCACCGGATTTGGTGGCAACCTCATACAGCCAAACCAAATCCAACTCACTGAAGACGCACTGATTCAATACAACACCCTGCTTTCACAGGGTCAGGAGTTGACGTATAGCTACGGGGGGATTCCGCCCACGGTTGGCATTCTCAGTGCTGAGGGCCAATCAATTCTCGACAACTTAGGGACCAACTCACTCGGCACAGCGGGTTACAACTTCGCCGAGACCTCCCCTTGGGACCTCCGCTACGTCAGCTTCGGCGGATGGATTGGTGGCACTGGCACCAAGCATGCCCTGGTTGGTTGGACGGACAACAGCACCCAACCCGGCAATGAGGGGACCCTTAAGGGTGGTGAGTTCCGGCTTAGCTACGGCACCGACGGCTACATCCGCCTCTACTACCAAGATGTGCTGAAGCTGACTTCGGCCTCGACGTTCACGGGCGATCAGACCCTCACTCTGGTGGGGTTCGACGACCAGCAGCAAACCAACGTCTACATCCCCAGCAACTGGACCCTTGCTCCCATCATCGCCCTGACAGCCGATGTCTCATCGCTGAGCGCCGGAGAGACGGCCACCCTCACATTCACCCTCTCAGAAGCCTCCACCGATTTCACTGTTGACGATGTCACCGTTTCTGGTGGCACCCTCTCCAACTTCTCCGGATCCGGCACCTCCTATTCCGCAACATTCACGCCAACAGCAGACAGCACAACAGACGGTGTCATTTCTGTTGGATCTGGAGTCTTCTCCAATTCAAGCGGCGCCACCAATGCTGATGGCTCGGATGCCAACAATTCCGTCACCCTCTCCGTCGACACCGTCAGGCCAACCATTGCCGTCACATCCGATGTCTCATCCCTGAGCTCCGGAGAAACGGCCACCCTGACCTTCACTCTCTCGGAATCATCCACGGATTTCGTTGAGGCCGATGTCTCCATAACCGGTGGCAGCCTCTCCAACTTCTCCGGTTCCGGCAGCTCCTATTCCGCCACCTTCACACCAGACACCAGCAGCGACACCAATGAGGTGATCTCCATTGCCTCCGGCGTCTTCGCTGATGCAGCTGGCAACACCAACCAAGACGGGACCGATAGCAATAACTCCGTCACCCTCACCGTCGACACGGTCTCAGCGCCACCATTCACCCGGCTCGGCAACGACATCGATGGCGAAGCCGCTGGTGATGAAAGCGGTTCCGTTGCTCTCTCCAGCGATGGAACCATTCTGGCCATCGGTGCGCACTACAACGACGGCGGTGGCAACAGACGAGGCCGCACGCGTATCTATGCGTGGAATTCAGGAACCAGGCGCTGGGATCAACGCGGCGACGACATCAATGGAGAGTGGAATACGGACTACTCAGGCAGTGCCGTCTCCATTTCGGACGATGGGTCCGTCGTTGCGATTGGGGCCATTAGTAACAATGGCAATGGCAATGAATCAGGCCACACCCGCATCTACGCCTGGGATGGCAGCGCCTGGGTGCAGCGCGGCGGCGACATCAATGGTGAAGCTTCGAATGACAACAGCGGTGGTGCTGTCTCCCTATCGAGCGATGGCAGCGTTGTTGCCATCGGTGCCAAATACAACGACAACGCTTCCGGCGAAAACGCCGGCCAAACCCGCGTCTACGCCTGGAATGGCACGGCTTGGGTGCAACGCGGCAGTGACATCGATGGAGAGTCTGCCCAAGACCTCAGTGGCTGCTCAGTCTCGCTCTCAAGCGATGGCAACACGCTGGCGATTGGCGCGCAACAAAACAGCGGTGGCGGCAACAAGTCGGGCCACACGCGCATCTACACCTGGGATGGCAGCACCTGGGTGCAACGCGGCAGTGATATCAATGGCGAAAGCGGGGGCGATCAGAGCGGCCTCTCCGTTTCCCTCTCCACCGACGGCAACGTTGTCGCCATCGGCGGTAAGTACAACGACGGCAACGGCAGCGACTCAGGCCACACCCGCATTTACTCCTGGGATGGCACCGCTTGGGTCAAGCGCGGCAACGACATTGATGGAGAGAGCGCTGGCGACCGCAGTGGCGCCAAGGTTTCCCTTTCCGGTGATGGCAACGTTGTCGCCATCGGGGCACCGCAAAACGCTGCCAACGGCACGAATTCTGGCCACACCCGCATCTACCAGTGGGATGGCACGGCCTGGAATCACATCGGCAGCGACATCGATGGAGAAGCGGCCGATGACTACAGCGGAGGCCAGATCTCCCTATCGCGCGATGGCAGCACCGTTGCCATCGGCTCCATTTTTAACGACGACAACGGATCGAGTGCTGGGCATGTGCGCGTCTTCCGGCTGACGGACCTCACGGCGCCCACCATTGCCGTCACCGATGACGATGCTGATAACTCCCTGAGTTCTGGTGATACATCAACACTCACCTTCACCCTCTCAGAAGCTGCCACAGATTTCGTCGAATCCGATGTCGCCGTTTCCGGTGGATCCCTCTCCAATTGGACTGCTGTCTCCAGCACCGTTTACACCGCAACCTTTACACCCACATCTGACAGCACCACCGATGGTGTGATCTCAGTTGCCAGTTCGAAATTTTCTGATGCCGCCGGCAACACCAACAACGATGGGGCCGATGCCGACAACTCCGTCAACTTCTCAATCGATACGCGCAATCAATCATCAGGATCTTCAGCCGCTTTTGCCTCTTCACCACAAGAAAGTGAAAGTGTCGATCTCCCATCAAGACCGCCTCTTTCCGGCAGCCAACTCATCGTCGCGTCTAATAGGAAACAACTTCAAGTCACTGAAGGAGAAGGTCTTTGGATTCAACTCGAAGCGACAGGAGCAGTAACAGAACACCATAACGTGCTTGAAGTCACTGATAACAAAGGCAACACTCTAGGAAGCGTTGGAGCTACAAAGTGGTCGACCAATCTTGGCTGGCATGAGTTTTACGCCAGGGGAGGAACCACTTTTTCATTCCATAGCCACCAGAACCAAAACACCTTTTCTGAATTCCCGGAGATTAATTTTTTTCAGGAAAGCGACTCAATCAGTGCAAGACTAAATGACAATCCAAGCATCGACGAGGACAGTGACGACCTGCAATTACGCATTACCAGCTCCCAGGAAGCTTCAAGACCCGTAGCGGCATTACTGGCATCTCAACAAAAGAATGTCGAAGACACTATCTTAAACTTTACAGAGATTAAAGACAATTCGCAGATCAAACTTTCCATCAACAGCGAATGCGATGACACCAACCAATTCGCACTGATCAAAATAGACGATTTCAACGACAACGAAATCATCGTGAATGGCATTTCAAGCCAATCAAAAGAGGCCTTTCGAACCGCGATTGAAGACGAACTTATTCACCCAGACCAAGGCAAGCTTGTAACAAGCGGGTCAGGAACACAAACAGCGAGCTTGACACTTAACCAAAGCGATCAAGGCTTTTACGCACCCGTTTTCATCAACCAAACCACCAATCAACTGTTCACAGCAGGGTTTTCAAGCGCTTCGGAAAGCTGGACACAAGTTAGAACGCTGGGCAGAAACTTCTTCGGCTACGAGGACACCCACGACTCCAATCAGAGCGACTGGGACTTCAACGACATGACCGTGAATGTGGAGTTAATCACTTGAATGTAGCTTTTTTGCTCGCCACTGTTCAGAACAAGGCTGGGAACCACTGCTAAACACCCTCTCCAACAGAGCCCGAACCTGAAGCTGATCAAGCAGCGGCGGTCGCGTACTAACAGGCTCAGACCCTTGTTGCCACACGTTTTCTTTTCTCTAAGAATAGAATGAGAAATGTCTGAGTTGACCCGTGAATGCACGTGATCAGCAATGACTGGATCACACACCAAGTCAGGTCGTTTCGCCTGAGTTGAAGCAAGACGTGATGTCAGAACCTGGCGAACAGGCGACCCATGCAGCCGCTGAAAGCATCAGCGCACAGATAGCCCCTGCAGCAAAATCCACACCCATCGAAGCTGTAGACGCGTCGTTGTCGGATTCGGTCACCCAACAAAACAACAGGCGCACGACCAGCGACATCAACAACGACAGCACGTCTCCAACACCAAGCACTTCGACAAACCTCAACTCACTCGATTCCAACGAAGCACAGACCACTGACTGTTCAGCAGAAGAGCTCGATCATGCGACAGCAGAACCGCGGATCACCACAGAATCACTGCAGCAGCTTTGGCATCCCCAGCTGCAGGAGTGGGCGTCAGAGGGTGAGCTTCTGACGGCAGCCAACACAGCGCTGCACCTCGACTCCAACAACCCCCCAGAACTTCTTACCGGAATCGTGGAGCGCCTGAGCCAAGGTCTCTCCAGCGACATTCCCCCGATTGAATTCCTTCAGCAAGCCTCCATGGTGGGTGCCGCTGGAGCTTATGCAGCATCAGAGCAAACCATCTACCTCAACCATGACTGGGTCAAGGCCGCCAGCGAAACTGACACTATCAAGGTTCTCACCGAAGAGTATGGCCACCACCTTGATGCACTGATTCACACCACAGACACGCCTGGAGATGAGGGTCTATATTTTGCAGATTTACTGACTGAAAGCGGCAACATCGAGGATCCAAACCATTACCTTGAACTCAAGGATCTTGGGCACATTACCGTTAACAACGAACAAATTGACGTAGAGTTTTCACAACAAAATAACTCACTCGAATGGATACAAGTTGGCAATGAGATTAATGGCTCCTCAATTTCTGCAAAAGCCGGGTACGCAGTCAGTCTTTCACAAGATGGAACAATCCTTGCGGTTGGAGCACCTTTTGACGACGTCAACAGCAGCTTTACGCAAACAAACGAAGGCAGTGTCACCGTCTATCAAGACGTAAATGGCAGCTGGCAACAATTAGGCAGCGAAATCGAGGGTGCTAGCGCCGAAGAACAATTCGGATACTCGGTCAGCCTTTCAAATGATGGAACAAAGCTTGCTGTTGCTGCATTGTTTGCCAACACAGCGAATGGAACAAAGACCGGGAGAGTCAATGTTTACAGCTTTACTAATGGAGATTGGAGTGAGCTACAAACCGGCGGCATCGCAGGGCCTGTCGAGAAAGGACGCATCGAAAATGTTGCTCTCTCTGGAGATGGAAACTACGTCATTTTGGGCTCATCCAAAATGCAGACAGGCAGAGCCCAGATCTACCAATTTAGCAATAACCAATGGGCGCAAATTGGCACAACGCTCTCTGGAACAAAAAACAATGACCGATATGGATACGCGGTTGATATATCCGATGATGGCAGCATCATCGCAGTGGGCTCATTTGGAGCTGACGCAACCAACGCCAGCAATTCAGGCGCCGTTAATGTATACGAATTAATCGACAACCAATGGAATGAGATAACAGAAATCAAAGGTGAAAAACGTACTGACAACCTCGGCTATTCGGTTGCGCTCTCATCAGACGGTACTTATCTTGCCGTAGGAGCAAGAAATCACGATACCGGGGGCAACACATCATCCAACGAAGGCTACGCTCAGGTCTATAAAAGAAATGGCTCTTCTTACGCACAAATTGGACAGACACTAGTTGGCAATCAAGCCGGGGAAAAAGCAGGAACAAAGGTCAGCATTTCTGATGACGGATCTCGGTTAGCGATAGGATCGGGATTTTATAACTCTGATAAAAATAATGTTGGCCAAGCCAGACTTTATGAGCTTCAATCAGACACTTGGATCCAGATTGGATCAGACATTAATGGTCAAAACACAAACGACCTTGCCGCAAGATGGCACGGATTAAGTCTGAATGGAGGTGGAACAAGAGTCGCTGTTGGGGCCCATAACAATGACAACAACGCAAGAAATTCCGGCCAAGTTCGGATCTTTGACAGTTCTGGAATCACCATTGCTCAGACCAGCACTCCCCTGGTCACTACAGAAGGAGGCACGTCCGCCTCTTTCACCGTCGTCCTCGACGCCCAGCCCACAGACACCGTCACCGTCGCCATTTCCGGCGACGACAGCACAGAGCATGAGCTCAGCGCCTCATCGCTCACCTTCACCACCGCCAACTGGGACACACCCCAGACCATCACCGTCACCGGCGTTGACGACAGCCTCGTCGATGGCGATATCACCACCACAATCACCGCCACCGCGTCCAACACCGGCGGGTACGCAGGCACTGAAACGGCTATAGCAACGCTCCAAACCAGCGACGACGACACCGCCGGCATCACCATCGCTCAGGGAATCACGCCGCTCGTCACCTCAGAAACCGGCACCACTGCTTCATTCACCGTCGTCCTCGACGCCCAGCCCACAGACACCGTCACCGTCGCCATTTCCGGCGACGACAGCACAGAGCATGAGCTCAGCGCCTCATCGCTCACCTTCACCACCGCCAACTGGGACACACCCCAGACCATCACCGTCACCGGCGTTGACGACAGCCTCGTCGATGGCGATATCACCACCACAATCACCGCCACCGCTTCCAACACCGGCAGTTACGCAGGCACTGAAACGGCCACAGCAACGCTCCAAACCACCGACGACGACACCGACGATGGCAGCAACGGCGTCACCATCACCCAAGGCGCCAACAAAGAAGGCGCTGATCTGCTCACTTCAGAGGCCGGCATCACATCCACATTCACAGTCGTTCTCGATGCTCAGCCCACAGACACCGTCACCGTCTCCATCACAGGCATCGACGCCACTGAAAACTCACTGAGCGGCTCCACCCTCAGCATTTCAAACACTCTCACCTTCACAACCGCCAACTGGGACACAGCCCAGACCATCACGGTCACCGGTGTCGACGACAGTTTCGTCGATGGCGATATCACAACCACAATTACCGCCACCGCTTCCAACACCGGCGGTTACGCAGGCACTGAATCCGCCTCCACCACCATCAAGAACTCTGACGACGAGGTTGCCGGCATCACCATTGCCCAGGCCAGCACTCCCCTCGTCACCACAGAAGCCGGCTCCACCGCCACATTCACCGTCGTCCTCGATGCCCAGCCCACAGACACTGTCACCGTCGCCATTACAGGCAACGACACCAGTGAAAACTCACTGAGCGGCTCCACCCTCAGCTCTTCAAACACTCTCACCTTCACAACCTCCGATTGGAATACACCTCAAACCGTCACCATCGCCGGTGTCGACGATGGGCTCATTGACGGCGATATCACCACCACTCTCACTGCCACGGCATCCAATACCGGTGGGTACGCAGGAACCGAATCCGCAACAACAACAGTCAAAAACGACGACAACGACAATCCTCCTGCACTCTCAAATCAAAACATCTACGTCCTTGAGACCGTTGCCGATGGCAGTGAACTCATCGATCTAGCAGATAGCAATACAAGCAATGACACCGATCAGGATGATGATCCCATCAGCTATTCCATTCTCGATGGAAACGACACAAAGCTCTTTACCATTGATTCAGAAACGGGAAAAATTTATCTCGCGACAAATAAAACACTGAATTACACAACAAGCGATCGTCATGAGTTGCAAATCAAAGCATCTTCAACAGGTGGAACATCAACAGCGACAATCACTATCTACGTACAAAATGTGAACAGTACCCCGGTCGCAGAGGACGACAGCGGTTCGCTCAACGAAAACGAAGCACTAAGCAAGACAGAGGTCGAAGGCCTGATCGCAAACGACTCTGATGAAGATGTGAATGACACTCTTTCGATTAGCAATTTTCACGCTGGTTTAAGTGATACAGATTCACCAAGAATCGGCCAGTTTAATACTGCACTCGATGGCATCTATGGCCAGCTCACACTCCAAACCAATGGATCTTATACATATACAGCCAACAAGACCAGCGCAGATGCACTCAACGCTGGTGAAACAGGGACAGACACGTTCAGCTACACACTGAGTGACAGCGAAGATACAGATCAAGCCGAACTTACAATTACAATCGCAGGCATTAATGACATTCCATTTCTTGTTGATGCAATCAAAACTAAGAAGTATATTGAGGGTCAAGGCAATGTCATTGTCATTGACGGAAGCCTTGATATCCGCGATGTCGACGACGAGAATATTGAAAGCGCAACAGTCTCAATCAGCAATGGCACATACGTCAGCACGGAAGATCAGCTGGCATTCAGCGATGCCTATGGAATCACGGGCAACTGGAATTCCAGCACGGGAATATTAACTCTCAGCGGCACAACAACCAAGACTAATTACATAAGTGCACTACAAACTGTCACTTATACAAACACCAACAACGCCAATCCAGTCATCGGAACAAGAACCATTGATTGGCTAGTTAATGATGGAGATAGCAATTCAACCAGCATTCAATCAAGCATCATTGTAGGTGGGCGCAATGATGCACCTTTAGCAGTCAACGATTCAGCCAGTGTGGATGGGGGATCAACAGTCTCGACCAGCACAGCAGACAACCTTTTGGTCAATGATACGGACCCAGAAAGTCACTCGCTAACGATCAAATCTTTTCGCATAGGCAGTGAACAATCATCAAACCCTGAATTTCTTGCTGGGAATACCCTGACAGGGTCCTACGGTCAGATGACCATCGCTTCGGATGGGACATACAGTTATACAGCACAAGAAACTGCTAGTTATAAACTCCTGGAGGGAGAAACAGCAACCGAAACTTTTACGTACACAATCACAGACAATCAAACAACTGACGAAGGATTCGACACCGGTGAGATAACGATCACAATTAGTGGTGTTAACGACGCCCCAAACGCAATTGACGACTCAGTCGATGTCGACGAAGACAGCTCCAAACAATTTGCTGACTTTCTAGGCATCTTAAAAAACGATACTGATATTGATGGTGATCAGCTTTTCGTCAAAGGGGTCATCGCAGGAGCTTCAACAAGCAATTTTCAAGCAAGACGCCTGGAATCGAGCAGTCTCAGCACAGAGTTACAGGGAACTTACGGCGTCTTGATTGTCAATTCCAATGGATCTTTTCGCTACACAGCAAGCTTGGCTGATGCTCTTGATGCAGGCGACAAAGAAATGGATCGATTTACCTATACCCTAACTGACCTCACGAATGATGACAGCGGAGTCATCGCAATCGAAGTCACCGGGATTAATGATACGCCTTTATTGTCAAGCATCACAACCGGAACAATTAGCGATCAAACCAATTCTTCCTCCCTGCAGACAAGCAACATTTCCGGTCAACTGTCAGCAACTGATGCTGATGCTTCCGCTGTACTGACCTATGGCATCAGTGGAGCGAGCGGGTCCACAGCGTCAGGAACTTATGGCACTTTGGCACTAAACAGCACAACTGGGGCTTATCAATACTCACCGAATAGCTCGGTCATTGAGGCACTTAATGCAGGAGAAAGCGTTTCTGATTCTTTTGAGATCTACGTCAGTGATGGCAGTCAGTCAACGGCCAAGACCTTTCAGATCAACATCACCGGTGCAAATGACGCCAGCACTACAGGATCAAACACCAGCAATAAGTCCACTGAAAGTCAAACCTACGGTCTAACCATTGTTGCCAGTGGAATCATCAATCGTGCTGGCCAACTCATCACAACCGAAGAAGGAACCTCTTCCTCCTTCAGCGTTGTCCTCAATCGACAACCCAGTGCTGATGTTGACGTGCTGATCTCTGGGCTGGATTCAACGGAAGGACGTCTCAACAAAAACATACTCAGATTCACACCCTCTAACTGGAACGTGCCACAGACCGTCACCGTGACGGGCATCAACGACAGGTTCACAGATGGCGATACCACCTACAACCTCACTGCAACTGCCAATGAGGCAGGCGGTTATTCCGGCAACGAAGCAGCGACCATCACAATCAAGAATGTTGATCATTCCAATCCGCAACCAAGTCAATTAGTGATGAACAGTGATGACGAAGGTTTGCGGACAACTGGCGACACTGGACTTTGGGTTCAACTTGAAGTTCTGCAGGCCAATGCTGATTTACACAACAGCCTACAAATCATTAACGATCAAGAAGAAGCCATCGGATCCATCGGGGCCACTCGCAACTCCACAAACATGGGAAAACAAGAATTCTTTCTTAGTGGTGGAAGAGAGTTGTTCTTTCATCAGTTGAGTCATGACTCGAAACTTGATAAATCACCAAGTCTTCGAATTAACTCATCAATTAATGATTTTATTCTTAACCTTGATGACAGCAAAGAAGGAGACAATGACCACGATGATCTATCAATCAAAATCACCACCTCTCAAAGCGCAAAAAATCCAACTGCTGCCATACTCGCTTCAGAACAAAAAAATATTTACGACTCAATCCTGAACCTTTCTGAGATCAACACTCCAACAGCAAAACTAAGGATCACCATTCAAAGTAATTGCGCTGATGTCAACAAGGTAGGCCTCGTGAAAATCATAAGCAATGAAAACAATGAATTTTCAGTCAATGGAGTTGCCTCGACAGCCGGGGAATCTTTTGATCAAGCGATTCGCGACAACCTGGTCAACCCCGACGGATCTGAGCTCTTGATCAATGGTCTAAGCACACGCCAAGTCGAATGGAACATCAATCAAGGTGAGGAAGGATTTTATGCACCTGTTTTTATTAATCAAAACACTAACGATCTCTTCACCTTTGGGGCCACAAGCGCAGCCGACAATCAAATCCACGTTAAAAACTTAGGTAGTAATTTCTTTGGCTATGAAGATACTCTTTCATCTCAAAATTCAGACTGGGACTTCAATGACATCACCATGTTAGTGGAAATGATCTGAGAGCTTTCGACAAACAAACCTGTGGCATTGGAGAATGAAGGCATGACCGCCTCCACAGCCCCCACGGAAGTTTTCGACGTGATCGTCGTCGGTGGCGGCCACGCGGGCTGTGAAGCCGCCATCACCAGTGCTCGCCTGGGGATGAACACCGCACTATTCACACTCAACCTGGATCGCATCGCCTGGCAGCCCTGCAATCCAGCTGTGGGCGGCCCCGCCAAAAGCCAACTGGTGCATGAGGTCGATGCCCTTGGCGGCGTGATCGGGCGCCTCGCCGACGCCACCGCCATCCAGAAACGAATCCTCAATGCCAGCCGCGGCCCTGCGGTCTGGGCCCTGCGTGCACAGACCGATAAGCGGCAGTATTCACGCCAGATGTTGCAGCTGCTGCAGCACACCCCCAACCTGGCACTGCGCGAGGCGATGGTCACAGGGCTGGAGATCGAAGGGGATCCCAGTGGCGGTGGAACCTCCTGGGACCCAAGCCAAGGTCCAGCCGCAAGCATCACCGGCGTGCGCACCTATTTCGGCAGCCTTTACGGAGCCAAAGCCGTCGTGCTCACCGCCGGCACCTTCCTCGGTGGGCGCATCTGGGTGGGCCACCAGTCGATGGCGGCAGGACGGGCCGGCGAGCAGGCCGCCGAAGGGCTTACGGAAGCCCTGCATCAGCTCGGGTTCCACACCGACCGACTGAAAACCGGCACCCCAGCGCGGGTGGATCGGCGCAGCATCACCCTCGATCAATTGGAGGAGCAACCCAGCGACGCGGCAGACCGGTTCTTCTCGTTTGACCCCGCCGCCTGGAGCAGCGGCGAACAGATGAGCTGCCACATCACCCGCACCACAGCAGCAACCCATCAACTGATCAAAGACAACCTGCATCTCACCGCGATCTATGGCGGCGTGATTGACAGCAAGGGGCCGCGCTACTGCCCCTCGATCGAAGACAAGATCGTGCGCTTTGCCGACAAGGACAGCCACCAAATCTTCCTGGAGCCCGAAGGGCGCGACACGCCGGAGATCTACGTGCAGGGCTTCTCCACCGGCCTGCCCGAACCGATCCAGTTGCAACTGCTGCGCAGCCTGCCTGGCCTGGAACAAGCTGTGATGCTGCGGCCGGCCTACTCCGTGGATTACGACTATCTGCCGGCCACACAACTGCTGCCATCGCTGGAAACCAAACGCGTGCAAGGGCTATTCAGCGCTGGTCAGCTGAACGGCACCACGGGCTACGAGGAAGCCGCGGCCCAGGGATTGGTGGCTGGACTGAATGCCGCAAGGCGCATCCGCGCTGAAGAGGCGGTGCACTTCCCTCGAGAAGGCAGCTACATCGGGACCATGATCGACGACCTGGTGAGCAAAGATCTGCGCGAGCCCTATCGGGTGCTCACCAGTCGTAGTGAATACCGGCTCGTGCTGCGCGGCGACAACGCTGACCGTCGCCTCACCCCCCTGGGCCGGGAACTCGGACTGATTGATGACCGTCGCTGGCAATTGTTTGAGCAGAAGCTCAAGGCCATGGACCAGGAAAAACGGCGGCTGGAACAGCAGCGACTGAAGGTGAGCGATCCCGCCGCCCCCGCTGTGGAGGAGGAGACCGGGGCCCCCATCAAAGGCTCCATCACCCTGGCCGACCTCTTGCGCAGACCAGGCATGCACGCCGCCGACCTGGTACGCCATGGCTTGGCTGATGGGGACCTGCCGCTACCGGTGCGCGAAGGCGCTGAAATCGACATCAAATACAGCGGTTATCTGGCCCGCCAACAGCAACAGATCGACCAGGTGAAACGTCAAGGTCAGCGCAAGCTGCCTGCGGAGATTGCCTACGCAAGCATTGGCACCCTCTCGCGGGAAGCCAGGGAAAAGCTGGCGGCCGTCCGCCCACTCACTCTTGGCCAAGCCAGCCAGATCCCTGGTGTCAGCCAGGCGGACCTCACTGCTCTGCTGATGTGGCTGGAGTTGCAGCAACGGCGCGATCCTTCCGCAGCGGCCCTCGCTTCCAACGCCAACGCTCGATAGCGTTGGGCGACTGAACAGGCTCTGGTGCCACCTCGCCTCTCCACTTCAAACGCCTACTGGAACCTGCGTGCGGAACAGGTAATGGATCGCGTCTTCACCGATGAGGACCTAACGCTCGAAGCCGTGCAAGTGCAGGTGGAGCCAACGGCTTCAGCACCAACAGCCCGCACCCCAACGAGCCAGATCAGATCCTTGACATGGCCGCAGGTGTGCTTAGCAGCGGTTGGCGTGGTGGCCGTGCTGGGAAGCGCAAGCCTCACGCTGAACTGGCGACACAGCCAACAGGTTCTGGAACGCGACCGCAACCTTGCTCTGATCGAGCGATTGCAACAGCCGCCATCCACAACAACAGACGCCAGCACCATCGCTAGCCAGCCAAGCGTCGGGAAGCTCCCTGACGCTTCGACCAGCGACGCTGACGTCGATCCTGAACACGCCCAGAGCAGCCTCACCATCACTCCCCTGCCCGGTACGCCACGGGCTCAGTTGGAGCCCATTACGCTCCCCATTCCAGTGGCTGCACTCGCGCCATCGACAACCGAGCCAGCGCCCATCGCCACAGAACCACTACTCGTCGGCGTCGTCCACAGTGGCAATGGCGGCGGATCAGCCATTTTTCAACTTGGAGACCTCTCGGTCTCGTCCTTCCCCGGCGAACCCATTGGCAACAGTGGCTGGACCCTGCGCAGCGTTAATGCCAATGGCGTTGTGATGGAACGCGAGGGATCCCAACGTTCCCTGAGTATTGGAGGTGCCTTCTGAGCCGTTCGAGCACGCTGACGCCATCACCAACCATCCTCTGGGAAGCACCCACGGCCTCGGTGCTGGCAGGAGAAGAACCGGGATGGCTGCCGGGACCGTGGCGATTGATGCTGCTCGGGGATGGCAGCCCGACGCGTCACCTGCGCCTGCTCACCGGGCACAGCGTGCAGGTGCGCCTCGTGGCCATGGCTGCAGACAACACAAGCGACGCAACGATCGGTGGCGCACGACCCATGGAAGTGCAGGAACTGAACCCACCGCTGCTGCGCCGTCAGGTCTGGTTGGACTGCGGCGGCACCACCCTGGCCTGGGCCGAAAGCTGGTGGAATCAAGCCGAAGCCGAACAGAATCTGCGCAACAAAGAACAGCCCATCTGGCTGAGCCTCACCCAGGGCCGCTCAGAACTGTTTCGAGAAGTGGATGGATTAGCGCTTGTGAACGATCCCTGGCTGGAGGAAGGCTTCGGGGAACGCGGACCGTTCTGGAGCCGCCACTACCGCTTTTTCCGCCAAGGCCGCGAACTCACCGTGATCCGCGAGGTGTTCAGTCCGGCGCTAGAGCGCTGGCTGGGGGAAGCGCCGAGACGGCCGCTTCATGCAGCGTCATGAAGAAAACCAGCATTTGATGCGGATTCGCACTTGACAGCTTGCGGGGTGTTGTGCTCTAGCAATCATGATCGCATCGGCAACGGTTCTATGGCGAACTCCACCTGGGTGACCCTCCACGATTTGGGCCGCCGTTTCGGCATCTCTTCAATCCAATGCGGACGCACTCTCGAGCAGGAAGGCTGGAGAGACCGGCACGGCCAACCGACACCCGCAGCCCTTTTGGCCGGCGCGGTCGAACAGCGCACACCCCACAGCTACGGGCGCAGCTTCCTCTGGAATGCCGACGTCTGCGCACTGGCACTAGAGAGGCGTGGCTATCAGCCTGTGCCTCGCGCCGAGCACGTGGGGCAGTGGGTCGACTTGTTGGAGGCGATGGACCATGGGTCTCCGTCCATCACTACGACCGCTGATCAGATGGCGGAGGAGCTGCCACAGGAGCTGGTGGAGGACGTCAACCGTCAACTGAGCCGCCGCGGTTGCCGCTACCAGGTGAACCGGCCGCTCAGCAGCAGGCACTGAGAGGGATCAGCACAAGCACTATCAGCCCAATCACAGGTCTTCTGCCTGCTTGCGCACCCGCTTTAGCTGCTGTTTGAGCGTCTCTTCATCCCGATGACTGAGCTTCATCTGGATCAGCCGGGGGTGGGGTGCGTGAGGGCGCACCTCCTGGGCCTCTTCCACCGTGGGGGATCCCCCCACCAACCTGTAGTGGGGGGTGTTGCAGACAGCCGAGTTGAGCCAACAGCCGATCAGTCGCGGCGACGGCTGGAGCGCGGCAACGGTCGCCGGGCAGTGGTGCGTGGCGAAGCCGGAGACGCAGGGTCAGCCGACGCTGGACCCGATGGTCCGCGCCCCGAGCGCTTCCAGCGATCCACGCGGAAACTGTCATCGTCCGGCCAGGCATCATCCGCCTCGACCGGGACTGGATCAACGGGATCGGGCTCCATCCTTGGTGCAGGCTCCACTGCTGGCGGTGGTGGGAGCACAGGCTGCCGTCGCGAAAGGGCCTCGAGAGGACGCTTGCGGCCATCAGCCACGGGCCGCTCCATTCGACTGGAAGACGCCGACCTGGCCGACACAGATGGGCGCGATGGCGGCCGTGGGCTGTCCCAGCGCGAGGAAGGTTCGGGCGGTTCCCGCCAGTCGTCGTCTTCGTCCAACAACCAATCGATGCGGTCACCCACCCAGCGACCCACCGCATCCAATCGAGAGGCTCCATCAAAACGATCGACACTGCGTCGTCCAGGGCGAGCCCCAGACACGCCATCAACAAGCTGGCGGCCCGTGTCCAGCCATCGATCCAAGCGTCGATCGAAGGGATCAGGACTGCGCTGTGAGCGTGGTCGACGTGAATCCATGGACCGACGTTACCGACGCCTGTGCTGCAGCCAACGCTCCCGTTGCAGGCCGATCAAAACGATCGAGACTCCACCCAACTCCAGCACCCAGAAAAAAACCTCCATCGGGCTCAGCTCTGCTCCGGTGCCGGCTCGTAGCGAAGCAGACAACTGGCATGCCATCGACCCCCATGGTGCTGATTGCAACAGGTGCGGCATGCCGCCTGTCGCATCCGGCGGCGATAGGGCGTCCGCTTGCCGCATGAGGGGCAGACAGCCACCCAACGCGGGGGGCTCTGCGGCACTGGAAAGCGGTGGCGCACGCTCACTTCAAAACGCGACTGCGATGCGTTGATCGCTGCCATCCGCTCTCTGAAATGAGGACCATGCCCCTCGTCACGTTGGAGCACCAGATCCACCCAGGCATGAATCATTTCGTGGCACAGCGTGCTTTCTGTGGCTTCCCGGGGCAATGGATCCAGCAATGGCTTCGAGAGAACAATCTCCCTGCCAAAGGGTGGGGCGATCGCGGGCCCTCGGCGATAGAAACCCGCTGTCCTCCGTAGGCGTCCATCACTCCAGCGCACAGCCAACAAAGGCTGATGTCCGCTGGTGAGCGACCCCTCAAAATGCTCTCGGTTCAGGCGATGGAACAAAGGCAGCAGGGGCTCAAGCGGCATGGCTGGCGCAGGCCTTGCACAAAAACGTCGGCCCAGTCTGCCTCCATCCCGCAGTCCGTCAGTCAGACTCAGCACTCACTTGGAAGCGGCTGATGGATCTGGGTCTGGTACGAGAGATTGGAAGCAAGGCACTGCTGGCCGGTGGTGGCGCCCTGCTCCTGTATTGGACGATCACGGCCGTGAAGCTGGTGCTCAGCGCTCGCGGCATCAATCCGCTGATCAAACAGTTCTTCACGCAGGTGGCGGCAGGCCGCGTTGACGCTGCCTACCTGCTCACCACCAAAAACTACCGGCAGCATGTGAATCGCCAGCAGTTCATCCGCTATCTGGCTGGCCTGAAGCTCAACCGCTTCAGCAACCTCAAATCCGGACGTCCTCGCCTCCAGGAAGGCAGCATGATCCTCACCGTGAAGCTGATCGCGGAAAACAAAGAGGAAATGCCTCTCGACTTCACCTTCACCAAGGTCGAAGACAACTGGAAGATCGAGCGAATCGCCACTGTCCAGAGCTGAAACTGCTGACTTGTGAACGCATCAGCTCCGCCACCTGCCTCGCCCGACGATGACCAACGCGCCGCCGAGCTCAGGCGTTTGCTGACCAACGCAGCCCACGCGTATTACGTGCTGGATGCACCGGAGATGGAAGACGCGGTCTATGACCGCCTCTACCGCGAGCTGCTGGAGCTGGAGACAGCCCACCCTGAGCTGATCCTTGCCGAGAGTCCGACCCAGCGCGTGGGTGCGGCTCCGGCAGAGGGATTCAGCAGCATCGCCCATCGCATTCCCCTCTTCAGCCTCGACAACGCCTTCAGCACCGACGAGCTGCGCCATTGGTACGGGCGTCTTCTCAAAGTGCTCGATCGCGAGCCCGCAGCAGGCATGACGCCAGCGGCCCTGGCGATGGTCGGTGAACTGAAAATCGACGGCAACGCCTTAGCCCTGAGCTACGAAAACGGCGTCCTCGTCAGAGGAACCACGCGAGGCGATGGCGAACAGGGGGAAGACATCACCTCCAACGTGCGCACGATCACGTCGATTCCGCTCAAGCTGCACCTTGACGAACCGCCGGCCTGGGTGGAAGTGCGCGGCGAGGCCTTGATCCCGGACAGCACCTTTGCAGCCATCAACGCAGAGCGAGCTGCCAGGGATGAGGCGTTGTTCGCCAATCCACGCAACGCCTGTGCGGGAACCCTGCGACAACTCGACCCCAAAGTAGTCGCCGCGCGACGCCTCGATTTCTTCGCCTACACCTTGCATCTCCCCGATGACTGGCAGGGGGAACGACCGAAGGGTCAGTGGGAGTGCCTCACCTGGCTTCGCGACGCTGGCTTCCGCGTCAATCCCAACGCAGCGCTCCTGCCGGATCTCCAGGCGGTGGAAACCTTCTTCACCGATTGGGACAACCGCCGCCATAACCTCAATTACGCCACCGATGGCGTGGTGGTGAAACTGAACGACCTGCGCCTGCAGGATGCGGCCGGCTTCACCCAGAAAGCACCCCGCTGGGCCATCGCTCTCAAATACCCAGCCGAGGAAGCACCCAGCAAATTGCTACGACTCACCTGTCAGGTGGGACGCACGGGCGTGATTACACCCGTGGCCGAATTTGAACCGGTAGCGCTAGCCGGCACCAGCGTCAGTCGTGCCACGTTGCACAACGCCGACCGACTGGCGGAACTGGATCTGCACAGCGGCGACACCATCGTGGTGCGCAAGGCGGGGGAAATCATTCCCGAAGTGCTGCGGGTGCTGCCTGAACTCCGGCCTGCCGACGCGCAGAGACTGGAACTGCCACACCAATGCCCCAGCTGCGGCTCAGAACTGGTGCGCGAGCGCGGTGAGGCCGCCACTCGCTGCATCAATAGCAGCTGCCCGGCGATCCTCCGCGGAGCCTTACGCCATTGGGTGAGCAAAGGCGCCCTGGATGTGGATGGACTGGGGGGGAAGTTGATCGAACAATTGGTCGATCGCGGCTTGGTGCAATCGATTGCCGACCTCTACCGACTCGACGCGGCGCTGCTCAGCAGCCTCGAACGCATGGGTGAAAAGAGCGCAGAAAATCTGATCGTCGCCCTGGAGGCCTCCCGTCAACAGGGCTGGGCCCGTCAGCTCTACGGACTCGGAATTCATCACATCGGTGAGGTGAATGCCAAGGCTCTGGCCACCAGCTTTCCGGATGCGAGTGCTCTGCAAACCGCTGCCTGCAACGCGCCGGAGTCCATCACCGAGGTGTTCGGCATCGGCGCTGAAATTGCGCAAAGCCTTCAGCAATGGTTTGCCAACCCCTCCAACCTCCGCTTGCTGGACGGTTTGCGCGACTGCGGCTTCAGCCTGGCCCTCAACGCTGAAGAACTCAACCTTGTGGAAGCCAAGACCAGCGATCGACCGTTGAGCGGCAGCACCTTCGTGCTCACAGGGACCTTGCCGAACCTCACCCGCTCTCAGGCCAAGCAGCTGATCGAAGCCGCGGGTGGCAAGGTCAGTGGATCCGTGAGCAAAAAAACCAGCTACGTCGTTGCTGGTGACGAAGCCGGGAGCAAGCTGGCCAAAGCGGAGAGCCTGGGAGTGACAATTCTGGACGAAACGGCGCTGCAGGATTTGGTGAACGCGCCACAATCGCGATAGCCAGATTCACCTCATGAGCGCCCTGCTCAGGCGTGCCCTCAACAACGTCACCGGCGAGTGGAAGCTAAACCTGGACAACCGGGTCCCACCAAAAGAGCTCTACGCAGCACGGATCGCCTCCTCGAAGCCTTCCCTTGGCTTTTTTGTGTTGCTGATCTGCTCAGCGGAAATCGCCACCCTTGGACTGATCTCTAACAGCACCGCAGTAGTGATCGGCGCCATGATCGTGGCCCCTCTGATGGACCCGATCCTTAGCCTCGCCTTTGGACTTTCGATTGCCGATAACCGCTTGGTGAAGCGATCGGCGATCACGGTTGTCATCGGCGTCGCCACCGTGGTGTTCACGTCATGGCTGTTGGCGATGGTGCTCGGCGCCAGCGAAGTGAACCGTGAGATGACGGCTCGGACGGCACCCAACCTGATCGATCTCATGATTGCGGTGGCGGCCGCCATCGCCGGTTCCTTCACGATCACTCGAGACAAGTTGTCGAACTCGATCGCTGGAGTTGCGATCGCAGTGGCTTTAGTGCCACCCCTCTGCGTGAGTGGCATCGGTCTCAGCCTCGGCCCCGAACTCGTCGCCGTGTTCGGACGGGGCACAGTCGCTGGACTCACCAATCAGGTGGCAGAGGGTTCCTTTCTGCTCTTCCTGGCCAATCTGATCGGCATCACTGTTGCCAGCTTGGTGGTGTTCATGGTGCAGCGCTACGGCAGCATTCAAAAAGCCTGGCGCCATCTCCTCGTGTGGTTAGGTCTGCTGGGGTTGCTCTGCATTCCGTTGTCTTCAGCGCTGCACGATTTCAGCGTGCGTCAGCAGATCAACAGCAGATTCACCAATTTCAAAGCCGGCCTCATTCAGGAAAGCCTTTATTCAGGTCTCAATCTGAACAGCTTGCGACGGATTCGCATGCTCTACAGCAATGTGCGCGTGGTCAATAACCGCGCCACCATCGAAGTCGTGCTGAACGTTCCCACCAAGCTTGTTGGGAAAATTGAACTGACCGAATTTCAAAGGGAATTCCGCCGCGATGCCATCAAGGACTATGGCCTCGATGAGGTGGAAATCAATATCAGCGTGATTCCCACCCAGATCCTTCGCTACGACCCTGCAGCTAGCACCATCCCATGACTCAACAGCCCATCCACTCCTGGATCAAAACGGAATGCGGCCGTGCCAAATATCAAGAGCTTTCAGCCAAGCCCGGCGCGATCGCCAAGCTGCGCCTGCTTTGGTTTGTGTTGATCGCTGCTCTCCGCGACGCCCCCTTACCCAATCCCGATCAGCACTCAAGCTGATTCGATTCAGCCTCCAAGGCCCGCCGGGCCGCCCGGCCGACAAGCCACACCACAGCCACAGTGGCCAGAATCCCCACGACCCGCAAGGCCCATCCAGCGGGGCTCGTCTCGCCACTCAGCACGTCGCCGAAACGGGCCACATCCCCTGCCAAGGCACCAAGGGCACAAAACAGAATCGTTCCGGGGATGATGCCAATCAAACCCAGGTTGTAATCGCGCAAGCTCACCTCGCTCAGGCCATAGGCGAGGTTGAGTAGTGAGAAAGGAAACGCCGGTGACAGGCGCGTCAGCAGCACAAGTTTGAAACCTTCACGGCTGACCGCCCGTTCGATCGCCAACAATTTGGGAAACCCAACGAGACGGCGCCGTGACCAGTCTCTGATCCCGTATCGCCCAAGCAGAAAGGCTGCTTCAGCACCAAGACTCGCCCCAACAAACACGATCAGGCTTCCCCACAAGGTGCCGTACAAGACTCCAGCCAGCATGGAGGCCCAGATTCCCGGCAGCAGCAGAGTGACCCAGATCGCATATAGCGGCACGAACAGAACGGCCCCCAGAGGAGATTCCAACCAAGTGATGAGCTCACTGGATCCCAGCCAATCCAACACGGTTCCGTTTCGGCTTGGGATCGTTTCTACTTCGGATGGTTGACCACCGAGTGCGCAGTCACCAGCTATCTGCTGCCTCTGCAGAAACCCACAAGCCAACCCTCCCGATCCTCAGAGTGCAGGTCTAAGCCGAGTTGGTTGCACTTCACGGCCAGTGCCCTAGACAACGACAACGCTTTGCTCAGTGACTGAGCATCCTCACGACTGGTCCATGCGTTGTCGAAGCCGTGATTCGAAATCTTCTCGGGCCTTGCGACGGATCGGACTCCTTGCCCTCGGCGTTCTTCTGACGGCATGCAGCAACAGAAACCGTCAGCAACCGACCTCGCTGCTGCGGGTGGCGCGGACATTGCCAAGCAGCGAAACCGTAACAACGGCCGACAGCGAACGGGATCGCAAACTCCTGCGCCAATTCCAGACCAGTGTGCGCGAAGTAGTGCCAGGGCTACAGCTTCAGCCATCGCTCTACACCGAATCATCAATCGAAGCAGAACTACGTCGTCAGACCAACAGTGGACTCGGTCCCGATCTGGTCATCAGCGATGCACGCACGATTCACGCGCTGTTCGAAGCCCGGTTGCTTGACCCCGTTCCTCTTACCAAGGACCAGCGGCAGGCCGTCGCTCCAACACTGCTCAAACGACTCACCAACGACCAAGGCCAGATCACAGGTCTGCCCGTGTCCCAATCGCTGCAACTGGCCTGCTACGACAAAAGCAAACTGAAAACTCCACCGGCTTCACTGTCAGAGCTCGCCAAAGCCAGCAGCGGTGAGTCCGTGTTCGGCATCGCGCAGAACTTCGAAGATCTCTACTGGAGCATGGGCAGCTTCGAGGCGGGGCCAGCCCTCGTGACGTCCTTGCGCGGACAAACACCAACAGCCCCAGAAACGCGTCAATTGGTGCGCTGGCTTGGCTGGCTGCAGGACACCAGCTTTCAGCAGAACGTGATCTTCCTACGCGATCAACCCACGCTAAGACGCCAACTGATCCAAGGCCGACTCAACTGGATCAGCTGCTGGAGCACACAGCTGCCGCAACTCAGAGAGGCCATGAAAGAGAAACTCGGGGTGAGTGTGTTGCCGGCTGGGCCTGTCGGTCAAGCCACTCCCGTCAGCAAACTGCAGGTGTGGGGCTTGGGTCGCAACTCCAGCCAGCGCCAACGCGCCAGCAGCGAAGAACTAATGCAATTCATCGTTCAACCCTGGGCTCAGAAAACCTGGTCACTGCGCTACCGAACCAGCTACCCGGTCAACCCCGTGGCAGCGGCGATCGTGAACAGTCAAATCCCGGGAACCGATGATCTTTATCTGATGAAATCCAGGGAAGGCATCCTGATTGGCGATGAAATCATGGCCAGCCTGGATGCCAATCCGGAACTGAACGAAGGCCTGCAAGACATCATCAATGACGTGATCTTCGGGACGGAATCGCCCGCACAAGCAGCCGGAAAGATCCACCAACTGCTGAAGCAAGCCTCATGAATTTCGTTCGTCCCACACACTTTGGAACCGTCTCTCCTGACGAGATTCTGGTGGAAATCCTGAGCTGGATGGCCTTCCTGCAGCGCTGGACCGTGCTGATCCAATTGCTGGTGGTCTTGGTGGTGATCGTGATCGCAAGAACCCGCAGCATGCAACTTGCGATCAGTCGCTATCGCTTTCATCAGCTGGTCCCTGAAGCGCTGCGCGTGCTGATTGGACCGGTCCTCATCTTGATCACAGCAGGTGGTTTCGCCCTGGCAAACGTCCCTTTTGGCCTGTTGCGTTATTTCGGACTTCTGTGGCTGGGATGGAACCTATTCACACCTCTCAAGCTGCTCGTGGAGCGGGTGAGCCCCCGCTTTCCAATTGGGGAAGTGGAGACCACGCTGTTCAAGCCGATTTATGTGTTCAGTGCCACCTTGTCTTTGCTGAGCCTGCTGGGAAGTAGGGAGAATCTCGCCAGAATTGGAGTCGCCAATTTATTTGGTGTAGAGATCACTCTGGGCAAGATTTATACCGCCATTGTTGCGATCTATCTGATCGTGACCGTTGCTTCAAGACCGGCGGCTCTGATGGCTTGGCTCAGCGGTGTGGTGTTCGGCGTCAAGCAACGGAACCAGCGCGGCCTCGAGTTGCTGTTCCGGTACAGCGTGATCGGCATCGGTGTGATCAGCGTCGCCTACTACATCGGGATCAATGGCAACGCTTTTATCGCCATCGCCGGTGGTTTGTCAGTGGGCATCGGCTTCGGGATCAAAGAAATCATCTCCAACTTCATCAGCAGCATCTGGCTGCTATTTGAAGGATCCGTGCGACCAGGAGAAATCCTGATGATCAACGGCGATCCTTGCACCGTGCGCAAACTCGGACTGCGCGCCACACAACTGCGTCGTGGGCGCGACGGCGCCGAGCTGTTGATTCCCAACCAAAACTTTTTCACCCAGGAGGCGGCGTCCTACACGGCAACTGAAACTTCACGCCGCGACAGCGTTGAGGTCGGTGCTGCCTATGACCACGACCCCGATCGCGTGATTGATGTACTGCTTCAAGTCGCAGCAGAACATTCAAAGGTGAAGACTTATCCACCGGCATCGGCCTTTGTCACCGAATTTGCCGACTCCTCGATCAACTACAAAATGCTGTTCTGGGTTGCCGATCCCCTCGATGCCTTTGCTGTTGGTAGCGATCTTCGTCGCGCCATCTGGAAACGCTTTGAGAAGGAGAGCATCACCATTCCCTTCCCACAGCGTCAGGTATATCCCATGGAATGGCCGCCGAGCAATCAGCAGAGCTTGCGTCCCCAGCTACAGGCAGAGCTGAACATTGATGGAGATCTGGCAGACGACATGAGCTAAGTTCAAAAGGTCGGCAAGTGAGTCTCATACCTGGTCCTCATTCCGCCAACGACTTCAACCTGGAGTTCCTGCAAACAAACATCGGTTTGCTGATGGGAACCCTGGCGCTTTTGGGTGCCTGGCTGTTGCTGCAACTGTTGAGCCGCCATGGGCGCAACATGGGCAGCCAACTTGCAGCGGCACTCAGGCGGCCTGTGCTGATTGGATTCGGCGTGTCGCTATACGCCAGCTGGATCATCCATCAGCTCAACAAAGACCTCCGACTCGGTCTGCTCGTGCAGGCGGAAGTCAACCGGATCTCCACCACTTTGGTTATCGCCAGCATCACCTGGGCCGTGATGAATGTCGGCCAGACGGTGTTGATGTCTGCATCCATGAAGCGATGGATTCAGATCAAGGATCAGCAGGATGAATCCATGCTGATCAATGTGATGAGCAGGTTATACACCATTTCTGTACTGCTCATTGCAACAGCAGCACTGATGGTGAACTTTGGCGTTCCCTCCGGCGCCATTGCCACGATGCTTGGGGGCGCCGGAATTGGCTTCTCATTCGCAACACAGCAGATCAGCCAAAATTTTCTTTCCGGCTTCATGTTGTTTTTCAACCGCCCCTTCAGGGAAGGCGATTGGATCAACGCAAACAACTTGGAAGGGACTGTGGAAAAAATTGGCTGGTATTACACACGAATTCGCACTTTTGATCGACGACCTCTCTACATTCCTAATTCGGTTTTTGCAATCAACCCGATTGAAAACCCTGGGGAAATGTACAACCGAAGAATCTTTGCCAATATCGGTCTTCGTTATGAAGATTTAAGCAAGATTGGCAATATCACGCAAGAAGTGCGCACCTATCTTGAGCAGCATCCAGACATCGACCAAAACCAAAGCATTGTTGTCAGTTTTAATGAATGGGATTCTTCATCAATCAACATGATGGTTTACTGCTTTACAAAAACAACTATCTGGAAAGATTGGCTCGAGATACAACAAGCTATCTTTCTTGAGATCGCTGGAATTGTTCAGCGCAGCGGTGCTGATTTTGCCTTTAATTGCACCACTCTCTATCCAGCACCTAATGCCAACGCAGACACACTCATCAAGTCACTCAATCAAGGTAAGCCTGCGTCTTAATAGACAAAGAATCTCACTACATTTTGGTTGTTTTCAAAACACACGGCAGAGTCATTCGAAGTACAAGTCATACCGGACGCCATAGCAGTTCAACTGGACGCGGATGTGTAAAAGCGCAGGGCAAACAACCAGAAAGTACGGGCAATCGCAAAGAACATCAGCGCCAGAGCCAAACCCGCCAGCAACATCGGCACCGCCGCCTCACCCAGCAACACCTGAGCGGGAACCGTCGTGAGAAAGGCCACCGGCAGCACGAAGGTGAACAACAGGCGCAGGGTCGGCGGATAGGCACTGAGCGGATAACGACCGGAGGCCAGCAGCGCCCGCAACACCTCAGTGGCATTCCAGGTTTTGACGAACCAAATACTGGTGGCAGCGATCAGAAACCAGAGCGAATAGAGGATCAGGCCACCGGCTATCAACATCACCAACACGGCGAAAAGGGCAGGCAAGCTGACCACCACACCGGCCTGATGACTGCCCCAGGCCAAAAGCCCCAGTCCCAGACCGATCTCCGGCAGCCCCGCTGGCGACAACGTGCGCAACGACAACCAGAACTGGCTGTCGATCGGTTTGAGCAGGACGAAATCCAAGGTGCCCTCGCGCACATGGGTGACGATCGCCCCGAGGTTGGGACGGAGCCAGGTGGTGGCCATGCCGTCGAACACCGTGTAGAGGCCCTGCACCATCAGCGCCTGAGCCCAGCTCCAGCCCCCCAACGTCTGATCGGGGCCATAAAACAGCGAGAGCAGCAGCAGGCTGCCACTGAGGCTCATCGCCATCGCCAGCAGCTCGATCAACACATTGGCTTGATATTCCAGTTGCACGGCCACGGCCGTGCCCCAGAAGCGTCGCAGGGTTCGCCAGTACCGTCCCATCAGGCCCCCATGGCGCTGTAACGCCGCACGCCAGCCCGCCAGAGCAGCAGCACCATCGGCAACAACAAGGCAATCCAGGCCAATTGAGCCCCAAAGCCCGCCAACAGATCCACCGGTTGGCCCGCCAGCACGCGGGCCGGGAAATCAATCAGATAGGGGAACGGCGTCCACTCGGCCACGGCCCGAACCGCCGGCGGAAAGGCCGTGAGCGGTGCCAGCAGCCCAGACAGGAACAGAAAGGGAATGAACTGGAGACGCTCTAGGGCACTGGCCTTCTCACTCCAGAAACAGAGGGCTGCAATCAGGCTCTGAAACAGGAAGGCGATGGCAAAGGCCATCCAGGTGGCCAACCAGGCCATCAGGAACCCCCCGAACGACGGCAACCAGAAGGCCTGGGGCTGCACCGCAAAAAACACGGCCGCGATCAGGGCCGCGAAGGGCAGACGCGTGAGCTGCTCGCCGAGGTGGGCCGCCACATAACGCCAGAGCGGATGCAGTGGCTGCAGCAGATAGGGCGAGAGCCGGCCGAGCAGTGCGTCTTCCTCGAAGGCGTAGACAACCCACACCACCGAAAATTGGCGCACCAGAAAGGCACTGAGGAAATAGCGATCCAGGGCCACACCATCGAGACCAAGACCCGAGCGCGCATCGCTGCCGCTCCAGACGCTGAGCATGACGAACGGCAGCACTCCAGAGAGGGCCCAGAGGGCGATCTCAGCGCGGTACTCGAGCATGTGGGCGTACTGGGAGCCCAACAGCACCCGGATAATCCGCCGGTTCAAGCCGAAGATCCGCATCAGACACGCCCCTGGCGGAACAGACCACCGATCAGTTCTTCGATCGGAGGATCGGTCACGTCCAGATCGCGCACCGCAAAACGATCCAGCAGCTGCGCCACCACGGCAGTGAGCTGATCGCGGGGCACCAACAGCCGCACGTCACACCCCTCCACCAGCTCCAACCGCCCCAGACCGGCCAAAGCTTCCGGCGCCACAGGCGACTCCAACTCCAGCCGCACCTCTCGCTCCGGCGCCAGCTGATCCGCCAGAGCCTCGAGCGGACCGTCATGAAACAACCGACCCTGGTGGATCAGCAGCACTCGGGGGCACAAGGCCGTGATGTCAGCCATGTAATGGCTGGTGAGCAACACCGTTGCCCCCGTCCTGCGGTTGTATTCCGCCAGGAACTGGCGCACCCGTGCCTGAGCATTCACGTCCAACCCCAGAGTCGGTTCATCCAGGAACAACACATCCGGCTCGTGCAGTAGCGCCGCCAAAAGTTCGGCTTTCATCCGCTGGCCCAGGGAAAGCTTGCGCACCGGCCGGGTGAGCTCCTCCCCCAGCTCCAGCAGATCAGCCAGCTCCTTGATCCGCCTCCGGGCCACACCATCGGAGATGCCATACACCGCCGCGTTCACCCGCAGCGAATCCATGGGCGGCAGGTCCCAGAGCAGCTGCTGTTTCTGGCCCATCACCAAAGTGATCCGGCGCAGGAACTCCGCCTGACGCCGCTGGGGCCGGTGCCCCGCCACCTGCACCTCGCCAGCGCTGGGGTGGATCAAGCCGCAGAGCATCTTCAAGGTGGTGGTCTTGCCGGCGCCATTAGCGCCAAGAAAGCCCACCATCTCCCCCGGCTCAATCGCAAACGACACATCCTGCACCGCCGTCACATCCCGAGTGCGCCGGCGAATGAAATGGCGCAATGTGCCGGCCAGCCCAGGCTGCTTCTCGGCAACCCGGTAGGTCTTGCTCAGCCCCTCAACCTGTATCACTGCTTCAGCTCAGATCCGCCAGGCGCTTGCGCGCCAGATCCGCCTGAGCCTGCTTCTCTGCCAGGTTGGCCTTGCATTCCGCCACCACCTCCGGGGGTGCCTTGTCGGCGAAGTTGGGATTGCCCAGCCGGCCCGCCAGGCCCTTGATTTCCTTCTCGGCCTTGGCAATGTCTTTTTCCAGGCGGCCCTTGAGCGCATCGAGATCGACGAGGCCTTCGATCGGCAGCAGCACCTGCAGCTCACCGCTCACCCCCGCCAGGGCCTTGGCCACCGGAGCCGCATCAGCTTCCGCCGGCGCCATCACCGCCACCGACTCCGCCCGAGTCAAGGCCGTGATGTCGGCCGTGGCCTGGTTGAGCACAGCTGCCAGCTCGCCGCGGCCGGTGACAAAGCGCACTGGCACCGATTGCGAGGGCTTCAGGCCCGCCACCGCGCGCAGGTTGCGCACCACACGGATGGCACCGATCAGCTCAGTAAAGGAGGCTTCCAACGCATCATCCAGAGCGCTCTCATCCAGTGCCGGCCAGGGCTGCAGGGCGAGGAAAGTGGTCTCCGGCTCGTTAGTGACGCTGTGCCAGAGCTCTTCTGTGAGGTGGGGCATCAACGGGTGCAGCATCAGATGCATCTGGCTAATCACCTTTGCCAGCACCTGCTTGGCCACCCGCTGATCAGCCAGGGCCTCCGCTGAAGGGTTCTCACCGGGATTAAGCCGGCGCTTGCTCAACTCCAAATACCAATCGCAAACGTCGTTCCAGGCGAACTCGTAAAGCCCCTTGGCCGCCTCACCCAGGCCAAAGTTGCTGTAGCGCTCGGCCGTTTCCCGGGTCACCCGGGCCAGGCGGGAGAGGATCCAGCGGTCCGCCAGCTGCAGGGCAGCGGGATCGGGGTCACCGAGTTGGCCCGGCGTTTCACCGCCCAGGTTCATCAGGGCGAAACGGGTGGCGTTCCAGAGCTTGTTGGCGAAGTTGCGCGAGGCCTCCACCGTGGCGGAAGTGTCCTTCTTGCGGTCGTAGTCCAGGCGGATGTCCTGACCCGCACCGGCCACCTCCCGCACCAACGCAAAACGCAGGGCATCGGTGCCGTAACGGTCGATCAGCAGCAGCGGATCGATGCCGTTGCCGGCGCTCTTGCTCATCTTGCGGTTCTGCTCATCCCGCACCAGGCCGTGAATGTAGACGTCCTGGAAGGGCATCTCGCCGGTGAAGGCGCCGGCCATCATCGTCATCCGGGCCACCCAGAAAAAGATGATGTCGAAGCCCGTCACCAGGGTGCTGGTGGGGTACCAGCGCTGCAAGTCAGCGCTATCTGCATTCGGCCAACCCAGGGTGGAGAAGGGCCAGAGGCCGCTGGAGAACCAGGTGTCGAGCACGTCTTCGTCCTGCTCGATCTCCGCCGCCGCGCCGTACTCCGCCTTGGCCTTCTCCAGGGCTTCGGCTTCGTCGCGGGCCACCACATAGGGCGTGGTGTCGGTGTACTTGCCGCCGGTCTCGCTGATCACGAACCAGGCGGGGATGCGATGGCCCCACCAGAGCTGACGGCTGATGCACCAGTCGCGGATGTCGGTGAGCCAATCGCGGTAGACCTTTTCCCAGCGCTCCGGGATGAAGCGGGGATCCTTCTTCTCCAGAGCCTCGCGGCAGCGAGCCGCCAAAGGCTCGGTTTTGACAAACCACTGGGTGGAGAGCAGCGGCTCCACCGGCACCTTGCCGCGGTCGGAATAGGGAACGCTGTGGCGGTAGTCCTCCACCTTCACCAGCAGCCCCAGCTCCTCCAGGCCTGCCACCACGGCCTTGCGGGCCTCGAAGCGATCCAGCCCCTCGAACTGACCGGCCTCATTATTCATTGTGCCGTTCTTGCACATCACCGTGATCTGGGGCAGACCGTGGCGCTGGCCGATGGCGAAGTCGTTGGGGTCGTGGGCCGGCGTCACCTTGACGCAGCCGGTGCCGAAGTCCTTCTCCACGTGGTCGTCGGCCACGATCGGAATCTCCCGCCCCACGAACGGCAGCGTGAGGGTCTGGCCCACCAGGTGGGCGTAGCGCTCGTCGGTGGGATTCACCGCCACCGCCGTATCGCCCAGCATCGTTTCGGGCCGGGTGGTGGCCACCTCCAGGTGACCGTCGCCGCTGCTGAGCGGATAGCGGAAATGCCAGAGGTGGCCATCCACCTCCTTCATCTCCACCTCCAGATCGCTGACCGCCGAACCGGAGGCGGGGCACCAGTTCACCAGGTATTCCCCGCGGTAGATCAGCCCCTGCTCATGCAGACGCACGAAGGCTTCCTTCACCGCCTCACTCAGGCCCTCATCGAGGGTGAAGCGCTGTCGCTTCCAATCCACGGAATAACCCAGGCGCCGCAGCTGGCCCACGATCCGGCCCCCGCTTTCGGCCTTCCACTGCCAGGCCCGCTCCAGGAAGGCTTCGCGGCCAAGGTCGTAGCGGGTCTTGCCCTCCTGCTTGAGCTGCTTCTCGAGAATCGTCTGCACCGCGATCGAAGCGTGGTCGGTGCCGGGCAGACAGAGCACGTTCTTTCCCGCTAAGCGCTGGTAGCGCACGATCGTGTCGATCAGGGCCGTATTGAAGGCATGGCCCATGTGCAGGCTGCCGGTCACGTTCGGCGGCGGGATCACCACCGAGAACGGTTCACCGGGGGCCTTCGGGTCGGGATGGAACGCTCCCAGGTCCTCCCAGGCCTGCTGCCAGCGGGCCTCCGTGCCAACCGGGTCGTAGGTCTTGGCCAGTTCGGGCACGGGAGGCATGCGCACACAGCCGCCCATGCTCGCAAAGGGGCGGAAGAGCGCACAACAACGAGGCACCAACCTCAATCCCCACAATCAACGCACTCACAAACACCGACTGGTGATTGATGGCATCGGCGTTGGTCGTCTGCTGAAGCGCCTGCTTCGTGACTGCAGTTTTCGGAAGTCGCGATGACCGGTGCTGCTGTGTTCCGCAAGATGCATTAGCGACAGCACATCCCGCCAACACAACGCCGAACTGGACAGTGGATTTGTTGCATCGATCAACTCACACCAACAAAAAGAAATCACAATGTCTGCAAAGACGATCTCTGTCGCTTGATCCGAAAGCTCGCTGTCAGCCTGCTGATCACGTCGTGGCTTCTCACAAGCTGCGGGCGCATTGGCAGCGAGATGCCGGTGTTGCTTTATCTAGCCATCGCAATCGACAAGGACGCCAACATCGAGACCAGCACGCAGGCTGACTTCCGCAGAAGAGTCGAGCTCATTGCTGACGACTACCGCAAGATTCATCCGCATGTTCAATTGCAATTTGAGCTGTACGAGCACAGCAAGCTCCTCAGAGAGCTCAAACGTCGCGATGCCTCAGACCTGGGACCGGATCTGATCATCACCGACACACTGCAAGCCCATCAACTGTTCGCAGCTGGGCTCACAGATGCCGTTCCGTTGTCTGAAGCCAAACGTCTCGACACCGAAACCTCACTCTGGGAACGGGTGATGCTCAGCAATGGAGAGATCGTGGCGCAACCGATCGTGATTTTTCCCCAAATCGCCTGCTTCAACAAAACCGCCATCAACACTGCACCCGCCACGTTGAGCGCTTTGCAGCAATTAGGAATGGCCGGTGCGCGCGTCGGGCTGCCGGTGACCTTCACCGAATTGCTTTGGACCGCAGGCAGCCTTGGTGCCTTATCAAGCCTGGCGCGTGCCGGAGACGGAGACACCCTTTCCACGCAAAACATCCAATCGATCCAGAACTGGATCCAATGGCTGGAAAATGCCAGTGCGCAAAACAACATCACCTTCTTCAAAGATCAGGGCCAACTGGAAAAGCTGCTGAAAGAAGAGGAGCTGGACTGGGTGACCTGCAATGCCAACAGCCTCCCCCGACTTCGAGAAGTTTTAGGCGACAAGCTCGCCGTGTCTGCACTACCCGAGGGTCCAAGCGGTGCAGCAAGCCCGGTGAACGATGTGAGGGTGCTCGCACTGGGCTCCAACTCAAGCCCCCGGCAACGTGCCGTTGCCATCAACCTGACTTACTACATCACCAACGCCATGATCCAGCGCAATCTCTCTCTGCGCTCCTTGGCATTTCTTCCCGTCAATCCAAACGTCGACGTCACCGACTCAACCTCCACCACCCTGACAACACTCGCGGCTTCTAAAAAAGCAGCCACGCAGCATGAAGAGGATCTTGCCGGCCTCGTCCACCAAGTCGATCTGTCCAGCCAGATCAATCCAACCCTGATCCCCTTGATCTTCGGCGACTCCACGCCGCAATCGAGCGCCGATGCCCTGATTCAGAGCCTGCAACGCCGACCATGAACGAACTGCTCTGGGAAATCGTCGGGTGGTTCGGCTATTTACAGCGAGGTGCTGTGATCAGCCAAGTCCTGCTCATCGCAGGCATCAGCGTGGCCTGGCGCCTTACCGCCCATCAACGATGGCGAGTCAAAGCACATCGCTCGCTTCGCTTGATGGTGGGTCCGGTGGCCGTCTTGCTCACGGCATGGCTGATTGGAGCAGGTGGCGGCAAAACCGGATTGATCAGCTATGCCGGTTTCTGCTGGCTGGGCTGGAATCTACTGAGCCTGCTCAGAAAGGGATTGCAGCGATTTATCCCTACCGAACAAGTGCGTTCGCTGGAAAGCCGTTTACTCAGGCCTCTTTATCTTGTCGTCGCTGGCCTCAATCTGGTCAGTCAATTCGATAACCCTGCCGATCTCGGCGTCATCAAACTTGGCAACTTATTCGGCGTTGCAATCAACTTAAACACGTTAGTCCTATCTTTGTTGGTGACTTACTTGCTCTTAGTTGCCAACAAACCGCCCGCTGCTGGTCTGGCCTGGTTGCTCAAACAACTACTCGGTTATACAGAAAATAGCCGCAAAGCCGTCGAACTTATCATCCGCTACATGCTTGTGGGCATCGGTGCTTTAGCCGTGAGTTTTCAAATCGGATTGAACAGCACGGCTCTACTCACGATCGCCGGAGGGTTGTCCGTAGGCCTTGGCTTTGGCGTGAAAGAAGTATTCTCGAACTTCATCAGCGGAATCTGGCTGCTGTTCGAAGGATCCGTACGACCTGGAGAGATTCTTGTAGTCGATGGAGACCTTTGCGAGGTCCGCAAATTGGGCTTGCGCGCCACCTTGCTTTGGCGGGGAAAAGACAATGCCGAACTGCTGATTCCCAATCAGCAGTTCTTCACCGATCAAGCCACCAGTTACACCGCCACCGACCGCATGCGGCGGAGCCAAATCAGAGTGGGCGCGGCTTACCACCACGACCCTGAAAAGGTGATCGCCATCTTGGAACAATCGGCTCTCGGCATCACAAAGCTGCTGGACTACCCAAAACCCATGGCACGCCTCGTGAACTACGGGGAGTCCGCCATCGAATACTCCCTGAGCTTCTGGATGGAAGACCCCATGAGCAATGCGGGGATCAAAAGCGATCTCAATCGTGCGATCTGGGCAGCATTCCAACGCGAACAGATTGAGATCCCACTCCCGCAGCGCGTGGACTACATCCGAGAATGGCCACCTGGAGATCCTGCTGATCAACAGATGGACGATCAGCACGCGAGCTAAACGAACGCAAAACAGAATTCAGGTGTGCGAGAGCCGCTGAAGGTATCCCTCACGCGTGCCAGCATTGATCCAGCCCGTCGCGATGGTTTTGCTGAATTGGTGGTTCACACGACCACGATGAATATGGCTAGGTCCGGCGGGGAAAATCACTAATTTCCCGCGCTCAGCCTCTTCATGGTGCTGCTGCCAGTGAAACTCGGTACCGGCTTCTTCTACGGAGTTGCAATACAAAATCCAAGCCAGCACGCGATGCACAGGCTCCGTTGCTTCATCACTGATGGTCCAATCGCAATGCCATTGGCGAAAGCCCTCCCCGGGGGCGTAACGCTGGAGGTTGAAGATCGGCAGCACAAATAAGTCCCGGTCGGGACACACCTCGCGAAACAAAGGGCGCTCCTGCAGATAACGCTCCAGCCCAGCCGAGATGCCACGCATGATCACCTCAGAAAGAGCACAGGCTTCCGGATCACTGCGGTCGATCGCTACGAGACTGATATCCGTGCTGACTTTGGCGGGCTCCTGGTCGTCGGCAGAGCCAAAGGCAATGCCAGGACGCTGGAGATCCTGGCGACGATCAAAAAACGCCATCACGCCATCGGCCACGGAGGCATAACCAGCATTGCTGTAGCGCCCGATCAAATTGGAACCATCCATCTCAGACATCGGTTTCAGGCTTCAGTCGAACTCCAAGGAATCGCGATCACCCCCTCCAGCTGTTGCCAGCGAGTGCGCTCCACCACGCGTCCACTCAAGCCCACCCGCTCCAGTGCCTTGGCCACCTGATCAGAGCTGAGCACGGAAGCATCCTGGGGCGCCTGCGACAGCACCAACACCTGCTGCTCAGCAGGATCCGCCAGCACCTGAAGCTCGAGATCTCCGAATTCGCGCTCAAAGAACACGCGCCTCAAGCGAGACCTCAGGGGGTCACCCAGCGCCTTGGCAAACCTCTCCAGGCTGTCGCGTTCGCCAGACAAACCGCAATTGAGCGCCAGCCAGATCAGCAATTTCGCCCAGCTATCGACCGTCCAAAGCGGTTGGAAACTCTCCCGATGCTGACGGATCAGCTCTATGAGAGCGAAATCAACCAACGTGCCCTGCAGCTGATCGGGATCGGGATGGCTCATGCTGATCCTTGCTTGAAGACATCCTCACCCCTGGGGGGCAGACTGTTGCTGCGCTTGTTCGCCTGACCATGACCCTGGATCTCAACGATCCCGAACTCGAGTTCTCCGATCTGGTGTACGCCTATCAGAGCTGGGTGATGGCGATCATCAACGACGAGAAGCTCGAGGGCGAGGACATTCTTCTCACCGATGAGATCGCTGAAGACGCTCTCAATGCAATGCGCTTCCTTCCCGGGGAGGTCACAAGCGCCATCGAAACCTCACTCGCACGCGTTTACGACGTGGATGCTGATGAGCTGGCTGCTTTGCTCTTCCCCGAAGACTGAGCTCACGCGCGAAACTGCACACGAGCTGCCATCGCCGCATGGGCTGGACCATCGACGACATGCCTGACCAACGGGGGCGAATCGCCCTTGTGACAGGAGCCAACAGTGGACTGGGCCTGGAGACAACCCTGGCCCTGCTCAAAGCTGGTGCCACGGTGTTGATGGCCTGCCGAAGCCGCCGGAAAGGGGAAGCAGCCCGCTCTCAATTGCTGGAACTGGGCTCCTCTGGCATTGACCTACTCCATCTGGATCTCGCAGACCTGGCCAACGTGGACGCCTGCAGCGACGAGGTGAAATCGCGTTACGGTCGGCTGGATTTGCTGATCAACAACGCGGGGGTCATGGCACCTCCGCGCTTGCTGAGCCAACAGGGGCATGAGATGCAATGGGCTGTCAATCACCTCGGACACTTCGCGCTCACCAACGCCCTGTTGCCCCTGATGGAGGGCCGAGAGCAAGCGAGGGTGGTGACAGTCACGTCTGGGGCGCAGTATTTCGGCACGATTGGCTGGGATGACCTCAACGGTGAACGCCGCTACGACCGCTGGAAGGCTTACTGCCAGAGCAAACTTGCCAATGTGATGTTCGCGATCCAGCTGAACGAACGCCTGGAACAACGCGGGAGCTGCGTTCGCTCTCTGGCTGCCCATCCAGGACTCGCCAGAACAAATCTGCAACCCATGTCGGTGGCGGCGTCAGGTGCTTGGCAGGAAGCGATGGCCTATCGCCTCATGGATCCGTTGTTCCAGAGCGCTGCACAAGGTGCCTTACCTCAGTTGCATGCAGCGACAAGCCCCTCGGCGAAGGGAGGCGAGCACTACGGACCCGGACAGTTCGGCGGCATGCGTGGCGCTCCCAAACAACAACCCATCGCACCCAGCGCACGCAAGGCACAGGATCGCGAACGCCTTTGGCAAATCAGCGAAACGCTGATTGGAACCCGCAGCACTGCGGCCTGAGATGACCATGGAGCAGCAAGGATCCACAGCCACCCAGCGTCAACAGCTGCTGCTGAACGAGCTGCGGCGCAGTGACAATGAGATGAGCGGGCAACAACTGCATCGGCAGCTGGAAGGCCGCCCCGGAGCGATGGGCCTGGCAACCGTTTACCGAAACCTGCGCAAGCTTCAACAATGCGGGAAGGTGAGGTGTCGACATTTGCCAAACGGCGAAGCGTTGTATGCACCGGTGGATCGCGACGAGCACCATCTCACCTGTGTGAACTGCGGATCCACGCAAACACTTGAGCACTGCCCCATCCATGGCATTCGCGTGAACGCGCCGGAAACGAGCAATTTTCAACTGCTCTTTCACACCCTTGAATTTTTTGGACTGTGCGATGCCTGCCGCCAGGATCGCTAAAGCACACACCCACCGGGGAAGCCAGAACACCACAACCGAGAAGCAGAACGAGACAAAACCGAGAAGCGTGAGATTAGATACGACATGGATTGCGCTTGATGGGCCATGACTAGGGGAACTTCCACCTCTCCCCGATGGCTTCTCAACCTGAACTGATCGCGCTGACACCACGAGGCTCCTCCATCCACAAACTTGAAAGCGGCGGATACAAAGCCTGCGATCAAGAGCACCACTGCCATTTCACCAACAGCCTTTACCGAGCCGAAGAAGTGGTTCGCGAGATGGAACAGGGTTACGACTACCCCTACGCAACGAGCTTTCATGAAATCGCGCACTGAAGACGCTGCTGCGAATTGATTTCTGCAGACAACCGTGCCCGCACGCTGGCTTCAAAGAGACTGCGGGCAACCGATATTGGCCGAGCGGCAGAGCGTTTTTGCCATGAAGGCAAGATTCAGCAGAGATTGGCAGGCAAGCCATTCATGAACGACTGTTGCATTAACGCAACAAGCCACTGGTTAAAGAAGGCATTCGCAGCCAACGGCGGCTGGCTACTGCGAAACAGAGAAGCCATGCATTGACCCGAATCTTGCCAGTGATGTAACTGATGCTATTTGGCGAATAAAAGCTGCATCCAACCATCCGGTCGATGAAGAGCTAACAATGAAGAACTCCGCCTCAGCGGCTTTGCTGCAGAAGAGCCCGACGCCTCACTCGGTCGGCTCGCCCCGCCGCCAGAACAAGCAACAACCAAATCACCAACAAACCGAAAACGATGAGCGTTTTCATGTTCAGAAACAAGACGCCTAAACCTTAAACATTCATCTGAAAAGGCAGGTTGAGATCATTTCAACATCTGACTAAGACCGGGTAATCACAGCGACCACGCCAGCCCACAAGTCGGTAGTCCAGAAGACCAAACCAGTGGTCATGCGCAGATAAAATAAGCTCACATGAGCACAAAACAATGTCCAAGGCTTCCAAGCTCATTAAAGCAATCGATGAGGCGTTGAACCGGTTTGACACCTTTGGCGACGACCCAGATGCTTTTGTGATCAACCTCATTCTTGAGCTTGAAGTGGAGATTGAAGAGGTTTTAAATAATGGAAAACCCAAACAATTTCAAGCCATCTATGTTGAGCGTGACCGCGCAAGTATCAAAGAAAAAATTCTGAACCACGTGATGGCGCAAAACCATCCATCGAGCTAGTCATCTCTTAGGCCACCATATTTACCTGAACGAGAAGTGAGCTGGGTGCACGAGCCTCGACTCAACGTCAAATCAAAGTTCTCTAAAAAGTAGGCAAGGGAGGTTGACTGAGCATCCTTCTCATCGCCAGCGAGCATGACTTAAGCCAACGACGAACCCTCATTTAGGAGGCGAGACAGTTGGCACGTGGCCATAGAGCTTAACCCTGTGTTGACGTTGGTTTTCGAGGACCCTGCATCCCCGAAAGAGACCCAAATCAGGAACAAGTGGGCACATGTTGGAAAGCAGTTGTCCGCATCAACTCAGCCACCGTTGCAGGCAGCAGCTCCAGATTCGATGGATCATGCGGGCAAGCGAGCTGCACCGATGTCAGGGCTCGAACCAACCATGGTGGTCTGCACCTGCCTGATCAAGCCAATTAAATCTAGATTGCAAACAACAGCTTCAATGCGTTGCGGCATCGCTTAGCAAGCCGCTGGGTGGCAGGTGAGGTTCGGCCAAGAAGTCTTGTCGTGACAGATAGGTGATCCTGGGATCGAACCAGTGACAATCTCCTTGTAAGAGAGGTGTCTGCTCTAGTTAGAGACTGAGTTCTCAGCGATTTCGAAGGGTGCTGTGCGCAAATGTGTGCGCAAATGTGACCCATGGCCATATCTTTGCGTGCGCACAGTCCAGATCTCGACCAGCAGATCCCGCTGCAGGTGAAACAGGCACCGCCCCATCGCGGTGGTGGCCTGCCCCAGGTCGTGCTCTCCGATCAGGGCTACGCATCGGGCCAGGTCGAGATGATCACCCCAATGGTTCGGCATGCCGTAGCAGCTGCGGCGCTCAGTCTGATCAGGGTGCTCGCCAGACTCACCGGCATGCCCAACAAGGACCGCCCCCTCGTTGATCGTCATCCGCCCAAGCCTGGCGGAGAGGGCTGGCTGGTGAACGCTCAGGAGCAGCTTGTGGTGCAGTTCAAACCCGACAACCCATCGCCTCATGCGGAGTGGGTGTCAGTACGGACCTACAGCTGGGTGCCACCACATCCACCAGTGCCGCAGACACGCAGGCGGATGCTCAGGCATAACGCCATTGATACGTGGAAGGAGATGCAGAAAACAGGCTGGCAACGGTGCTCAGCACAAGTGCGCTAATTGATATTTAATGCGGGCGATCGTGCCAGGTATTGACTGCTGATTGATGGGGTTAGTCAGACGATTGAAGCAATAAATAGCTCATGTCAACACAGGGGAAGAGGCTTTATTGAGGGCGTAGGCTTAATACACACCGCCCCAGTATTCACAATCACTGGTCCTCTATGGTCAAAACACCGACCGTAACCGCCAGCTGCACTTTCCAGCTCCTCGTCTGACAATTCTGCCGTTGCCGATTGCATTGATTGAATATCTTCTGCGGTAATTGCAAAGCCTGCGTCTTTAGCGATATCAAGAGCAGCTTCATTGGAGCGTGCTGCATTGAGCTTTACCTGAAGGCTGGTGTCACCTTGGACCTTCTCTAGAAAGGCTTTGAGTTGCTCTTCTGACATTGGAGTGACTGGAGCTACAGCCTGGTCATAGCAATGGTCGGCAGCAGTATTCAGTCCTAGTGCGTCAATGCTCAGGCAGGAATTAGCTGATCTCCAAAACAAGGTGAAGAGCCGATATTCATGCTGCCGTCCGGGCAGGTTGTTCGGAACCAAAACGCCCCGTTCACATTCCGTGCCGAATCCAAATTGATTGCTCCTGTCAGGTCCGCACGCAACAGGTCCGTATCCCTCAGGTCCGCACGCAACAGGTCCGCACCCCTCAGGTCCGCGTCCCTCAGGTCCGCACGCCTCAGGACCGCATCCCTCAGGTCCGCATCCCTCAGGTCCGCACGCAACAAGACCGCATCCCTCAGGTCCGCACGCAACAGGTCCGTATCCCTCAGGTCCGCATCCCTCAGGTATGCATCAACGAGATTTCTCCCTCTGCCATCAGGAAACCATTCAGGGCGCCATCTCACACCCCATCCTTGAGGAGTTCTCGGAAGGCTTTCGGCGCCAATGATCTCGTCGTCTTGTGCCTCTTTGCCAAAGAAGCTTTCGAGAGACCCGATCAGAGAGTCGGTGAGGGTCCCTGGCTTATCGCAATCACAATCTTCTGGTTTCTCTATTGGCGTCGTCTCCCAAAAGCGATCCAAATCGAGGTAGTCGTACCAGTTGGCATTTGCCACAACAGGCAACAGGCAATTAATAGCGATTTGATAGCAGTGTTGGATGACTGCTGAAGCCGAATGTCAGCTAACGGGCTTGGGTCTGGCTGGAAGCGGCATCGAGTGCTCAAATGCTCTGGGCTGAGCCACCAAAGAGCCACTTCAGCATGGGTCGCATGCCTGGGCAACGCCCCCATGGCTCGTCATGCGCTTCCTCTTGTCAGCAAACTGCGTCGCGATTCGTGCCACCAGCAATGGCAGCGAGAGCGACGATGTCCAGCTCGAAATCATCAAACTCATCGTCCTCATCCATCTGCTTGAGGAAGCCCTTCACCTCTTCCACGGTGAGGGTCATCCCCTTCTCTGCCGCAATCTCCACCATCCGCTTGAAGGACGCTTCAGGGTCTGAAGTGAACAGGCGATAAAGCTCTGCTTGCACCTCTGCTGGGACTGAATCGCGAAGTGCTTTGAAGTCGTCGAGGGTTGTCATGGCTCAGCAACCACTCCCTTCGCCTCGCATACCACCAGCAATGGCAGCAAGGGCAACCGCATCCAGCTCGAAATCATCGAATTCATCGTCGTCATCCATCTGCCTAAGGAAGCCACGCACCTCATCGGCGGTCACCGTCATTCCTTTCTCTGCTGCGATCTCCACCATGCGCTGGATCGAGGCATCAGGGTCTGAAGTCATCAGCTTGAACAGCTCCCCTTGCACACTCATCGGCACCGCATCACGCATTGCCTTGAACTCTTCCAGCGTTGCCATCAGGGGAATTGCAGCGTGACTCCGTTGTAGCCGTGGCGCAGCAACGGTTCAGTGACCCGCTTCAGCGCACTTGGACCCGAAGTCCTTCCTCGATGCGGTTTAAAGATGATTGCTCGGAGTGAGTGGCGAGCATGCCAATGACGGTGAAGGCGATAACCAGTGCGCAAGCCATGAGCTGAAAGGTGTGTGGTTTGGGGTCTCCCCCGTGTGTCCTCACCTTCTCGGCAATCCAAGCCTCTGCTGATGACCAGCATCAGTTCGACCTGTGATTTTGGTCACTGTTCAATCAGTGCTCTGACCCTCTGCCAGAAGCTTCGACCCTTTCTCGCGTTCCAAACGTGATGGGTTGAACAATGCGCAAACGAGCGAGCTAAGCCTTCTTTCCACAGGGAAGGGAGGCCTTCCTCTTGTGCAGTCATTGATCTCTCCAGAGCACGACAATTAGCCAAACCCACACTGCTACAGCCTCGGAATACCCCTCATCCGTTGTGATCGAGCAATCTTGTTAGCTGTGCTTGAAGCTTCAAAGCACCCACAGCATTGCTGTGTTGCTTGCTTTCGATGCTGGCCTGAATGATCTTGTCGAGCAGGGCCAGGCGTGAGCCGTGGAAGTCAGATCGTTCGACTGGGTAGTCAGCCTTGATGATCTCTCGGGCACGTTTCATGTATCGCTCTGCTATTGCCTGACTCACCCCCCATTCATCCTTCGCGTAACTGCAGACGTAACTAGATGTCTTCGCAGACGACAACAGTTTCACGACGGTGTGAACCCGACGATCAATCTCTGCTTTGTCGCTCTTTCCCATATTCATATCTTAGGTGCTGCTAATCAATGAGCCTCTCCCCACGTTTCAGCGACGTTGCAATCCGCTTCGAGGGGAATGTCCCCCAGATATTGCTTTTGCAGCCTGTGCGAGGTCATGCAGGCCAATGCAATCTCTCTGACTTGATCCACTAAATCCCTGGGAACCTCGAGGAGGATCTCGTCATGGATCAGGCCAACGATGTGAACACCGGGGAACGGATCTAAGGCAGGCCAGAGGTCACCAAAAGCAGCAGCTCCAGATCCGGCGCTTTGCGGACGAACTCCGGCAGCTGGGTGGACTTCACCGGTGCCCTCCATGGCCAAGCGCCTCAGTAGTCGGGAGGAAACCTTGAGAACGGAGCACCAGCGCCTCAGAGTGCTCATGGTGATGGAGTGGGTTTAAGCGTCGAGCTGCCCACTGGTTAGGGGATCGAGGACCATCTGGACTCTCCCCTGCAACCTCGGGGGATTGAGGGCCATCTGGACTCTCCCCCAAGGCTTTGAAAAGTGACCGACTGCTCTGCAAGCGACTGGTCTTCAGGGAAAGAAGCTGCTTGATCACAGGGCTTCCTCCTCCGCTGTGGAAGCTCACTTGCAGATTCACTTTCAATCGGGCTGATTTCGGCATCGATCACCGGTGCCACCGACAGAACGTGGCTTTGCTGATTCCCAGCTTTGCGATGACCTCGCCCTTGCGGTAACCCGCCACTAGGAGGTCAACGGCTACTCGCTGCTTCCTCGTCAGCGGCCGGAGCTTCAGATCGGGCTGGATCCTGGCCAAGCGGAGAATTATTGCGACTTGTTCGCATTAATTCTGGTTCTGCTTTTTGTTCGTGGCGGGTAGCTACAAACAGATCAATGAGGCGGCTCGATGAAAGTTTCCAGTAAATCTTTAGCGCTCTCGATCTTTGCGTCGCTGTCCGCTTTCCTGGTGCCCCAGGCTCAAGCTGGTTGTGGTCCTGCGGAAGGATTAATGCAGGTCTGTTATCGGGACCGATGTGAGGTTCAGAAGCTTGTTAGGCAATGCTCCAGCGTTGTCGCAGGTAATCACTACGAATCAGATCTAGGCTGGTTTTACGGATACTCGGAATACATCGATGGCTATGCGACTCAAATGATCGTCAGATTTCAACCTCACAATAAAATCTTGTATCAGGGCCATCCTGAAGACTCCCCCTACACATTCGATATTTGTGGAGGCCGCATGACAGGTGGGCCCTGTTCAGAGAAGCCTTGGGCTAAGTGAATCCTGATCTAGTGAGCGTCACCCCAGTTGTCCGCCACCGAGGCATCCGCATTAAGAGGAACATCACCCATGTAGGTGTCCCGCAGCCGCTGTGACGTCATGGCCTCAAGCGCCACGGGCAGTTCTTATCAGAAACTTTCGAAAGCCTTTCCACAACTGCAGAAATGAGCTGTGGGCCGGAATGGGCGATACTGGGATCGAACCAGTGACAATCTCCTTGTAAGGGAGGTGCTCTACCGCTGAGCTAATCGCCCGTCGGGCTAATTCTGCCTGATCGCGGCAATCTGGATCTGTTGTTGATCGCTGCGTCAGTGGCCTGCGGCCGTGACCATGACCGCGCCACTGCGGCTTTCTGCATTCCCATCGGGATGATCATCAGCTGGTGGCTGGGCTGGAGGACTGGGAGCATCACTGCTGTCTCATTTCTGGTGGGCGGCCTCTGGCTGTCGCCGGATCTTGACGTTCAATCCCGTGCCTTGAAGCGCTGGGGCCTGCTGGCCTGGATCTGGTGGCCCTACCGGCGGCTAGTCCCGCATCGCTCCTTGTGGTCGCATGGTCCGTTGATCGGCATGACGGTGCGCCTGGCCTGGGTCCTGCTGCTGCTGGGGCTGGCATGGACTGGACTGGCTTGGTTCCTGCAACCCACCATCCCGACACCCCTGCAGGCATGGCCAGAACTTCTTGATGCCGCACGGCAACACCCGCGCGCACTGTGGGGAACCTTGCTGGGACTAGAGGCCAGCGTGTGGCTGCACTTGCTGCTCGATGGCGACCCTTTGCCCCCTGAATGGCCCAAACGATGGCGCCGGCGTCGCCAACGGTGAGAGGGTGGCGGCAACCTTTGGCTTCACCATGGCCCACGACGTGCCAGTCCCCGAACCCACGGATCCTCTACGCCGCCTTGAAGCCGTGGTGGCTCGCCTGCGCGATCCCAATGGTGGCTGCCCGTGGGACCTGGAACAGACCCATGCATCGTTGACGCCCTACGTGCTGGAGGAAGCCCACGAGGTAGCCGACGCCATCCGCCATGGCGATGACCAGCAGCTGCGGGAAGAACTGGGGGACCTGTTGCTGCAAGTGGTGCTGCATGCCCAGATCGCCACGGAACGCCAGGCCTTCAACCTGGATGCCGTCGCCGACGCCATCAGCGAGAAACTGATCCGTCGCCATCCCCATGTGTTTGCGGATGAAACAGCAGAAGACAGCGCAGCGGTTCGCGCCAGCTGGGAAGCGATCAAAGCGCAGGAGCGGGCCCAGAGCTCGGGGGTTACCAAGTCTGCAAGCCCACTGAGCGATCAACTCGGCAGCAAAGTTCGTGGTCAGCCCGCGTTGGCCGGCGCCATGACCATTTCCAAAAAAGCAGCCAAAGCCGGCTTCGAATGCGACGACATGGCCGGAGTGTGGGAGAAGGTGCACGAGGAGCTCGATGAACTCAAGGAGGCAGTCGCATCGGGAGACCGATCCCACGCCCAGGAGGAACTGGGGGATGTGTTGTTCACGCTTGTGAATGTGGCCCGGTGGTGCGAGATCGACCCTGAAGACGGATTGGCCGGCACCAACCACCGCTTTCTTGATCGCTTTTCCAGAGTGGAAGCCGCCCTGGGTGGAGACATTCAGGGCAAAAGCATTCGCGAGCTGGAAGCCCTCTGGCAACAGGCCAAAGCGGCAATCCGCGCAGAGTCCTGAACGCAAGCATCAAATCAGCGCAGATGCGGAGAGCACCGTGATCAGGAGATCACGCCAATCGCAGCATCACTCGTGGGAGACGATCGTGCCCTCAGTGGTGCCCCACAGGTGGCGCTTGACCTGATCGGCCTGACGGATGAATGCCCGCGCCTGCTCTCGCGATGTGCAACGACGAGCACCTTCCTCCAGACGCATCAGAGCAACAAGCTCTTCAGTTGGCGAATGCCAAGGCCTTGACGGGTTTTGCTTCATCACTCCACCTCCATGACACACTTGAATTAATCCCACCTTAACCAAAACTTCCACCCTTCTTAGTAATGGCTAATCGTCCAAAGAGGGGCGGCCCTGTCGACGTCGCTTGAGCTCGCTACGGCGACCTTTGGCATCCAGCCGTCGTTTCACAGCACCGCGTCCAGGACGGGTGGGTTTGCGTTTGGGCGGTGGTGATTTCAAGCCCTCCCTCAGCAGATCAGCCAGACGCGCCAAGGCCCGCTGGCGGTTCTGCCACTGCGAGCGTTCCTCCGCCGCGACCACCCGCAGACAGCCGCTCTGCAGACGCGTTGCCAGTTGTTCCCGCAACAGCCGTTGCCGAAACGGGCCAAGCGCCTTGGACTGCTCCAGATCGAAAAGCAGCTCAACGCGGGAGTCAGTGGTATTCACCCCCTGCCCGCCTGGACCAGAAGCCCGTGAGAACCGCCACTGCAGCTCAGCCGCAGGAATCACCAGCCGGTCATTGATGTGGAGATCTTGAACCATGACAACGCTCCGGCCGTTCTCCTAGCGGAAGAGATTCATGCCCAGCAGCTGCTGCTTGGCGTTGGGCGTCTGCAGATGCTCAGGAAGCCGCAGATCAATGGCATCCCAGATCGGCACCTCCAGATACGCAGCCAGGGTTCGGGCATCGTCACGAATGGCATGAAGCGAGCCGTGGTCCGTCACATTCAGCCGCCGGCCATCGCGACACACCAAATTGAGTTCAAAGCTGTCGTAAGAGCTTTTGTGGCCACGCACAAACTCCCGCAGCAACTGCAGGGCATGCACCTCCCGCAACGGCGTCGCGCGATCCCGCTGCACAAACACTCCCTTGGATTGATCGAAGCAAACCTGCTGACGACGGAGGTGCCAAAAGAACAATCCCCCCATCCCTGAAAACACCAGTGGCGCCAACGCCATCAGCGGAGCCTGAGCGACTGAGGGCGTGAACAACAGATGGCTGACGCTAACGACAACACCGAACAGCACGAATGCGCCACATCCAAACGTCACCAGCGGCGTGACCACAAAAGTCAGCGTCGAATCCATCAAGCCCTTACGCAGCTGCGCACGATGGGTGCAGACATTGGTACCGCCGCGCACCAGCGGTGTCCAATCGACCTGCAAGGCCAAGGGATCGTCAAAGCAGGCAGGATCCAGCAGCTCCCGCTTGTCTGCGAACACCGACAAGGCCGATTGGATCCAGCCCATAGAAGCTCTGCAGGGATGGGTCCAGTCTGCTCCGAACAACAAGCGCCGAACAGCAGCCGCCGATCAACAGAGCAGGTGAACCGACGCTGGTCTTAGCTGGAGGAGAACCCAAGCGTCCAGCCATGACCCAACCATCTCCAGCCGCGACAGGCTGGATTGATGAACCCCACCAGGGGGTGCGCTACGGCCTCGAGGGTCGCGTGCTGGTGGAAGAGCAGAGCGACTTCCAGCGCATCACCGTGATCGAAAGCACGCGCTACGGCAAAGGGCTGCTGCTCGACGGCTGCTGGATGACGGCTGAACGACAGGAACGCCACTACCACGAATCCCTGGTGCACCCGGCCCTCTGTGGTGCGGAAGGCATCGCCAAAGTGCTGGTGATCGGAGGTGGCGATGGCGGCACCGCACGCGAATGCCTGCGACACCCCGGTGTGCAACACCTCGACATGGTGGAGATCGACGGGCGAGTTGTGGCGCTCAGTCAGGAACATCTGAGCTCAATCGGCGGCGGCTGCTGGAACGACCCCCGCTTTCACCTCACCGTGGGCGACGGGATCGCCTGGGCCGCAGCCGCACCAGATGCCAGCTACGACGTGGTGATCGTGGACGGCTCTGACCCAACAGGCCCCGCCGAAGGCCTCTTCAACCGGACCTTCTTCCAGCACTGCCAACGCATTCTTAGACCGGGTGGTGTGTTTGCCACGCAGAGCGAATCACCGGAGGCCTTTCGGCACGTGCATATCGACCTGGTGCGACTGCTGCGGGAGGTGTTTGACCATGCCGATCCTCTCTATGGATGGGTTCCGATGTATCCCAGCGGTTGGTGGAGCTGGACCTTCGCTGCTCAGGGACAACCCCGCTACCGGCAAGCTGATCCCGCCCGTGTCGCAGCCATTGCAGCGGACTGCAAGATCTGGAGCCCCCGGTGGCAGTCGGGCGCCTTTGAAGCCATGCCCGTGTTCATGGAGCGGGAGCTGAAGCCATGACGGACGAGCTCAATAGCCTGTTTGACCAGGAGGGCGCCATCTTTATGGGAGCGCGGCGCGAACCAAAGAACTGCCAGGTCGGACTTTTTGGGGTGCCCTATGACGGCACCACATCATTCCGTCCTGGCACCCGCTTCGGGCCTGCCGCCGTGCGGGAGGTGAGCACAGGACTCGAGACCTATTGCCCGCAACTGGACCGTGACCTCGAAGCCATGGCCTACGCGGACCTGGGCGCTGTGGAGATTCCCTTTGGAGCACCGGACCCAGTCGTGGACACCGTGAGAAGAGCCACCGCCTTCATCCTCAGCCAGGACCTCAAACCGCTGATGCTGGGAGGGGAACACTCAATCACGTCCGGAGCCGTCGCTGCCGTTGCAACCCATCACGCCGATCTGGTGATGGTGCAGCTGGATGCCCATGCCGATCTGCGCGATGAATGGCTGGGGGCCCAGCACAGCCATGCCTGCGCCATGCGCCGCTGCCTGGAGGTGCTGCCCAGCCAAACGCTGCTGCAAATCGCCATTCGCAGTGGCACCAAGCAGGAGTTTTCAGAACTGACCTCCAGTGGGCGGTTCACCCCCTTCGAGCAGATCGCGCAACGACTCCATCCCCTCCGCGGCCAACCCCTCTATCTCACCGTGGATCTCGACTGGTTTGATCCAGCGGTGATGCCTGGAACGGGGACGCCCGAACCAGGGGGCTATCTCTGGCAGCACTTTGCGGAACTGGTCGATGAACTAAAACACCACAAGCTCGTTGGAGCGGATGTGGTGGAGCTGGCGCCTCAGCTCGACCCCAGCGGCATCAGCAGTGTGTTGGCGGCCAAGGTGACGCGAACCTTGCTGCTCCTGCTTGGTCAATAGAAATGTGTTGCATCCAGACGCTGCTCACGAAGACGACGGTGCTGAGTACTCAACAACGTCAGAACAAGCGTGGGATGCGAGTGGATCAGCTCAAGAAAACTCTTGCGGTCCAAACGCAACGCATGCACCGGTGTGATGGCCTTGGCAGTGCGGCTGTGACGCGCATTGTCCGCCACCAGATCCTCATAGAAAAACACCTCTCCGTCTTGATAGCGGAGGCGATCACGGCCATCAGAAGTCAACTCCACCAGGCCGCGCTGAATGGCGTACAGCGCATTCGCCGTCTCGCCGCGAGCAAACAGGATGCTTCCTGTGGGCAGCAACAGCTGATCCACGTTGCGATGTTCAGCGATCAGCTGGACGGCGGTCGGCATGGACGTCTGGGCCGGCAACGCAAGAAACCAAAGAACCACCTCATTGTTGCCAACGCGTCAACGCTCTGATGTGTTCAGAACAACGAGGTCAGGGGTTACAACAACCGAGCGGGTTCAGCCTGGGAATGAACAGATTCCACTGGATCGCCGAGATCCAACTGCCGGTCACCACCAAGTAAGGCCTGATCGGTCGCTACCAGCGGAGGTAGCGCCGGTGAGCGGGGCATCCAGTGATGGCAAAAGAGAGCCCGTGCGAGCTCAGGGTGCACCTGCAAACGCCGCAGGCGACACCATCCGCCCGCCATCGCTGATGACGAGGCTACGCAGTGAAGGCAAGAGTGGCAGGAAGCCTGGGACAGAACTCTGATTTTGAGAGACTCTCAAGCTAAGAACGCTTGCCAACGTGGTCGAGACCAAAATCGCAATCTGCGGCTTTGCTTCCACTTCCAACAAAAAACTGAGAGACATTCATAGGATCCCGATCCAAGCAGACGTTCCGCCATGGGCAAACGAAAAACACCACTCCATGGCCGCTGCCTAGAAGCAGGCGCAAAAATGGTTGAGTTTGCTGGATGGGAAATGCCCATTCAGTTTGATGGGGTGATACAAGAACACAAAGCAGTCCGACAGTCCTGCGGACTGTTTGACATCTCCCATATGGGTGTCATTACTTTGCGCGGTGAGCAAGCAAAAGAAGCCCTCCAAAATTTAGTCCCGTCAGACCTCTTCAGAATTGGGGCTGGCCAAGCCTGCTACACAGTACTAACCAATGAAAAGGGTGGAATCATCGACGATTTAATCGTTTACGACAACGGTTTCAACCAAGAGAACGTTCAAGAACTCCATCTTGTGATCAACGCAGCAACGGCCCAAAAAGATATTGAATGGATTACAGATCATTCAAGGAAATACAAAGCAGACGTAGTTGACAAGAAAGGAAATGGGGTTTTACTTGCACTTCAAGGCCCTGGGAGCGAACTAAAATTAGAAGCGGTCATAAAAAAGAATCTTAAAGAACTACCGTCATTTGGACATCAGACATTCATCACTGATCATTGTGGCGAGGTGATGATCAGCAGAACTGGATACACAGGTGAGGATGGATTTGAGTTGCTCATGGGAGAAGAAGAAGGAAAACATTTCTGGGATCTATGCCAGGCATCAGAAGTCCAACTTTGTGGACTAGCCGCTCGAGACATCCTGAGGCTTGAAGCAGGGATGCATCTTTATGGCAACGACATAACAGAAGAAACAACACCGTTCGAAGCAGGGTTAGGGTGGCTTGTTCACCTAGAAATGCCAAAAGACTTTATCGGTAGAAAATGCTTAGAAGAACAAGCAGAGGGGACGATCCAACAAAAACTTATTTGTATCAAAATGGACGAAAGGGCCATACCCCGCAGGGGCTATAACATCCAAGACAGTAACGGAAACGTGGTCGGAGAAGTCACAAGCGGAGGCTGGTCACCAACATTAGAAGCTGGAATCGCGTTTGCGTGCGTGAACCAACGAGAGAGCAAATGTGGAACCAGGTTGAGCGTAGACATTAGAGGTCAACAGATCCCCTGCAAAGTTGTTAAACGACCATTTGTGAGAGGCCACAGGTTTTAAGAAAAGACAACCGCAGACCTTACGGACCAAGCCATTTCCAGACCATCACAGTAAGATCATCGAACTGCTCTTGTAGACCCTTGTATTGATCAACCGCACTGAGAATCGTACTCATAAGTGTGGATGCACTTTCGTCAGAGAAACGAATCAGTAATTGCTGAAGACGTTCACAACCCCAACCCTCCTCTGATGTTCCACGAGCATCAACAAGACCATCGCTATAAATCACCAATGAGTCGCGGGGCTGAAGCTGTAGGGTGGACACAGAATATTGAGCAGAATCAAATAAACCAATCGCAGGACCACCCATTGAATCTAATTTAGACAGCTCAGATGTGCCAATTATCAGGGGTGGCTCATGACCTGCACTAATATATGAAACATATCCAGTTGAAGTATTAATTGCCGCAATAAAGACTGTCGCAAACATCATTGATGAATTCTGGTTTAAGGCCATATATTGATTCGTTTGTTCAATCGCTAAACGAATACATTCAGAAGCAATCTGGTCAGCTTGAGGATCAGGAATACTGTTTAAAGTCTCATGATCGTCAAGACGAGATGAAAGATCAATCAACTTCGAACGAATTAAGCTTCGAAAAACAGACATGTACAAAGCCGAAGGGACTCCTTTATCACAAACATCAGCAACAACAATAAAAACATACTGACCAACTTTAACCATATCGTACCAATCAGCACCAATGGTTAATGCAGGACGTGAATACGCCTCGACTTCATAAAGGGATGAATTGGGTAGATCAGTAAGCAAAAAGTCAGCCTGAATCGCCTTTGCCGTCTCAAGCTGCTTTTCTGTTACAGCAAAGGACGTCGCTTGCGCAAGAAAACGTTTAAGACGATTCGCCGCACTTTGAATATCATGAACAAGCCCTCCCATCTCATCATTACCTCCATCTGGCAACTCTAAATCAAAATCACCATCACTAATACGATGCAGAGCATTAGCAGCTAGCGATATAGGGGATGAAATTGCACATGCCATTGATCGTACAATAAAAACAGCCAACAAAATACTAATAACTCCTATTAACACGAACAGAAACCCCAGCTGACGTATAGCAGTCAAGGGACGATTTTCATTCAAAAGAAGAACAATTGACCAAGCAGAATCGACTTTATTCGTGAGCACAAAATATCGATCATCCGCGATATCAATCCTTCGGTAAGATTTTGCACCTTCCATGGCACTGGAGATAACAGGATAAAGGCTGGCATATTTTGAAGATTTTATATCGTCTACATTGGGAATTAAGTAAGAACTTGCTTTGTCACCAGGAAAAAGAAGTTGGCCGGTATTACTAACTAAAATCAATGCACTCTCCACACCGGAGGGATCATTGAGAAAATCATTCTGCTGAGTCTGGCCTGCCAACAATTCAAAACGTTGATCTGAAAACAATTCATCGAGACCAGTATCTTCAGCAAGTTTGTCAAGTGGAATACACATGACAAGAATACCTGCCAGATCAGTCCTGACAGGAACAGACAGAACAGATGTATGGTCAATAAGATCCTGGGCAGATGTAATGACAACTGAATTTTTTTGAACTGTGCCATACTTAAACACAGGCTTGGAAACGTTTAGGCATCCCTGATCTGTGGTTCGTGACAAAACACTCTGGTAAGTGGGATAGCCACGCAATGCAGCTTGAAAATAATAACGATTCAACTGATTCGCTTCAGCAGCAAGCTTTTGCTTTGATCTGATCGAAGCTGTATGAGCGAGCAATTCAGGTGCTTCTGAGCTTGCAGACCAGAAACGCCAAAACCGACCAGGCTCAGAAACGTTTAAACGATTAAAAATTTTCTGGATTTCATCGATATTGCCTTGACGAAGTGCAGGAGCCTGAGAAAGATAATTCAGCGAATAAGAAACGCCAATCCCCCATTCACGCAAACCATAAGAAATCAACTCTGCTTCAGCCTGGAGTCGACGCTCAACTGATTTATAAACTCTGGAAAAAACAACCTGATTTAAAACAACAAAGCCAATTCCTAACGTGGGAACAAGAGCAATCGCAATTCCTAAAGTCAGCTGATCACGAACGGACAAAACGTGAAGCCGAGCAAAGAGACGATCAAGGAATCGAATAGATTTTTCTGACGGGGACTTTGTCATCCTCAGATTTTAAGAGGTGAACAAAAAGCACGCAATAATTCCGTGTCATTATCACAGCATGAAAACAGAATGAAACGGCTCATCATTAACGATTCGACCAAAGTGCATCAAACTTCTGTCGACCTGATTCTGCAAGCAAAAAGCGCCTTGGAAGAATGCCCTCATATCTAGGCTGTGAGTATTCACTGATCACGACAAATTTGAATTGAATTTGCCGACCAACACTCTCATCAAATGCAACTTCACAGATCCAAGTATTTAGATTGACATATTCCATCCCATAAGCCTGATTAAGATCCCAATTGCCAAGTTCAAAACAATCGCCCAACAAAACGACAGATTGACCGGGTGACGTCTCCAGTCCATTAAGTTGAAATGTGACGACAAGGGTGCCAGCCACCCGTTCACCAGTCGAACTTAAAAGAAAAGCACCAGAACTAGGCACATTGAGATGAAGCTGCCCATCCACATCAAAGAATTCTTGATTAGTTAATGCACAACACAAAGACTTGGTGTGAAGAGATCCTGGCAAATCCAACGTTAGTGAGGTTTGGGGACCATTGTTCAAGACGCAGATCGCAAAAGAGTCTCGATAGGAGCGGAGAAAAGCGTAAATATTTTCTGAGACATAAAGCTGACGGTGTGACCCAAAAGTAAGGGCTTGGTTTCCTCGTCGTGTCGTAATAAGTTTTTCAAGCAACGTGAAGCATGAACACGTCAGGTCCCAGGTTTCCATCATTGGTCTGTTGTATGGATCACCACCACCATCGGTTTGATTCACAAGATATTGCTCTGTGCCATAAAAAACGCAAGGAACACCTCGAAGGCAAAAAAGCAGTATCAATGCCTGATCCAATGCTTGTTGAGAATCACAGATAGATAGAAATCGCGGCATATCATGGTTATCGATAAAGGTCACAAGCTCATTCGCCCTGTGATAAACATGGTCATACGCCAAAACAGATTCAACTAAGTGGAAACCACCCGGCTCTTGTCCAGAAAACGCAAATCGAATTGCATCGCATAGACCAAAATCGAGAATAGACATCCCCGATTGGTTTGCATAATCAACAGTTCGCTGCTCCCAGGGCTTACCGAACCCGTATTCACCAAACATGAACAATTCTGGCTTATGAGCTTTCATATCAGCTGTAAATTCCTGCCAGAACCAAATTGGCATGTGTTTGATAGTGTCAATCCGCAAAGCATCAACTCCAACATCCAACCAATCAATAATTGCTGATTTTATATATTTCCGATAGCCAGGATTGCGCTCATTAAAGGTTGCAAGACCACACATTTCACCGTTAATTAATTGAAACTCATCCTCCCAATCGGTTATCTCAGCATTGTGATGGTAAAAGCCATGAACATCATCGTTAAAATCACACAGAAGTTTGCCATCATCAAACACCACTCCTTTTGATCCGTTCAAATCAGGAGAGCTATGATTGCAAACAACATCTAAAATGAGCTTGATATCATTAGCATGGAGTGAATCAACGAGTTGGCGCAATGTAGGGGAAGAATTAAGGCTATTAGGCTCATTGGTCGGCAAGAATCTTGGGTTAATACGCTTAAAGTCTTTTGTCCAGTAACCGTGCATTGGTGCACGATCATATTGCATATCATCAACCTGTTCAAACAAAGGGGAAAGCCACACTGCCGTAATGCCAAGCTGTTTAAGATACGGTATTTTTTCAATGATTCCCTGCAGATTACCACCCCAATACTTACCCCATTGGGTCCAAGTTTTGTCGTATAAACCTTGCTTAGAACCCCGATCCCAAACTCCTTGTCTCTCTTCTTCATCGCTCAATGCATCATAAAATCGATCAACAATGAGAAAGTAAATTACTTCCTCGCGAAATTCACGCTCTGTGATTGACCAACCGCGGGTCAACGGATCAGACTCAAGTGTTAAAAGATTAGGATTCATATCTACCGAGAATCAGTCGTGCAGTGGACAAAAATAAAAAGAAATCACAGATACAGGGCGATTCAAATCATGATGATGATGATGAAGGCCAAATTCATAGGTACAACGCCAAAGGAGATGAGAAGCAGGAAATCATCAGGACTAGTCAGACATCGGATGTGGGATGACAAACGAAAAAAGCGTAGCCCCCATAAAATTGCAGATGGTTTGATAGCTGCATAGTTACCAAAGCCATAGACATAAAACCAAAGACGGATGGATCTTGCTCTACTTTTTTTTAGATTCAAACAATCGAAACAACAACTTTGTATCGAAAAGAACACAGAAAGCAAGCACGATCTTATCTATTAATTTTTCTTGCAATCAAGCGCGCGGGTAATGCCGTGGCTATGTTGACTCAGGATTGGTCATGCGGAGTATCAAATTGACCCAAAAGATTTTGGTGCTAATTGAAGAGCATTATGATGAAACTGAATACAATGTCTTCAATGACTTTTTCCCAAGCAACGGCATAGAGGTTGAATATGCATCCTACCTATGGGGCAATGATTGCTTAACCTTCGAAGGGAACGACAAAACGAGCAAGGTTACGGTCAGCAAGTGCGTTAGTCAAACAAATTTGAACGATTACCAAGGCTTGATACTCATTGGCGGATACGCCATGGATCGACTCCGTTATGAAGAAACTTGCAGTGAAGTGAGTCAAGCGCCGGCTGTCGTTCTACTGCGCAAGGCTGTCGCTTTGATGGATCAAGGGTCCATCGCGATTGGAACAATTTGCCATTCACTATGGCTGTTTTGTGCTGATCCAAACCTGATCCAAGGAAGAGAGGTGACATGCGCACACAACATTATTTGCGATGTTGAAAATGCAGGTGCAAAAGTCATCAAGCAGTCTGGTGTCAACGTTGAACTTCATCAACAAGGTTTGCTCGTTACTGGAAAACATCCTGGATGCGTTGATGTCTTTGTTAGCGCATTTAAAAATGCACTCAACAAACTTTAATTTTAGTCAAGACGTCCAAACCTACTATCAACCAAAACCATGAACAACCTTACTTTCACATTCTCAGATCTAATCTCTGGATACGTAACCTCATACAACGAGGCCGAAAAGCTTATTGGTATCAAAACTTCTGACGGGAGAGAATTTGAAGCAAAACTAACAGGCAATACGTATGCCAAACTGAGCCAAAATCTTGGAGAAGACTGGCCAGACCGATCAGGTGAACTTCATAAGCTCTTAGTTCCAGGGCAGATGATCTTCGTCTATGGAACGTTTTTCCCGGAAAACAAAGTCAAGTTTGAAGTCAATTACATTGTATTCGCTGGTGATGGAAAAGATCAATACCGCTACGCTGATGAACCAGGCTGGTGGATCAAACAAATTGACCAAATTGCTTCGTCTTATTGTGAGTGGCAATTCAATGCTCCAACACAAGATATTGACTACAACAATTACCGAACAATCATTAACCTGACAGGGGGGAAAGAGCAGGAAGACTATCTCCAAGAAACTGACACAATTTCTAGGATGGTCTATGGAATGGCATGCGCGTACATGCTAACGGGTAAGGATTTATATCTAGATGCTGCTGAAAAGGGAACCGAATATTTACGGGATAAAATGCGATTCACAGATACTGATACAGGCTTGATTTACTGGTACCACGGTCAAAAAGTTGGTAGTGGTGGAGAAGAGCAAAAGCTATTAGTGTCAGAGTTCGGCGATGATTATGATTGCATTCCCGCCTATGAACAAATTTATGCATTAGCTGGCCCTGTTCAAACCTATCGAATCACAGGAGATCCTCAAATTCTCCATGACGCTGAAAAAACGGTGGATTTGTTCGACGAATGTTTTAAAGATAACGAAAAAGGGGGATATTACTCACATATTCATGCTGTGACCCTTAGCGCGCATGAAGCAAGCCTTGGACGTAACCAAGCGAAAAAGAACTGGAATTCCGTAGGAGATCACGCTCCAGCCTACCTCATTAATCTTTGGCTCGCGACAGGAGAAGAACGATATAGGACAATGTTGGAGGAAACATTCGATACAATTACAAGCCACTTTCCAGATTACGAGGAAAGCCCCTTTGTCCAAGAAAAATTCTTTGACGATTGGAGTAAAGATCAAACTTGGGGGTGGCAACAAAATCGAGCCGTCGTGGGACACAATCTCAAAATCGCCTGGAATTTGATGAGATTTTATGCTGAGATGGGAAAAGACAAATACATCGATATCGCAAAAAAAATTGCTTCACTAATGCCTAAAGTGGGATACGACAGCCAAAGATTTGGATGGTATGACGTTGTCGAACGGGTGCTTGGAAAAGACGAAAAATATCATCGATACGCATGGCATGACCGGAAAGCATGGTGGCAGCAAGAACAGGGAATCCTTGCTTACTTGATTCTTCAAGGACATATGCCAGACAATCAGGAATACAAAAAATATGCAGAAGAGTCAGCGGCTTTCTACAACGCCTTTTTCTTGGACAATAACGATGGTGGCGTCTATTTTAATGTTCTTGCGAATGGTGTGCCCTATCTAGTTGGCACAGAAAGATACAAAGGTAGCCATTCAATGAGTGCTTATCACTCCACTGAGCTTTGCTTCCTTTCAACAATATATATCGATCTCATGATTAAGAAACGACCTCTTAATCTCTATTTCAAGCCAATGCCTAATGGGTTCAAAGACAGACTACTTAGAGTCGCACCTGACATTCTTCCCAAAGACTCTCTCTATATCAGCAAATGCGAAATTGATGGTAAAGAGCATTCTGATTACGATTCAAAAACAATGACCGTTCGGCTTCCAGAAGCTGATCAGCGACTGAAAGTCAAAGTCACAATTGAGACAAAGTAAGGAGCCTGCAAACATGGACGTTCAAAGCAGCACATTTAAAAACTGGCAAGTGATCAAAGTCAGTGGTCAGATCGATTCAAAGACTGTGATCAAGCTTCGAGATTTTATCGATTCAGAGCTAAAGCCAGATCAACCTGTGGCTCTCGAGCTCACAGATGTTCCATTCATGTCGAGTGCCGGCTTACGCACGCTGTTAACACTACAAAGGAAAACGAAGGAACTGAACATCTCACTGGCCCTCATCGGACTTGGAGATGGGATAGCAGACACAATGAAAGTGACGGGCTTCTATCAGTTTTTCACGATCTATGAGTCACTTGAGGCGATCCCGGGGGTCTGACAGAAATGAATTATGAAAGAATTGACAATTTACCAACAGACACGCTGGAGGGATATCGGACAAGACCAGGCAAACCATTGCCATTCGGCGTTTCCCATGTTCCCGGTGGTCTAAATTTCTCGATCTATACCTCTGCGGGAACAGCCTGTTCACTAGTACTTTTTAGTCGAGAAAACAACACATGTCTAGCTGAAATTAAAATCCCCGATCACTATCGAATAGGAGATGTTTATGCCATCGTAGTCTATGGTCTTGATGATGAAGACATCGAATACGGATTTAAAGTAGATGGACCAAATGCGCCAGAACTTGGCTATCGATTTAATTCAAAAAATATCCTGATGGATCCATATGCAAAAGTTGTTTCGGGCAGGGATGTGTGGGGAGAAGAGCCAGATTGGAGCAATCCATACCAATATCGATCGCGAGTTGCATTTGATGATTTTGATTGGGAAGGTGATCATCCACTTGAGATAGATGATGCAGATCTTGTGATCTACGAACTTCACGTACGATCCTTCACGAAGAGTGAAACTTCAAATAATAAATTTAAGGGTACTTATGCAGGCATTGTGGAAAAGATTCCCTATCTCAAATCACTTGGGATCAATGCTGTTGAATTAATGCCCGTTTTTGAGTTTGACGAATTTGAAAACTCAAGAATTCATCCAGATACTGGTGAAAGACTCTACAACTATTGGGGCTATAGCACAGTAGGATTCTTTGCTCCTAAAGCAGGACTGGCAGAGTCAGGACGCTTTGGAATGCAGGTTGATGAATTCAAACAACTAGTGAAACAACTGCATCAAGCGGGTATTGAAGTCATTCTTGACGTAGTTTTTAACCATACAGCTGAGGGTAACGAACGCGGGCCAACAATTTCGTTTAAAGGGTTAGACAACAAAATATACTATATGCTGACTCCTGAAGGATATTACTTTAATTTCAGCGGAACTGGAAATACCCTAAACTGCAATAACCCAGTGGTTAGAAATCTAGTTCTTGATTGCCTAAGGTATTGGACATCTGAATACCACATTGACGGATTTAGGTTTGACTTGGCAAGTATTTTGGGTCGTGATCCGTGGGGTGCACCCTTAAGTAACCCGCCACTCCTAGAATCACTTGCCTTTGATCCGATTCTGTCATCGTGCAAATTAATTGCTGAAGCCTGGGATGCTGGTGGCTTATATCAAGTCGGAACATTCCCTGCTTTTGGCCGCTGGTCTGAGTGGAATGGAAAATACAGAGACACCTTGAGACGATATCTAAAAGGAGATGACGGCCAACTTGGTGAAATGGCACAAAGAGTTCAAGGATCTCCTGATCTCTATCAATGGAATGGTCGATCACCAGCAACATCCATTAATTTTATTACCTGCCATGATGGATTTACATTGGCAGACTTAGTTTCATTCAATGGAAAACATAACGAAGCGAACGGCGAAAATAATCAAGATGGAGGCAATGACAACTACAGCTGGAACTGTGGTGTAGAAGGTTGGAGTGACGACAGCAATATCATCTCGCTACGCAGAAAACAATGCATGAATGCTCTTAGCATGCTGATGACAAGTAGAGGAACACCTATGTTGCTCATGGGTGATGAATTTGGACGATCTCAACAAGGAAACAACAATGCTTACTGTATTGATTCGCCACTCACATGGGTTGACTGGAATTTACTTGAAAGCAATAGCATGCTCTTTGAATTTACTCAACATTTAATTCGTTTTAGACATAATCATCCATGCTTACGCATCAACGACTTTGCACATCAGGGAAGCAAGTATTTCCCGAGCTGCAGCTTCCATGGCACATCGCCTTGGCAGGTCAATTGGTCAAATGAAACAAAACAACTTGCATGGCTTATGAGCTGTGAGCAATCCGAGAATGGTGACATTGATACCGTTTATGTTGCCACTAACACTGCTCACTATGCAACATGGTTTGATTTGCCATCATTGCCCAACGACTATGAATGGCAGCTCAATTTCAATACAGGTGATAGTCAGACTCCCGTTACTCAGGGATCTTCATCATTCTCAGATCAAGGTATTTTAGTGGGTGAAAGGTCTGTCGTTATCTTTTCTGCGTCTCGCTCCGAGACGTAATCACCAACCAACTCATCCAACACGTTCAGGTTGATCCAACATGACACTTGCAATTGGCGTCACAAAAGCAGAGGATTGCGTCACCATGACACTGAGTGGTGAAGTGGACACAAAAACAGCCCCAGATCTTTTACAAGAACTTACCGGACTTGATTTAAATGCTCTCGGCCAATTACGCCTTAAGCTTGCGGAGGTTGGCTTCATGAGCAGTGCAGGACTCAGAGCTCTTGTTTTTGCAAAACAAAAAATGCCTCATAGTTCTAGCCTATATATCATTGGAGCCTCAGAAGTCATTCAAGATACCATCACAAAAACTGGGCTGGCCCAAGCAGTCGTCATGGTAGACAACGAGGGTGAAATTGAATGATATGAGCAATACGATAAGAGAGCAAAGTCTCGAAAAATATGAAGCGCCAGCCTCAATGGAATTCTGGGACGACTTTACTAATTTTGCAAGTGAACAAATTAATGATTTACTTGTGGATGAATCCCGTGCGTATAAGTTGAGGCTTGCCTATGAAGAATTAATCTCCAATATTATTCGATATGCAAATGATGGCAAGCAACAGAACAGTGAGGCCACCAAACTAGAGGTATCACTTGTTCTAAAAACTATTGATGCAGAGCGATGGCTTATTTTACAAACAAAAGATACGGGCACTCAATTCAATCCACACTTTTATCACCGATCGCCCGTTGATACAGATCAGCCAGTTGCTGAGAGACAAATTGGCGGTCTTGGACTGTTCCTGATTGAACAATCAGTCGACAAAGCAACATACGACTGGATCGACAACAAGAATATTTACCAACTAAAAATGTGCTGCTCCGCACATTAAAATAACAAAGCAGTAACGGTTAAGATGCCGACAAAACGATGGGCGTTCTTAATTAAAGGAAGAATCTTAAATCTTTCACAAGCCGTGTTAAAGGCCGGTGATCTATATAAACGCTTGCGAATTCAATATAGATCCCGAATGGTGATTATCTTCAAAAATAAATACTGACCTCCACATAACCGTTTAAGACCATCTTGCAAAAGGTCCTAGATCGAAACGATGACGATTTTTGTGTGAGCAAACTAATATTTCAGCAGCAAGTCAAACAAGCCTGAAGAGCAGTTTGTTACTAAGATGAAAATAAAGCCACGGGAAATGCTCTTTAAATCTGCCCCGTCCGTGCGCCAAAAGTATTGGCTTGTCATCGTGGCAGCCTGTCTAGGTGCACTTGCCAATTTGCATCCCTATGAGCTCTACGTCAATACGAGTTTGACGCTTGGCATGAGCATCGCTCTCTTCACGCTCTTCGTAGCAAGAGGCTGGTGGGGATTTGCTGTTGCAATCCCTGCAGGTTTCATGAACATGGATTATCTGGGTCGCTATTACTCATTTATAATTTACATGATTGAAATGCTATCTCTTACCTATTTCATTAACAGTCGTTCTGGAAATCGTCTTTTAGAAAAAGGGCACATTATTATTGTTGGGTTCCTATTTTGGTTATTGATCGGTGCACCACTCCATTACCTTGCGCATTACTTTCTAGTCGGCCTGACTCATATTGAAGCTTTTACGCTAGCAGAAAAGACCCTTTTGAATGGTGTTGTCAACATATTGATCGCATTCATTGCTTATTCAGCTCTCGCCTTATTGCAGAATAAACGAGAGATGGAACGAGCGGCTGTCTCAATTCAAGCCTTAACGCTATCGACTGTTTACAGCCTGATTGTCTTTATTTCACTGTTTACGGCTTCTACGCTTTTCAAAAATGTAAACACAATGCAAGCTAAGAATCTTTCAGTATTTTTTCGCGATCAAGCTGCATACATTTTTGATACTTTAAGTCTAAGCAGCTCAGAGGAAGAGCAAAAGAAAATTATTGACTATATGGAGTCACAAAATGTGTTTTTCAGATGGGAGAATCTAAAGTCTCCTAGTGAGGTTGTATCAACAGATAATCAAGATATCAATAAGGTCATCGAATCCTATCAACCGTCATCAGCTCGAACACCACTCTCACGTCTAGCTGCTGAACTGGCGGAGCCTCCGAACAGGATCAGATTATTAATGCCTCCGAGCATCGATAAAAAACGTTTGCTGAAAAAAATTGAGATGAGTTATTGGAGAGTACGACTCTTTAACGATGAAGAATCCGTAACCATCATTCAACGCGCTCTACCAAGTTTTAACGCTCTGATCGGCTTTTACCGAAGCATGTTAAATACTTTGATCATATGCCTGATGATCGGAATCATCATCAGTGTCCTCATATCATTAATAATCCACAGAGAATTCGTTTCTGTTTTAAAAACTAAACGGACAATTGCTGATTCCAATGCCCAAAAAGACGACATTGATGAAGACGAAGACATCTACTTACAGTTATCCCCAATATGTGAAGTTCGAGAACTTGCAGATAAGGTCAATGAAAGAACATCAATCATCGAAGCTAGTAAAAAGAAGATTGAAGAGCTAAACAATATTGCACAACAGCAATTAAGCACGGCAGGCGAAATCCAACAATGCTTTCTTGGCAAGCGAGACGAGTTTTCTGAAAAACCAGATGTCAGTCTATTCATGCGCCCTGCATACAATGCAGGCGGAGATTGGTATGATATTTTTGAGGTGAATTCTAAAACCTATCTTGTTGTCGCAGATGTTTGCGACAAAGGTGTAGGTGCAGCATTATTTATGTCTGTGTTTCGGAGCCTCATTCGATATTCTGCAGAATCACTCTGCGCACAGAATCCTGAAACAAATGAACCCCTCGATGAAGTCATTGAAAGTGTCAATAATTACATGAGCACGAAACATGCAGATACAACTATGTTTGCCACTGTTTTTTTAGCATGCATAAATAGAGATCTTCAACAACTAGATTATATCCTGGCAGGGCACGAACATCCGATTCTACTTAGTTCGAAAGGAGAGAGCACCGAGTTTGAATTTTCAGGGCCGGCAATTGGCTTGTTCCCTGATGCAACGTATTCCATTGGAAGCATCAAATATGATCAAGGTTCAATCTTGGTGGGCTACTCCGACGGGGTTGTCGATGCTCGGAATACTAATAATGTTTCCTACGGTCATGAACGGCTGATGGAACTTATTTTAGACCTCAAAAAGAATGACCCTGATCTAAAAGCCAAAACCATTACAGATACCCTGATCAAAGAACTGGATGAGCATATTGGAGAAGCAGAACAATTTGACGACATTACTGCTGTAGCAGCAATCCTTTAAGCCTGTTGGTGAATGAATGGTCGTTAGCCACGTCTTCACCATGATGCGAAAAGAGTAGAGACTGACGGGAAATGTCATTCTTTTCCTTGATACAAACTACGATTAACCTTCACTTATATTAAAGTAATTCCAGTGACTAGAAAAAGAGCCAAACCTGAAATCCTGCAACGACGGCAGGCGAAACACCAGGATCGCCACCTGGATTAACAATAAACTGAATGTTAGGCATCAGTTTAAGACTTTGATTGAGATTAAAGCTATAATTTAGTTCAGTTGCCCATTCAGTTCCAGGAGTATATGTCTCTGGAACTAAGCCAAGCAAGAAATAATCACTGTTAAATGAAGCATAGCTAGTTCCAATGCTAAATGTATCAAAAGGTCGTTTAGGTAACAAACCCTCTATCACCAACCCAGCCTGTCCGCCTGAGTAAAACTTTTGCACATCAGGATTGAAACCCAAACCACCACTCAGAAAAATTCGATGATCCAAACCCAAAGAAAACCCTGGGATCCTCAAGCTAAAGATCCCATAGGCACCGTTATTTGTAGAGTCAGCAGACTCTGAGTCTGCCACAGTTTGAAATGATCCGGACCCAAGCCATCCACCTAAAGTGATCGTCCCAGGAGGCAAGTTAGATTGGTAGATTGCATTCGCCTGGTCCCAAGAAGAAGCTTTTGAAATATGATTTTGCTGACTAACTTGTACAGGTATTTGCGCCTTGGTCAAAATCGGGACGCGCAGCTCTGCGAAATGCGCCACTCCGTTTCCCTGATTAAATCTAAAATCCAGACCATGATATTTAGGTGCGAATGTATCCGGTGCGATCTGGTAGATGCCATATCTTAAGTTAACATTGTTTGAATCGCCAAAAGCCACAACCGCGCCATAGCTATTGAAAGGATTGCCAGGTATATCAATCATTGAAGGAACCCCTTCTGCCCAACCACAAAGACCAAAATTAGAAAAATAACATTGAATCGGATTAACAGTAAAATCTTGGGCCTGCATTAATTTTCCTAATTTCACCATCGAAATTAACTCACCTTCGGCTTTATATTCTAAATTTAAATAATTGAGGCGCGCTATTGGACCATTCCCGAAATTCCACTGCGTATTCAGTTGATTTGGTATCGATGAGGAAAGAATCTGTCCAGCGCGCTGCGTAAAAAGGGCATTGATAGCAATCTTCGATTGAAATGATTGATGAGCTTGCTGTTCAGGCGACGTTGAGTCCCGCTGCCAAGAAAAACCATTTCTCACCGCCTCTAGAGGCATCAAACGAAAGCCCAAATTAAAAAGATTTGACGAAGTCGGTTGAACCTGTGGGGAAGAAAACGACGCATTATTTTGGCTCAAAATCGAAGCATTAAGTTCAAACCACTCCGGCATTGATAATGCTTGATTTAAATTCCATCCCTCCTGCAATGAAATGGTCGGAAGTGCTTCAGCCGTATTGAGGTTATTTGTCTGTTGAGCGACATATTCAAGACGGAGATCATTGGCCTTCTTTTGAAGGCTTTTATGAGTATTGCTTTTTTCCGCTTGGAATTCTCTTGCAACCTGAACAGGTGGCTCGCGACCAGCATGGTCTTGTTGATCCCTCGTTTCAACAATTTCAGAACGAGCAGACTGCGCTGTTGAAACAGTTCCCGCTGCCCCCAACACAACAAGACAAGCCACCAACCGACCTCGAAAATTGCTGGAAAGCTTCGTATCCTGCAAGCCGAAGGGAAACAAATCATTCTCCGGAGATTGCAGCAATTTTAAGCCGTTTATTGATCAAAAGGAAGCCTCAATTAAGCAAGTTCAAACTCTCTAATAGGAATGTTATTGATGTTTCAGGGTCGATCCCGGATCGGTCTCGGCACGTCCTTCTCCATGGGGCACCCAAATAAAGGGAAACCGTCCTGAGATGAACCACTCGACTGCTCAGCGACCAGCGCACTCCATCAAGCAGCCAGCAAGGTGGGACAATCGCCAACTAACTTCATCTGTTTTCACCATGCGCAGCAACGGTTGCGGCGACCTGCGAGAGCAGACCATCGACAAGCAGGTGCAACTGTGCGGCTGGGTGGATCGACGCCGCGATCACGGTGGGGTGATCTTCATTGACCTCAGAGACCGCAGCGGCACGGTGCAGATCACCGTTGACCCGGATCTGGGAGCCGAAGCGTTCGCTGTCGCCGAACATCTCCGCAGCGAAACCGTGTTGCAGGTTGAGGGAATAGTTCGAGCCCGTCCCGCTGAATCCCTCAACGACAAGCTCGCGACAGGCGCTGTGGAGGTGCTGGCCAGTGGCATCACTGTGCTGAACAGCGTCAAGGGCAACCTGCCGTTCCCCGTGTCGGTGCACGACGAGGAAAACACCCGCGAAGAGCTGCGTCTGCGTCACCGCTATCTGGATCTGCGCCGCAAGCGCATGAACGACAACCTGCGCCTGCGGGCCCAGACCATCCAGGCCGCTAGACGCTTTCTTGAGGACGAAGGTTTCATCGAGGTGGAGACGCCGGTGCTGACCCGCTCCACTCCTGAGGGCGCCCGTGACTACGTGCTGCCCAGCCGGGTCTGCGGCGGCGACTGGTTTGCTCTGCCCCAGTCCCCCCAGTTGTTCAAGCAGCTGCTGATGGTGGGCGGCATCGAGCGCTATTACCAGGTGGCCCGCTGTTTCCGCGACGAAGACCTGCGCGCCGACCGACAGCCGGAATTCACCCAGCTGGACATCGAGATGAGCTTTATGGATCAGGAGCAGATCCTGGAGCTGAACGAATCGCTGATCTGCGCGATCTGGAAAGCCGTGAAGGGCATCGAACTGCCGCGGCCCTTCCCCCGCATGACCTGGCATGACGCCATGGATCGCTACGGCACCGACAGACCCGACACCCGCTACGGCATGGAGCTCACCAACGTGAGTGACATCGTCAAAGACATGGGCTTCAAGGTGTTCAGCGGCGCCGTGAAATCCGGCGGCGCTGTGAAATGCATTGCGGTGCCCGGCGGCAACGATGCCCTCTCCAATGTGCGCATCAAACCCGGCGGCGATGTTTTCAGCGAAGCCCAGAAAGCCGGTGCCGGTGGCCTGGCCTTCATTCGCGTGCGTGACGGTGGCGAAATCGACACGATCGGCGCCATCAAGGACAATCTCAGCGATGAGCAGAAGCAGGAGCTGCTCAGCCGCACTGGCGCAGAACCCGGCACCCTGCTGCTCTTCGGCGCCGGCGACACCGCCACGGTGAACAAGGCCCTCGATCGCATACGCCAGTACTTGGCCAAGGAGCTGGGCATGGTCAAAGCCGACCAAGACAACGATCAGTGGAATTTCCTCTGGGTGGTGGACTTCCCGATGTTCGAGTTCAACAACGACGAGAACCGTTATGAGGCCTTGCACCACCCCTTCTGTGCCCCCAACGACGAGGATCTCGGCAACGATGCATCGCAATGGGCCGACACCCTGCCCGGGGCTCGGGCCCAGGCCTACGACCTGGTGCTGAATGGCCTTGAGCTCGGCGGTGGCTCCCTGCGCATCCATGACTCCGCCCTACAGCGTCAGGTTTTGCAGACCGTTGGTCTGCCCCTCGAGGAGGCCCAAGAACAGTTCGGCTTCCTGATGGACGCATTGGATGTAGGCGCACCTCCCCACGGCGGCTTGGCCTTCGGTGTGGACCGCATGGTGATGCTGCTGGCGGGAGAGGAATCAATCCGCGACACCATTGCCTTCCCCAAGACCCAACAGGCGCGCTGCTTGATGACCAATGCCCCGGGGGGCGTGGCCGACAAGCAGCTGGAAGAGCTGCATGTGGCCAGCACCTGGGTGGATCCAAGCGAAGAAAAGCAGGACTAGATCCCGAACAGAAACAGGCGTTTCTGTGCACTGAAGCTCGGAAGGATCAACCCTGGAAGAGCAGTCAGCCTTCCAGGGTTTTTTGTCCGACAAACCACGATCGACGGGACATGCCCCGATCCGCTGGAGCGGCGGCAATGACCTGCTCCGCCTGTATCTGCAGGACATCGGTCGCGTGGACCTGCTCACCAGCGAGGAGGAGGTGACCCTCTCGCGCCTGGTGCAGCAGCGGGAGAAGCTGCTGGTGCAGGAACGTGATCTGAGCAATCGCCACGCGGCGATCCGGGTGCTCCTAGATCTGGAGGAACTGCAGCTGCGTGAAGCCAACCAGGTCAGCCACTGGCCCACCCGACAGGAATGGGCACGGGCTGCTGCACTGCCGCTGGAGGAACTGAACCAGCAACTGAACGAGGGCTACACCCTTTGGGCAGAGGAAGTGGGACTCGAGGCCAAAGAGCTGCAGCGGCGACTGCGGGATGGTCGCCGAGCCAGGGATCGCATGATCCAGGCCAATTTGCGCCTGGTGGTGGCTGTCGCCAAGAAGTATCAGCAACGGGGCATGGAGCTCCTTGACCTTGTGCAGGAAGGCACTCTCGGCCTCGAGCGGGCCGTGGAAAAATTCGATCCCACCCGCGGTTTCCGCTTCAGCACTTACGCCTATTGGTGGATCCGCCAAGGCATCACCCGAGCCATTGCCACCCAGAGCCGCACCATCCGCCTGCCGGTTCATGTCACGGAAAAGCTGAACCGAATCAAGCGGGCGCAGCAGGAAATCGCTGCTGAGAAAGGGCGCCTGGCCTCCGTGAGCGATCTGGCCAAGGAGCTGGGACTGAGCGAAGACACAGTCCGTCAGACCCTCGCGCGCGTTCCTCGGTCCATCTCACTCGAGACCCGCGTCGGCAAAGACCAGGACACCCAGCTGGGGGATCTGCTGGAAGACGGCAACGCCACACCAGAGCAAACCCTCACCCGTGATGCCCTCCACGACGATCTAGAGCTGCTTCTGGATGAACTCTCACCGCGGGAAGCGGAAGTAATCCGCAGTCGCTTCGGCCTGGAGGACGACCATCCCCGCACCCTGGCGCAGATTGGCGAAGCGATGGAACTGTCACGGGAGCGGGTGCGTCAGATCGAGACACGCGCCCTCCTCAAGCTGCGGCAACCGCAGCGACGCTCCAAGGTGCGGGACTACATCCAGGGCCTTGATTCCTGAGCCCAATCCTCTCCCTTATCAGCTATCAGCACAGCCCACCACCATGTCCAGCGCACCCCAGATCGACATCGGCATCAACCAGACCGAACGTGAGCAGATCACGGCTGGGCTGAGCCGACTGCTCGCTGACACGTACGTGCTCTACGGCAACACCCACGGGTTCCATTGGAACGTCACCGGTCCGATGTTCAACACCCTGCATCTGATGTTCATGGACCAGTACACCGAACTCTGGAACGCGTTGGACGTGATTGCTGAACGGATTCGGTCCCTCGGCATGGTGGCGCCTCATGGTGGCTCCACACTGGCGGGCTTGGCCTCGATCAAGGAAGCTCCTCAGCAACCGGCCGCCCTCGACATGGTCCGTGAACTAGTGGCTGGGCATGAAGCCGTGGCTCGCACAGCCCGCGGGGTGTTTCCCCTGGCGGAGGCGGCCAGTGACGAACCGACGGCCGACCTGCTCACCCAACGGTTGCAGGTCCATGAGAAAACGGCCTGGATGTTGCGCAGCCTGCTGGAGAGCTGAAGCTTGGGCTCAACAAATCTCAAGTCAGATGCGATCGCGGTCTGGAGACTTTGAGCACCTCAAAGCAACTGAAGCCTCGGTAGATTGAACAGTCGCCCGGGGGTTCATGGCCAAGTTCGTCTTCGTCACCGGTGGAGTGGTCTCCAGCATCGGGAAGGGCATCGTGGCCGCAAGCCTGGGACGGCTGCTGAAGTCACGTGGATACAGCGTGTCCATCCTGAAACTGGATCCGTATCTCAACGTGGACCCGGGCACGATGAGTCCGTTCCAGCACGGCGAGGTGTTCGTCACTGAAGACGGCGCCGAGACCGATCTCGACCTAGGGCATTACGAACGTTTCACCGACACGGCGATGTCACGCCTGAACAGCGTGACCACGGGCTCGATCTATCAATCGGTGATTAATAAGGAACGCCGAGGCGATTACAACGGCGGCACCGTTCAGGTGATTCCGCACATCACAGGTGAGATCCGCGATCGCATTCACCGCGTAGCAGCCAACAGCAATGCCGACGTGGTGATTACCGAGATCGGCGGCACAGTCGGCGACATTGAATCGCTGCCATTTCTGGAAGCCATTCGTGAATTCCGGGGTGATGTCGGCCGCCATGACCTGGCCTACATCCACGTCACCCTGCTGCCTTACATCGGCACCTCCGGAGAACTGAAGACCAAGCCCACCCAGCACTCGGTGAAAGAGCTCCGTTCAATTGGCATCCAACCCGATGTTCTGGTGTGCCGCAGCGACCGAGAAATCAACGACGAGCTCAAGCGCAAGATCGGGGGCTTCTGCGGAGTGCCGGAGCGGGCTGTGATCCCGTCGCTCGATGCCGACAGCATCTATGCCGTACCACTCACCCTGGAAGACCAAGGGCTCTGCCGTGAAGTTCTGGATGTGCTCCAGCTACAGGATCACGACAGCGACATGACACGCTGGGCGCAGCTGGTGCACAAACTTCGCAACCCCGGCCCCACCGTCAAAGTGGCCCTGGTGGGCAAATATGTGCAGCTCAATGATGCCTACTTGTCGGTGGTGGAAGCGTTGCGGCATGCCTGCATCGCCCAGGACGCCTCCCTGGATCTGCACTGGATCTGTGCCGAGCAGATCGAAGCTGATGGAGCCGACACACTGCTCAAGGGCATGGATGCAGTGGTGGTGCCCGGAGGCTTCGGCAACCGCGGCGTCGATGGCAAGGTGGCGGCGATCCGCTGGGCCCGAGAGCAGCGGGTGCCCTTCCTTGGCCTCTGCCTGGGCATGCAGACAGCCGTCATCGAATGGGCCCGAAACCAGGCCGGCCTCACTGGTGCCTCCAGCGCAGAACTCGATCCCGACACGGCCCACCCGGTGATTCACCTGCTGCCAGAACAGCAGGATGTGGTCGACCTTGGCGGCACGATGCGCCTAGGGGTTTACCCCTGCAGGATCGCCGAGGGTTCCATGGCCGAACGGCTTTACGGCGATGAAGTGGTGTATGAGCGCCATCGTCATCGCTACGAGTTCAACAACGCGTACCGCAATCTGTTCCTGGAGTCGGGGTACCGCATCAGCGGCACCTCCCCTGACGGACGCCTGGTGGAACTGATTGAACTACCAGGCCATCCCTTCTTCACTGCCTGTCAGTACCACCCTGAATTCCTTTCAAGGCCCGGACAACCCCACCCACTGTTCCGGGGTCTGATCGAAGCGGCGCAGCAGCGCCTGCCCTCCAGCCCCAGCGAAGCGTTGCGGCAGCAAAGCAATTCCAGTGTTGTGAGCGGCTCCCCTCAAGGCAGCCTTAACTCTTGAGTGTTGAGCGATCCATGACCAGCTTGCCTGTGGTGGAGACCTTTCACTCGCTGCAGGGAGAAGGTTTGCATGCAGGCCGCAGTGCTTTTTTTATTCGACTCGGTGGCTGCCATGTGGGCTGCAGTTGGTGCGACACCAAACACTCTTGGCCGATGGAATCCCATCCCAAGCAAAGCGTCGACAGCCTCGCCACGAAAGCTGCGCAAGCTGAGCAGGCCGGTGCTGCCTTCGTGGTGATCACAGGTGGAGAGCCGCTGCATCACAACCTCAATGCCCTCACGGATGAAATTCGCCGCAGCTGCCATCTTCCTGTGCACATCGAGACCAGTGGCGTCGACCCACTCAGCGGAACGATCGACTGGGTCACACTCTCTCCGAAACGCCATCACCCACCACTCCCTGAGCTGCTGAGCGGCTGCCATGAGTTGAAGGTGGTGATCCATGAACCTGAGGATCTGCTGTTCGCTGACGTCGTCTCTGCTCAGGCCCCACAGGCGCAGTGGCTTCTACAACCGGGCTGGGACAGCCAGGAAGGTCAGCAACTGGCTGTCACCAAGGCACAAGGCGATGGCCGCTGGCGCTTGAGTTTGCAAAGCCATAAGTGGCTCGGCGTGCGCTGAATCGATACAACAGACGCGAGTCAGAGTCGTCGTCATGCAGGGCATCCACTGGCCGCTGTTCCCTGCTCTGGCGCTGACCATGGCCGTCGCAATCAGCCCTGCCATCGGAGGGCTAAACGCGCGACCGCTCCCACCGGAACGCATCCCAGAGCGCACGGGAGTCTCAAATCTGGCCTTGCTCAGCAGTTCCCGTGCCCGGCGGCTGCCGCCATCACACCAACCCGTCCGTCCCGGAGAGACCCTTCAACTGGTCTATCCACTGCCGATCCCAGCCGAGGAGGTGCAGCCCTACGGCTGGCGCTATTCCAACCATCGCCAACGCTGGCGCATGCATGTCGGACATGACCTGATCGCACCCGCCGGAACGCCAGTGTTAGCGATGCTCTCGGGACGCGCGCAGTTGGTGCAATCCATTGATGGCTATGGACTGACTGTGTTGCTAGAGCATGGTCGCGGCTGGCAAACGGTGTATGCCCATCTGCAATCCGCTGAGATCCGACCCGGTGCGCTGGTGAAGGCGGGCGAACCGATCGGACGCGTCGGACGCAGCGGCTCCGCCAGCACCAACCACTTGCACGTGGAGCTGCGCAGGCTGGATGGTCAGCAGGCCTACGCGTTGGACCTTGCACCGCTACTGCCCCTTACATGGGATCCACAAGAGATCCCTCACAACACTCGCTAACTTCGGGCGATGGACGACTTCCGGCCCGCCGTACAGGCATCGCTTTCCGCTTTGGGTTCCGAAACCCTGGATTTGCTGCGACGCAGCGATTTGCTTCACAACCTGGTGCGTCGCCAGCTGATGGAGACAGCAACCGCCACGTTGACGCCTCCCCAGGAACTGATGCAGCAAGCCCTGACGAACCACTGTCGTCAGGAACAACTCAAGGACGAAGCTGCACTGAACAGCTGGCTAGAGGAACGCTGGCTCAGTCGTGAGGAGCTGCTCCACCAACTGAGCTTGCCTTTGAAACTCACCAAGTTCGCTCTCGATAGCTTCGGGATGCAAGCCGAAGCACGGTTCCTGCAACGCAAGGAAGCGCTCGACCAAGTGACCTACAGCCTGCTGCGGGTGAAGGATTCCGGCATGGCCCACGAGCTGTATTTGCAGCTTGAGGCGGGTGAAGCCGACTTTGAGAGCCTGGCCACTGATCACAGCGAGGGACCTGAGAAACAGAGCAGTGGCAAAGTTGGACCTGGCAGCTTGATGCGGGCTCACCCGCAGCTGCGCCAGCGCCTGCGCACGGCGACGCCAGGGCTAGTGATGGAGCCCTTGTTGATCGAGCAGTGGTGGGTGGTCACCCGCCTTGAAGAGCGCCATGAAGCCTCGTTTGACACGGCTATGCGTCAACGAATGGCCACAGAACTACTCCAGGACTGGTTACAGATCGAGACGAAATCCGTGATGAAATTTCTTCTAAGCGAGCAAAAATAGGAGAACCGACGGCCGATCAATCCTGGAATCCGCAACGTCCAAAGGGCTGGAAGCCTTGCGCACCAGATTCCGCGAAAGTGGTGAAGCCCAGCGCTACGAACTGGGCCAACCACTCTGCGAGAGCCGTTTCATTCCGGGGCGCATCCTGCTGATCGACAGCGGAAGCGCCCGCCTTCTCGGCGAACAGGAGGGTCGATTGAGCACCCTCATCCGGCTGGAAGCCGGCAGCTTTGTGGGTGTCGCCTCTCTACTGCGCTGCGCCCCTTGTGAAGAAGTCCGCGCGGCATCAGAACTGGTGGCCTACAGCCTCAGTGACGATCAGTTGCTGGAACTGATCAACACCGACCCGACGATCGCGGAAGCTTGTCGCAACCACCTTTGGGAGGCGGAACTGGCCGCACTGCTGAACAGTCGGCTCGAGAGGTCCCCACAGCAATCACGGCCCCTCAGCAGCTGGCTGAGCGAAATGCTCCCGAAAGCCCAAATATTGGCGGCCTCGAACCAAGCTGCTATTCACAACGCCCTCAACAACGGCCAACGTCTGTTCCTGGCCAGCCAACCCACGGATCCCAGCACAGGATCGCCAGGGGACGAGGTCGCGAACGCTGACGCAATCGCCGCCCTTCCTCTCGACATGCATGGGATGACGATGCGCCTGATCGCACTCCCAACAGAGGCGATCCTCGCGCTCGAACCCGGCGATCAAGCGAAGTTGGTGGAGCCGGAGGTCATGAACTCTGGTTCCGACAGCGCCCTGACGCGCAGCGAGATCCCGCAGGCCCCACTCAGGCCGCCTGTGAGCCGCTTCAACCAGCAAGGCGAGCAGAACCGCGACTTCTTTGTTGCAGCGGAAGGAGTGCTTGAGGAAACCCTGGCCTGCTTCCAGATGCTCACCAAGCTGATGAAGCTGCCCTTCCGGCGCGACGCGATCGAACGGGTCCTCCGTGATCAGCTCCGGCGCGGACAGACCCCGACCCTGCGTCTTTGCGGACAAATCGCAGCAGGCCTCGGCTTGCATGTGTCCGGAGCGAAAGTCGCAGCGCGAATGGGAATGCGACTGCAGACCCCCACACTGGTGCCCTGGGGGGAAGCCTTTGCCCTGGTCGTGCGCAGCGATCAACGCGGCCTGGTCCTGGCCTCCCCCAGCCAAGGGTTTGTGGAACTCGATCCCCAGCAGCTGGACACCGCTTTCCCTGAAGGCATCGATCTGCTCTTGATGGATCGCACCAGCACCACACCGGAGCAGACCTTCGGACCGTCATGGTTCTGGCCCGCCTTAAAGCGCTACAGGGGGGTACTGATTCAGGTGCTACTGGCCAGTTTCGTGGTGCAACTGTTCACCCTGGCCAATCCCCTGCTCATCCAGGTGATTATCGACAAGGTGATTAACCAAAGGAGCCTCGACACGCTGCAAGTGCTTGGCTTTGCCCTCGTAGCCGTCACCCTGCTGGAAGGGGTGCTGGGCAGTCTCAAGACCTACCTGTTCTCAGAGACCACCAACCGCATCGACCAACGCCTTGGCGCCGAGGTGATCGATCACCTGTTGCGTCTGCCGCTGGGCTACTTCGACCGGCGCCCAGTGGGTGAATTGGGCTCCAGGATCAGCGAATTGGAAAAGATCCGCAACTTCCTCACCGGTCAGGCCCTCACCACGGTTCTCGATGCGGCGTTCTCCGTCATCTACATCGTGGTGATGCTGTTCTACAGCTGGCTGCTGACCCTGATCGCCCTGGCAGTGCTGCCGATTCAGGTCGGCTTGACCCTGCTGGGTGCGCCGCTGTTCCGGCGCCAATACCGCAAGTCAGCTGAGGCCAATGCTTCCACCCAGAGTCACCTAGTGGAAGTGCTGACGGGCATTCAAACCGTGAAAAGCCAGAACGTGGAAATGATCAGCCGCTGGACCTGGCAAGAGCGCTACGGGAAATACATCAGCCGCAGTTTCGAAAAGACCATCACCGGCACGGCACTGAGCCAGACCTCCCAGGTTCTGCAAAAGATCTCCCAGCTTCTGGTGCTCTGGGTGGGCGCATCTCTGGTGCTCTCCGGTGACCTCACCCTTGGCCAGCTGATCGCCTTCCGGATCATCTCCGGCTATGTGACACAGCCCCTCCTGAGATTGTCATCGATCTGGCAGACAATCCAGGAGCTGCGCGTCAGTTTCGAACGTCTGGCCGATGTCATCGACACGCCCCAGGAATCGGACGAACAAGACAAAGCCAAGGTTCCACTGCCACCGATCGAGGGAGCAGTGAGCTTCGACAATCTCACCTTTGGGTTCACTCCCGGCAGTGCACCCGTGCTGAACGATGTGTCACTGGCGGTGAAAGCCGGCACCTTCGTCGGGATCGTGGGACAGAGCGGCAGTGGCAAAAGCACCCTGATGAAGCTGCTGCCTCGTCTCTACTCACCCGGCCAAGGACGCATCCTGATCGATGGCTATGACATCGACAAGGTGGAGCTGTATTCACTGCGCCGCCAAATCGGCATCGTGCCCCAGGACCCGCTGCTCTTCTCAGGCAACGTCAACGAGAACATCGCTCTCACCCAACCGGATGCCTCTAGCGAAGAGATCGTGATGGCCGCCAAGGTGGCCTGCGCCCACGACTTCATCATGGAACTGCCAGCGGGATACAGCACCCCAGTCGGCGAGCGGGGAACATCCCTCAGCGGTGGGCAGCGACAACGCATCGCCATTGCCCGAACGCTGCTAGCCAACCCCAAGCTGTTGGTGATGGATGAAGCCACCAGCGCGCTCGACTACGAAACAGAACGCAGGGTCTGCGACAACCTGATCCAGGCTCTGCATGACTGCACGGTCTTCTTCATCACCCACCGACTGTCCACCGTGCGCCGAGCCGATCTGATTGTGGTAATGCATCAGGGTGCCGTGGTGGAGCAGGGCACCCACGACGAACTCATGAGCCGACGCGGCCGTTATTACGCCCTATACCGCCAGCAGGAGGCCAGCTGAGATGACCATGGATCCGAACGTGAACAAGTCCCCGCAGGGCCCAGGTGGTCAGAACGCCAACCAGGAGCAGGTCAGTGCTGCCGGCAAGCTGGTGAAGCAGGCGCGCTCCGCACTGGAGAGCCGCATCACGACCATCTCCGACGAGGAGAATGTGCTGCAGCAGAGCCGCTTCTGGATGAAAGCGGTCACCTGGAGCCTGATCGGCACCACCTTTTTGGGCATCGGCTGGCTAGCGGTGGCGCGCACCGAAGAAGTGGTGGTCGCCACCGGCAAGCTCGAACCTGTCGGCAACGTGAAAGACGTGCGCATTCCACCCGGCGGCGTGGTGGAGGAGATCTTGGTGAAGAACGGCCAGCGGGTCTCCAAAGGCGACCCGCTGATTCGCTTGGATCAGGAAAGCACCGCTGAACAGCTCAAGTCACTCACCCAGGGGTTGCAGGAAAAGGACACGCAGATTGCACAGAAGGAACAGCAGCTGCAGCTGAAGAAGCTGGAAAGGGAGAGGACGTTGGATCTCAACCGCGAACAGGTTGCCACCACCCGCGCCAACCTCAGCCTCGAGCAGGAGATCCTCACCCGCCTCGCCAGCCTCGCTCAGGAAGGCGGCATCCAAGACATTCAATATCTTCAGCAACGCAACAGGGTGCAGGAGCTCAAGGGCGAGCTCACCAAACTGGATCTTGAAGGACGTCGTCAGATCAACCAGATCGACCAGCAGATCGAACAACTGAGCGCCGAGCTCGCCGGCTTGCGCAGCGAACGTGCGCAACTGAACGCCAACTTCACCGAAGTCAAAGTCACCAACAAGAACCAAACCCTGCGCGCGCCCGTGGATGGGATCGTGTTCGATCTGAAACTGAACAACCCCGGCTTCATCTCCCAGGCCTTGTCATCCGAAGTGGCCCTGAAGGTGGTGCCCTTCAGCACCCTGGAAGCCGATGTGGAGATCCCAAGCAACAAAATCGGTTTCGTGCGACCGGGGCAGCCGGCTGACATCAGCATCGACTCGTTCCCGGCTAGTGATTTCGGCGTTCTGGAGGGCACGGTGGCATCGGTGGGATCAGACGCGCTCCCCCCCGATCAGCAGCAGTTGCGTCAGGAATACAAATTCCCTGCCGTGATCAAGCTGAACAGCCAGCAACTGCAACTGAGCAGTGGAACAACTCTGCCTTTGCAAGTGGGCATGTCGCTAACCGCCAACATCAAGCTGCGAAGCGTCAGTTACCTGCAACTGCTGCTCAACACCTTCCAAAGCAAGACCGACTCCCTCAGAGAACTCTGATCGGCATCCTTCAGCGCTTCACCCGCTCCTAAAGCTCAACTGCCTCCTGTTGGCGCGTCTCCGCTCTCCAAAGACGCCAGCGCAACTGAGCACCCTTGGGCAGATCCACCACGATCGGCCAGGAGGCGTTGTACGGAACCAGATAGGGCTGCTTGCCCAAGGACAGGAAGGAGCGCTTTGTGGGTTCGTCCGCCGGACAAGCCTTGCGCGTGCTGATCAGCGCCATCGGTCCCCGCACCTCAAAAAGTGCCTTGCCGGAGGCCTCTGGAAGCATGCGCATGGTCATTCCAGAGCCTGATAAGCGCTGCACGTTGCAATCCAGGTCAACCTCCTGGCCAACGATCAGCTGGATGCGCCAGTCAATCGGCCGAGCGGAAATGATCGGATCAGAACTGTTGGGCAGCAGACCCGAGGGCTGAATCACCCAACGCTGCAGACCCGGTGCGGGCGCGGGATAGCCGCTCAGATCGAGACGAGGAACCGCTGCGGCAACCGTCGGCATCATCAACAGCAGCGCCAGGCCAGATCCCACGGCGGTCATCGGCGTCAACGGAACACGCACGGACTTCGTCATCCCCTTTTGGGCAACAGAATGCACAGCATGACCGATTTCTCTGCGATCGCCCTGCTCTCCGGCGGGCTTGACTCCGCCACAGCAGCGGCTTTAGCGCAAGAAGCCGGAGGACGGGTGATCGGCTTGTCATTTGACTACGGCCAGCGACACCGGCGCGAATTGCAGTCGGCCGCGGCAATCGCTGAAGCCCTCAACCTGGTGGAACACCACACGGTCAGCGTCAACCTGGCCAGCTGGGGAGGGTCCTCACTCACCGACAACGCGCAAGCTTTGCCAGTTGATGGCGTGCAAGACGGGGTGATCCCCAGCACTTATGTCCCCGGGCGCAATACGGTATTCATCAGCATCGGGCTGAGCCTGGCCGAAGCCCGCGGCGCTGATCGCCTTGTGCTGGGCGTCAATGCCGTGGACTACTCCGGTTACCCCGACTGCCGACCGGACTACTTGGACGCTTTTCAGACCCTGGCGGATCTCAGCAGTAAGGTGGGCCGAGAAGGGCGTGGCCCACGGCTGTGGGCACCACTGGTAGAGTGGAGCAAGCTAAAAATCGTGGAAGAAGCACTACGCCTAGGGGTCCCGATCGAACGCACCTGGAGCTGTTACAGCGGCGGTGATGACCCCTGCGGCGTGTGTGACAGCTGCCGAATCCGCGATGCCGCGCTGCGGGAAGCCGGTCGGCCTGATCTTTGCAGCATCGCCAGGCGATGAGAGTGCTGCGCAGGCGATTGCCATGGCGTGAACCCGCTGAGGTCGCGGCTGTTCTGGCCCATCTGCATGGAGAGCAGGGCCTCATCTGGCTGGACGGCGATGGCGGCGAACTGGGAGGGCGCATCACCCTGGCAGCGGATCCTTTGGAACAGCACTGCTGCCGCGGCCTACCTGGCGATCCTGATGCCACCAACCCCTTTTCCAGACTGCGGCAGCTGAGCCCAGGTCACTGGACCGGCTGGCTGAGTTACGACGCCGCGGCCTGGACCGAACCGACGAACCCCTGGCGTGCCGATGCCATGGCCAGCCTTTGGATTGCGCGTCACGATCCAGTGCTGCGCTTTGACCTGCAGACCAAAGAACTCCACCTGGAAGGCATCGACCCCACCCGCCATGCTGCGGTGGGGCATCAGCTGGAAACCCATCTGATTGAGGCCATCGCGCCCGAAGTCACCGCGACGCAGCGGCTCAGTTGCCAATGGCACCGCCACAGCAACCGCGACGCGTTCATGGCTGGGGTAACGCGCATCCGTGAACTGATCGCCAGCGGAGATCTCTTTCAGGCGAACCTCACCGCCTGTGCGAGCGCAACGCTTCCGCACCACACAAGCAACCTGGCGCTCTATCAACGCCTGCGCCAACGATGCCCCGCCCCCTTCAGCGGTTTGCTAGTCGGCGGCGGCACCGCCGCAGGCGAAGCCGTGCTGTCTACCTCACCGGAGCGGTTCCTTGAAGTCATGCCAGGTGGAGCCGTGCAGACCCGACCGATCAAAGGCACCCGTCCACGCCATCCCGATCCGCGCATCGACGATGACCTGGCGGCCGAACTGGTGTGCAGCGCCAAAGACCGAGCCGAGAACGTGATGATCGTGGACCTGTTGCGCAATGACCTCGGCCGCGTTTGTGTTCCAGGCTCAGTGCAGGTGCCGGATCTGGTGCGCCTGGAAAGTTATGCACGCGTGCATCACCTCACCTCGGTGGTTACCGGCCAGCTGAAAGCGGGCACCACCTGGGTGGATCTGCTGGAAGCGAGCTGGCCGGGCGGCTCCATCACAGGAGCCCCCAAGCTGCGGGCATGCCAACGCCTGCAGGAGCTGGAACCGCTGGGACGTGGTCCCTATTGCGGATCGATCTTGCACATCGACTGGGATGGCCGCTTCGACAGCAACATCCTGATTCGCACCCTGCTGCGCAAAGACGCTGCTCTGCGCTTGCATGCCGGCTGCGGCATTGTCGCCGACTCGGATCCCGCCGCTGAGGCCGACGAATTGGACTGGAAACTGCTGCCGCTGCTGGAGGCGCTCGCATGACCTCGTCTGGGCTGGCGTGGCATGACGGCCAATGGGGAGACAGCCACAGCCTCCATCTACCGCTCTCCGATCGCGGCCTGCAGCTGGCGGATGGGCTGTTCGAAACCGTGCTGATCCTCAACGGCAAAGCCCAGCTGCTCGAGGCCCACCTGCAGCGCTGGCATCAGAGCGCACTGCTGCTGGGCATGGCCACGCCGCCAGATCGAGCCGCGCTGGACCACTTGATCGACGAAGCCATCGCGCGAGTCAACCTGAATCACAGCGGCAGCGCAGGCGCTTTGAGACTGAACTGGAGCCGTGGCCGCGTCGCCGGTCGTGGCATCGGAGTTCCCCATGAGACGCCGGATGCCACGCAGCATCGCTTCTGGTTCACCCTGCAGCCCCATCCGCTCTGCTTCGAGCCGACCAAAACCTGGATCTGCACGCAGGAGCAGCGCAACGATTGCAGCTTGCTCAGCCGTTGCAAGACCTTGGCCTACGGCCAATCGATCCAAGCCCGCCGGGAAGCGCAGCGCCATGGAGCCGAGCTAGCACTGCTGCGCAATACCCGTGGAAACCTCTGTTGCGGCGACAGTGCCAACCTGCTGGTGCTCCGTCAGGGCGAATGGATCACGCCACCGCTCAGCAGTGGCTGCCTGCCTGGTGTGATGCGCGCGCAACTGCTCCAGCGGGGGCTGGCCCGGGAAGCCACGCTGGGCGCTGAGCTGCAATCCGGCGATCAGGCGCTGCTCATCAACAGCCTCGGCTGCAGAGCACTGAAGGCAACGAATGACCAGCCGTTGCGCAGTGAACTCCAAGCGGAAACGCTGTGGCGCCAACTGCTCAGCTCCTGAACTCAAAGGGTTGCCCCCCTTGTCTGACCTCCACCTCGATCCATGATCTAGCGAAGGAACCCGTGAGCGGGCTGGAGGGTCAGCTTCCCCCCGTGCTCTCACAGACCTGACGCAGCGGCTTGATCCAGATCGAGGCCCGGTGCCACCCGTTCCAGCTGCTGGCGGCTGAGGCGGGGCATCACCAGCAACTTCAGGGGATCACGCCCCGCCGCCACCAACGGATCAGTCGGAGTCGGCAGCAACGAGGGCATCACCGGCTGCAAGCGCAGGAGTTGGTCAAAGAAACCGCGTGCCATCCCCTTGAGCTGCCTGCGAGCAAGCGGAAGATCGGGGCCAAGAACCTTAGGCGGAAGATCGGAAGTGCCCTCCAAGAACGACAGATGCGTGCCGTTGCGCTGGAGCACCAGAAGCGAGCCCGGCTGCTGAATCCAGCTGAAGGGGATCAACTGCTGGGAGATGGAGGGAGCAAAGATGTCGTTGCTGCCCGACACCATCAGGATCGGAACGGCCAGTGCCTGTATCGAGGTGGCACTGAAAATCGGATTGGTCACAGGGTTAACGGCAACGGCAACCTTCACGCGCGGATCACGAAAGCTCTTGCGTTGCGACACCTGGTCATGCCCGGAACACTGCCAGACCATGGCGGGATTGAGCACCACGACCTTTGGATCCGACAGCTGGAGGCACTGACGGTCGAGGGCCGCCCAGTCGAGCTCAGCCCCCGCCAACGCCGTGACGGTGTATCCCCCCAGAGACTGGCCCAGCACGCCCACCCGTTGGGTGTCCACGCGAGCACCCCAACGCTGCTCCACCTGATCAATTAAGGCACTCACATCCAAGGGCTGAGCGAACCAGGCATTCACCGGTGGAATCAAGGCAGTGCCCTGAATCACAGCTTGAACAGCATCGGCGCTGGTGAATGGAAAATTCAGCGACGCCACCGCATAGCCATGGCTAGCTAAGTGACGCCCCACATACAGAAGCGCATTCATGTTGGAGTTGAGACCAGGGGCAATCGCCACCAGTGGAGCTGGGCTAGCGGCAGTCGACGTCTCCGGTAAGTAGGCGATAGCGCTGATGCGCTCGCCATCACGCCCCTGGAATTGAAAAGGGATCTGACGGAATGGGATCGAGCCCTCGACCGAAAGGGCGGTGAGCTCGGATCCTGCGACAGGAACCGTCTTGCCGCTGGTCAGGATGTCGAACATCGCCTCCTGTTGAGCCATGCCCAACGTCAGTGACTGCTCCAGGGACAGCACCGCCGCGACGTTCACAGGAAGCCGTTGCGTGGGATAAGCCTCCAACACGTTGATCAAACGCAGACCTCCGGGCTTGGCTGCGCCAAGCACCAGAGCAGACGACAAGGCCGGTTCCGCCACCGAAGCCGGTTGATCCAGCACCTTCACCAGCTGCTGAAGTGAACGGCGGCCTAATGGGGTGCTGAGCAGATTGGAGACAGAAACCTCATCCACCGGCAACGGCTGGCTGAGCACTCTGCGTAGTGCAAGTTGCTCCGCAGGTTTCAACCGCTGCAGGATCGGTTGCAACTCTGGAGCCACGGCTCCGGTCTCACTGAATTGGCGCAGCTCCGGCACAGAGACATCTCTGGCGAGCTCCCCGAAACGAAACACAATCCGTTCAGCCGCGACGGTCACTGACCCAGAACTGACAACCAGGCCGGTGATCAGAGAACCGAGCCAAAAACGCAGCCTTCCCATCGTGATGCCATCAATACCTGCATGATCGCCCGCATCCACGTGCGTGCCCCAGCAGTGAAGGATGAAGCGCCTAGAGCCCAGGGATGAGACGCAGCACAGCGGCCGACCAGCCGACCCCGTGAGGGGCTGGTGCCAACTGATAGAGGCCCGCGTCAAGTCCTGGTTTCAACGCAGGGTGCGGTCCATTGGCACCTGGAACCACCACCGCACAATCGCTGGCGTCCAGCAACGGCAGATCATTCGGGGAATCGCCGAGTCCAAGCACCTTCACATCCGGACATCCCAAGTGCTGCTTCAGCCGCTGCAATGCCTTGCCTTTGCTGACATCCAGACCCAACAGGTGCCCGAGACGATTGCCCTGCACCACAGACAGTCGCCGTTGGGCAGCAAGACTCAGAAGCTTGTCGCGTGACGCAGGATCCGTCGGCGACACAAAGGGAACACTGCATTGACGTCGCTGCGCCTGGCGTAACGCGTCTCCCTGGAGCCCCAGTAAGCGGTGAGCATCATCGGCATTCAGATCATCCAGAGCTTGCAGCGGTTGCCCCAAGTCCTGCGCAAGCTGATCCAGCTGCGGTCGCAACTCTTGCCAGCTGGGACCCAAGGCCAGATGCCAGGGTTTGCCATCGGATGATTCACCGTGAATCGCCCCACCGTTTTCAACAATGAACGGGTCATGCAATCCGATCTGCTCCCGAAAACGCGACACCTCTTCGGCGGTCTTGCTGGTGCAAGGAATCACAGGCACACCACAACGCTGCAGTCGCTGAATGGCTGCTTTGGCAGGGGACCAGTCGTAGTGATGGTCCATCAAGGTGCCGTCCAGATCCGTAACGACCCACCAGAGGGATTGCGGAGTCTTGGTCATTACTGAACCAACCACAGCACTGCATAAGGCTCCAGGGCATGCAGCCTGCGTGGGTGGAGCACCTGACCGCTCAAACAATCGGTCCAATCCATTTCCGGATCACCGCCGAGCCGTGCTGGGTCCAAGGTCAGACGGGATGCTGTCATGTTGTGCACGGCCACAAGACTCTGACCATCGAGGGTGCGGCGCAACACCACGCGATCCACGCGGTCGGGACTAAGCAGCTCCATGTCGGCATCGGGATGGAGCGCTGGCAACTCCGCCCGTCGCGCTAGTGCCTGATTCATCACCGTCAGCACAGCCGTCGCATCACTTTCAGGATCCGCAAGACGGCGTTCCAGCGTCGAGGCCTTGAACTGAGGCCGATTCAGATCACGGCGATGGCCACTGATGCGAAAGCGGGCCAGATCGTTGGGTGTGGCCAGGATGGCGGGAAGATAAAAAGCCGGCACTCCGGGCAGCACCAGCATCAGCAGATGGGTCAGCAGAAACCGTTCCCGCTGAAGGTAAGCGGGGTCGATCCCTCCATCAGCCATCGCACTCCACCAACTGATGTTGATCTCATAAGGAACCTCCTCTCCAGAGGCCAGGCGACGATGACTCACCAGACCACCACGCTGTTCACAATCGATCAACAGATTCAACAGTCGCTGCTGAGGCATCAATCCCTCCAAGGGTCTCAATCCCACCCCGTCGTGGCAGGCGGTGAAATTGAGCAATGAAGTGGAGTCCGGCAGCTCCGGCCAACGGGCCAACCAGCTGTTGAGTAGATCTGCAGAGCCGCTGATCGTTGCTTCAAGCAGCAGGGGTGGCAAGGGAAAGTTGTACGCCAGATGGGCCTCTCGACCACTGCGCAAATACGACAGATTCTCCTGTTCAGGAACATTGGTCTCGGTCACGACGACACCACCGTCGCCACAGACATGAGACATCAAGTAGCGCAGCACTTCCACCAGCTGATGGGCCTCAGGGCGGTGGATGCAGTCGGTGTGCGGCTCTTTCCAGACAAAACCCACGGCATCGAGACGAATCCAACGCACGCCATGGGACAACTTCTGTTTCAGCAAGCGGACGAATCCCAGCAGCACTTCTGGATGCCGCCAGTTCACGTCCACCTGATCCGGGCCAAACGTGGTCCACACCTGACGATGACCGGATGGGCCTTGCAAGCGCGTGAACAACGCAGAACTGCGGGGACGAACAACTGAATCCCAACAGGGATGCGGCTCAGCCTCCAGCACACAGAACCGGCCGGGGGCCTCGTCGCGAAGGAACTGACGCACCCACGGGTGAGACGCCGACACATGGTTCAGCACCAGATCCGCCATCAAACGCCGCCCTTCAGCCAAGGCTGCGAGATCACTCCACTCGCCATGACGGGACTCAAGGCGCTCATGGCTGGCTACAGCAAACCCACCGTCACTCGTGGATTCCAGGAACGGAAGCACGTGGATCACCGGAGCAAAGAGCCGCAAATGGCGGTTCACAAACCTGCTTAACCCTTGCAGTCCAGGCTTTTGCTCATCGAGGACAGCATCGGCATAGGTGATCAGCACCACGTCATTGCCAAACCACGGCTCAACATCGAGGGATGGATCGGCATGAACAGCAGCGTGACCGAGAATTTGCAGCAATTGCGACGACAACTCTTCGAGATCACCGGAAGAATTGTCCGGGTAGAGATTTCTCAGCAGAGCTCGCAGCGTTTCATCACGCGGAGACTGCATCACGTTCCAGCTGAACACGTGTCAGGTATGGAGCAGGTCTCTCTCCTCTGTTGTCGCATTGGACACCGCATGGATTTTCAGCAGAGTCTGATCACCACGGTTCATGACTACAGCCTTGGCAACCTCGATGCCATTGCCTTCAACAAGGAACTCAAGCAGCGACCGACGGCCCTCTTGATTCCTTGCCTGATGGAGGAATTCAGCCGTCCGGCTCTGACGCTCATCCGCGACACCCTGGCATCACTCACCGAACTGACATCCCTCGTGATCGCACTCTCGGCAGAGAGCGCTGAGGATGTCGCAGAAGCGGAGCGCTTCTTCGCCGACATGCCATTCCCTGTGCGCGTGCATTGGACCAATGGCCCCGCCGTCGGAGAAGTGCTTTCGTCCATGGCAAGTCTTGGGCTGGAATTGACCGGGCCTCCCGGCAAGGGTTGGGCTGTGTGGCAAGGCCTGGGAGTTGCCTGCCAAGACGCGGAGGTGATCGGACTGTTCGACGCTGACATTCGCACCTTCGGTTCGGGCTATCCAGAACGGATGCTGCGGCCTTTGTTGGACCCCTCCCACGGCATGGCCTACGTCAAGGCCTTCTACAGCCGCCTCTCTCTGGAAACACAGGCACTTCAGGGTCGTGCCACACGCTTGTTTGTTGGACCGCTCCTAGCCAGTCTCGAGCAGATCTTTGGGCCCCTCCCTTACCTGCGCTATTTGCAAACCTTCCGTTATCCCCTTGCAGGTGAGTTCGCGTTTACGCGCGATCTGGCCATGAACCTACGCATCCCCTCCGACTGGGGGCTGGAAATGGGTCTCCTGTCTGAGGTCTACCGCCATGTGGCACCCAGCCGCATCACTCAAGTGGACCTGGGCCTGTTCGATCACAAACACAAAGACCTCGGACAGAAGCCCAATGAAGGTCTTCAACGCATGGCTAGCGAAATCTTCTGCACGGTTCTGCGCAGCCTGATGGAACATGAAGGTTGCGTGGTCTCCATGGATCAGCTCCCAACTCTCGAAGTGCTCTACCGACGAGTCGGAGAAGATCGCGTGCGCCAGTTTGGTCTCGACTCCGCCATTAATCGACTCCCCTATGACCGCCACGGAGAAGAGTTGGCCGTTCACCGATTCGCCGATCTGCTGCGGCCTGGTCTTGCCTCATTGATGGAATCCCCCATTGCCCATCAGCTGCCGAGTTGGTCGCGCCTGAACAGCTGCAATCCTTCCTTTGCAGATGACCTTGCGCAGGCAGGACAGGCTGGTCGTTCCTCGACTTACAGCTCCGCCATGATGCGCCGGCCTCGCCGACCGAACTGCGAAACCGTGAATCCTCGGCTGACCCGCCCCAGCCGACCGTCCACACCCACAGCTGCCTGAATCACTCCCTTCTGCGTTGCCGATGGATGCAGTCATCGCTACATAAATGGAGCGTTTGGTATCACCACAGAAAATTGGTTCTGAGTCAGTGCTGATTCGGTGACCAATCAGACATTGACCTTGTCGCCGGCTAGCGACATTGGGGACCTTGTTTTTACTTCCAATGCTTGAGTGCGTTTATCGCAACGACACCAACCGGATGGTGATCGTGAAGCTGATCGGCGATCAACAGTTTTATCGAGAAAAGGTCGTCATGCCCATGGAGGTGTTCTGGTTCGAAGCTCCGGAGCAAACGCGACTCGAGATCTGGCAGATGTCACCCCAGGGTCAGATGTTGCATGTGCGTGCTGATATCACCGACTATGTGTATGTGGAAGAGGCGGCGGCAGCGAAGAGTGCCTGAGCCTTCCAAGAACTACCTTGGCTGCTTCAGGAGCTTTGCCTAGACCGTGCAAACCCTTTGGTGCAACTCGGCCTTGAACACAGCACGAACCCAAGCTCAGACGCTGAGAAACTCATCCACCACCGATTGGCTGAGTTCACTGGTGGGACCACTGGCAACGATTCCACCCCGCTGCATCGCGTAATAACGATCCGCTTGTCGCACGAAATTCAGGTGTTGCTCAACCAGCAGAACACCGATCCCCGTTTCAGCGATAATCCGCCGCACCGCCGACTCGATGTCCTGCACGATGTTGGGCTGAATGCCCTCCGTGGGTTCATCAAGTAACAGCAGCTTTGGCTTGCCGAGCAGGGCTCTGGCGATGGCGAGTTGCTGCTGTTGTCCGCCGCTCAAATCACCTCCCTTTCGCGGGAGGAACTCCTGCAGCACAGGAAAGAGCTCATAAACGATGGGATCGATCCGACGGCGGCTACTCAGCCCACCGGGCAAAGCTTCCATCCCGAGCAGCAGGTTTTCCTCAACCGTGAGCTGAGGAATGATTTCACGGCCCTGGGGGACATACCCCAACCCAGCCCGTGCCCGTTGATGTGGAGCCGCGCGGTCGAGTCCCTTGCCATCGAAGCTGATCTGACCGCTGCGCGGACGCAACAGACCGATCAAGGACTTCAGCAGGGTGGTCTTGCCGACACCATTGCGCCCAATCAGGCAAACCATCTCTCCAGCCTTCACCGTGAGATCCACATCCCGAAGGATGTGACTCTCGCCGTAGAAGGTATTGAGACCTCGAATCTCTAACAGCGTCATCATGCGTTCTCCTCCTCAGTGCTGCCGAGATACACATCAATCACGCGTTGATCGACCTGAACTTGATCCATGGTTCCCTCACAGAGCACATGGCCCTGATGCAGAACCGTGACCGGACTCTCGAGGCGGCGGATGAACTCCATGTCGTGTTCGATCACCAGCACCGTGTGATCACCGGCCAGGGATTTGAGTAGATCCGCGGTGAGGTCAGTCTCCTCATCCGTTAGCCCTGCAACCGGCTCATCGACCAGCAACAAATCAGGGTCCTGACCGACGAGCATTGCAATCTCTAACCACTGCTTCTGTCCGTGGGACAGGGAACCGGCCTTCCAGTCGGAACGGTGCTGCAAATTGACGATGCCCATCAAGTGATGCACCCGGTCACGCTGCTCAGCACTTAGGCCTCCGAACAACAACGGCCAGGGTTGCTTGGGTCGACTCACCGCCAGGGCGAGATTTTCCTTCACCGTGAGCTTTTCAAACACCCGCGGGCTCTGGAACTTGCGACCGATCCCCAAGCGTGCGATGAGGTGCTCGCTGGTTCCGATCAGCGAACGACCCTTGAACACCACATCCCCTTCTGTGGGGGGCGTTTTACCAGTGATCACATCCAGGAAAGTGGTCTTCCCGGCTCCATTGGGTCCGATCACAGCCCGCAACTCACCAGGCTGCAAGGAAAGATTGAGATCACGAAGGGCCAGAAACCCATCGAAGCTGACGGTGATCTGACTCAGTTCCAACAAGGAATGGCTCATGGCTGCACCTCCTCCTGACCTTCAAATTCGAGCTGCGGATACGTCCCACTACGACGCACAATCCCCAGGTTGTTGAGTAACTGACCACATCGAACCAGCCAGATGCCGAGACGGTTCATCGCTGTTGAATCAACACTTTTGTCGATCAGCACATCGCCCCAGGCAATCGCTTGATTGCCCACTTGGTTAAGCAAGGAACCCAATCGGTTGAACCCGTTGCCAGGGCCTTCGCCACGGAACCAGCCGATCACACCCTCCGGCAGAACCGTCACCACCAGGATGAACAATCCGCCCTGAATGAACAGCCAGGTCTCCGGAAACACCTCACTCACCAGACTCTGGGCGTAGTTGATCACCACAGCGCCGAGAATCGCTCCCACCAAGGTGCCGCGTCCCCCGACCGCCACCCAGATCACCATGTCAATCGACATCGGCACCTCCATGAATTGCGGCGAGGCACTACCGGATTGGACGGTGTAGAGAGCTCCACCGATGCCCGCAAGGGCACCGGCCAAACCGAACACGATGGTCTTAAACAATGTGGGGTTGTATCCGGCAAAACGAAGACGCGGTTCGTCATCACGAATGGCGATCAACACATCACCAAAGCGACCGCGCACCACCCAACGCAAGAACGCCCAAACCACAATCACCACAACAGCGGTCACCCAGAAAAACCACCGCTGCATCAATTCAGAACCGACGAACTGACCAAACAATTTCGTCGCCGGCGTCTGCAATCCGTTGGTGCCGTTGATCAGTTTCTGCTGGCCATTGAAGAAGTTGTAGAAGACGAGCAGGGCAGCCTGAGTCAGGATCGAGAAATAGACCCCTTTGATCCGGTTGCGGAACACCAGACCACCCAAAACGGCTGCCAAAAGACCGGGAACCAACCAGATCGCGACCAAAGTGAACCATGGAGATGCAAAGGGATGCCAAAAAAACGGCAGCTCACTGACGCCATAAAGGCTGAAAAATTCGGGAATTCCATTGAGGAGATCGCCAGCACTACTGAGTTGCAGATACATGGCAGCGGCATAACCACCCAACGCGAAGAAAATTCCCTGGCCAAGACTGAGGAGACCGGTGAAGCCCCAGATCAAATCGATGCCGAGAGCCACAATCGCCAAGGCCAGAAAACGACCCAACAGATTGAGCCTGAACTCAGACAGCACCGCAGGGGCCGCGACGATGGCGGCAAGAATCACCACCCAGAGAAGAAGCTGACGCCAACGAGGCTGTTGAAGGAGCTGCAACATCAGATCAAGCCTCCACCATGCGTCCCTTCTGGGGGAACATTCCCGCAGGGCGGAACTGCAAGAACACCACGATCAGAGCGAAGATCATCACTTGGGCCATGCTGGTGGTGGCAAAGAAGGTCACAGCACCCGCCAACGGGGCAGGCATGTCGGGCCAGAGCGTGAGTAATCGGCCGGCTCCGATCAGATCTGTCAACCAACCGATCGTGAAGGAGGCCAGCACCGTGCCAAACAAATTGCCAACGCCGCCCAGCACCACGACCATGAAACAGCCCACGATGTAAGAGTTGCCGACATTCGGGCCCACGGAACCCAGCAGGGAGACGGCCACACCGGCCACACCGGCCAAGCCTGAGCCAATGCCAAACGTCAGAACATCAACCGTGTCGGTCGCGATGCCCAAACAGTCACTCATGGATCGGTTCTGGGTCACGGCACGGATACGCATTCCCCAGACACTGCGGTTCAGGAACCAGGTGACCCCAAGCACCGCCACCACGGTGACCACGATGATCACCAAACGCGGCACCGGAACGGTCAAGCCAAGCAAGTCGATCCCGCCGCGCATCCATTGCGGAGCCGTGACATCCACATTGCGGGCATCCGCCTGAGCCAGTCGACTGATCTGAGACCCCAGGCCATTCGCCAGAACAACGCCCATGAGGGCTGCGACGCCCCAGCTCCCCGCGCGAACCAGCCGTGAGCGAGAACCATCCAGCCAACGATCTGGGAGAAACAACGGCAAACCGAAACCCACCACAAGCGCAAGAATCAAGCCCGACGCATTGGCCATCGGGACACTGCGCACGAACTGCTGGAGGATCAGACTGACTCCCCAGGTCGCCAACAACGTCTCCAAGGGATTGCCGTAAAGACGGCGAATCACCGTGCGTTCCAACAACACACCAACCACGCCGCTGACGAGAAACGCGATTGGAATCGAAACCAGGACGTAAAGGTCGTAGACGGGGGCCAACGCCGGCAACTTAAAAATCAACTGCACCACGAAAGTGGTGTACGCCCCCAGCATGATCAGCTCACCATGGGCGAGGTTGATCACCCCCATCAGGCCAAAAACAATCGCCAATCCAAGGGCGGCCATGAGCAGCACTGAGCCGATAGCCACGCCGTTGAACAGGCTTTCAAAAAGCAGTTGCACGACTGTCTGAAACGAAACGTTCAGGAAAACGACGAAAAAAGGAGCCCGAAAACGAGCTCCTCTGCAAGGAAAGATCGAGCTTGAATCAGCCGATCAGAGCTTGTACTTGCCGCCCTTGGAGGCATCGGTCCAGTCGCAGGCAAAGCCGGTGGAATCAGGGTGGATCTGGTTCCAGGCCTGGGGAGCGATCGGGCCATCGGTCTCCTCGAGGATGGCGAACTGTCCATCCTTGGTGATCTGACCGATGCGCACGGTTTGGGACAGGTGATGATTCGGCATCACAGTGACCTTGCCCTGAGGCGCATCAAATTCGATGCCGACGAGAGCTTCACGCACCTTGTCGTTCTCGAAGCTGTTGGCCTTCTCAACGGCAGCTTTCCAGAGATAAACCATGTTGTAGGCAGACTCCTGAGGGTCAGCCACCTGACGGTCTTCGCCGTACTTCGCCTTGAAGTCAGCCGCGAACTTCTTGGAAGCAGGCGTGTCGATTGACATCATGTAGTTCCAAGCGCCGTAGTGGCCCTCAAGGAACTCAGGTCCAATCGTGCTGATCTCCTCTTCCGCGATGGAGTAGCTCATCACGTAGTAACCGTTAGCGGGGGTGAGGCCAGCATCCTGAATCTGCTTGAAGAAGGCGACGTTTTGGTCACCATTCAGGGTGTTGATGATCACACCGCCGTCAGGCAGGGCCTCCTTGATCTTGGCGATGATCGGGGCGACTTCCGTGTTACCCAAGGGCAGGTAGTCCTCGCCGACCACCGTGCCGCCCAGCTGCTCCACCTGGGATTTGGTGATGGTGTTGGAGGTGCGGGGGAAGACGTAGTCCGAACCCACGAGGAAGAAGGGCTTGCCAGCGGCAGGCGACTTCTCATACATGAACTTGGTCGCAGGCTCAGACTGCTGGTTCGGAGTCGCACCGGTGTAGAAGATGTTGTTGGAGCACTCCTGACCCTCGTACTGGATCGGGTAGTAGAGGAAAGCGTCCTTGGACTCGTAAACCGGGAGCATTTCCTTGCGGCTGGCGGAGGTCCAACCACCAAAGACCACAGGCACATTGTCCTGGTCGATCAGCTTTTTGGACTTCTCAGCAAAGGTGGGCCAAGAAGAAGCACCGTCTTCAACGATGGTTTCGATCATGTATTTCTTGCCATCCACTTCAACGCCGCCGGCGGCGTTGATCTCTTCGATCGCCAACTCTTCGGTATCGACAAGCGTCTTCTCGGAGATCGCCATCGTGCCGGTTAAGGAGTGAAGGATGCCGACGGTGACAGTGCAGTTTTCGCCATTGGCGTCGCACTTGGCGTTGGTGGCGGCCTTCTCACCACCGCCGCAGGCGGTCACAGCCAGACCCAACGACGTTGCGGCCAGGCCGGCAAACAAACGCTTTGAGAGAGAGGAGCTCATGAAATGTGCAATACGGTGATGGACGGACGTCTGACGACGACCGAACCCTGACCATGGCCCTCACACTCACTACAAGAACGTATCAAGAGGAACATTTTTGCCCCCCAAGCGGGCGGCAATCAAAGATTAGGTAGCTGTCGATACACAAACTCAATGATGCGTTCGAGCCCCTCTCCGCTGTGGAGATTGGTGAAGCACCAAGGACGCTCCCCGCGCATCGCGAGCGTGTCGCGCTCCATCACCGCCAGATCGGCTCCAACCAATGGGGCCAGATCAATCTTGTTGATCACCAGCAGATCCGACCGCGTAATACCGGGCCCGCCTTTGCGCGGAATCTTGTCGCCAGCCGCCACATCGATCACATAAATGCAAAGGTCAACCAGCTCTGGACTGAAGCTGGCCGCGAGATTGTCACCACCGCTTTCCACCAGCACCAGATCCAGACCAGGGAACTGGTCCTCCAACTCAGCAACAGCCGCCCGATTAATCGAGCAGTCCTCACGAATCGCCGTGTGGGGGCAGCCACCGGTCTCCACTCCACGAATCCGCTCCGGCTCCAGAGCTCCAACACGCGTCAGGAATTGGGCATCCTCATGCGTATAAATATCGTTGGTTACCACAGCCAGCTGCAGTTGATCACGGAGGCGACGACAGAGCGCTTCCACCAGGGCCGTTTTCCCTGAACCCACCGGACCAGCCACCCCAAGACGCAGCTTGCTGCTCATCAGCTTCGAAACAGGCGGGAATACAACTCAGCATGGGCGAGCTGTGCCATCCCCGCACCCACGCCACCATTCCAGAGCGTTCGAGACCCACAGGCCAGCAATTGTTCCGCTTCACGCCTAATCAAGGGCTGCAAGCGGTGCTGCAGCACCTGAGCACGCGTCGGCCCCAGCGGCAGCAGCCGAACGGCAGCACTGAGCTGATTGGCAACCCAGCCGTAGAGATAACCCTCCACCATCTCCTCCTTGGAAACCTCTAACGCCGATGCCGCAGCGGCCCAGGCGCTTGGCCAGCTCAATGGCACCGCGTCGGGGAGCGGCCGGCCCATGTCAGCCAACAACTGAACCAAAGACAATCCCATCTGACGCAGTTGCGCACGGACCTCAGAAGCTTCACGGGTGGCCAGAAGCCATCCATCCAAATCGATCAAGCGCTGCTTTGCCGCAGCATCACCCCCGCACCAGGCTGCAACCTCCCGCGCTAATGAGGGAAGCGCGGAAGCCTCCAAGCGCAAGGCACCACGGCACAGCTCAGCCTCCAACCAACCCTGCAACTGAAAGTCATCCGCAATCGCCCCCGACTGAATCAGCACTTCCAGCCCCTCGGAATAACTGAAAGCGCCCACCGGAAGGGCAGGACTCACCAGCTGGAGCAAAGACAGCGACGTCATCCGTGGGAATGCTCCGCATAGGCCCCACGTTCAGGAGCGAAGGGCTGACAGCAGCGGCTCACCCGCAGCCCCAGGGTCTGCAACATGTCAGCCAGCACAGGATCGTCAGGCAACAGCAGCTGTTGCTCATGCAGCTCAAGAGCCACATGGCGATTACCCAGGTGATAAGCCGCTTTGAGCAATGCCAGAGCAGACCCCGCTTGCACTCGCAGCAAGGCTTCCGGTGCAGCGGTGACCTCCACCCGCACGGAACAGGCTTGATCCGTGAGGCAATCCCCGGGCTTCAAAGCACCATGCCTCGGCAGTTGGAGCAAAACCTGGCAACCGCAAGCCGTCTGACGCCTTCCTCGCAGCACAGTGCGCTCAGTCGCGGTCAGCGGCAGCTGCAAACCGACCATCGCACCGTCTGGCTCACAACGCTTCTCCAACACGATCACCGTGTCACTCACGAGCAACCCTCTTGCTGCTTGAAGACTGCCCAGCAACGTCCCCAAATTTGGTGTGCACTGCTACAAAACAATCGGTCCTTGCCATCCGAGCCTTCTCGAATGAGAGGTCTTGAGCCCTGGCACGGCCGTTGCCAGCTGCAATTCCACATGGATCAGCACGGCCGCACACGCCATCAAGGGGGCTGCAGTGCGCCCTTCAAACTGATGCGAGGCGAAATCGGCGGCGATGGCCGCTGCGATATCCCCCTGCTGCACACAGCGGGAGGGCTGGTGGGGGGTGACCGCCTCAGCATCGATCTGAACCTTTTAGATCACAGTCGCAGCCTGGTAACCAGTGTGGCCGCGCAGAAGGTGTATGGATCGATCGGCCTTAGCCGCATCCAGCCCCAAGGCTCTTGGGCACAGCAAACCGTGAAGGCACATCTCAGTGACCATGGGGATCTGGAGTGGCTCCCCCAGGAACTGGTGCTGTATGCCAACGCGCTCTATGAGCAGAACCTGAACGTGACCCTGCCTGACAACGCGTCGTTCCTCAGTGCCGAGATTGTGCGACTAGGACGGACCGCTGCGGGCGAACAGCTCGATCAGGGTCGATGGCGCTCCAGCTTGGAGATTCAACGTTGTGGCCCTGAAGGACGTCGCTGGGAACTCGTGGACCGAATCGAACTGGGGGGCGACAGCCTGAGTGACAACCACGGCATGGGCGGAGCCCCGGTGTTTGGATCCCTCGCATGGGCCGCCCCTCGCAAGCTGCAACCATCGGAAATCCAAGAGCTGCTGGACGGAGCACGGGCGGATCGTGAAGGCCTGGAGGGCACGATGCGCTGCAGTGCGCTGGCGCAAGGACTGGTGGCTCGCTATCTGGGCCACTCCAGCCGCGACGCTCGCTTCTGGTTCAGCCGTATCTGGGCCCGCACCCGCCACTTGAGGAACCTCAGTCAGCCCGAGATCCCACGGGTTTGGCCCTTACAGGAACAGCCCTTACAGCGATCAAAGTCCACACTGAACACTGCGCCGGCGCCGGCAGAGACACACTGAACAAGACCGAGCTTCGCCATGCATCTCAGTCCCCAGGAAAAGGACAAGCTCCTAATCGTGACCGCAGCACTGCTGGCTGAGCGGCGCTTGAACCGTGGTCTGAAACTCAACCACCCCGAAGCGGTGGCCTGGCTCAGTTTTCTGGTGCTGGAAGGCGCCCGCGACGGCAAGAGCGTGGCGGAGCTGATGCAGGACGGCACCACCTGGCTGCGTCAAGACCAGGTGATGGAGGGAGTGCCCGAGCTCGTCCATGAGGTGCAGATCGAAGCGGTCTTTCCCGATGGCACCAAGCTCGTCACCCTGCACGACCCGATTCGCTGAGGCAGAACCCATGGCACCTCTCATACCAGGCGAACTGCTCCCCGAACCGGGAGAACTCGAGCTGAATGCAGGCCGCCCCGTCACCACGCTGAGCGTCTCCAACAGCGGCGACCGGCCGGTGCAGGTGGGCTCCCATTTCCATTTCGCCGAAGCCAACGCCGCCCTGCAGTTCGACCGTGCCGCGGCCCGCGGTCAACGGCTCGACATCCCCGCTGGCACCGCCATCCGCTTCGAACCCGGCGACAGCCGCGACGTGCACCTGATTCCCTTCGCCGGTGCGCGACGCGTCATCGGCTTCAACGGCCAGATCAACGGACCCCTCGACGCCTGACCCATGCCCTACCGCATCTCCCGCCAGGCCTACGCCGAAACCTATGGACCCACCACCGGCGACCGGGTTCGCCTGGCCGACACCGATCTGATTCTGGAAGTCGAGAAGGACTACACCGTCTACGGCGATGAGGTGAAGTTCGGCGGCGGCAAGGTGATCCGCGACGGCATGGGCCAGTCCCAGACCCCGCGTGCCGAAGGCGCCGTCGATACGGTGATCACCAATGCCCTGATCCTCGACTGGTGGGGCATCGTGAAAGCGGATGTCGGCCTCAAGGACGGCCGCATCGTCGGTATCGGCAAAGCCGGTAACCCCGACACCCAGGAAGGGGTGACGATCGTGGTGGGCCCCGGCACGGAAGCCATCGCCGGCGAAGGACACATCCTCACGGCCGGTGGCATCGACACCCACATCCACTTCATCTGCCCCCAGCAGATCGAAACCGCCCTGGCCAGCGGGGTCACCACCCTGATGGGCGGTGGCACCGGACCGGCCACCGGCACCAATGCCACCACCTGCACGCCCGGCGCCTTCCACATCGGCCGGATGCTCCAAGCCGCCGAAGGCTTGCCAGTGAACCTGGGCTTCTTCGGCAAAGGCAACGCCAGCACCCCAGAAGCCCTGGAAGAGCAGGTGCGCGCAGGCGCCTGCGGCCTGAAGCTGCATGAAGACTGGGGCACTACTCCCGCCACGATCGATGCCTGCCTGTCGGTGGCCGACCGGATGGATGTACAAGTGTGCATCCACACCGACACCTTGAATGAAGCCGGCTTCGTGGAAGACACGATCGCCGCCATCAAAGGACGCACCATTCACACCTTCCACACGGAAGGTGCCGGCGGCGGCCATGCCCCCGACATCATCAAGATCTGCGGCGAGGCCAACGTGCTTCCGAGCAGCACCAACCCAACCCGGCCCTACACCCGCAACACGCTCGAGGAACACCTCGACATGCTGATGGTGTGCCACCACCTCGACCCGAAGATCCCCGAGGACGTGGCCTTCGCCGAATCAAGGATCCGGCGCGAAACGATCGCCGCCGAAGACATCCTTCACGACCTGGGCGCCTTCTCGATCATCGCCAGCGACTCCCAAGCCATGGGCCGCGTGGGCGAGGTGATCACACGCACCTTCCAGACCGCCCACAAGATGAAGGTGCAGCGCGGTGCCCTGCCGGAAGACTCCGCTCGCAACGACAACCACCGGCTGAAGCGCTACATCGCCAAGGTGACGATCAACCCGGCGTTGGCCCACGGCATCAGCAGCGAGGTGGGGTCGATCGAAACCGGCAAGCTCGCCGATCTCGTACTTTGGAAGCCGGGCTTCTTCGGCATTCGCCCGGAACTGGTGGTGAAGGGCGGTTCGATCGTCTGGGCCCAGATGGGCGATGCCAACGCCTCGATTCCCACCCCCGGCCCGGTGCACGGCCGACCGATGTTCGGTGCCTTCGGCAAGGCCCTCGCCCCCAGTTGTCTCACCTTCGTGAGCGCAGCGGCGATGGATGCCGACATCCAACGCCAGCTGGGGCTGGAACGCACCTGCAGGGCGGTAATGGAAACGCGCAGCGTGGGTAAGAGCGGACTCAAGCTGAATTCAGCGCTGCCGGAGGTGAGCGTGGACCCGCAGACCTATGAGGTATTCGCCGACGGTGAATTGCTCACCTGCGAGCCCGCTGAAGTGCTGCCCCTGGCCCAGCGCTATCTGCTGCTTTGAGCCCCACGCTGTTGGTGGTCCAACACGTGGACCACGAAGGGCCTGATTTGATCGGCCGTTTGGCAACCCAACAAGACCTCACCATCCGAATCCTGCGTCCCGACCTGGGTGATGCGCTACCCGCTCCGGGCGACTGCCCTAACTGCCTGGCTTTGGTGCTGGGGGGACCGATGGGCGTGAACGATCGACACAGCCCAGGACTGAACTGGCTCCAAGCAGAACTCGATTGGCTAACTGCCTGGCACCAGGCTGAAAAGCCGGTCATCGGCATCTGCCTGGGGGCACAGCTTCTGGCTGTTGCCGCAGGCGGTTCAGTGGAACCACTGCATGTAGGGGAACCACCTCAGCCCCTAAAAGAAGTCGGGCTTGGGGCGATTCACTGGCTGATCGGAGCCGATACCGAACCGTTGCTGGAGAACCTGGGCACAAGCACCACGGTGCTGCATTGGCACGGCGACCGGATTCATCTCCCAAAGCAGGCGACGCTGCTGGGCTCCTCACTGCACTGTGCAGAACAGGTGTTTCGAGTCGGTCGCCACGCTCTTGGCCTGCAATGCCACCTCGAAGTGAGCACGGCATCACTCCAGCAATGGATCGTGCAAGACGAGGCCTATGTGGTGAGCGCCATGGGCGCGGAAGGCCCTGCGCAGATCATGCGGATGTGGCATCGCGTGGGAGACGACTTGCAAACCCAAGGCTCACGTTTCTTCGAAGCCGCCCTGCGGCAGTTGCTGCCGCTCACGACCGGAAGCAGCGCAGGCAAATAAGGTTTCGCCAAGCAAAAATCAAACGCAAAAGTTTTCTAAAACTGTATCCATCTGAACAACCAAAGAAGAAACCCACAGCGGACAATCATTTAGTAGCAACTGCTACAAAGCGTTCACCACGCAATACGCGTGGCGCAGTACGACTCAGGCCATGGAACGGGGACCTGAGCTTGCTTCGTTGAACAACCATGACCACACTCCTCTATCGCGGAAACACCTACAGCCCCAACCACGGCGCCGCACAAAAGCCCGTGATTCAGCTGACGTACCGCCGCAATGTGTACCAGTCCCGCCAGACCACTCCTCAAAGGGTCCCCGTGGAGTTGATTTATCGCGGCGTTCAGTACACACGCTGAGGAATTCGCAACTCGGTATCAAGAAAAACAACTGAGGCCAGGGCCTTGAGGAGTTAATGGACCCAGCGATGCATTGGGTGCGTGGATCTGATTGCACAACCTCACGACTCCGAGCTGGTGCTGCTTCAACCAGCGAGCATCCACGGAGTGTTCTGGCTCCAATGCCACTTTCCCGAAAGTGAGTGGGATGCTCTGCTGTCAGGGCAGGCCGTGTTCGAAGTGAGTTGCATGAAGCAACTTGCTCAAGATGCTCGCCAAGCCGGCGTCAGCCTGGATTGGGCAACGTCCGTGGCCTCCTGAGAGTCAGCCCGCTATCAGACGGTTTAAGCGTGGCAATTCGGCAAACGAATCGCGCCACTCTTGAGCCCAGAGCTCCTGACTGCGTTCATATACACGCATCAACTCTTCAACAGCAGAATCACGAAAGTCGACGCGCAAATCCAAAAGTGGAAAAGCGGCTTCCCCACTCACTTGAAGCGCAGCAGATGTTGATGTGTCAGAGCGTTGGTCGCCGCCTGCTGCTTCACCTGCCTGAAGAGCCAACATCAATCGACGGCCTAATTTCCACGTCGGGTCGCTGCAGAGGAAAGATTCTTCGATTGCTGCAAGTACTGCATTACTAGCCAAATAATTTCCCGCCACTGAAAGATTCGCGTGATGGCGGTGGCCTGCCCAGCCTCCACAAGACTGGCCAGTCCAACAGGCTGTACGACCAGTGGAATCAATGAGATGAAACTGGCGTTGATCACGGTGAGGGTCATCGGCGAGCAGGCTGCTCAAGACCTCATCGGCATCCGCACTTTGTTCAAGCCGTTCCAGCCCACAGATGCCGAGATAAGGATTGGTGTGTGCTTGCGTAGCCACAGCACCAACCCCCGCACGAATGTGAGGGACGGTGGATCCCACCGCCAAATGGCAAGTTGCCACGGCGACCCCAAACCGGCCGTTGCTTGGATCTCGCGCAACGATCGAAAAGGTCATGTGAGGGCACTGTCAAGCCGCTGAATGGTTTCCAGCAAAACAGCAGTGCCATCCACACACTGGCGGTCAGTGGTGAATTCGGCCGCTGAATGGCTGAGACCATCGCGGCTGGGAACAAAAATCATGCCCATCGGCCAGCGACGGCCAATCTCTTGGGCATCGTGACTGGCACGACTCGGCAGCCCACTCCAGCGGAGGCCGAGATCCGTGGCCACTGACGCAATGGTCGACATCACCATGGCATCAGCTGGGGTCGGCTCCACCTGAAACTGAGGCTCCAAACGAATGGGGCATCCCGTCGCAGTGGAAATCCGCTCGAGCTCCATCTCCAGGTTGGAGACCAATTGATCCAAGACAGCGGGGCTAAGATCCCGAATATCCACCGTCATCGAAACGGAGCCGGGCACCACGTTGGCGGCATTGGGCCAAACCTCCAGCCGACCCACCGTCGCCACAGGATCCCCTGGGTGAAGTTGGGCGATGGACTCGACCGCGAGCACCACTCTGGAGGCTGCAGCCAACGCGTCCTTGCGCAACGTCATCGGCGTCGTACCGGCATGGTTGGGCTGACCCTCCACCTGAATGGAAAACCGACGCTGGCCAACGATGCCTTCAACAACACCGATGGCATCACCGCGATGCTCCAGCACAGCACCCTGCTCAACGTGCAATTCCAGAAATGCTGCAATCGCCTGATCAGCACGACGGGCAGACGCCAAGGACGGCCAGTGCCCCCCGATGCGCTTCAGGTTGACGTCAATCGGCTCACCGTTGCTGGTGGCATAAGCCGTTGGCTCAGCAGAGGCAGTCCCAGCCATGCCCTTGCAACCGACCATCGTTGACTCTTCGTCAGCGAAGGCCACCACTTCAAAGGAATGACGTAATTCAAGGCCTGCATCCATAAGAGCACGAGCTGCCTCAAGGCCGGCCAACACGCCGAGAACGCCATCAAAACGGCCGCCGGTTGGCACCGTATCTAAGTGAGAGCCCGTCATCAGCACGGGCAAAGTGGGATCCTGCCCTTCCAAGCGGCCAATCAGATTGCCAGCCGTATCGACACGAACTTTCAAGCCGGACGCTTTCATCCAGGCCGCCAGCTGATCACGACCCTGCACATCAGTCGCACTGAAGCCGCGCCGACACACACTGCCATCGGCCTGCAGACCGATGGAGGCCATCTGATCAAGCGATTGAATGAGGCGAGCACGGTTGGGGGTTACCGCTGTTTTCCGAACCGTTGCCTCCACTGGAGTGGCTTGTGGACGATTGGAAAGCAGTTGTGGCAATGGTCGTGACCCTTAGTTCAAACCAACGGTCACTTTCGCCTGGGTTTTCGAAACTTCCTGTCGTCAATGCAACTGTTTAACCCTGATCAAAGAATTCAAACGGGCATCAAGACACGCCATCCCAACCGCTCCGCCTCCTCTCGTGCCAAAGCGGGAACATCAGCAGCCACGAACATGCGGTGCAACATCTGCACTCCCAGCAGGTGGTTGATCACAGCGTCCATCTGAACGCGCTCGGAATCCGTGGTCTGCGGGTGGTCATGGCGATCAAAGAGAGCCCGTACGCCGTCTTTGCTCAACAGTCCAGCGGCATCAATCGCTTCATCACTGAGATAGTCATCCGCCAACTGTTTCATCTGCGCCCACTTCTCCGGCTCCGTGTGGGCAGGGGGCGCCATGAAGGCAAACTTCTCACGCTTGTAGAGCACCTCGGGTAGCAGCCCAGCCATCGCTTCCCGCAACACGTATTTCTCCGTTTTGCCTTTGATCCGCAATTCCGGCGGAACCCGCACCGCGGCGGCGGCGAGGTGGTGGTCCAAAAAAGCCGGACGGGCTTCCATCGAATTCGCCATATCGACACGATCACCACCCCAGGTCAAGATCTGACCCTCAAGCATGGTTTTGATCCAGACGTACTGGGCCTTGTCCAAGGCATGGCGACCCTCAAGTTGATCGGGATCGAGCTGATCGGCGATCGCCTGGCCAGGCGAGTACCCCTCGACCGCCTGGCGATGAGAGTCCGCCAGCAATGCCGGCACGAGAGGGGCACAGGCAAGCCAGGGTTGCAGGCAACTCGGTGTGAAACCCACCACATCCTCCAAAGCAGGATCATCCACTTGATCGGCGGCCAACATCGCCCCCTGAACCAGAGCATTCGACTGCTGCAACAGCGACTCCCAGCTGCTGCGTTCCTCCTCCGGCAGATCATCAAGACCGTGCAGGAACATGTCGCGGCGGAACGCGGGGTAGCCACCGAACAACTCGTCGGAGCCTTCACCCGTCATCACCACCTTGTAGTCAACGTTGTTGACGTGGCGACTCATCAGATATTTGGCCACCGCCAGGGTGTTGTAAATCGTGCGCTCCGCATGCCAAAGGGTGCGCTCCATGAATCCATAGAGCTCACGTCCTGACAGGCGCATCACATCCTGCTCCGCTCCCGTGGCTTCCGCCATTTCCTGAGCGATCGGTGATTCGTCATATCGGGCATCATCAAAGCCGATGGTGAAGGCCCGCACTGGGGACTGACTCACTGCAGAAGCCAGACCAAGAATCGAACAACTGTCGATCCCGCCGGAGAGGTAACAACCGACCGGCACATCAGCAACCATGCGCAGTTCGACGGCCTCCAGCAGCGCTGCGCGCACGGCCGCAACATGATCAGCCTCGCTCAGGCTTTGATCGCGCTCATCCTTGCGCGGAAAGTTCAGATCCCAATACGACCACTCGGACACCTCGAGCTGACCCTGGGCACGCTGCACCTTCAGCACGTGCCCAGGCTTCACCTGGTGAACCCCTGCAAAGGCAGTGGTGCCCGGCACCATCGTTTGCATCAGCTGATGGAACAAGCCTTCCGAGGTGAAACGTCGCTCCACCGCAGGATGGGCGAACAACACCTTGAGCTCCGACCCGAACACCAATCCCTCGGATGTCATGGCCCAGTACTGGGGTTTGATCCCAAAACGATCCCGCACTAGATAGAGGCAATCCTCCTCGCGATCAAACAGAGCGAAAGCGAATTCCCCTCGTAGCAAGGGCAAGGTCGCGTTCAAGCCCTGGCGCTGATAGAGCCGCAGCAGAATCTCGGAATCGCTCTTGCTGCTGAAACGAACTCCCTGAGCGGTGAGATCGGCGCGAATGCGCTGAAAGTCATAGAACTCACCGTTGTGGGCCATCAACACCTCACCGTCATCGGTAAGAAACGGCTGCCGCGCTCTTGACTCATTGAGATCAATGATCGACAGCCGGGCATGGCAGAAACCAACCCCTGCCTGATCGAGACACTCCACCCCGAAGCCATCCGGCCCGCGATGGGCTTGGATCGCTGCCATATTGACCAGCAACTGCCGATCGACCGTCTGGTCACGATCAGCGTTAAACACACCTCCGATACCGCACATAACCCTGATTCAGACGACGTCCATGACCCGGTCAGCCCGGTTCACCATGCAGGTGAGGAGAGCCATACGCAGAAACACCGCACCTCGGGCCTGGCTGAAATACCAGTTGTGAGGTGTCTCATCCACGCAGGTGCTCAGTTCGGCTCCCCGAGCCAGCGGATGCAAAACAATGGAGCCGTCTTTGTAGGGGAGATCCTTGGTCAACCGGAACTGCGATCCATGCACCTCAAAACTGTCGCCCACCCAGGCGATGGCATTGATGTAGGTGACATCCAAATGTGGCAATTCCGTGAGTAAGTCTGTGCTGCAACGCAAGTTGAGACCAGCCTCCTGGAGCTCCTCACACTGACCGGCATCAAACAACGTGTCTTCAGGATCCGCCTCAGCGTGATGAATCACCACGACCTCCTCAACGATCTGAGGGAACTTGGCCAGAATCCTGAGTAGCGAACGCACCGTGCGCATCCTGGACGGCACACCGATCACGCCGATCCTGATTCTCTGGTCCGCTGAAACAATGGGCTGGGCCAGGCTCGGACGCCACTTGAAAATCGTGAAGAGATCCGCCATCGCCTGCGTCGGGTGCTCATCCAGGCCATTCCCGGCATTGATGATTGGAATGCGCAGGGTTTGCGACATGGCGTAAACCGCTCCGGGATCGCTGTCCCGCAACACCACGCAGTCGCCGTAGTTGTTGAACATGTGCGCCACATCCTCAAGCGATTCGCCTTTAGCAATCCCCGTGGTGGAGCGATCCGTGATGTTGATGGAGCTGCCACCGAGCCGATGCCAAGCACTGTCGAACGACAACCGAGTGCGCGTGCTGGGCTCATAGAAGGCGTTGATCAAGATCTTGCCCTGCAGCGGCATGTTGTGCGTGATGTAGCGCTCGGGATTGCTCTCGTACTTCGCCGCCAATCGAAACAACTGCAGCAGCGTTTGCGGACGAAACGACTGGATCGAGACCACGTGCTGATCCACGAGGTCGAGCAGGGGTTCCGCCTCCTCCTCAATGCAGGTCAGCAGCGACTGGGGGTGCGTACGGCCGTAGACGTCTGGGCCAAGGGGCGCGAATCGCATGGGCGCCTCCTCAACCTCCAGGGCAACTTGCTTGGTATTCAACATCGAGGCTCCTAGGCGCAATCCCGATGAAACGGAACTTGAGCAGCGCCATCCATGTGATTCAAATCACCCTCTAGCAACAGGGGGCGCCGAAGCCAGTAAATCTGGGAGATCTTTGGAACTGATTCAGAATTCAGTCTTAATAACTACCAAACTCGTCCGTTTCGATACTCAAGCCACCAGATCAGCAGCAAGACCACCACTGACAGCACCAGCGCCAGCTGGCTACCCAGTAACACCAACTCAAACCCCTTCAGGCCAAGCACCACCGAAAACAAGGAAGTGATCATGGGTCCTCCTTCAAGAGTGCGAAATCAAACCGTTCCGGCCAAAGGTGGCTGCCCACCAGCATCACGAGAGCAGAAATGGCAGCTGAGAACACCGCAGCGCAGTAGGGCTCAATCAACACATAAGCGGCCAGGCCCACCAGGCTTCCGCTGAGCATCGCCAAGATGGCAGCGCCACGGCTAGCAGAGCGCCAGTACAAACCACAGGCCACAGGCCAGACGGTGGACGCCACCAAGGACCCCGTGAACAACAACACGGAGGCCAATGAATCGAGCTGAGGCCAAGACAAGGCCAGGGTCACCACAGCCAGTCCCACCACCATCATCCGTGCCGCTTGTTTGAGCTGTGCATCACTGGCCTGGGGCTGCAGCAGGCGGAAATAGACATCTTCTGCCAAAAGATCAGCTGTGGAGGCGAGCAGCGAATCCAAGGTGGAGGTGAGCGAGGCAAACACGACCACAAACACCAGCGCTGCACCACCGGCACCCAGAAGATCAGCGGCCATCACAGGAAACACCATGTTCACCTGCTGCAGAGGCAGATCACGGGCTAGGGCCACAAGGCCAATGGAACCGGTCACCAAGGGAACGCTCATCCAGGCGAGGCCCCCCAGAACGAACGACGTCATCACCACGCTTCGGCGACTGGCAAACACCCGAGACCACCAGATGTTGTTATGAAACACCTCCCCCATCGAGAACAAAGCTGAATTCCAGGCGAGCAGCAGGCCCGCAGGCAGCAGCAGATCCAGACGATCTGGGTGCTGGTTCACCAGAGCTGCATGCACCTCCGGCATCGGCGACTGGCGAAACGCCAGCACAGCCACCACCGCCAACAACACCATGATCAGCAACGACTGAATGAAGTCCGTGCCGATCACCGCACGCATGCCGCCATAGAGGGTGTAAAGGGTCGCGACGCCAATCACAACCACCATGCCGACGTGGTAGTCAAACCCTGAAAGTGCCTGCAACAACAGACCAGCACCCATCGCCTGGGTCATCAGAAAACCCAGGGTGTAGATGGCCGTGATCACCATGAACACCCACCAGGCCAACCGGCCATAGCGCAAGCGAATGAAGTCTCCACTGGTGCGGCCATGGGGCATGAGCTGCTTGATCCGCAGCGCCAATGGCGCAAACAAAATCAATCCCAATCCGGCCAAGCCGTAGCTGAACATGCCCCAGAGGCCCGTTCTGTAGCCAAATTCCGGGGCCAGAAGGGTGGTGTTGCCGGTCACCCAGGAGGCCATCAACGTGGCCGTGCTCAAGGCCAGACCGATGTTGCGGCCGGCCAGCATGTAATCGTCAGCATCACCCTTGCCACGTCGCCCCCAGGCCACACCCAGGGCGACCCAGAGCACAGAAAACAGAACCACCAAAGCCCAGGCGATTCCAGGGGCCAAGAACGGAGTGGTGCCAGCCATCAGTCAGCCCCCCGATCACGCCAATCCAGGTGGCCGCGCACGATCATCACCACAGTTGAACCTGTGACCAGTGCGCCAAGGGCGAAGATCAAGCGCGCCCAGAGCAGTTCATCCAAGACGAGAGATGGTGTTGGCTTCGCCCATCAGATAAGCAAACACCGCACGCGAGACCTAGGACTTCAAGCGATTCCGGTGCTCGGGACTACGCAAAACACCAAGCCCCCACGCATTCCCGAGTCAAATTGCGGAATGTGTAGCAACCACAACCAGACAGGTGACAGGCCGAGGTTTTGGATGCCATTACACCATGGTTTCGGGATGTTCACCGACTACAAACCCTCAGTCGGCTACGACGAATATTTTTGCAGCATTACGGAATCGCCTAGGGACGACCTCGCCCCTCTGCTCACATCTCTTGGCCAGATGGGATTGCAGGAACTGAACCGCAACCATGCCTCTGCGAGCAATCTTCTGCGTCGACTGGGAGCCACCTTCCGGCTGAATGATTCCGGACTCAACGGCAGTGAACGCATCCTTCCCTTCGATCCACTGCCACGATTGATCAGCCGCGGCCAGTGGCAGCGCCTGGAGCAAGGGCTGCTGCAGCGGCTGGAAGCGATTGATTGCTTTCTGGCCGACATCTATGGCCCCCAGACCATCCTCAACGACAAGGTGATTCCCAGGGAAGACGTGGAAAGCTCCTCGGGATGGAGACCACAAATGCAAGGAATCAACCTGCCGCTGAATCGTTGGTGCCATATCTCCGGACTGGATTTAATCCGTGATGGGCAGGGCACCTGGCGCGTTTTGGAAGACAACCTGCGTTGTCCCTCCGGCGTGGCCTACTTCTTGGAGAACCGGCGGGTGATGAAACGGTTGTTCCCCAGTTTGTTTGCGGGACGCACCGTCCAACCGATCGATGATTATCCCTCCCATCTGCTGCGCACGCTGCAGGATCTGGCGCCATGGAGTGATGCACCACGGGTCGTGATCCTGACGCCAGGGGTGTTCAACAGCGCTTATTTCGAACACAGCTACTTGGCGCAACAGATGGGCATTCCCCTGGTGGAAGGCCGGGATCTGATCTGTGTGGACGGCCGCACCTGGATGCAAAGCACCAATGGACGCACTCCTGTGGATGTGATCTACCGGCGCATCGACGATGACTTCCTCGACCCGACCGTGTTTCGCAGCGACTCGATGCTCGGCGTTCCTGGCCTCATCGATGTGCTTCGTCGGGGACGCGTCGCCATTGCCAATGCTCCTGGAACCGGCATCGCGGACGACAAATTGATCTACGCCCACGTGCCGACGATGATCCGCTACTACCTCAGTGAAGAACCGATCATCGAGAACGTTCCCACCTACCTCTGTGCTCGGCCCGACGACCGCGCCTATGTGCTGGAGAACCTTGAACAGCTGGTGGTGAAGTCAGTTGCTGAAGCAGGAGGCTACGGAATGCTGATCGGACCTCAGGCCAGCCGCACGGAGATCGCCGACTTCGACTCCAGGATTCGTGCCAATCCGCGCAACTTCATCGCCCAGCCGACCCTTCAGCTTTCCACTGTTCCTGCCCTCAGTGACGGGGAGCTTTACCCCTGCCATGTGGACCTGAGGCCCTACGTACTCCGAGGCAAAAGCAGCTGGGTTAGCCCCGGCGGCCTGACCAGGGTCGCTCTCAAACGCGGCTCACTCGTGGTGAACTCCTCTCAAGGTGGGGGCTGCAAAGACACCTGGATTGTCGATGAACAACAGGTGAGCGCAACGCAACCGATGGAGGCCGTGCCGTGCTGAGCCGGGTCGCCGACTCCCTCTACTGGATCAACCGCTATCTCGAACGTGCCGAAAATATTTCCCGCTTCCTGGAGGTGAGTGAGGCGATGGCCTTGGATTGCCCGCCGGGGAGCGCTGAGCCCTGGCTACCACTCGTGGATGCGACTGGTGACCGCCACAGCTTCGATCAAAACTATCCGGCTGGACAACCGCGCGATGTGAGCCGCTTCCTGCTCTTGGATCGCGAGAACCCCAACAGCATCGTGAGCTGCATCAGCATGGCTCGCGAAAACGCTCGGCAGATCCGGGACGTGATCACAACAGAGATGTGGGAACAGATCAATGATCTGCACTGGAGCCTTCAAGACGGGGAAGCGATCTGGCAGGAACCCACACAGGAGCGACTGCGCATCATCCGACGTGAATGTCAAATCTTTTACGGCATTACTGACACCACACTCAGCCGTGATCTGAGCTGGCTGTTCAGCCAACTGGGCCGCCTGATCGAACGGGCGGACAAAACCTCACGAATCCTGGATGTGAAGTACTACCTGCTGCTTCCAGCACCGGAAGAGGTGGGCGGGGTGCTCGATGAACTGCAGTGGATCGCTTTGTTGCGAACAGCCGGTGCTTACCAGATGTATCGGCAGAGCATGCAGCAGGCCATCAATCCCGTCTCCGTTGCAGGATTTCTCTTGCTCGATCCCATCTTTCCACGCTCCGTGCGTTACTGCCTGCAGGGGATCAATGACACCCTGAAGCAGATCCAGACCCAGCCCGTTCAGGCAGCACCCGATGACCTCGACTGCCTGCGCGGTCAGCTACTGGCGCGATGGAGCTACGTGCGCATCGACAGCTTGATTGAGGGCGGTCTTCATGAAGCGATCGATGGACTGCAACAGGATCTCAATCGTTTGCACAATCTGATTCAGAGCCGCTATTTCACCAGCACTGAGCTGCATTCCACCCCAACCGAAGTTCTATGCGCGCCCGAATCCTTCACCGCCTGACCTATCAATACGCGGCAGCGGTGAGCCTTGGGGAACACCGCCTCTGCCTCAAACCACGGGCCCAGGGCTTTCAGACCCTGATCGAGCATCAGCTCAGCGTGACACCAGAGCCCCATCAACGGCGAGAACTGCTGGCCGCCAGTGGTGATGAAATTCAGCGACTGATCTTTCTCGGTTGCACCGATCAGCTCTGCTTTGAAGCTTGCAGCCTGGTGGAAACGCGCCCTGCACCAGCTCTGGAAACCTGCTTTAACGGGCTGGAAGTTCCCTTGCCTTACCCGCGCGGCCAACTGAACGTTGACCTTCAAGGAGCACTGGAAAGCTGGCTGCCGAATGGACAACACGAACCTTCGGTGATCGATCTCACCCAAGAAGCACTCATGGGGAGCAACCAACACACGCTGGCATTTCTCAAGCAGCTCATGGCCTTGATTCAGGAGCGGGTCAAATACACCCAACGCCATGTGGGGCCGGCCTGGCCAGCGGGCCGCACCCTGCGAGAACGGATCGGATCCTGCCGTGACCTGGCCATGCTGATGGTGGCTTGTTGTCGCGTGGTGGGCTTGCCGGCCCGATTCGTCAGCGGCTATCAGCTACTGGAACCAGCACCCGATCAGTACGACCTGCACGCCTGGGCCGAGGTCTACCTCCCTGGCGCCGGCTGGCGAGGCTTTGATCCCAGCGCGGGCGGAGAAGTGACACAGCGCTACGTGGTTCTGGCCACATCATCCAAACCCGAACTCACTGCAGCAGTGAGCGGCAGTTTCAGTGGCCCACCTGATACACCCAGTGAACTCAGTTGGTCGATCACTGTCGAAGAAAACGAGCTCAGCGATTGTGCACCGGCCGTCGTTCATGCCGCTTGAAGCAATGGTTCAACACCATGGAGCCGCGGCTTCATCGCCGTGCTGACCGTGGCGGCCATCAGAGCAGGAATGCGAGCGCTGTTGTACACGCGGAATTCACGCAACAAAGACACTCCTGATTCGCGCACGGCTTGATTCAGAACCACTGATCCATCGGGATCAGAAATCGAACGATGGAACGTGCCCGGTGGAATGCGGAGGATGTCTCCACCGCTTTCCAGCCGCACGATATGGAAAGGCTGTTCCCAAGCCAGGTTGACCAAATAAAAGGTGCGGCCTCCGCTAGCGGCAAGGAGATTGTCTTCTTGATGGGGATGCAAGTAAAACTGCCACGCACCGGAATCAGGATCGTTCGGAGGACTCACGGCCGGGCCGGAGTGAATGACCAGATCACGAGCGTTCGATGTATCAACCGTCACATCGAAAAACCGAACTGATGGCGTGTCGCGAAAGCGCTCGTATGACAACAGTTCGAACATCACCGATGGGCCGAAGGACGGCCCGAACTCTCAGACGTTTGTACCGAGCTTTTCGCTTAGAAACGGTGATATCGACGACGGTTCAACCACCCAGATAAGCCATTTCTGCTCGAGGGAGAGAATCAGCCGTGCAATGGCGCTCCTCGCTGTAGCGATCAGATCGTTTCTGCCAGAGAGAACGAATGGCATGCTCCAACTCCTGATCGGACCCCATGGCAGGGGTCAAATCAGTTCCTTGGGCAGCGAACAAACAAGTAAAAGCCTGACCATCGGCCGTAATGCGTAGACGGTTGCAATCACCGCAGAACGGCTCACTGATGGAAGCAACCACACCAACGTCACTCACTTCATCGTGATAACGCCAACGCCGAGCAGTGCCTCCAGGGGTCCGACCCAGTGATCTGAGGGGCCAATGCTCAGCAATGCGCTGCACCATCACCTCAGCCGGCAGCACCTGATCCATTCGCCAGCCATTGCGATTGCCCACATCCATGTATTCGATCAGGCGCAATTCCATCCTCTGACTGCGCGCCAGCTCCGCCAGGGGGATCAACTGATCGTCGTTCACACCCCGTTGAATCACCGCATTGAGCTTGAGGTCACCTGCAGCTGGATCGAACCCAGCAGCTCGTGCAGCGACCAGACCAGCCAGCACTTGCTGCACCAATCCATGTTCAAACCGATCTGCAAACGCTGAAACGCAACTCGAAGCCGCCCAACACGTGACAACCAGTTGTGAGGCAGTAAATTTAAACCAGATTTGTTCTCCCGATGCTTACAACACAACAGCAACTGTTGGAAAGTGCTTATGCAAACCAGACACAAAGAGTTCGTGAAATCTATCCATTGACATACAGTCCAAAAATATTCTCCTTAAGCTTCCAAAACAAGCTCCCACCAGTACAACGCTCCCTAATTCCCAACCACACAAGAGACAATGATGTAACGCTCCAATCGATAGCCCAAGACGTAACATTCACTTATACACCCGAAGAATTTTTTCCAGGTTTCCCAAGGCCAGGTACCATGGAATTTGGGGAAGCCATTGTAAGCCTCGGATTAGACGAAAGCGGTAAAGTACTTTCATTCATCTGCCCTCAAGCCGAGCAAAATTTTACTCAGAATCTTGCTATTGGCTTAGTAGAACTTTCTGGAAAAGTAGAGGCTGAAATAGGCATGATCGGTGGCAGTGTCGATCCCATAACTGGTATTGGTACCGTTTATCTCGATGATGTGCAATTGTTGTTTTGGGGTGAAATCACAATCGATCCACTGTTGGGTCGGACTACCAGTTTTTATCTCGACAAAGACGAAGCCGCATTCATCCCGCTCACCAATCTGCAGGGAGGCAGTGAACTGGTAGTGGACAGCTCAGGTGCTCCCAATGACAATACCTTCGCAAGACTCGAAATTTCGGCATTACAAGGCGTCAATCAAGGAGTTCAAGACGGCTTGTTACAGGAACTAATTATTGAAGGCATTAACCTTGAATTGCCAGGATTCGCAATCAAAGGGACCAGCCTTGAATGGACCGTCAATCTGCAAGATCCCCAGCCTATCTCTGGTGAGGCCTACGCGGAACAAGCTAACGACTTACACATGGGACATTGATTCAATTAATTCAACCGCCCAGATAGGCCATTTCTGCTCGAGGGAGAGAATCAGCCGTGCAATGGCGCTCCTCGCTGTAGCGATCAGATCGTTTCTGCCAGAGAGAACGAATGGCATGCTCCAACTCCTGATCGGACCCCATGGCAGGGGTCAAATCAGTTCCTTGGGCAGCGAACAAACAAGTAAAAGCCTGACCATCGGCCGTAATGCGTAGACGGTTGCAATCACCGCAGAACGGCTCACTGATGGAAGCAACCACACCAACGTCACTCACTTCATCGTGATAACGCCAACGCCGAGAAGTGCCTCCAGGGGTCCGACCCAGTGATCTGAGGGGCCAATGCTCAGCAATGCGCTGCACCATCACCTCAGCCGGCAGCACCTGATCCATTCGCCAGCCATTGCGATTGCCCACATCCATGTATTCGATCAGGCGCAATTCCATCCTCTGACTGCGCGCCAGCTCCGCCAGGGGGATCAACTGATCGTCGTTCACACCCCGTTGAATCACCGCATTGAGCTTGAGGTCACCTGCAGCTGGATCGAACCCAGCAGCTCGTGCAGCGACCAGACCAGCCAGCACTTGCTGCACCAATCCATCACCGGCACTCCGTCCGCCACGCAGTCCGGCCATCGTTGCTGCCACGGCGCCGTCAACAGCATCCAAGCTCACGGTGATGCGATCCAGGCCTGTGTTCTTCAAAGCCCTGGCGCGCCCCTCGGACAGCAACACCCCATTGGTGGTGAGCGCCACGTCACGCAAACCAACCAGAGGATCGCCAGGGGTGCATCTGCCGTCGGCAACCCCGGCCAACAATGGCATCAACCGATCACTAAGCAGGGGTTCACCACCGGTGAGGCGGAGGGTGCGCACACCGAGGCGAGCCGCAACGCGGATCAAACGCAACTGCTGATCCAGCGTCAACGTTCCCGGAGGATCGGCGGAATCCGGACAGCAATAGGGACACGCCAAATTGCAACGGGCGGTCAGTGAGAGCCTCAGCACCCCCAGCGGCCTGGTCCATTGATCAAGCGTCGACACTGGAGATGCGCAAGTCATCCAACCAACGCTGCCAGATCGGTTGGATCATTCACATTGCTGAGCTGCTGCGCAGGCAGTTGCAGGCTGTCGTAATCAATCCGCTGCAGCCAGCCAAGCCATCGCGCCTGTCCATCACACAATTCAGCATCCAGCGCCGCGCGATTGATGGCACTACACGGGTAGATGCCCAGCAAAGGCTGAAGACGTTGACCATCGTCGGCCACCAGCGCTCGCGATTCATTCCGACGCCAAGCGTCCAAAAGCGCTTGCAACGCCTCAATCTGCAACGCAGGCATGTCCACCGGCGAGGTCAGCAGAGCCTGGGTCTCATCGGCATTCAGCAGGCAACTGAGCGCACGAAGAGGCCCGGCGGGGCTCCATGGTTCGGCATGCACCGTGACCCCGAGCCAACCGGACAGACAGCGTCGATGGTTGGCATGAGCACTCATGACACACACCTCAAGCCCGAGGGAACGCAACAGCCGCACCTGCCGCTCCAACCAGGTGGATCCGTCCGCAGTGGTGATCAATGCTTTGTCGGTTCCCATCCGACGACTAGCACCGCCGGCAAACACCACTGCTCTGAGCGATCGCGAGCTCACAGGACCCTCAGAACGCCAGCTAATTAAAGACCGGCCGATACACGTAACAACCGCTACCAATCAATGCGTAGCAATGCTGAACTTTCAGCCCCCAGACCCCCGAGTGGGGGATTTCGGTAGCCAATGCAACGAATCACGTGCCCACCGAATGGTGCAATTATCCGGCGGTCTGCATGAGCGCCGCATTTTGAAATCCTGGGCGCCTTCGTTTCGACGCCGGGGTTTGACTCTCCATCCCAAACAAACCCCATGCTTGGCGAACTCTGGTCGTTCCAGGGGAGATACCGAACTCTTCATCTCACCTGGATCGCCTTTTTCCTGACCTTCGTGGTCTGGTTCAATCTGGCTCCTCTGGCCACCACCGTGAAAGCAGACCTTGACCTGACGGTGGGTCAAATCCGCACGGTGGCCATCTGCAACGTGGCTCTCACCATTCCCGCACGCGTGCTGATCGGCATGCTGCTCGACAAATTTGGGCCAAGAATTGGGCCAAGAATTACGTATTCCTCGATTCTGGTCTTCTCAGCCATTCCCTGTTTGCTGTTTGCCGCAGCCCAGGATTTCAATTCCCTGGTGGTGGCTCGTCTGCTCCTCTCCATCGTTGGTGCGGGCTTCGTGATCGGCATCCGCATGGTGGCTGAGTGGTTCCCGCCCAAGGAAATCGGCCTGGCTGAAGGCATCTACGGCGGCTGGGGCAACTTCGGCTCTGCCTTCTCTGCCCTCACCATGGTGGCCATCGCTGGCTTCCTGTCCTTCTCCGGCGGTTTCGAACTGCCCACCGGCGCGATTCTCAATTGGCGTGGTGCCATCGCCCTGAGCGGCATTATTTCCGCAATTTACGGAGTCTTTTACTTCTTCAGCGTCACCGACACTCCTCCTGGAAAGGTGTACCAGCGCCCCGAGAGGACAGCTGGTCTGGAAGTCACCTCCATGCGTGACTTCTGGGGACTGCTGGGAATGAACGTTCCTTTCGCAGCCATCCTGGCTGTGCTCTGCTGGCGCCTGCAAAAGGTTGGTTTCCTGACTGCCAGCACCTACCCGTTGGCTCTCGGAGCTGTTGCCCTTTGGTTCATCTTCCAAACCTGGGGAATCATCCGCACCAACCGAGAATTGATCCTCGGCAACAAGGTGTACCCCAAGGAAGATCGCTATGAATTCCGCCAGGTGGCCATTCTTGAGCTCACCTACATCGTGAACTTCGGCTCCGAGCTTGCTGTGGTGTCGATGCTTCCCACCTTCTTCGAAACCACCTTCGATTTACCGAAGGCAACCGCGGGCATCCTCGCTTCCTGTTTCGCGTTCGTGAATCTGGTGGCTCGTCCCGCCGGCGGATTGATCTCCGACAAGGTCGGCAGCCGCAAAAACACCATGGCCTTCCTCACCGCTGGCCTTGGAATCGGCTATTTGGTGATGAGCATGATCAAACCCGGCACGTTCTCCGGCACATCTGGAATCTTCGTGGCTGTGGTGATCACCATGCTCGCCTCTTTCTTCGTGCAATCCGGCGAGGGTGCAACCTTCGCTTTGGTGCCTCTGGTGAAGCGCCGCGTCACCGGACAGGTGGCAGGTCTCGTCGGTGCCTACGGCAACGTTGGTGCCGTGACTTACCTCACCATCTTCAGCCTCCTGCCCATGTGGATGGGTGGTGGTGCCGAGCCCGATCCGACGGTGATCGCCAACTCCAACAGCCGCTTCTTCCAGATTCTTGGAATCGCTGGCCTGATCGTTGCTTTCTTCTGCTACTTCTTCCTCAAGGAACCCAAAGGTTCCTTTGCGGATCTGCATGAAGGCGAAACGGCAGAAGCGGTCGCCTAAGGATCAAAATCCACTTCTGATCGGAGTTTGCAGTTCGACTGCCATCCGAATGCCCGGGGGACTTCCCCCGGGTTTTTGAATTTCTGCCTCTCCGGATGTGACTGATTCCAGAGCTAACCCCACAAGCCAATGTCCTTACTGCGGCGTGGGCTGCGGCCTGGAACTGCTGCCTCCGGGCGAGGCAGGCAAATCCGTGAAGCGCGATGCTGAAGGCAATCCCATGTGGGCCGCACGCGGCGACCGCCAACACCCTTCCAGTCTCGGACAGGTCTGCATCAAAGGCGCCACGGTGGGTGAAACCCTGGCCCGCGGACGTTTAAATCGACCGCTGTACCGCCCCACACTCAACGACGACTTTCAACCGATTAGCTGGGACAGCGCTTTTGATCTACTGACCGGACGCATCCGCAGCACTCTGGCCAGCAAAGGACCCAACGCCATCGCCATGTATGGGTCAGGCCAGTTTCATACCGAGGATTACTACCTGGCTCAGAAACTCCTGAAAGGAGCGCTGGGAACCAACAATTTCGATGCCAACTCGCGGCTGTGTATGAGCTCCGCGGTGGCTGGATACACACGAAGCCTGGGATCGGATGGTCCTCCCTGTTGCTACGAAGATTTGGACCATTGCTCGGTGGCCTTCCTCATCGGCACCAACACGGCCGAGTGCCACCCTGTGTTGTTCCAGCGACTGCTGAAGCGGAAAAAACGTGACCCAAAAGGGCTCACCATCGTGGTGGTGGACCCGCGCAAGACCGACACCACCAAAATTGCTGACCACCATCTAGCGATCGCTCCAGGCACAGACCTCGCGCTCCTTCACGGCCTGGCACGACTGGTCATCCAAGACAACGGCTTTGATAGCGATTTCATCGATGCAGCCACCGAAGGCTTCGCGTCGTACACCCAGACCATCAATGCCTGGACCCCCGGCAAAACCGCCAAGTTCTGCGGAATCACTGAACAGGATCTGCGCGCCGTCGGCCGACTATGGAGTCGCAAAGAAGGTGTGCTCAGTCTCTGGTCGATGGGGGTCAACCAGCGCCGAGAAGGAACGGCAGTGGTCAGTGGACTGATCAATCTGCACCTGCTCACCGGAGAAATCGGCAAGCCAGGCGCCGGGCCCTTCTCGCTCACCGGTCAACCCAATGCCATGGGCGGCCGTGAAGCCGGAGGACTGGCACATCTGCTACCTGGATACAGGGTGGTGACCAACCCGGACCACAGGGCAGAGGTGGAGCAAGCCTGGGGGTTCGCCAAAGACTCCATTGCGGCAGCCCCAGGACTGAACGCCTGGCAGCAGGTGGAGGCAATGGAGCAGGGCGAGCTCGATCTGTGGTGGGTGGCAGCCACCAATCCATTGGTGAGCATGCCCGACCTGGAGAGAGTGAAAAGCGCCATGCAGCGTTGTCCGCTCGTGGTTGTCAGTGAGGCTTACGCCGACACGGAAACCTCCCACTACGCCCATCTGCTGCTGCCCGCATCGCAGTGGAGCGAAAAATCGGGAGCGATGACCAATTCAGAACGACGTGTCACCTACTGCCCGTCATTTCGACCACGCCACGGCGAAAGCCGTCCTGATTGGGAGGTGTTCGCTGAACTTGGACGTCGGCTGGGATTCGCCGAGCAGTTCACGTATGCGTCCTCAGCGGAGGTTTACGCAGAATTCGCAACTCTCACCGAAGGCCGCGTCTGTGATGTCTCCGGCCTCAGCCATGGCCTGCTTCACTCCCACGGGTCGCAGCAATGGCCCTTCCCCAAAGGACATGAGCCAACCCGCACCTCCAAGCGGCTTTACGTCGGCAAACGATTCCCAACAGCCAGTGGTCGTGCCCGGTTCCAATCAGAGGCTCCGCTCGGCCTAGCCGAACCACCCTGTGATGTTTACCCACTGGTACTCACCGTGGGCCGTTACCTCGGCCAATGGCACACCATGACCCGCACAGGCATGGTGCAACGACTCAACGACATGCATCCGCAACCACGCCTGGAAATGCATCCCGAGGATGCCAAGGTCTACGGCGTCGAAGACAACGGACTGGCCGCGATCACATCCCGGCGCGGAACCCTGACCTCCCGCGTCACGCTGACGGATCGAATTCGCCGCGGCTCTGTGTTTCTGCCAATGCACTGGGGCTTTACACAGGCCGAAGCCTGTGAAGCCAACACCCTGATGCATGAGGAATCCTGCCCGATCTCAAAACAGCCGGAACTCAAAGCCTCCGCCGTCGTGGTCGCCCCCGCGGTATCGGTGAGGAAACCCACTGAACAGCAAACCGGACGGCTGGAAAGCCTGCGCCGACTGCTTATCCCAGCACTTCGGTAAAAGCCGCCTCAAGATTGTGATGATCGTGGCCAGGTCTGGCCAGCTTGCACAGGGCGAAGCGATCGAGCTCCCGCATCGCCTGCCAGGCCTGCAGTGTGAGCTGCACACCACGCGCCCGCGCTGCGTCTGAAAGATGATCCGGCAGATGATTCGGTTGCTGCCAGGGCTCATCCACCGCGTGGGGCAACTCTTTCACCACGCCATCCGCCATGGTCGCGGTTTTGACACGCAAATGCTCGCGCATCTGGTTGAGGTGTTCGGGTGAATCTCCCCAATCCACTAGCTGCTGACGCTGCTCCTGGGTCATCGCCAGCCAATGACTCAACTTCAGCTTGACACCAGCCAAATCCAACTTGCGGCGAACGCAGAGAGGAATGCATCGCCAAGATCCGATGAAGTCCTGCTCAAAGGCAAAACAATGTCGCGCCTGATCCAGCTGCGAATTCATTGGTAGCCAAAGCGACGATTTTTTTATCTCTAGCTGGAAACGGTGACAATAACGACCATCAGTTGCACCACGAACAAAGAGGCTCGTAGCAACTTTGGACGCGTTCATGCGCTTTGCTCTGACCTTGGGGTTGCTATTGGGATCCGCTCACGGATGGTTGGCATCCCAAGGATTAGCGACGGGTCTACTCGTTCTCAATCACCAGAGCAGCGCGTCAAATCTGCAGCATTTCAGTGCTTTTGGTAGCAACGAGTACATTTCATATCCATAGTGAGTGTCGTCAGACATTCGTTCAATGACCTTCAGCACCACCACAAGCCAGGTCCAGCGCAGCCCCCTGACCGTCGCCGCTGGCTTCGTTGGCGCCTTTATTGTGGCCTCCCTCGCCGTGCAGATGGTGTTGAGCCAAAAGGCAGCCAACACGTCATCCACCGCAGCAACGGCAACCCAGCAAGTGGAACCAGTGGTGACCTCTCAAGCGGCGATGTGGTCCGTGCTCGGCCAGCGCTGATCAACACTGGAGCGGTCAACAACCCGTTCACGCATGGCTGAAGAGCTCTCGCACCTCACCGGTCAAGGTGAGGTGCACATGGTGGAGGTTGGCGATCGCGCGATCACCAAACGTGAAGCAACGGCTGCCGGAATGCTGGTGATGCAGCCGTCCACGCTCAACATTGTGCTGAGTGGAGACACACCCAAAGGTGACCTGCTGGCCGTCGCGCGAATCGCTGCCATCCAAGCGGCGAAGCGCACATCCGAACTGATTCCCCTCTGTCACCCGCTGCCGATCAGCGGGATGGACATCAGCATCGAGCCCGATCCCTCTCTGCCAGGACTCAAGGTGCAGGCAAGCTGCCGCACCACAGGTCAAACCGGAGTCGAAATGGAAGCGATCACGGCGGTCTCTATCGGCCTGGTCACGCTCTACGACATGTTGAAATCCATAGAGCCCGGCATGACCATCAACGGCATCCAGCTGCTGCACAAGGACGGAGGTCGCCATGGCAGCTGGAGCTGCTGAGCCCTATGGCCGCGAGGGTCTCCCGCTCGATGAAGCGCGACGACGTGTTTTGTCAGCCATCACGCCGCTCAATCAGAGCGTCACCGTGCCCCTCAACGAGGCCTTGGGTCGTGTGAGTGCCGAAGCCGTGTTGGCCACAGATCCAGTCCCTGGGTTCCGCGCCTCGATCATGGACGGTTACGCGCTGGGGCAAACCCATCCACCGACCATGGGCGATCGGTGGATGCTGAAGGGACGCGCTTCCGCAGGTCGGCCATTCAACGGCAAGCTCTCAGCCGGTGAGTGCATTCGAATTCTGACGGGGGCACCGCTTCCAGAGGGCGCTGGTTGGATCCTTCCTCAGGAACTCATCTCCGTTAACAACAACCAGATCCAACTCAACCAGGAGGCCTCTGACCGGCCCTGGATCCGCGCGGCAGATGAGGAATGTCAGCCTGGTGATCCACTGATGGTCACCGGACAGCGGCTGGGTCCCGCAGACCTGGCCCGGCTCGCCAGCTGTGGCGTGGCCCAGCTGACCGTGCGGAGAAAGCCGCGGATTGGCCTTTTGATCAGTGGCGATGAACTGGTGCCACCTGGGGCGCCGAGGCCGCCCGGCACCATCTGGGAAAGCAACGGCACATTGCTGGAGACGATGCTTCAGACCCTTGGACAAGAGGTCCATGAGCGCCGTGTGGTGGCCGATCAACCTGACGCTTTACGCGTGACCCTTAGTGACCTCGCCGACTGCTGCGATGTGGTGGTCAGCACCGGGGGCGTCTCGGCGGGCGACAGCGACTGGATTCGTCCGCTCGTGGCTGAACTGGGCTCGGTGAACTTCTGGAAACTGTTCCTACGGCCAGGGCGCCCCTTCGCCTTTGGTGCTCTCCGCGATGGCGTGCCCTTCTTCGGCTTACCGGGGAATCCTGTGGCAGCCGCAGTGACAGGATTGCAACTGCTTTGGCCAGCACTTCAAGTGCTAGAAGGCCAAAGCGAACCGGAACAATTCCCTCGGATTCAGGTCGAACTTGCCGATCCGTTAGCTCGACGGCCAGGGCGACCGGAACTGGCTCGCGCACGATTAGAAACCAGCCGTGACGGTGCCCTGGCAGCCCGCGTGGATGGCTCCCAGGCGTCATCACGCATCGGCTCCCTGCAAGGAGCCGATTTGCTCTTGGAACTGCCGGCGGATGCAGGCGATCTCAAGCCCGGCGACCGTGTTTGGGCCCAACTCATCCGCGGACGCCTGTTTTGAGCCGCCCCCTCAACTGACAGAAGCTGGTTGAAAGCTTGAACGGTCCCATCGCAGAAGCCGTCCATCGGCATCAAAACGGATGCTGACGTGCTGAAACCGATCAGCACCAAGCCGTGCACCAATCTCCAACGTGAAGGCTGCGTCGGGTAGACACTCAGGCACTGAAAACACCAAACCGTCTGGCATCACTGCACTGCAGTCATGGCGGAGCAGCTGGTCTGGTTCAAACACCACAGACTGTGGATCACTGGCTCGTGCCATCACGCCCGGCTGTGGCCGAAGTGATTCGGCATAGCCCGACCAGCCCCGCAAAGGTTCCAGCAACGCCTCGGGTGTCCCGCACGTGGGACGCTCAGGTTCGAGATCTGCAGCATCGCGACAGCGAAAGGCCACCGCTCCCACAGCCTGCAAACGCCAAGCGTCGTCATGCGGCTCCCAGAGCAGCACCAACATCGAACGGGAGCGGCCTCTGAAGAGATTGATCTCGTGCCCGAAGCGACCGCGAGCCAAATCAAGCCGCAGGCTGGATTGACCGCCGGCGCCCTCAAACTGCCAGCATCCGCCGCCAGCGTTGTAACAGCTCCGGCTGATGTCATAGGTGGCTTGCCCACCCGGAGCGAAGGCCAGGCCAGAACCGTCCCAAACGCCATGATCAGCGTCACTGAATCGAATGACGTAGGTCGTGGGATCAATGACCCGTTGAGGCGAGGTCAAATCCAACCGATCCGAGCCATCACGCCCAAACCAAATGCCAGGTCCCTGCCAACAACCGGCGAAATTGCTTCGATTCAACATCCACTGATCCGTCATCGAAGTCACCGTGAAAACAAGCGAAGGTCTTTAAGGTCGAGCCATTGCTCACACCAGTGATGGGACTGACAATCATTGGTTGTGGCTATGTGGGTGAGACCCTGGCGCGGCGGCTGCAGCCACGCCGACCGTCGCTGGACTTGACCCTGACCACCACACGGCAAGAGCGGCAGGTCGCGCTGAGTCATCTGGCTGATGAGGTGATGATCTGCGATGCCACCGATCCTGAGCAATTGCTGAAGAGCCTGCAAAAGACGCACACCGCTGTGTTCTGCCTTGGTCCAAAAGGGAATCAACAGGTGGATGAAGAGGGCTACCGGCACACCTTCGTCGACAGCTTCCGCTGCCTGAGGTCGCTGTTGCCACAACTACCGCAACTGCGTCAGATCCTCTACACAGGCAGCTGCTCGGTGTATGGCGATGCCAACGGCAATTGGGTGGATGAGACCACACCCGCATGCCCGGGCCCTGGGCATGGCTCCGTGCTCCTCGAGAGTGAACAGCTGCTGGGCGCCATCAACGACAGGACGGTCTGCATCCTGCGCTTGGGAGCCCTACATGGACCTGGACGTGATCTCAACAAGCGTCTCAAAAATTTGGCGGGCCAAGAACGACAAGGTGAAGGCAACACCTTCACCAACTGGGTGCATGTGGACGATGCCGCCGGTGCACTGGAGGCTGCTGTCGATGGGCAGTGGAGTGGTGTGGTGAATGTGGTCAATGACAAGCCCATCCGAGTACGGGAGCTCGTGGAACAGAGCCTGGCGCGTCAGGGGCTTTCACCCGTGCAATGGACAGGAGGGCTTGAACCGCAATCCAGTGGACGGCGCATCCGCAACCACCGGTTAAAGCAGCTGGGCTATCGATTGCTCCACCCCAACGTCCATCAGAGCGGCGTGTTCTCCACCAACCAGGTGCCCTGATCACTGCACCACTCCCGCTTCCAGAACGGCGCGTGATGTTTGAGCTCCTCCAAAAGCTCCGCAGAACAGCGCTGGGCTGCCCCCCGACGATCCGCCTCAACGGCCACCAACACGATGGGCTCACCCGGATGCAACAGCCCCACCCGATGCAGGACCAGCATCGCGCCTGCCTTGTGACGCTGCTGCAGCCGCTCTGCCATGGCGGTGAGCCGGCGCTCGCACAAACCGGGGTAGTGCTCCAACTCCAACGCTTGAAGAACCTGGCCATGAAGTGCGATCGGGCGCACGCGGCCGACAAATACCGCCACCGCTGCAGGATCGCCGCCCCATCGCATCAGCTCCTGCCAAGGATCAAAAGATGTCGAACGAATTTCAACCTGAATGCCATTCATCCCTCAACCTCCAGTGAACGGAGGCAGAAATGCCAACTCATCACCGGACTTCAGAGGCTGATCCAGCTCGACCAACTCCTGGTTAACGGCAACAGTGATGCCCTGCAGTGAGCCGAGATCCAACTGGTGCCAGACCTCACGGGCTGTGGTCACCTCTGACGACAGCGGGAGTGAGCGCTCAGCCCAACCGGCGCGTTCGCGCAGGGAAGCGAAAAGCAACACGTGCAGCACCACGGCCGTTGCAGCTGAAGAGGTTCTAGCGTCCGAGGTCACCGCCACTGTTCCGTGGGCCTCGCGATTGCCTTGCTCACCATTTCCGACACACGCACTCTCGACGAGGACAGCAGCGGCGATCAGCTGCAACGCAGCATCGCAGACGCTGGCCATCAACTCCATGAGCGTGCACTCTGTGCGGACGATCGCTATCAAATCAGGGCGGAACTCAGCCGATGGATCGCTGACCCAACCGTTGACGTGGTGATCACCAGCGGCGGGACAGGCCTGACCGGTCGAGATGGGACACCAGAAGCCATTGAACCTCTGCTGGACAAAACCATCGACGGATTTGGTGAGCTGTTCCGTGTGATCTCCTTTGACAGCATCGGCACCAGCACCTTGCAAAGCCGTTGTCTGGCAGGCGTGGCCAATCGCACTTTTATCTTTGTGCTGCCGGGGTCCCTGGATGCCGTCACCACAGCTTGGCAACGGTTGATCCGAGCACAGCTTGATCCTGAAACTCGACCCTGCAACCTGGCGCAGCTACGGGCACGACTCAAGGAGTAAGGCTGCGATCAAAATGGAATCGGCATGGTGACCGCAGCAGGCGATGGCTTGCAGGCTTCAACCTGATGATCGATCACGTCACCGACGACAACGATGGACGGTGACTTGAACTCCTGAGCTCTGGTCTGATCAGCAACATCCGCAAGGGTGGCTTTCAGACAACGCTGGCCCGCCACCGTTCCCTGCTGAATCACAGCAACGGGGGTCTCCGGAACGAGCCCACCCGCCATCAGCTCTTCCGCAATGCGCGGCAGATTGTGCAGACCCATGTAGATCACCAGTCCATCACTAGCAGCAGCGAGGGAGCGCCAGTTCACAGAAGGGCGCCGCTTGTCGATTTCCTCGTGACCGGTCACGAAGGTGACGGAGGAACCAGCACGACGGTGGGTGACCGGGATGCCGGCATAGGCCGGTGCAGCAATTCCTGCGGTCACTCCAGGAACCACCTGCACAGGGATCTGCCGTTGCGCCAAATAAGCCGCTTCCTCGCCACCCCGACCGAACAGAAAAGGATCCCCACCCTTAAGCCGAACCACGGTTTCATGCTTCTCGGCCATCTCCACCAACACCGCATTGGTGCTGGGCTGGGGAACGGAATGATGACCCCGACGTTTCCCCACAAACCGGCGCTCACAGCTTTCCGGCACCAGGTCCAGTACCTCTTCGGGCACGAGTGAGTCGTAAACAAGCGCATCACAACTGCGCAACAGGCGATGCGCCTTCACCGTGAGCAGTTCAGGATCACCCGGCCCAGCTCCCACCAGATAAACAGTTCCAGGTTGTTGAACAGTGGTCACGGCAGAGCGATCAGCAAATCAATCAGGCCCTGACGAATCAGGGAATGGTGCAGAAGCGGTTGCAAACCTCCAGTCTCGCTAAGCGTCTCCGTCATGCGATTGGGAGCAAGAGCGAGGGGGAGTGCCTGGGCTTGAGGGTGATGGAGGCGGTACTCCGCCCACCGGTCAGACGCGACCAAAGGAACAGAAAGACGCCGGCTCAATTGATGGAGAAAACGGTCAGCAACTCCAGGTCGGAGGGGATGGTGAAGGAGCACGACTTCACCTGTCAGCAAGGGATCGAGAGCCTCTACCACCAACGACCACCACCAAGACCAGGCCCCTAGAAACGGAAGGAGTGTGACATCAGCACCTTCTGAACGCATGCGCCGCCGAATGGCAGGCACATCATCACGAGCATGGGCTCCTGGCCATAACAGCAACGGCACCAACCAGCTCGGCGCGTCAGGGCAAGGTGGAGGAGAATCGGCCGTGAGCACCTCGAGCTGAACCGGAGCCGAACGATGCTGCTGGAGCTCCTGCCTCAGAGCCATCAGCGCCTTGGGCACCTCACCCCCCGAGCGACCATGCACCACCAAACGGATGGCCCGCTCGGACCGCAAGTTTCGATTCCGTAGCAATGGCCACGGATCGATGGCCGAACCGACTGCTGACATCACCTCATCCTGAAGGTTTTTCGTTTCATGTCCCGACGTCAATACTCCGAACGCGCGGCTTTGGAGGGACGATCCCGCAGAGAAGTCACCGATCAACGCTACCGGTCGAGACGTTTTGACGACCGCGGAAGATACGCCAGCAGAGAACCGAAACGTGCCGACAGCACTCGGTTCCAGAGCGAGCTTGAACGGGATTTCGCGGCGATGCAGCGCGTTTGGCAAATGCTCCGTCATGGAGCCGTACGCATGCTTGGCGAAGTTGGACGCCAATACTGAAGCCGCGGAAGGCAGCCTTCTACGGCTCAGCCAGGCACAACAGATGTAGCCACGGCGACAGTTTGCTCCATTCGACAGCCGTGAAGGATCAACAGACAAAACGGTTTGAACCACTACCGACAGGCGCACAACCGACCTGTTGTCATACTCACCAAGCGCTCCCTTCATTCTGAAGCGCTGGTTTTAAAAAACCCTTTTGATTGATCCTCGCAGGTTTTGAACGATCAATCCGTTCTATCCGTATCAAGATCATGACTCTCAGCTCTCCCTCCAGGCCTTATCTGGATGGCAAGAAGCTCAACAAGATCGAGCAAAACAAAGCAGACAAAGACGGTCTGCTTGTGGGCAGCGAGATTGAAAAATTTGCAGAAATGGGCTGGGAGCAGGTCGACGAAACGGACCTCCAGCTTCGCCTGAAGTGGTATGGCATGTTTTGGCGCCCGAAAACTCCGGGCAAATTCATGCTGCGTTTGAGAGTTCCAAATGGTGTGCTGTCCGCCGATCAACTCCGCGTGGTCGCCTCAATTGTTGAGCGATACGGCGAAGAAGGAAGTTGCGACATCACAACCCGCCAGAACCTGCAGTTACGAGGCGTGCTGCTTGGAGATTTGCCTGAAATCCTCCGTCGGCTTGAGGAGGCCGGTCTGAGCACCATCCAATCCGGCTTCGACAACCCTCGAAACGTTACCGGCAACCCCATTGCTGGCATCGATCCCCAAGAGATTGTCGACACCCGTCCTTACACGACAGAACTCCAGAACTTCCTGACCAACAACTGCAAGGGAAATCCTGAATATTCCAACCTGCCCAGAAAATGGAACACTGCTGTTGCAGGAGCCAAAGACAATTTCTTACTGCACAACGACATCGTCTTCCACCCTGTGGAAAACAACGGTGTGATGGGATTCGGCGTCTGGATCGGCGGGGTGCTCTCCTCACAAATGAATGCCTATGCCATCCCGCTGAATGCCTGGGTGAAGCCTGATGAAATCTGCAAGATGACCGATGCCGTGATCCGGCTCTGGCGCGACAACGGAGAACGGGACAAGCGTCCAAAGGGACGCTTCCGCCTCTACCTGGATCAGGTGGGCTTCGACACGTTCCGCACTCAGGTTGAAGAGCTGTTCGGACCGCTCACTCCTGATCCCGGGTCTGTTTTCGATACAACCCCTCGCTCTCACTACGGTATCCATCCGCAAAAGCAAGACGGCTTGTCGTACGCGGGACTTCATGTGCCTGTCGGACGGCTTAAAGCGCAAGATCTCCAAGATTTTGCCACCGCAAGCCTCAATTACGGCGCCGGCGAGGTGCGTTTGACAGAAGATCAGAATGTGATTCTGGTTGGACTCCCAGCGGACAAATTGGAAGCGTTCAAAGCCGATGAGCTGCTTGGACGGTTTCCTCTCGAACCCGGCCACATCGCCGCGGGAACCGTCTCCTGCACAGGGAACACTTACTGCGGATTTGCACTCACCAATACCAAGGATCAAGCGCTCCAAGCCGCGCAGGAACTGGATCAAGAATTAACGCTCCCAGATGAGCTGAAAATCCACTGGACCGGATGTCCAAACACCTGTGGCCAGGCCTACATGGGTGCCATTGGACTGACCGGAACGAAAGCGAAAAACAGTGAAGGCGTGATGGGTGAGGGCTACACCATGACCCTTGGAGGCTCACAGGGCCCGAACCCCTCCCTTGGTGAAGTGCATCGCAAAGCTATCCCGGCGGATGAAATCAAATCCGCCTTACGCGAAGTGCTGATCGAACGTTTTGGCGCCACACCCCGCGCCTAAATGTTTGACATGAGGTTCAAATCAACTCAGAGCTGGTGCACACCTTTTGAGACCAATTCTGATTGCTCGACGACACTTCCCCTACCACCCTCCATGGCTAACAGCAACGACTATTTTTCCCGTCTGGTCAACTGGATCACCTCAGTTGGCCAAGACAAACAACCCATCAGCCGCAATTCAGATCAACAAGATCTGTTTTCCAAGCTGATGAACAAAATCAGCGGTTGAATCGCGTCGAATTCAACCCTCACCAACCTTTCATCCCACCACGAAAACCATGAGTGCGTCGGCTTCACAAATGGACTACGTCCTACCCAACGAACTTGTCGACGGCATGATTGCCGCAGGCGGCAAAAAGGCAACCGTCAGCGTCAAAAACCTACTTTTGCGTGGTTTTTACTCCGGCGCGATTCTCGGCCTCGCTGTCATCCTGGCTTTGACCATCGGACTCAAGAGCGGTCAACCCTGGTTGGGCTCGTTGTTGTTCCCGTTTGGCTTCGCCAGCATCGTGCTCTTTGGCATGGAGTTGGTCACTGGCAACTTCGCCCTGCTGCCCATGGCAACTTGGGCGGGCAAAAGCTCCTGGAAGGCAACCTTCCGCAACTGGGCTTGGGTTTGGTTCGGTAACTGGATTGGAACAGCTGTTGTCGCCGTTCTGATGGCCATCAGCCTCACCAGTGGCGGCACCGTGGATCCTGCCTCTGCTGCCGATGGCGGTGGCATGTGGCAACAAGTTGCAGCCAAGATCATTGCCCTTAATAAGACCAATGTGGTCACTAAGTATGAGAACCTCGAGACCCTTGGGTTCTTCCTGGCCATCCTGCGCGGTCTGATTGCCAACTGGCTGGTGTGCCTCGGCGTGACGATGGCTTTGGTGAGCAAAAGTGTTCCCGGCAAGATCCTGGCCTGCTGGCTCCCAATTACCGCGTTCCAATCGATGGGCATGGAGCACATCGTGGTGAACCAGTTCCTGCACACCGCAGGCCCCATCCTGGGATCCGGCGTCAACTTCGGTCAGGTGATCTTCTGGAACTGGCTGCCAGTCACCATCGGCAACATCATCGGTGGCATGGTCTTCATCGGCATGCTCTTCTACAGCACCCACCGCACCAAGGTTGAGAATGTCCTGCCCTCCGAGCATGACGACAAACTGGAGCGTGAACTGGCCGCTGAACTCGGCGCCCGCTGATCAACTCCTGTGTCACATCCTGTGAATGAAGCCGCTCTTTGGGAGCGGCTTTCCCAATCACGACGGGCTCCACTGGAGCCCCATTGGCTGGGGGAGGTCTACTCTCCCAGCCTTTCTATTGATCTCCGTCGAGCCCTCAGCGAAAAGCTCGGCATGCTGGCCGATCGGGGTTGGCCAGAGATTCAGAGCCTGATCAATCAGCACGGAGCGCTTCCTGATCTCGTACTGGCAGCAGGCCTCTGCCATCAGAAAGACGCCAGAAACTGGTTGCTGGATCAACTCACCAGCCGTTCACAACTGGATGACATCAACCTCTGCATTGTTCAGGCCCTCTCCTGCTGGGGTGCGGATGTGCCCGAGACCGTCATGACTGAAAGCCTGCGCCATCCAGGTCAGCAGCATCGCCTCGCGGGCTTGCAGTTGCTGAGTTTCCGGGCTCACACCCTGAGTGATGAAGAGCTGCTGAGGTATTGCTCAGGATTGCTCCATGACTTCAGAGACCCTGTCGTCATCGCAGCAATCCGTGTTCTACAGCGACGGGATGGATCCAGCATCAGCAACAGGCTGGCGCAGCTCTGCATCGACGGATCTGATGAGGTCGCTGCGGCAGCGTTGCGAGCCCTTGGATGCATCGCCACTCCTAGCAGCCAGAGCTCTTTATTGGAACTCAGTAAAACTCTGAGCGATGCCTCCCGGCAACAACTCGCCCAACAACAACTGGAACAACAATTTCGTTCCTAACCATCAAAAAGCCCGGCATTCGCCGGGCGCTTGTGTACTGATTCTCGAATTCGAATCAGGGATGCAAGAGGATCCCTAATCGCTCACCACTTTTTGTAAGGAAGGAACTTGCCACACATCGTGATCTTCACACGATCACCCTTGGGATCCTCAACTTTGTCGACATCGAGAGTGAAATCAATGGCGCTCATGATTCCATCGCCGAATTTCTCTTGGATCACATCCTTCAGAGGCATGCCATACACCTGCATGATCTCGTAGAAACGGTAGATCAGAGGATCAGTGGGGATAACAGGCTCAAGGCTGCCCTTGGTGGGAAACTCCTGAATGGCAGCAGTGATAGCAGGATCCAAAGACAGAAGCGAAGCCAGCTTTTCTGCCTCTTCGCTTGACGCTGTGGCCTGGCCATAAAACAGAGAAGCGATCCACACTTCATCCAAGCCAAGAGCCGCTTCAAGATCAGCAAAACTCATTCCTTTGGCTTTCTTCGCAGCCATCAGGGATGCGGTCACAGTGCTCTGTGATGGTGCTGACAGCGAAGGAGATGAGGTGGAGGTCAAAGTCATGGCGTTTATTGCCGATTACCCATAAAGACTCTCGCTCTTACCACCCAAGAAAAGCAGCAATCAACACAAAACCGAAAACCCATTTCAGACGCATTGATCACAACACAACACCTCCAAAGCTGCTCTACTAATCGCATTAGACGTTGCGATTATGAGCAACCTGTTCCGATCTCTCACATCTTTGCTGAGTAGTCAGCAGCTCGAGTCCAGTGGAACCACCAGCCTTGTGCTTGAGCGCCTCTATTACGCGGATGGACGGCAAAATCCAAGCCATCCCCGCCACGGCAGCTTTGAAGGTCTGTCTCTGCTCGACTGAACAACTCTGTATCAAGCGCTACCAACAAAGGTAGCCTTGCTACAGAAAACTACTGGTAGCGACGACATGATGCGTGGCGAGCTCTGTTCTCAGCGGTCGTGAACGCTTCAAGCAGCACCTGCGAAAAGTTGGTAGTGGAGAGCACACCAGCAAGGGGATGAGTCGGCAAGAGGCGGCGGACGCCATGGCTCTCATGCTCGATCAGGAGGCGACCCCAGCTCAGATCGGCGCTTTTATGATCGCCCATCGCATCCGCCGTCCGGAACCGCAGGAGCTGACCGGAATGCTGGACACCTACCGATCCAGAGGGCCGGTGGTGCAGAGCTCGGCAGGTCAACGGGCACCTCTCTGTTTCGGTATGCCTTTCGACGGGCGTACACGCACCGCACCCATCTATCCACTAACGACGCTGGTTCTCCTAGCCAGCGAGCAACCGGTGGTGCTGCAGGGCGGCGAACGCATGCCGATCAAGTACGGCATCACAGCGATGGACCTTTTCCGTCTGCTGGACCTTGATTTGACAGGTCTTTGCCTCAGTCAAGTGCAGGCAGGCTTTGAAACCCATGGTTTTGCACTGATTCACCAACCGGATCATTTCTCAATCGCAGACTCGCTGATCGAATACCGCGAAGACCTCGGCAAACGCCCACCGGTAGCCAGCCTGGAACTTCTCTGGACAGCCCATGCAGGTGCGCATCTGTTGGTCAGCGGCTTCGTGCACCCTCCCACCGAAAGCCGGGCCTGGGAAGCACTCAGGCTCGCCGGCGAGACCGATGTGCTCACCGTGAAAGGGCTTGAGGGAGGAACCGATCTGCCGATCGGTCGGGCCTGCATCACAGCCCGTGTCCGCCATGGCGAGGCCGAAAGGCAGATCCTGCATCCCAGGGACCATGGCTGCCATGACGCCGACGTGGAGTGGTCCAAGGACCAGGACTGGAAGGATCAAGCCCTTCAAGCCCTGTCGAATCGAGGCCCTCTCAGTGACGCCCTTCGCTGGAATGCGGGGGCTTATCTGTGGTTTGCCGGTCTCACCGACACTCTTGAAGCTGGGATCCAAAACGCTGTAGCCGTGCTGGAAAGCGGCAAAGCCTTGGCGCAACTGGATCAACTGCGCGTGTGGCGCAACAGCCTCTCCATCCGATAACGCTCAAACATCACTCCAGCGATAGCAATCGTTTCGGGGGCCACCACAGACCAACCACGTCTCTCCAGCAGCGAGCGGCTGCACTGACTGGCCTCTGTGCGCAGACAGGTCACACCCTCATCGGCCGCGTCCGCTTCAATTCTGTCCAGCAGAGCTCCAGCATGACCCTGTCGTGCCGAGCGTCCTCGGCAGTACAGCAAGGCAAGCCGGTCCCGTGGATCACGGATCGCAAACGCAGCATCGCCTCCACTGATCCAGCCGCACCCGGTGCGAAGGGTCCGATCCAGAACACCAGGCAGCCAGGCTAAAGCCGACCATGCCCTCACTTGCTCGTCTGTATAAAGCGCCGGGGCCTGGGTTTCGATGGCATCGGCATAGATCTCCCGCAAAAGACCCTCATCAGTTGGAACGATCGGTCGAAGCGCCATGGCGAGTGCCCCTTATGGGAGTGTGAGTCTTCTGTGCACGCAGGCGGCTTTGCAGCGTCCTCGCATTCCCACTCTGCTCAGCGCCTTTCTGACGCTGCTCAATGACCGCCTTAGCGAGAGCATCTTTCTGCCTCTGCTGCCCTTCCTACTGGAAGACTTCAGCAGCAACGGCAGCACGGTAGGTCTGCTCTCAGGCACGTACGCCCTCTCCCAGTTCGCAGTGGCGCCACTTATTGGCGCACTGAGTGACCGCTTCGGACGAAAACCCATCATCAGCCTCTGCGTCTTTGGCTCTGTGATTGGCATGGGTCTCTTTGCCACCACCTTGACCGTGCCATGGCAACCAATCTGGCCAGAGGCGGCAGCAGCAGGTCTGCCCCTCGCCCTGTTGTTTCTGGCGCGAGTCATCGATGGGGCAAGCGGGGGCACTGCCGCCACAGCCACAGCTGTCTTAGCCGACATCACCACACCAGAAAACAGGGCCAAAGCCTTCGGCCTCATTGGCGTGGCCTTTGGCCTGGGGTTTGTCCTTGGTCCTGGTCTTGGTGGACTGCTGGGTGATGTCAACCGCATTCTTCCTGCCTGGGCTGCAACAGCCTTCGCCGTCGCGAACTTAATCGTGGTACTTGGACTCCTCCCAGAAACGCATCCCATCAATGCCAGAAAGCAACTGCCGCGAAGGCGCGAGCTCAATCCAGTCACGCTCTTGGCACGCGTGTTTGCCAAACCAGAGGTGCGTCGCCTCTCGATCGCCTTTTTTGGCTTCTTTATGGCCTTCAACGGTTTCACCACCGTTTTAGTGCTGTACCTATGCAACAGTTTCAACTGGACTGAAGGCATGGCTGGAGCCGCTTTCGCCCTGGTTGGAGTCATCGCAATGGTGGTCCAGGGAGGCTTAATCGGACCGCTGGTGAAGCGTTTCGGTGAACTCCGTTTGACCCTCGTTGGTCTTGGTCTTCTGACCTCCGGATGCCTGTTGGTGCCCATGGCGACACCGAATAACTCCATTCCAGTGGTGTACACCGCCGTGTCTTTGCTGGCACTCGGCACGGGTCTTGTGACCCCCTGCTTGCGTGCTCTGGTCTCGCGTCGTCTTGGCAGCGATGGCCAAGGATCAGCACTGGGCGGTCTGCAGGGTCTGCAAAGCCTCGGCACATTTCTTGGCGCCTCCGCCGCTGGCTTCAGCTACGACCGGATTGGCGTCACCAGTCCGTTCTGGTTCGGAAGCATGATGCTGATCGGAGTTGCCCTCTTGGTGGCTGGCAGCATCCGGAATCGGCCAGAAACCATTCAAGACTGACAAGTCTCCTGGACCACTTGCCGTCAAAACTCGATTGCTAGCTTTCGACCAAGAGCCTTTGCACCCGATTTTCTTCCGTGATGGCAAAGCAAGCCCTCGATCCTGATCTCTACATCAATCGGGAGCTCAGCTGGATTGCCTTCAATGAAAGGGTTCTGATCCAGGCACTGGACGAACGCACCCCACTCCTAGAGCAAGCGAAATTCAGCGCCATTTTCAGCAACAACCTCGATGAGTTCTTCATGGTGCGGGTCGCATCACTGAAGGCCCAGGTTGAAGCGGGGATCAACAAACGCAGCGAAGACGGACTCACACCCATCGAACAGCTGCAGGCCATTCGTGAGAATCTCGCACCACTGCTGCGTCGTCAGCAGGATCACTACCGCACACGACTCAAGCAACAACTGCACGACCAGGGTGCTCATCTACTCGACTATGCGCAGCTCAATCAACGTCAACAACTCTGGATCGACAACTACTTCCAAACGGCGATCTTTCCTGTACTCACACCCTTGGCGGTGGATCCAGCACACCCATTTCCCTTCGTCAGCAACCTGAGCCTGAATGTGGCGGCACTGATTCGAGATCCGGAAACCGGACAGAGCCTGCTGGCCAGGGTGAAAGTGCCCCAAACAATCCTTCCCCGGTTCGTTGCCATCCCAACGGATCTGGCCGATTCCAAGGACAGGCCAGTCCACACCGCTGTGCCGTTGGAACAGGTTGTGGCCTTCAACCTGGAGCTGCTGTTCCCCGGCATGAGCATCGAGGGGCATTACTTCTTCCGAGTCACCAGGGATGCCGACTTGGAACTGCGTGATCTTGAGGCCGACGACTTGATGATCGCGATTGAACAAGGTCTGCGGAAGCGACGCATGGGCGGTGAAGTCGTGCGCTTAGAAGTCGCTGATGAAATGCCGCAAGACATGGTCGAAATGCTTCTGGATGGAATGTCAGTGGAAGAAAACGATCTCTACCGCGTTGACGGACCCCTTGGGCTCGACGATCTCTTTGGGCTGATGGCAATTCCCCTGGCCAAACTCAAAGACGAATCGCACTCAGGAATGACACCGGCTGTTCTTGGCCGAGCCCAGCGGAGCATGCTCGAAGACGGCTCCATCAAGGAAGAGGAGTTCGAGAGCATCTTCTCCGTGGTGCGTCGGCGTGACGTGCTTCTACATCACCCCTACGACCTGTTTTCGACCTCCGTTGAGGAGTTCATCAACCAGGCTGCGGACGATCCTCTGGTCATGGGGATCAAGATGACCCTCTATCGCACCTCGAAGGATTCACCGATCATCGCCGCCTTGATCCGCGCCGCTGAGAATGGCAAACAGGTGATGGCACTCGTGGAACTGAAGGCACGCTTCGACGAAGACAACAACATTCAGTGGGCGAAGCAGCTGGAAAGCTCAGGTGTGCACGTTGTCTATGGCGTTCTTGGCCTGAAGACACACACCAAGATCGTGCTGGTCGTCCGCAAAGAGAAAGAACGGCTGCGCAGTTACGTGCACATCGGAACCGGAAATTACAACTCAAAAACCTCTCGCCTCTACACCGACCTCGGGCTGCTCTCCGCTCGTCCAGAGCTTGGTCAAGATCTGGTGGAACTGTTCAACTACCTCACAGGCTTCTCCAAGCAGCAGGAATTCCGAAAACTACTGGTTGCTCCAGTGTCACTGCGCAAGGGCATGGAAAATCTCATCCGACGCGAAATCGAACATGCCCGGGAGGGGGGGGGCGGCCACATCAAGGCCAAGATGAATTCTTTGGTGGATCCTGAGATCATTGCTCTTCTCTACGAGGCATCACAGGCTGGCGTCATCATCGAACTGATCATTCGTGGCATGTGTTGTCTTTACCCGGGGCGTGAAGGTGTCAGCGACAACATCAGCGTGATCAGCATCATTGGACGGTTCCTCGAACATTCCCGCGTCTTTTGGTTTGCCAATGGAGGCGAACCGGAGGTGTACATCGGCAGCGCTGATTGGATGCCACGCAACCTCGATCGGCGGGTGGAAGCCGTCACATCGATCGACGAACCAGCGCTCAGGCAACAATTAGAACGCTTGTTGCAACTTTACTTAGACGACAACCGCGGCTCCTTCGACATGCAGGAAGACGGCAGCTTTCGCCAACGCCATCCCGAAGATGTTGTCTGCAATTCTCAACTGCATTTGATTGAACACTGGAAAAAAGGGCTACAAACCCACGCATAAAAACTGCAGCTGTGTATTGATGGATACAGCCATAGGGCTCGTTTCAACCTCTTCATTTCACATTTGACTCATACGACTTAACGACAATTTGCAGATTCGGAAAAACTTTCGATTCTTTCAGGTCAGATTTAGGGACGGATGCTAAATTTTGCCCAAATCTAATTTCAGGAGGCCAGGGTGATGGGGATCCCTCTGGAATCTGAAGAACTGACTCAAAAAGTCTCTTCTTCTGACCCTGTATTGCCGACCACAGGTCGACGAAACAGTGCTGCGCGTTCAAGAACTAGCTCCAGCCGCTCGTCAAAGCAGAGTGGTCGATTAGCCACCGATTCGATCGGCTACTACCTGAGCAGCATCGGACGCGTACCACTGCTAACGGCAGCCGAAGAGATCGAGCTGGCGCATCACGTGCAGGCCATGAAGGAACTTCTCGAGATACCCGAAGATGAGCGCACTCCGCGGCAGTGTCACCGCATCCGCATGGGCAAGCGTGCACGCGATCGAATGATGGCCGCCAATCTCCGCTTGGTCGTCAGTGTGGCAAAGAAATATCAGAACCAAGGCCTCGAACTGCTGGATCTGGTGCAAGAAGGTGCCATTGGTCTTGAGCGTGCGGTCGACAAATTCGACCCCGCCATGGGCTACAAGTTTTCCACCTACGCCTATTGGTGGATTCGCCAAGGGATGACCAGGGCCATCGACAACAGCGCCCGCACCATTCGTCTCCCGATTCACATCAGTGAAAAACTGTCGAAGATGCGGCGCATCACCCGTGAGCTGTCGCATCGATTCGGTCGGCAACCCAATCGCTTGGAGTTGGCGAGCGCCATGGGGATCGAGCCCCGCGACCTTGAGGATCTGATTGCCCAGAGTGCGCCCTGCGCCTCACTTGATGCCCACGCGCGTGGCGAAGAAGATCGCAGCACCCTTGGCGAATTGATTCCAGACCCCAACGGGGCGGAACCGATGGAAGGGATGGATCGGAGCATCCAGAAAGAACACCTGGGAGGCTGGCTTTCGCAACTCAACGAGCGAGAGCAAAAAATCCTCAAACTGCGTTTCGGCCTGGATGGTGCTGAGCCTTTGACCTTGGCCGAAATCGGTCGTCAAATCAATGTGTCGCGTGAGAGGGTCCGTCAGCTCGAGGCCAAGGCCATTCTGAAGCTGCGTGTGATGACCAATCACCAGAAGGCAGCCTGAGACCTTGCTTCTATCTCTGCTGATCATCAGCACCTGGATGCTCCTGGTGCTGTCAACAGCAGTGATCTGCAAACGACAGTGGCCTCAGCGCCGAGAACTCAGCCGCAAGATTGTCCACATCGGCACAGGTCCGGTGATCGCTTTGGCCTGGTGGCTTGAGATTCCTCAATCGATCGCGTTGACCGTGGCGGTAGCAGTCACCTTGATCACTGCAATCAACCACCGCTGGAAACTGCTCCCCGCCGTTGAGGATGTTGATCGCCAGAGCTACGGAACTGTGGCGTATGGGCTTGCAATTACGCTTCTGCTGGCCTTGTTTTGGCCTGATCAAGCGATTGCCGCCTGTGCCGGTGTGCTTGTGATGGCCTTCGCCGATGGCTTAGCAGGCTTGGTGGGTCGGGGGATCGAGTCAGCGAGCTGGACGTTTTGGCAACAACACAAGTCCGTTGCTGGAACATTGACGATGGCTGTGGTCACTGCCTTGGTGTTGACAGGACTGGCACTGGTGAGCCAAAGCCCTTTGCATCCCCTACGACTGTCTGCGGTCTGTGCCATGGCAGTGGGCCTAGAGCAACTAAGCCGCTGGGGAATCGACAACCTCAGCGTGCCATTGGCCGTGGGTTTGTGCTGGTCCTGGATGGTGATCTAAGCGCGAAGCAGACGCTCCATGTGCCGACACCAGTCACCCCTGCTACCCAAAGCTGCCACAAGCGTCTGATCATCGGGCAGGTCATGCAATCGCATCTGCCAGAGCTGAATCTGTGCAGCCTGACCCACCCAGAAATGCATCACCTGCTGGTGCAGGGCATCAACATCCCAATGCTGCTGATGGGCTACGCCCTGTGACCAACCCAGCAGATCGTCCAACTGAAGCGGTCGAAATCCTCGCACCCACAATCCACTGTCGCGATCCAGTTCATACAAACGAAGTGGATCGCCAAAACCAAAGATATGCAACCCGATCATTGAGCCAACCTCCAAGAGGATTGAGCCCAAAATAAACACATCAAATTTAAGCAAAGTTCAATTTGAACAGATGACTTAAAAGGCCAAAAACGTCCGACTGAGTTTCAAGAAACTGGCACTCCTATCGAGCGAGTGCCAACTTTTTTCACCGCATTGGCCAGTTCGTCCAGCAAATCAGCCGTTGTTTCAAGGCTGATGCAAGCATCGGTGACGCTTTGGCCGTAAGTCAGAGCGGAGCGATCAGAACTGATCTTCTGATTCCCTTCCACGAGATGACTTTCCAGCATCACGCCCATGACGTGGGTTGAACCCTGCTCGACCTGAGACGCCACCGCCCTAAGAACGTCACCTTGACGGCGGTAATCCTTGTTCGAATTGCCATGACTGCAATCCACCATCAACCGATCGGGCAGACCTGCAGCATCCAGTTCAGCCGCCGCGTCCTGAATCGCTTCAAGGTGATAGTTGGTGCCTCGATTGCCGCCCCGGAGCACTAAGTGACCATCCGGATTGCCGGTGGTGCTCACGATGGAGGCGTGACCCTCACGATTGATTCCCAGGAAATGATGCGGCTTTGAAGCTGCCTGCATCGCATTGATCGCAATGGCGGCACTTCCATCGGTGCTGTTTTTGTAGCCGATCGGCATCGACAATCCTGAGGCCATCTCACGGTGGGTCTGACTTTCAGTGGTTCGGGCACCAATGGCCGTCCAACCAATGAGATCAGCAATGTATTGAGGCACCACAGGGTCGAGCAGTTCCGTGGCTGCGGGCATGCCATCTCTGGCCAGATCCAGCAGCAAGGCACGGGCCATGCGCAAGCCGGTGTTGATGTCGTAGGAACCGTCGAGATGAGGGTCGTTAATCAGCCCCTTCCAACCGACTGTGGTCCGAGGTTTCTCGAAATAAACCCGCATCACCACTTCCAGTTCCGCAGCGTGGCGTTCCCTTAAGGACGCCAATCTCCGTGCGTAATCGCGGGCGGCACCGACGTCGTGTACGGAGCACGGTCCAACGATCACAAGCAGACGATGATCCAAACCACGAAGGATGGCCTGAATGCGACCTCGTGCCGTAGCCACTGTTTCCGTCGCCTTGGCATCGATGGGTAAATCGCGATGCAGCAATGCCGGAGGCACCAATGGCCGAGTGTCCACCACATGCAGATCGTGAGTGGTGGTCATGCTCCAAACCAGGAATTCACTCAGACTACGCAAGGTGCATGCATCTGCTTAACAGCGGTTCGGAACGGTGACGCAGGACAATGGAATCGCTTTGACGTTCCTGCACCGAATCCGATGCTGAGCACTTACCGCGAGAACGCCGCCCAACGCCTGTCCCAAGGCATCCCGGCACTGCCTCTGAATGCCTCCCAGACCCAGGCGCTCACGGAGCTGCTGCAGAACCCTCCCGCTGGAGAAGAGGACGAACTGCTGCATCTGCTCAGCGAACGAATTCCGCCTGGAGTGGATGAAGCGGCCTACGTCAAAGCCACTTGGCTCAGCGCCGTGGCCCAGGGTGAAGCCGAGAGCCCACTGGTCTCTGCCTTGGACGCCACCCGACTGCTGGGAACCATGGTTGGTGGTTACAACGTTGCAGCACTGATTGAACTGCTCAAGCACGACGAGGAAGCTCTGGCCTTGTGCGCTGCGGAAGGTCTCAGTCGCACCCTGCTGGTATACGACGCCTACAACGAAGTGATGGAGCTGGCGTCCACCAACCGCTTTGCCAAACAAGTGGTCGACAGTTGGGCTGCAGGGGAATGGTTCACATGCAAACCAGAATTGGCCAGCGAAATCACTGTCACCGTGTTCAAGGTTGACGGGGAAACCAACACGGATGACCTGTCACCAGCCACCCATGCCACCACCCGGCCGGACATCCCGCTCCATGCCCTAGCCATGCTGGAAACACGGGATCCTGATGGCCTGAACACCATCAAGACGCTCAAGCAAAAAGGCCATCCCGTGGCCTACGTGGGTGATGTGGTGGGCACCGGCAGCTCCCGCAAGAGCGCCATCAATTCGGTGCTGTGGCACACGGGGAACGCCATTCCTTATGTGCCGAACAAAAAAGCCGGCGGCGTGATTCTCGGGGGCAAGATTGCGCCGATCTTTTTCAACACAGCGGAAGACTCCGGCGCGCTGCCGATTGAATGTGACGTCACCACCCTCAAAAGCGGTGATGTGATCACCATCCGGCCCCATGCCGGAACGATCGAGCGAGCTGCCGGTGAAACCAATGCCGGTGAAATCATTGCCCGCTTCGAGCTCAAGCCGAGCACCATCAGCGATGAGGTGCGCGCTGGCGGCCGCATCCCTCTGATGATCGGCCGTGCCCTCACCGACAAGGTGCGCAACCAGCTAGGTCTTCCCTCCTCCGACCTGTTCATCCGTCCTTCGGCCCCAGCGGACACCGGCAAGGGCTTCACGCTGGCCCAGAAGATGGTGGGCAAAGCCTGTGGACTCCAGGGTGTACGCCCGGGAACCAGCTGCGAACCACTGATGACGACCGTCGGGTCCCAGGACACCACCGGTCCGATGACCCGGGACGAGATGAAGGAACTGGCCTGCCTGGGCTTCTCCTCGGATCTGGTGATGCAGAGCTTCTGCCACACCGCCGCCTATCCCAAGCCCGTCGACCTGCAAACCCAGAAAGAACTGCCGGATTTCTTCGCCCAGCGAGGCGGTGTCGCCCTGCGACCAGGCGACGGCATCATCCACAGCTGGCTGAACCGCATGCTCCTACCCGACACCGTGGGCACGGGCGGTGACAGCCACACCCGCTTCCCACTGGGGATCTCCTTCCCGGGTGGCTCAGGGGTGGTGGCCTTCGCAGCCGCGATCGGTGCCATGCCGCTCGACATGCCCGAGTCAGTGCTGGTGCGCTTCCGTGGCTCGCTACAACCAGGCGTCACTCTGCGCGATGTGGTGAATGCCATTCCCTGGGTGGCGATTCAGAGAGGCCTGCTCACCGTTGAAAAAGCCAACAAGAAGAACCTGTTCAATGGCCGGATCATGGAGATTGAAGGTCTCCCTGACCTGAAGCTGGAACAGGCTTTCGAACTCACCGACGCCAGCGCCGAGCGCTCCTGCGCCGGCTGCACCATCAAGCTTTCCGAAGCCACGGTGAGCGAGTACCTGCGCAGCAATGTGGCGCTCCTCAAAAACATGATTGCCCGGGGCTACAGCGATGCCCGGACCCTGGCGCGGCGCATCAAGGCCATGGAGACCTGGCTGGAGAACCCCCAGCTGATGAGTGCTGACACAGACGCAGAGTACGCAGAGGTGCTGGAGATCAACCTCGACGAGCTCACGGAACCGGTGGTGGCCTGCCCCAACGACCCCGACAACGTGAAGCTGCTCAGCGAGGTGGCTGGTGATCCCGTGCAGGAGGTGTTCATCGGCTCCTGCATGACCAACATCGGCCACTACCGTGCCGCGGCCAAGGTGCTTGAAGGCGCCGGCCAAAACTCGGCACGCCTCTGGGTCTGCCCGCCCACCCGCATGGATGAGGAGACGCTGAAGGCCGAGGGCTACTACGCCACCTTTGAGGCGGCCGGCTCCAGGATGGAGATGCCCGGCTGCTCCCTGTGCATGGGCAACCAGGCCCGCGTCGAAGACGACACCACGGTCTTCTCCACGAGCACCCGCAACTTCAACAACCGCCTGGGCAAAGGGGCCCAGGTGTATCTCGGGAGCGCCGAACTGGCGGCGGTCTGCGCACAGCTAGGTCGGATCCCCACCCCCGATGAGTACCGAAGCATCGCAGCGGAGAAAATCGATCCCCTCTCCGATGAGCTGTACCGCTATCTGAACTTCGATCAGATCTCAGGTTTCGAAGACGAAGGTCGGATTGTGAGTGTTGATGAGGAGGCTCAGATGCTGGCTGGGGCCTGAACCCAGACCAGCAACGACATGGCAGTTCTGAGTGACCTGAAACAACGCCGGCATCAGCGCGGATCCAGCCGCAGCATCCGCCGCCTGCTGGAACGCCGTTGGTGGGTGGTGGTGCTGGCGTTGATGCTCACTGGCTTGGGTGCAGCCCTCACAGGCGTGCTGTTCAAGGCCGGTCTCAAACTGCTAGGTGGTTGGCGACTGGAGCTGCTGGCCGAGTACCCCGCCTGGATGGTGCTGCCCTGTCTGGGGGGCTTGGGCGGTCTGGTTTCCGGCCTGCTGGTGTCACGGCTGGCACCGGCGGCCGGTGGTTCAGGCATCACCCACATCATGGGATTTTTAAAACACCGGGCTGTGCCCATGGGCCTTCAGGTGGGCCTGGTGAAACTGGTGGGTGGCATCGTGGCCATTGGCAGTGGTTTCCCGCTCGGTCCTGAAGGCCCTGCCGTGCAGATGGGTGGTTCCGTGGCCTGGCAGATGGCCCGCTGGCTGAAGGCACCGGTGGCCTTTCGCCGTGTGATCGTTGCTGCAGGGGGCGGCGCCGGCATCGCAGCGGTGTTCAGCGCGCCGATCGGAGGATTTGTCTATGCCGTGGAGGAACTACTCCACTCCGCCAGGCCAGTAGTCCTGCTGCTAGTGATCGTCACCACCTTCTGGGCCGATGCCTGGGCCGATGTGCTGGGACTGCTAGGCATTAGTCCCGCCACCGGTGGCCTGGATGCCACCCAAGGGTTCCTCCTGGAACGGGAATACACACCCACGGTGAGCTTTTTGCCCATCGATCTGGGCTATCTGATCGGACTTGGCGTGGTGGTGGGCGTGCTGGCAGAGATCTACTGCCGCTACGTGCTGGCCATGCAACGCAAGGGAAATGCCTGGTTCGGTGATCGTCTGGTGCTGCGAATGGTGATCAGCGGATGTGTGCTTGGCAGCGTGTATGCATTCCTGCCCGAAGCCTTCCGGGATCTGGAAGGACTTCAGCATCTGATCGGCGCTGGCGAAGCCGACATCCCGATGGCTCTAGGCACGTTCACTGTGCTCTTCTTCAGCACCGGTCTTGCGGCGGCGTCCGGCGCCCCAGGCGGTCTGTTCTTTCCGATGCTCACCCTGGGAGGCGCCATCGGCCTGGCCTGCGGCATCTGGGTTGAAGCGCTCACCGGTCACGTCCCCAGCACCTATGTGTTCGCGGGCATGGGTGCCTTCGTGGCCGGCTGCTCACGCACACCGATCACGGCCATGTTTCTGGCCTTCGCCCTTACCAAGGATCTGCTGATTCTCAAACCGATCTTGGTGGCCTGTCTGGCCAGCTTCTTGGTGGCACGTCTCTTTGATGACCGCTCCATCTATGAACGCCAGCTGGGCAAGGAACTGCTGGAAGAGGATCACCTGGAAGCACGCCGTGAGCGACGTGGCGGCATTCACCACGCCTGGGAGGGATCAATCCGCAGGCGCGCCTTCACCGCCCCGCCTCCACCGACCCCTCCCGACCCACCGAACGAGTCCTGAACAAGGAAACCCTGCTGTTTGATCCGGCTGTGCCGGAACCGGGCGCCCTGCGCACGGTGCTGGCTTTTCCCAGCACCTACACCGTCGGCATCACCAGCCTCGGCTACCAGATCGTGTGGGCCACCCTGGCCATGCGGTCTGACCTAGACGTGCGTCGCCTGTTCACCGACCAGGGCGATCCACAACACCGCCGCTGTGAGCTGTTCGGTCTCTCCTTGAGCTGGGAGCTCGATGGGCCCGTGCTTCTGGATCTTCTGGAACAGCAAAGGATTCCTATCTGGAGTGATCAACGATCGGATGATGACCCAATCGTGTTCGGAGGTGGGCCTGTGCTCACCGCCAATCCCGAACCACTCGCCCCCTTTTTTGATGTGGTGCTGCTGGGAGACGGCGAAGACCTGCTGCCAGCCTTCATCGATGCCTTGCAGGAGGTCCGAGGCGAACCGCGTGCTGCGCGTCTGCGTCATCTGGCTCAAGTCCCCGGCATTTACGTGCCCTCGCTCTATGCACCCAGCTACGACAGCGATGGAGAGCTGCTGAGCATTGATCCGATCGAGACCGGACTGCCGGCCACCATCAGCAAACAAACCTGGCGAGGCAACAGCCTCAGTCATTCCACGGTGATCACGCCGGAATCGGCCTGGCCCGACATTCACATGGTCGAAGTGGTGCGCAGCTGCCCAGAACTGTGCCGGTTCTGTCTGGCGAGTTATCTAACGCTGCCCTTCCGCAAGCCGTCGCTCGACGATGGGCTAATCCCAGCGGTGGAAACAGGACTTTCAGCAACCCGCAGATTGGGCTTACTCGGCGCATCCGTCACCCAGCATCCCCAGTTCACTGACCTGCTCTCTTGGCTCGGGCAGGACCGCTTTGACGATGTGCGCGTCAGTGTCAGCTCCGTCCGAGCGGCAACCGTGACTCCAGAGCTGGCCAGCGGGCTGGCCAACCGAGGCAGCAAATCTCTAACGATCGCGATCGAAAGCGGCAGCGAACGGATGCGCGAGGTGGTGAACAAGAAGCTCAGCAATGAAGAGATTCATGCGGCTGCACGCCATGCCAAGCAAGGAGGACTGAAGGCCCTGAAGCTCTATGGCATGGTCGGGCTGCCCAGCGAACAGGACGACGACGTTGAATCCACAGCGGATCTGCTGCTTCAGCTCAAACAAACAACTCCTGGCCTTCGCTTGACCTTGGGGGTCAGCACCTTTGTTCCCAAGGCCCAGACCCCGTTTCAATGGCAGGGCGTTAGACCGGAAGCGGAGAAACGCCTCAAACGATTGGCCAAGCGGCTGAAGCCCAAGGGGATCGATCTGAGGCCAGAAAGCTACGGCTGGAGTGTGATCCAGGCGCTGATCTCACGCAGCGACCGACGCCTGGCATCGGTGATCGTTGCCGTGCGCGGATCACAGGAAAGCCTGGGTGGCTGGAAAAAGGCCTACCGCAGCGCGCGGTCCGGAGACCTACCGGCGGCCGTCAGCGCCGGGGTTGACCTGCCGCTGCCTCCCCCCTGGGACGAGGTGATTCATCAACGCTGGAACGACTCCACCGTGCTGCCCTGGGATCACCTCAATGGCCCGCTGGGCCGCACAACGCTCCTCAAACATCAGGAGCAAGCGTTGTCGTTGACTGATCCGGGCGGTCTGGACTGAACGAGGCACGCAAACCCGCGAGCAAGATCCAGCCAGCGATGTTCAATCGGCTGTCAAAAAACGGCAGATCCGTACCGTGCAAAACCAGCAAGATCAGCAGTGCTGCCCACCAGGCACGATCGAACAAGCCTGAAAGGCCACGGCGCAGGCTCACCACCATCAACACCAGCACCAGGCCAATCACCAGGCTGGCTGCGGGCAGACCATGGCTAGTGGCGAGTTCGAGCGGCAGGTTATGAGCATGGCCATGCCACTGTCCGGTGCGCAGGGGATAAATGATCGAAAACGCCGCAGCTCCCCAACCGAGCCAGGGGCGTTCAGAGATCAACTGAAGCGCCACGGTCCACTGGCTGATGCGCGTAGAGGCCAGAACCCGCTCACCGGCGTACTGGCTGTCGTTCAAGCGGGCCCAGAGAGCATCCGGCACCACCTGCCGAGCTGGGTCCTGAAGAAAGGCCGGCATGCCTGGGAGCACGGAAACCACAACCGGCAGGAGCGCCAAAGCCAAAAGCGGGACCAACCAGGGCCAACTGGGCGGGCCCAGCACCACCGGGACAGCCAGCACAAGCGCACCCCAGCCATTCCGTGATTCGGTAAGCACCAGACCCACCACTAAGGCGATGGCCAGAACGAGCACGACAAGACGCTGTCGCTGCTTCAGACCTGGCTGAACCAGAGCCGCCAGGGCCAGAGGCCAGACCATCGCCAACCAGGCTGAAGCGATGTTGGCGTAATCGAAGAGACCCGAGAGTCGTCCTTCCGGCTTCCCACCGGGTTCCACAAACCAAACGATGAGGCCACCCAGCAATTCCCAGGGGCCTGCCCAGCCCCACCAAAGCTGACCCAAGCCAGTGGTCAACACCGGAACGGTGCCGGCCACAAGCCAGAGACTGCAACGACGCCGGGCAGTTGTGCTGATCACGTAGGGCTGAAACCCCCAAAACCCCCAGAAGAAGGGAAGCCAATTGGCCAACCCAGCCCAGGCAAGGCCCTGAGCTTCGGCCAGAAAGCAACCGAACGCCATCAGAACTCCCGCCACGATTAACGGGAAATTCCAGGGATCTCGCCAGAAAGCACGCTCCCGGCCGACACTGCCGAACAGCAGGGCGGGGAACAGAAACAGGGCTCCCAGCAGAGCCGTGGATGGCAGCAGAAACAACCCCAGCTGGAAGCAGCGCCATCCCAGTGGAGATGCGGTCATGGGACGACCACGATCAAGCCAGCTCATCATGCGAACACAGCCGTGCGACCGCGGTAAACCATCACCTGGCGTCGCAGGTGAAGGCGGAGGGCACGGGCGAGAGCAAGACGTTCCGTGTCTCGACCCTTGCGAATCAGATCACCCACCTCATCACGATGGCTGACATGAGCAATGGTCTGCTCAATGATCGGACCGTCATCGAGTTCTTCGGTGACGTAATGGGCTGTGGCACCGATCAGCTTGACCCCGCGTTCCCAGGCCCGGTGATAAGGCTGAGCTCCCTTGAATGCCGGCAAGAAGGAATGGTGGATGTTGATCACACCCGGAAAACGCTCCAGGAAGTTGCCACTCAACACCTGCATGTATTTGGCGAGCACAGCCAGCTCCACACGATGCTCAGCTAACAACTTGAGAATGGTGGCTTCGGATTGTGCCTTGGTCTCGCGGGTGACCGGCACGTATTGAAAGGGAACCCCGAAGTCGTTGCAGCAGCTTTCCAGATCGGGATGATTGGCGATGACCAGCGGAACCTGCATCGGGAGCTCACCGCTGCGTGCCCTCCAAAGCAGATCCAGCAAGCAATGGTTCTGTTTGCTCACCAGGATGGCCACCCGCGGATGGTCATCGGAGAAGTGAAGCTGCGCTTCTCCCCCCAGGCGTTCTGCCAGGGACTGGACTGCAGGCCCAATGGCCTCCCGCGGCAGACCGAACCCCTCCAAACCCCATTCAATCCGGCTGAGAAACAAACCAGCGCCAGCATCCGTGTGATGGTCGGCGTGATGAATGTTGCCCCCATTGGCAGCCACCCAACCAGCGAGCTCACTGACGAGTGCCGGACGATCAGGGCAGATCAGCTGCAGGATGACCGAAACGGAGGACAAGGTCGGACAGGAATACAGCCTTAATTGTGCGCCTGGACGAACCCCAGCCTGGTCGTCAGGTCATGGCCGATGCAGGATTGGATCACCGCGCATGGCCGCTCGCGTTTGCACCGCGATGGGGGATGTCGGGACCCCAATCGTCCGCACCCTGACGTCAGCCATGGAAACCTCACCACTGAGCGCCAACGTCCACTGGATCCCATCCACGGACGTCACGGTTAAAGTCGCGACGCTTCTTGTGATTTCCAATGCTGAGCGCCCTGCGTCGCCTAGCCGCCTTCTGCCTCTGTCTGGCTTTGTGCTTCGGCCTGGCCTCCTGTGACGGCAGCGCCAAGGCCAAGACAGCCACGATTAGCCCTGATGACATGGCTGTGATCCGCCGTCAGGCCGAGGGATTCACCGAAGCCAAGGATCGTCTTCCCGAATTGGCGAAGCTGGTAAATCAGCGGGATTGGACCTTCACCCGCAATCTGATTCACGGCCCGATGCAGGAAGTGGGACGGGAAATGCTTTATATCAACCAGCGCCTGCTTCCCCAGGATCGCGCTGCCGCTAACGACCTGGCCTCATCTCTGAAAGAGGCCCTGGCTGATCTTGATGAAGCGGCACGTCTTCAGGACGGTGCAAGGCTGCAAAAGGCCTATGTGGCTGTAGCCACCGGCTTCTCCAATTACGAACAAGTGATCCCAGCGCAGGCCCTGAGCTGACTGCAACCGTTGCCGTCATCGGCGCCGGTGTTGTCGGCACTGGCAGCGCTTGGCACCTCGCTGAACGAGGGCATCAAGTCGTCATTGCAGATCCCTCGCTGGCCAATCCAATCCCCGAGTCGACCAGTGGCCGGGATCTGAACGGGACGACAGCCTCCTTGGGCGTGTTGATGGGCCATGCCTTCCGCCGATCCGGCGGCCGGGCCTGGAGACTCCGCCAACGCAGCATGGCCCTGTGGCCGAGCTGGTGCGAACGCCTCAATCACCCCGAAACACCGCTGGAGCTGCAGACACCGCTTATCCAACTGGCAAGTCATGCAGACGAAGCCGCTCGCTTGCGACAACTCGCGGCATCCCGTCCAGAGTCGGGGCTCCAGTTTGTGGAGAACGACCGTCTGCCCCAGGCCAAACCCGACTGGCCTCAGCCGGGATATGGAGCAATGCGCTCCGAGCACGACGGGCGTGTGGATCCCCTGCCGCTGCTGAAGGCCCTCAGGCGTCGACTCGCTATCGCAGGGGTCGACCAGCTGACCACCTGCGTCGAGAGCCTTGAGCGCCTCAGCAGCGGCAGACATGGCTGGCAAATCCACAGCCAGGATGGCCACAGCCGCAAGGTTGACTTTGTTGTGATCTGCTCGGCACTGGGCAGCCAAGGGCTGCTGCAACCCCTCGGTCACGACCGTCCAATGGATGCCGTCCTCGGTCAGGTGCTCGACCTAGCCATCGACCGCACCCCCAACGCCTGGGCCTCATGGCCTGCGGTGCTCACCTGCGCTGGCATCAACCTGATTCGGCACAGCGGCAATCGCCTGTGGCTGGGGGCAACGCTGGAACCTGGAGACACTCTTGATCCATCAGCGGTCGAACTGATGCGCAGCCTGGAGGGCCTGGCACCGGAGTGGCTTCAAGAGGCGAAACTGATCGGTCAGTGGCACGGTTTGCGAGCACGTCCCAGAGATCGGCCGGCACCACTGCTGGAGACTCTGGAACCTGGCCTTTTGCTGGCTTCGGGGCATTACCGCAACGGTGTTTTACTCACACCTGCGACAGCAGAATGGATTGAAGAACAGATCGATAATTCAACGATAACCAGCCCTTAAATCTCAAGTGAAAGCCGCTGAAATAACGTTCGAGAGGAGCACAAATCCCGCTCCAAGGACTTCATACACGAGATCATGCCTCGCTCCTTCAACGCCCGGGCACTGTCTGCAGCCGCTTGTCTGACGGCTGGCCTGACCCTGGCGGCCTGCTCATCCGGAAGTGATAGCGGCGATCAGGTTAAGGGCAACCTGTCGGCAGCAGGTGCTTCCTTCCCTGCAGCCATCTACCAGCGCTGGTTCCAGGATTTGTCATCCAAAGGAGTCAACGTGAACTATCAATCGGTGGGTTCCGGCGCAGGTGTGCGTCAGTTCACGGCTGGCACTGTGGATTTCGGCGCTTCCGACAAACCGATGAAGCCTGAGGCCATCGCCAAAGTGAGCCGCGGTGTGGTGCAGATTCCGATGACCGCTGGTGCCATCGCTGTGGCCTACAACAACCCTTCTTGCAAGCTCGAGCTCACCCAAGATCAACTGGCTGCCATCTTCCTGGGCAAGATCACCAACTACAGCGAACTCGGCTGCGACGACAAGAAGATCAACGTGGTGCACCGCTCCGACGGCTCCGGCACCACCTTCAACTTCACCAATCACCTTTCGGCGATCAGCCCCGAGTGGAAAGCAAACGTGGGTGCTGACAAGTCGGTGAAATGGCCCACCGGCGTCGGTGCCAAGGGCAATGAAGGTGTCTCTGCTCAGCTCAACCAGATTGACGGCGGAATTGGCTACGTGGAGCTGGCCTACGTGAAAGGCGACCTCCAAGCAGCAGCTCTGCAAAACGCATCCGGTGCCAAGGTGATGCCCACCAATGCCACCGCTAGCGAAGCACTGGGCTCAATCGATCTCGGTCCCGACCTGATCGGCAGCAACCCCAATCCCGAAGGTGGATACCCGATCGTCACCTTCACCTGGGTGCTTGCCTACGAAACCGGCAACGACAACAACACCCCGGTTCTGAAGAAGACGTTCGAGTACATGCTCTCGGACGAGGCACAGTCGAAAGCTCCTGAACTGGGCTACGTCTCACTTCCGCCTGAAGTGGTCACCCAGGCCAAGGCTGCTGCTAACTCGATTAACTGAGGTCCCTCGGCTCCTACACCACGCAGCAATCAAGAGGGGGGCTCATGCCCCCCTTTTTTTTGGCCATCACGGATCCATCGTTGAAAGGATCAACAACAAAAATCCCCGCCTGACGAACAGGCGGGGAAGCGAATCATTAATGGGACACCCTCGAGAGGTGTCAACCCTTGATCACTTGGATTCAGTGAATTCGGCGTCGATCACATCATCACCGGCAGAACCACCAGCAGCCCCAGCTGCGGCATCGGCACCCGGAGCCGCAGCAGCCTCAGCTCCGGCCTGCTGATACACCGAGGCACCAACGGTGTAGAGCTCCTGCTGCAGTTCTTCCAGCAGGGTCTTCATGGCGTCGTAGTCCTCCTTCTCGGTGGCTTCTTTGAGCTTGGTGCGCTTCTCATCAACCTTGGCCTTGGCGTCAGCCTCCACCTTGTCGCCGAGCTCATCCATCTGCTTTTCAGCCTGATAAACGAGGGTCTCAGCCTGGTTCTTGAGGTCAATTTTTTCGCGCTTCTCCTTATCAGCGCTGGCGTTGGCCTCGGCGTCCTTGACCATGGACTCCACTTCGGAATCACTGAGCGTGGAGGCACCAGTGATCGAGATGGACTGTTCCTTGCCGCTGCCCTTGTCCTTGGCGGTCACGCTGAGAATTCCGTTGGCATCGATGTCGAAGGTCACCTCGATCTGAGGCACACCCCGAGGAGCAGCAGGGATGCCATCCAGGCGGAAGGTTCCAAGGCTCTTGTTGTCGGATGCCATCTCGCGCTCACCCTGAAGCACGTGGATCTCCACGTTGGTCTGGCCATCCACAGCCGTGGAATAGGTCTCGGATTTCTTGGTGGGAACCGTGGTGTTCCGGGTGATCATCTTGGTCATCACGCCGCCGAGGGTTTCCACACCCAGAGAAAGCGGAGTGACGTCAAGCAGAAGGATGTCCTTCACTTCACCGGCCAATACACCGCCCTGAATGGCAGCACCCACTGCCACCACCTCGTCAGGATTGACAGTTTGGTTGGGATCCTTACCGGTGGTGCGCTTCACCAGCTCGAGCACGGCCGGGATGCGGGTGGAACCACCCACCATCACGATCTCGTCGAGCTCGCTGGAAGACAGCTTGGCGTCCTTGAGCGCCTGCTCCACCGGGATACGGCAGCGATCAATCAAGTTGGAGGCAAGCTCCTCGAATTTGGCCCGGGTGAGGGTGAGATCCAGGTGCTTGGGACCTTCCGGCGTAGCCGTAATGAACGGCAGGTTGATCTCGCTTTGAGTGGCGTTGGAGAGCTCGATCTTGGCTTTTTCAGCCGCTTCAGTGAGTCGCTGCAGAGCTTGCTTGTCCTGGCGCAGGTCAATGCCTTCATTGGACTTGAAGCTGTCAGCGAGGTGGTCAACGATCACCTTGTCGAAATCGTCACCACCCAGATGGGTATCACCGGAGGTGGACAGCACCTCAAACACACCATCGCCCACCTCCAAAACGGAGACGTCGAAGGTGCCGCCGCCCAGGTCAAAAACAAGGATGCGCTCGTTGCTCTTCTTGTCGAGGCCGTAAGCCAGAGCCGCAGCAGTGGGCTCGTTGATGATGCGCAGCACTTCTAGGCCGGCGATCTTGCCAGCGTCCTTGGTGGCCTGACGCTGGGAGTCGTTGAAATAGGCGGGAACCGTGATCACCGCCTGCGTGACGGATTCGCCCAGATACTTACCGGCATCTTCCGCCAGCTTGCGCAGAACCTGCGCAGACACCTCCTCGGGAGCGAACTGCTTCTCAAGAACAGGACACTTGACCTTCACGTTGGAGCCAGCCTTCTCGACCGTGTAGCTCACCTCTTTCGACTCTTCATTCACCTCGTCGACACGACGACCAATGAAGCGTTTGACGGAATAGAAGGTGTTGTCAGGGTTCATGACCGCCTGACGCTTGGCGATCTGACCCACCAGCTGATCCTGGTTCTTGGTGTAAGCCACCACCGAGGGCGTGGTGCGGAAGCCCTCGGCATTGGCGATCACGGTGGGCTTACCGCCCTCCATCACCGACACACAGCTGTTGGTGGTTCCGAGATCGATGCCGACAACCTTGCCCATCGGTGCCTCCTGACTCCGCGAATTGACTGATTAGATCCTTTGCATGATCGGTAGTCGGCTGGCCTTCAGGCGAGGTGTGGTTCCCGAACAGTCCGGCGACACAGCAGGCTGGAAGGCAGGTTCACAGGCAACGCAATGATCAGCGGAACCACAGGACTGGTCGGTCTGCTGGGACAGCCGGTGAGTCACTCCCTTTCACCGGTGATGCACAACGCGGCCCTAGAGGCCATGGCAATGGATTGGCGCTATTTGGCTCTGCCATGCCATGGCGCTGACCTGGGACGCGTGCTCGACGGACTTCAAGCCGTGGGCTGCCACGGGCTGAATGTGACCATCCCCCACAAACAAGCCGTGGCATCGCACTGCCAGGAGCTCAGCCCATTGGCAGCGCGCCTAGGAGCGGTCAACACACTGACCCCCCTGAGCGGCAATGGCTGGCATGGTCACAACACAGATGCCGAGGGATTTCTTGCCCCACTGCTCGACCAAGCCGACGCCTGGACAGGCTGCGACGCGATCGTGATGGGCTGTGGTGGCAGCGCTCGGGCCGTCGTGGCCGGTCTTCAACAACTGCCGCTAGCGACCATCTATGTGGCGGGCCGTCGACCCGACGCCTTGGAACAGTTCCTGGAGGATCTGGAAGAAGGAAGCAACGGCAGCGTGTCCCTCCATGGCATCCCCCTCGAAACCCAACGCCTGGCCGCACAGCTGAGCGGATCGAAGCTGGTGGTGAACACCACGCCGGTGGGCATGCAGGGACACGGCGACAGCAATGCCATGCCTGTGGATGCTGATCTCTGGAACAAATTGGAACCGACCACGACCCTTTACGACCTGATCTACACACCGCGACCGACCCCATGGCTGCAGAGGGGACAGCAACGTGGATGTCAGACCATCGATGGCTTGGAAATGCTGGTGCAGCAGGGTGCGGCATCACTGCGCCGATGGTCGGGACGCCATGACGTCCCGACGTCGGTGATGCGCGAGGCTGCACTCGAACGCCTTAAAGCAAATCCCGCCGGCTGACAGCACCGACTGGATCCACAAGCCCTACGCTCTGGCCAAGCGCGACCCTGCAATGGCCATACCTGTCTGGCAACGGTTTCTGGGGCTGCTGGTGTATCTGCTGCCCTGGAGCGATGCGATCCCATTCGGCAGCCATCTGATGCTGCAATTCCCATGGCTGCAATGGCTGACTCTTCCAGCACTGCCCCTGGTTCTGTTGGAACGGGGAATCCCGTTCGGCAACCTGCTGGTGTTCTTTCTGTTGTTCCTAGCAGTGGTGCGCAATCCAAACGTGCCCTACTTCCTGCGCTTCAACACGCTCCAAGCCCTGCTGGTGGACATCATCGTGGTGATCCTGGGCTATGCCTTCGCGATTTTGATCCAGCCGCTAGGCGGTGGACTGATGCTCCGCACCTTCTCCAGCACAGTAGTTGTGGCTGTTCTGGCGGTGCTGGTCTTCGCCTGGATCGAATGCATCCGTGGCCGAGAGCCTGATCTGCCCGGCCTGAGTCAGGCCGTACGGATGCAGCTCTACTGAGGTCTTCAACCCCAAAGAGATAGGCTGTTGGATCCGTCGCTCACCTGGGTGAGCCTTCAGTCCCTGTCGGATCTGTCTCCATGACCCAACAGCCTTATTACGAGACCATGTACATCCTCCGTCCGGACATTCCGGAGGAAGAGGTCGAGTCTCATCTCACCAAATACCGCGACATCCTTGTGGAAGCCGGCGCGGACGTGCTGGACAACCAGATGCGCGGCAAGCGTCGTTTGGCGTACCCGATCGCCAAGCACAAGGAAGGCATTTACGTGCAGCTGAGCCACAACGGTGATGGCCAGCAGGTGGCCGTTCTAGAAAAGGCCATGCGCCTGAGTGAGGACGTGATCCGGTATCTCACCGTCAAGCAAGACGGTCCTCTTCCGGCTCCCCGAGTGGTCCCTGGAAGTGAAGCTGCAGCGCAGCCTCAAACGGCTGAAGCGTCTGCCTGATCCAGACATTGTTGAACTGCTGACCGGGCGATACCGTCCGGTTATGCAGTTCCAGAGTTCAGGCCATCAGGCACCGGAGCCCCGCTGGAATGCTCCGGAAGCTGTTTCATCACCTGATCGCGAATCCGATCCAAAGGTTGATGCGTTGCGCGCGCGCATCGATGAACTCGAAACGATCGTGCATGACTACGAGGTTTTGCTTGAAGCGCTGCCGGACTTGTTCGAACGCAAATTTCAACAGCGCTTGGAACCGCTGATGGAGCGTTACCGACTGCTGGCCCGAGCGCAGCAACTGCTGGGTGAAGCAAACCTTCCCCTCATCGAGCAGCGGGAACCCCAGAGAAGCGATCACCATCTGCCCCTGCTTGAACGTTGGAGACAGGCACGCAGCCGCCGTCAAGGACGTTCCGAAAGAAACGCCGCTTGATCCGACAAAAATTGCGTCCTCGGAGTGTGAGCCTTCAACGGCGCCGGGCTGCCGACCAAAGGCGAATGGGCAATCCCCAGACGTAAATGAATCCTTCGGCAGCACGATGATCGAACTGATCGTCACTGCCGTAGGAAGCCATCTCAGGCACGTAGAGACTGCTGTCACTGGAGGCGCGGCCTGTGACGATCACGTTGCCCTTATGCAGTCGCATCCTCACAACACCATGGACGTGGGCCTGGGTGCGATCCATGAAACCGTCCAGCGCTTCTTTCAGAGGTCCGAACCAGAGGCCCTGATACACGAGATCAGCCCACTGCATCTCCAATTGGCGCTTCGTGCGCAGCACGTCGGCCGCCAGGGTGAGGCTCTCCAGCTCCTGATGGGCCTGAATCAGCATCAACAGGCCAGGTGTTTCGTAAATCTCCCGACTCTTGATGCCAACCACACGGTTCTCGATCATGTCGAGGCGACCGATGCCATGCATCCCCGCCAAGCGGTTGGCCTCACGGATCAAGTCGACCGGTGTCATCCGCACGCCGTCGATGCTGACGGGGTTGCCGCCCTCAAAGCCAATCTCGATGTCCTGAGCCTCCGATGGCGCTGCATCCACGGAAACGCTCATGGCGAAAACCTCCTCTGGAGGGGCCACCATCGGGTCTTCCAGCGGGCCGGCCTCCACACTGCGGCCTAGCAGGTTGAGATCGATCGAATAGGGCGACTTCTTGCTCACCGGTGCGGGAATGCCACATCGTTCGCCATAGGCGATGGTCTCCTCACGGCTCATGCCCCATTCGCGGGCCGGCGTGAGCACCTTCAAGTCTGGAGCCAGGGCTGCAATGGCCACATCAAAACGCACCTGATCGTTGCCCTTGCCGGTGCAGCCATGGGCGACGGCATCAGCGCCTACTTCACGGGCCACTTCCACCAGTCGTCGCGCAATCAGAGGCCGCGCCAGCGCCGTCGACAGGGGGTAGCGGCCCTCGTACAACGCATTGGCGCGAATCGCTGGAAACGCAAAGTCTTCGATGAAGGGCTGAATCAGATCTCCCACCATCGACTGGCTGGCACCGGCCTCCAATGCCTTGAGACGAATCGGCTCAAGTTCATCACCCTGGCCGAGGTCCGCCGCAAAGGTGATCACCTCTTCAACACCCCATTCCTGTTTGAGATAGGGGATGCAGACACTGGTATCCACACCACCGGAATACGCGAGCACAACCTTCTTGGCGCGTCCCATCAAGCGGACTCCTGATCTGTATCGGAACTACTCCGATTCTCCACTCCCGCGGGACGCCATCAGCAACCAACCGCCCATCAGCGCTGCAGGCATCAACAACAGCAGCAAAACAGGCGTTGCACTGACCTCGAGGGGCAGGGGATGCTGAACACCCCACAACCGAACCAATGCACTGATCACCAGCGCGAAACCCCACACACAAGCGAGAAGAACCGCTTTCTTCACAGGGGTCGACAACACTGTCTCGTATATTGGTGGATTGGCTCCAGAGATCTTGTCCTCAGCCCTTACGGACTTGAGCGCCCTCGACGGCGTCAATCCCGCCTTGACCCGTTACGGACGCAAGGATCCTGCTCCGGTTCTGCCATTGCGCGAAGAGCCTGATCTGCTGAGCTGGCTCGAAACCAGCGGACGTTTGGTGGAAGATGAAGAATCCAGTTCACCCGAAGTAAGCACGGTGGAAGAGGAAGAGCTCTCCGCGCTGATGGGCGAGAAAGAGGACTACAAGGCCGACGAAGAGACCGAAGAAAACTGGGAAGACTGATCTATGGTCCCAGCGATTTGCCGCTGGGACTTGAACGATTCTGCGGAGCGATTAATCCGTCTTGATGGCCGCCTCACCGCTGCTGCCCTGATCGCAGCAGTGGGGGCCGCGGCTTTTTTATGTGACGCCAGTGTTCCCAACAGCCTGTTGAGCTTGCCCTGGCTGGTGGCAATGCTGAGCTCCTCGATCATCACGTGGTGGGGCGTACCGCAATTACGGGCGCTGAAAATGGGTCAGGTGATCCGGACGGAAGGTCCTGAAGGTCACAAGAGCAAATCGGGTACACCCACCATGGGCGGGCTACTGGTGGTGCCCGTTGGTGTCATCACGGGGTGTCTGATCAGCAGCGAGGGCCGCAGCGCTAACCAGTTACTGGCGATCGGTCTGGTCACCCTGGCCTACATGGTGATTGGCGGTGTTGATGACTGGAGCAGCCTGACCAAGAACACCAACACCGGCCTCTCTCCCAAGGGAAAACTGCTGCTTCAAGCAACGGCAGCACTGCTTTTTCTTGGCTGGTCAGCGCAGCAGGGATGGATTCAAGGCACAGTGAGCCTTCCCTACGGCATCGCAATCCCCTTTGGCTGGCTGATCTGGCCACTGGGTCTGTTCGTGTTTCTGGCAGAAAGCAATGCCACGAACCTCACCGATGGGCTGGATGGTCTAGCCAGCGGATGTGGTGCCTTGGTCTTCACCGGTCTTGGGTTGCAGCTGATGCTGCGCGGCAATCAGGGTGATCCCGCCATCGCCGGGTTCTGCTTAGCCATGGCGGGATGCTGGCTGGGCTTTCTCATCCACAACCGCAACCCCGCCAGAGTGTTCATGGGCGACACCGGCTCCCTGGCGATGGGGGCATCGCTCACGGCGGTGGCCCTATTAACGAACAGCCTCTGGCCACTACTCCTGATGGGAGGCGTGTTCTTGGCGGAATCCCTGTCGGTGATCATCCAGGTGTGGGTGTTCAAAGCCACGAAAGGCACTGATGGGGTGGGGAGACGCGTGTTCCGAATGGCTCCTCTCCATCACCACTTCGAACTGGGTGGAACATCCGAACAAGTGGTGGTGCCGATGTTTTGGCTGGTGACCGCTGGACTGGTCATGCTGGGCTTGGCGCTACGCCCCAACTGATCCGAACTCCCATGAGCTACTTCACCTGGAAGGAAGCTGGTCTGACCGCCGACTGCACCAGCCTGGAGGCGATGGCTGCTCGCTTTGAGGAAGCAGCCAGCCTGATGCGTCGCATGGCCGAGCGAGGTTTCGTGTTGCAGCAGAACAACGGAGATCAGCGCATCACCCATGACGACGCCGAGGTATTCCAGTCCTGGGGGTTTGTGAACGAAGAGCCTGCTGAACGGCAGCTGACCCTGATCCACAACCTGGATCACTGAGGAATACTGCGATGGATCGCACGCTCCGCGACTGCCTCAACCTTCTGAAAAGTGACTACGTCAGCGGCTGGTCGTTGCTGCTGCTGCCGGCATTGCTGAGCTTGGCCGTCGTTCCGTCGAGCACGACCACGACCATGGCACTGCTGCTGCGCTTCCTGGGGCTTGGCGTCGCGCTGATTCCCCTGGCCAGGGTGATTTCACGGCTGGTGGATCACCTCAGTGATCACCTCGGTGATCGCTACAGCGGTGTCGTGAGCGTGGGACTCGGCAACCTTGTGGAGCTAGTGGTGAGCATCATGGCGCTCACGAGTGGCCTTTACAAGCTGGTGGTGATCTCCGTCGCTGGCGCCGTGATCACCAACTGTCTGCTGATGCTGGGGATCAGCACCGTGCTGGCAGGACAGCGGGAACAGCTCGTGACGATCCAGGCCAGCAGCACAGAGCTTCAAGCCCGGCAGCTGATGCTCAGCCTGCTGTTGCTGGCGATCCCCACAATTATCAGCCTCGGAACAGGAACCACACTCCTGGAAGGCAACGACCAGCGAGACAGCTTCGCTCTCTATTCGCTGGCTGTAGCCGTCATGATCCTGATTTACTACGTACTTTCCTTCGTGCTGCAGCTGGGAACCCACCGTTCCTTCTTCAGCGGCAATCCGATCAAGCCCGCAGATCCGAGCACGAGCCGGCCATCCACGGAAACGGAACACGAGCACGAGATCGCAGCCATCCTGATCGCCATGGGCGTGGTGAGCCTCGCCGTTGTGGCGATTTCAGAGCCCCTTGTGCAGACCCTGGAAGTGCTGGTGGCACACACACATCTCAGCGAACTGTTCATCGGTCTGATCCTGCTGCCGCTGTTCGGATCCACCGCCGAAGGTGTGATCGCCGTCGGTGCCGCCCGCCGCGGTCGCATGGACCTGGCCATCACCAGCACGATGGAATCGAGCGGTCAGCTGATGTTGTTCGTGCTGCCTGTGCTGGTGCTGATCGGCTGGCCTCTGGGACGTTTTCTGCACCTGAGCGTGCCACTCAACGCATTGGGCTGCACAGGGATCGCCGTGTTGGCAGTGCACTGGATCACCGAAAACAACCAGCTGGACTGGTACGAGGGCATGCAGCTGATCACGCTGTATGGCGTAATCCTGCTTGGCTGCCTGCTGCTTTGACTCAGCCTTTCGTGCGCAACGCACCGACCAGCCACACCAGCACGAATGCCAGCGAAGAGACACCGAGGTAGATCAACACCCACTTCTGAATCGTGGCGATCTCCCAGCCAAACAACAGACCATCAGCCGCATCCCCCGCCGTTGTGAAGGCAAAGGTGATGAGGCTCTGGAGAGCGGCCATCAGGCGAAACGCGAAGATCAGACCATGCTGCCGCGAAACAAGCGATGACGACCTTTCCCGCCACGGTGATGCTGCTGGGCAGTGGTGAACTTGGCAAGGAAGTTGCAATTGCCGCCCAACGCCTGGGCTGCAGGGTGATCGCCTGTGATCGCTACGACAACGCCCCAGCGATGCAGGTGGCGGACGTGGCGGAAGTGCTGCCGATGACAGAACCGGAGGCTCTCCTGGAGGTGGTGCGCCGCCACCGTCCAACGGTGGTGATTCCCGAGATCGAAGCACTAGCAGTGAATGCACTGACAGAGCTCGAAGACGACGGCATCACCGTGATCCCAACGGCCCGGGCCACAGCCGTGACAATGAACAGGGATCGCATTCGCAATCTTGCCGCCGAAGAACTCGGCCTGCGCACAGCGCGATTTGCCTACGCCGCTAGCGCGGAAGAGCTCCATCAAGCGGCAGAACCTCTGGGCTGGCCGGTGGTGGTGAAGCCTGTCATGAGCTCCTCCGGAAAAGGCCAGAGTGTGGTGGAGCGGGCTGAGGACCTCGACCAAGCGTGGGAAGCAGCCATGGCAAATGCCCGTGGCACGTCGGCCCAAGTGATCGTTGAAGAATTTCTGCGCTTCGACCTGGAAATCACCCTGCTGACCATCCGACAGCGGGATGGATCCACCTTGTTCTGCCCGCCCATCGGTCATGAGCAGACCAACGGGGATTATCAGTGCAGCTGGCAACCCGCTGCCCTGAGTGCAGAGCAGTTGGAACAAGCCCAGGCCATGGCCCGCACTGTCACGGACAACCTTGGTGGTGCCGGACTGTTCGGCGTCGAATTCTTCCTCTGCGGAGATGAGGTGATTTTTTCGGAGCTCTCACCCCGTCCTCATGACACCGGACTGGTCACCTTGATCAGCCAGAACCTCAGTGAATTCGAGTTGCATCTAAGGGCCGTTCTGGGTCTGCCAATCCCCGCAATCCACTGCACGGAATCGGCAGCGAGCCGTGTGATCCTCGCTGACCAGCATGGCAGTCGCGTCAGCTTTAGGGGTCTGGAAGAGGCGTTGAGCCAACCCGACACCAATGTTCTGCTGTTCGGCAAAGCCCAGCCAAGACCTGGACGACGCATGGGCGTCGCCCTCGCCCGCGGGAAGGATCGAATCGAAGCTCAGGCCAAAGCGGACGGCAGTGCTGCAGCGGTCACGCTTCAGATCGAAGACTGATCGAGGCGCGACCGGGCGCTGAGGAATCGGTAGTGCTGGAGTCCTTCCAGCACGCCGGGCAATCGTGAGCGATTGGCGAAATAGACCCGCTTCTGCTGCCGGCAGCCATCCAGGCACGGGTCATGGTCAGCCGGAACGACGGCTGCCGGGAGACCCTGCACCAGTTCCACATCCCCCTGCTGACTGGCCACCACCAAGATCTGCTCGAGCGGCAGCTTCCAGCGCAGTGACAGAAAACGGATCGCCTCGCTGCGAGATGCACGCAGCGGCAACACATCCAGAAACCAATGACAGCGCAGGTGCGGACGGGCAGGCTGACCGTGCTGCCGCAGACGCTGGCGAATCAGGGGAAGCACAGATGGGCCGGACTGACGCAGGAGATAACTGACTTTGAATTGCCCCTGATGCTCGGGTTTCTGAAGGTCCATGTGATCGTCCAGGTCAGCGAGGGTCCGCTCAACCGCCATCCGCGACCAATCGACGCCGATCTGGGCTTGCCAGAAACGATCCGCCACCTGGTCCTGACCGTAATGAATCTGTGTTCCCGCCTGGGTGATCCAGACCTGAGGATCAGGGAGGTGCAGTTCAGCGAAGCGTTGGCGGGCGACGGACAAGGAACGACCGGTGATGATTCCCAGGCCGGTGCGAACCGCCTGAGCAGCGGGAGCGATCAACTGTTTCCGCAAAATTTGCAGATCCTCTGCCGCCGGGTGTTCCAGGCTGCTGTCGAGATCCAGCAGCAGCAAGCGGGATCCAAGAGGACTGAGCGATGAATCCTGCTGAATCAATTGAGATGTGGCTGGCACGGCGTTGGAACGTTTGAGCCGCTCCTGCATGAGGGCCATGTAACTGCAGACATGGGCATCCCAGCTGTAGTGACGACTCACCGCCTCAACACCGTTATCGCTCCAGCGTCTCCAGCGATGGCGATCCGCTCCCGCTCGCTCGAGACCGTCCTGAACCGATTCGAGATCAGTCACATCCACCAGCAGGCCGTTGTCACAGCGGCGCAGGATTTCGCGTGGACCACCGTCATCGGTCGCCACCATCGGCAAACCGGAGGCGGCCGCCTCCAGGAGCGTGAGACCAAAGGGTTCGGTCAGCGCAGGATTGACGAACAGACCCTGGCGAGCCGCAGCCCAGCGGTAGATCAACGGCACCTGATCACGACGGTGCTGTTTGGGATACGCCACCAATCCATAGAGGTCGTATCGATCAACCAGTTCGAAGATCTGCTGAAACACCTCCCGTTGCTGACGATCCATCTGACGGGAGTCCTCTCGCGTGCCCAGCACCAACACCAGGTTGTGCCGCTGACGCAGCACAGCGGAGCGACCGAAGGCCTCGACCAGCGCGGGAATGTTCTTGCGGCGATCGGCTCTGCAGATTGCCAGCAGAGGAGGTCGATCGGGATCACGCAAAAAGGAGCTCAGCAACTCCGAGACCTGGACAGACTCATCAACACTGCCCAAAGGGTGGAAACGTCTTGAATCCACACCCGGAGGAACCACCTGGGCACACTCCGACTTGAAACGTCCATAGCGGCAATACTGTTCATCGCGTTCCTGTCGCGTGCTGGTGATCACAAGATCGGCATGGGCCAAGGCCAGTTCCTCAGCATCGATCCGCCTGCTGATCGAGTACGACTGTTCGATCTGCTCATGATCGCCACCGGCCGCCAGCAATCGGCGCAGTTTCTCTCGACCGAGGGAATGCCCAGTGAATACAAGAGGAATTCCAAGCCGTCGACTGACTAATGCGCCCACATACCCTGCATCGGCGTAGTGGGCGTGGATCCAGTCAGGACGATTGTCCGAAACCTGAAGGTGACGAACCAGCTGATCAGCCAACTCATCGAGATAAGGCCAAAGCTGTTCCTTGCGCAGATAGCGCCGAGGCCCAAAGCTGAATCGACGGATCGATGCCCCAGGTGCGATCGATTCATGCGGTTGGGCGTAATCCAGGGACATCCGACGGTCCTGAATCAAACGCGTCACCACCTCGACATGATCCACCTCAGCGCGGTTGGCGAGGCTGCGCACAAGCTCAAGCACGTAAAGGGTCTGACCACCGGTATCCGCGTCGCGGCCAAGTTCCAGATCATGGGATCGAAACAAGCCATGGAGATGCAGATGCAGCAGCTTCAGTCCCAAAATGTCTCCAACACGAGCAGGAACAAGTCCTGGTGTCCGGTTCAAGGGTGAGGGGATCTAGAGATTGGAAACGTAAAAAAAATCTGAGAAGTTTCGTTGAAGCGTTGTTGAACCAGGCCAAACAACTTGCAAGAACTGAACTCTGAGGGAGTAAAACACTGGAAAAATCAGCTGATTGAATGTTGAGAATTAGACACAAAATGCTTGATTGATCCAAGAATTGTCGTAACGAATCTCATAACTTTGGAGTGATATCAAGAAGAGGTACCCGTTCATTCCCCCAGCCACCACTGCTGAAACGGAATGAATCAGTCACCTCCAACTGTTCGTTGATCCAGGCCAAGATGAGTGGGGCGAGAACCGGCGGCTCTTCGGCATCAATCGGAGCCCAGAGATTGAAGTGATCGCCACCGGAGGCCAACACGATCCGATGACCGTTCGCCATTGGCTGACCATTGCGCAGAGGAACAACCGCCTCCGGATCCGAAGGCACCACCCAGTCGCGGGTGCCACTCACCAGCAGCACCTTGGCGTGCATTGCAGGACCACTCGACTCATCAAAGAGCAATCGCAGAGGCGGGCTCACGACCACAGCGGTCCGAACCCTGGGATCGGCCAAGGATCCCTGGTCAGCTCCATCCAGCCAGCTGCACTGCAACAACCAGCTGAGGTTGCGATCGGGATCATTGGGATCCAGGCAACGGACAGCGAGCTTTCTGCTGGTGGTTTGCAACCCACTCAACTGAAGAGCGCTTGTGGCACCCCAGGAGTGGCCAACGACCGCGACAGCATCGGTATCAAGTCTGAACTCCGACAACAGTTGACCGGCAGCGACGGCATCGATCAGCGCGGTGACATCCATCGGACGCAGTCGCAGCTCTTCTGACGATGGTGGGGGTTGTTCACCCTGAAGAAGCGCTCGCTGCTGCTCCGCATCGCTGCCGGGATGGCGGGGTAACAACACGGCGAAGCCATGGGCTGCCAAAAGATGCGCCCAGCCCTCAAAACTGGCCGGTTCATCCCAGAGACCATGGGATATGACCACCAGACGACCATTGGAGGATCGCTTAGGAGCGATCACCGTCACCTCCAGAGGCCGGACGCGATGGGCCACAGCAACGGATCGATGATCGCGGCTCCAACCGGAATCAAGACCCGCCATCACCTCGGCAGAAACCGGTGTGGCGGCCGTGGTCTGCTGCACCAGTGCCCTGGCATCATCCTGATTGCGCCGCAGACGATTGGCGTAGAAGGCCAGCACCTCGAGATTCAACGTGATCTCCTCACCAGGCACATGGCGAAGCAAGCCCAGAAGATGAGGCTCATCGTCGCGGTAGGCCGCGGCCAGAGCATCCGCGAGCATGCGACCACTGGTATCAACGGGAATACCGGTGACTTGCACCAGTTCAGACGCAGCGATCAAAGCCTGCTCGAACAAGGGATGACCAAGCGACTGATTGACGATGTCCCCTGTGGTTTGAGGAAGAGGTGCGGTGAGCAAAGCCTCCATCAGTCGCTGGACTGCACCACTGCCCGCACGATCAAGTTCCTGCAGATCCGGATTGGAATCAATCAACTCCTGGGCCGTATATGCCCTGGTGAGGTCGAGACTGAATTGTTCCTCAAACAGCGGCAGCGTAAACGTGAGCCGATCAGCCGCAGCGGACGGTTGAACCAGCAACAACGACCCCAAAGCAGCGGTGAGTGCAGGGATCCGAAAGCGCTGGACAAGCCTCATGCCGCGAGGGGGAGGTTCTCCGGTGGATGCTGCTTCAACACTTTGGCGAGGTAACGCCCTGTGTAGCTGGTTGGGTGTTGAGCAACCTCCTCTGGCGTTCCACAGGCCACGATCTGACCACCGCGATCACCTCCCTCCGGTCCCAGATCAATCAACCAATCAGAGCAGCGAATCACATCAAGATTGTGCTCAATGCAGATGATCGAATTGCCCTTGTCCACCAACCTCTGCATCACATCCATCAATTTGTGCACGTCATAGAAACTGAGACCGGTGGTGGGTTCGTCGATCAAATAGAGCGTCTTGCCGGTGGCTCGCCTTGACAACTCCGTGGCCAACTTCACCCGCTGAGCTTCGCCTCCGGACAGGGTTGGTGCCGGCTGACCGAGCTTCACGTATCCGAGGCCAACATCCACGAGGGTGCGCAAGCGATCAGCCGCCTGGGGAATCGCCGAGAACACATCGGCCGCCTGTTCCACGGTCATCTGCAGAACATCAGCAATCGTGTAGCCCTTGTAGGTGACTTGAAGGGTCTCGCGGTTGAACCGTGCTCCCTTGCAGACATCACACTGCACGTAGACGTCTGGCAGGAAATTCATCTCGATCACGTTCACACCCTGCCCCTTGCAGGCCTCACAGCGACCGCCTTTGACGTTGAAGCTGAACTGACCCACCTGATAGCCACGGGCCTTGGCTTCAACAGTGGCAGCAAAGACCTGACGGATCGGATCGAACGCGCCGGTGTAGGTCGCAGGGTTGGAGCGAGGCGTCCGGCCGATCGGTGATTGGTCGATCACAATCACCTTGTCGATTGACTTCAGTCCGCGCAGCTCACCCAGACCGCTAGGGAACGGAACTTTGTGGCCAAGACCGTGCTCGAGTGCGGGATGAAGCAGCTCATTCACCAGGGTGCTCTTGCCGCTGCCACTCACACCGGTGACGGACACCAACCGACCCAGTGGAAACTCCACACTCACATTTTTGAGATTGTTGCGGGAGCACTCCTGAAGCTTGAGGCTGCGCGTCCCTGCCAAACGACGCTCAGGAGGGGTGGGGATGCTGCGCTCACCACTGAGGTAGGCCCCTGTGAGGGACTCCTCCGCATTCAGAAGATCCTGCAACGATCCCTCGGCCACGATGTGGCCGCCATGCACACCGGCACCCGGACCGATGTCCACCAGGTGGTCAGCGGCGCGAATCGTGTCTTCATCGTGTTCCACCACCACGAGGGTGTTACCCAGGTCTCGCAGCCGCTCGAGGGTGGCCAGCAAACGGTCGTTATCCCGCTGATGCAAGCCGATGCTCGGTTCGTCGAGCACATAGAGCACCCCGGTTAGACCGGCGCCGATCTGCGTGGCCAGGCGGATGCGTTGCGCTTCGCCGCCTGAAAGGGTCATCGCCGGCCGATCAAGACTCAGGTAATCCAATCCGACATCCAGGAGAAAACGCAGGCGCATGCGGATTTCACGCAGCACGAGATCACCGATCTGCATTTGGCGATCGGTCAGCAGCGGTTGCTCGCCCTCGAATGCACCGACACCCATCAACTGCTCAATCCGTTCCAGGGTCTGGCCCACGCTCACAGCGGTGAGATCGGTAATCCGATAAGGCCCGATCCGAACGGCCAGAGCCTCAGGACGCAGACGTTTTCCAGCGCAGCTGGAACAAGGCACCAGTTCCAGATACTTCTCCAACTTTTGACGCTGGGACTCACCACTGGCGTCACGGAGCTGTCGCTCCAGAATCGGCAGGATGCCCTCAAATGGACGGTGATAGCCCGTCTGACCCTTGCGATAACGGCTGTCTGCCTGGATCAAGATGGGATCTCGGCTGCCGTTGAGCAGCACGTCTTGCTGCTCTTCCGTCAGCTCCTGCCAAGGGGTCTTGATCTCGAAACCGAACGCCTCACCGACGGAGTAGAGCAAGGAGAAGTAATAGGAATTGTCTTTCTCGGCCCAGGGGGCCACAGCGGCGTACACCGGCAGGGAAGGATCTGGGATCACCCGCTCACGGGTGAACTTGCGCAAGTGGCCGATGCCGTGACAAGCCTCACAGGCACCGTATGGACTGTTGAAAGAGAACAACCGAGGAGACAACTCCTCGATCACTGAGCCGTGTTCAGGACAAGCGAAGTTCTCCGAATAGAGGCGCTCTCTTTCGAGCCCTTGAGGGAGTTCCTCGTCTTTTTTGGGAACCACCTCAACGATGGCCAAACCATCGCCGCGCTTGAGCGAGGTGCGCAATGAATCTGTCAGTCGTTCCTGGATGCCCTCCCGGGCAACGAGGCGATCCACCACCACTTCAATGTTGTGATTGTGGTTCTTGTCGAGCTCGATGTTGTCAGCAAGTTCGCGCACCTCTCCGTTGATGCGAACTCTGGCGAAACCCTCAGCAGCTAAACCACTGATCAACTTGGTGTGGGTCCCTTTCTTGCCGCGCACCACCGGTGCCAGCAGCTGATAGCGAGTTCCCTCCGGCAGAGTCAGAATCTGATCGACCATCTCATCGATGGTCTGAGGGCGAATCGGCCGATCACACTTCGGGCAGTGAGGTTCGCCGGCGCGACCGAACAGCAAACGAAGGTAGTCCTGAATCTCCGTGACAGTGCCAACTGTTGATCGGGGATTGTGACTGGTGGATTTCTGATCGATCGAAATAGCCGGTGAAAGCCCTTCGATGGCATCCACATCCGGCTTGTCCACCTGTCCCAGAAACTGGCGGGCATAGGCAGAAAGACTCTCGACGTAACGGCGCTGACCCTCCGCAAAGATCGTGTCGAAAGCGAGTGAGCTCTTACCACTTCCGCTCACGCCGGTGAACACCACCAACTTATTGCGGGGGATGGTGACATCAACGTTCTTGAGGTTGTGCTGGCGGGCCCCCCGCACGCGGATCACGTCCTCATCGGATCCAGCACTCAGGCTGACCGGCTTCGCCGGCGATGAGGCCTTCGAGTTGGGAGCGGTGCGCCCCATACGGCTGGATCTCGGGAACTGAGGATTCTACGAAGATCGGAGGGTGGTCAGGCAGCCTTCTGATCCAGCAGGCTGGCCGCATAGGCCTTGGCCTCCTGAAGATCGCCACCCGCTAGTTCCGCCAATTCCTGTTGACGCGCCTGAGTGTCCTGCAGTTGGGACACCTGAGAGCAAGTCACACCATCGCTGATGGCTTTGCTGACGCGGAAATGATGATCCGCCGCGGCCGCCACCAGCGGTTGATGGGTCACGCAAAACACCTGACGGTGACGCGACAACCTGCGCAGGAGATCCGCCATGGCACCACTGACGCGTCCACTCACGCCAGTGTCGATCTCATCAAAAAGGAGTGTGCTGGATCCGTCCACATCCGCCAGACAGGTCTTCAGCGCCAGCAGAAAACGGGACATCTCCCCGCCTGAAGCGACATCAGCGAGCGGCGCCAGCGGCTGTCCGGGATTGGCGGAAAACAGAAACTGCACAGCATCGGCCCCGCTCTCGCTCGGATCGGCGGGCTCCACAGCCACTTCAAAACGAACATTGGCCAAACCCATCGGCCGGAGATGCCCCATGAGCTGCTCCTGCAACCGCGCGGCCACAGCAAGCCGCCGGACGCGAAGCGCAGCATTGCCTCGATCACGAACAGCACAGGCGGCGCGCTCTTGGTCACGCAATCGCTCCAAAAGCCCATCAGCACCTCCAGACTGTTGCCGATCACGCAGCTCGTCGCGTTGCTGGATCAAGGTCTCCAGTTCCTGTCCATGACGTCGTTCAAGACGCTTGAGTTGAGCCAACCTGTCTTGAAGGAAGGCCAGGCGTTCGGGATCACTCTCCAGGGATGCGCCATACGCCTCGAGGCCACGAATCAGATCCTGCACACCGGCCTCTAGATCAAGACATTGCTCCTTCAGGGATTGAAGCGAGGCATCCAGTGCCTGCATCTGCTGCAGTTCATGGGTGCATGCCACCAGATGATCCAACGCAGACGGTGCCTGCTCTGCCCCGTCCTGCAGACGCCCGATTAGCAGAGCGAGACCCTCCTGGAGACGCACACCGTGCACCAACCGATCCTGCTCAGCCTCCAGCTGGGCGATCTCAGCAGGGTCATCGAGTTCGGCACTCTCCAGTTCCACCAGCAAGGCATCCAGCTCCTCCCGCTGCTGATCCAACTGCAGACGATCCCTCTCCGCCTGCTCCAACGCAGACCTGCAGTGCAGCCAGTCCTGCCAGTGACGGCGCACCTCAGACAACTCCTGTTCCAGGGGAGCTCCACCAAGATGATCCAGCCAGCGTTTCTGCTGACCAGGACGAGCCAGTTGCTGGGTCTGCCCTTGCACGGTGAGATCAATCAGCAGAGGGCGGAGAGCCAGCAGCTGCTGACGATTCACCATCACCCCATTCAACCTGGAACGACTGGTCAGCCGATCCTCCTGACGTCGCCATTCACGGCTGACCACGAGCTCCTCCTCTCCCTCAGCCAGCTGCTGTTCCTCCAGCCAGCGCAGGGCGGCCCTGCCAGGACGAAACGTCGCTTCAATCACTGCTCGCTCACAGCCGGAACGCAACAACCGCACAGCCGCACTGGCCTGAACACCTCCCAGGGCCGCATCCAAGGCGTCAAGAAGAATCGATTTGCCCGCTCCCGTTTCACCGGTCAGCACAGAAAAACCTCGGTCAAACGCCAGCTCCAGGCTGTCGATCAGGGCAATGTTTTCAAGTCGCAAACCGGTGAGCACAGCAGAACCCGGTGGTGATGCCGACCGTAGCGGCGGCTCAGCTCGTTTAGAAGGGGGGAGATAAGGCATTCAGGCCTGTGGCCCCACAAGAACTCGGAGATTTCATCGAAGCCGCCGGTCTGCTCACGTATGACCCGGCCGAAATCACGCGCATCTACGCAGGACACCCCCAGCGACTGCTGCGGCGCCTCTGGCAAACCCTGGTACCGATTGGCCTGCTGCTGATCGGCATTGGCTTCGACTGGTTTTTTGGGCTGCTGAAGGATCAGCAGCGCGCCAGAAGCCGAGCGCGCGAATGCGCCGAGTTGCTGGTGGATCTTGGTCCCGCCTTCATCAAAGCTGGACAGGCTCTGTCGACCCGACCCGACATCGTTCCGCCCGTTCTGCTGGAGGAACTGGCGCAACTGCAGGATCAACTCCCTGGATTCGACAGTGATCTGGCCATGGCCTGCATCGAGGAAGACCTCGGTGGTCCCGTCGACAGCATCTATGCCGAACTGGAGCGTGAGCCGATCTCAGCGGCCTCGCTCGGACAAGTCCACAAAGGGGTTTTGAAGGATGGCCAACGCGTGGCCGTGAAAGTTCAACGCCCGGGACTGCGTGAACAGATCACTCTGGATCTGTACATCGTGCGCAATATCGCTGCCTGGCTCAACAGCAACATCGGTCTGATCCGCAGTGATCTGGTTGCCCTGATCGATGAATTGGGTCGGCGGGTGTTCGAGGAGATGGACTACCTCAACGAAGCGGGCAACGCGGAAAAATTTTGTGAGCTCCACCGACACAACCCCCGCATCGCGGTTCCCCGGATTTACCGAGAAGCCACGAGCCGAAGGGTGCTGACGATGGAATGGATCGACGGCGTCAAACTCACCAATCTCGAAGCAGTGCGCGAGCTCGGGATCGATCCCGACGACATGGTGGAAGTGGGTGTGAACTGCAGCCTGCAGCAACTTCTTGAGCATGGCTTTTTCCATGCTGATCCCCACCCTGGCAATCTCCTAGCCCTGTCCGACGGGCGACTTTGTTATCTCGATTTCGGGATGATGAGTGAGGTGACGCGAGAATCCCGCACTGGCTTGATTCAGGCCGTTGTTCACCTGGTGAACCGCAACTTCGGCAAACTCTCCAAGGATTTCGTCAGCCTCGGCTTCCTCGCTGAAGACGTAAACCTCGAACCGATTGTTCCGGCCTTCGAGACTGTGTTCAGTCAGGCACTGGAAGCGGGCGTCAGCCGGATGGACTTCAAAGCAGTGACCGACGACCTCTCCGGGGTCATGTACAAGTTCCCATTCCGAGTTCCCCCGTACTACGCCCTGATCATCCGATCGCTGGTAACGCTGGAAGGCATCGCATTAAGCGTGGATCCCGACTTCAAAATCCTCGGAGCGGCTTACCCCTATTTCGCGCGCCGCCTGATGGAAGATCCAGATCCTCAACTGAGGCAAAGCCTCAAGGAGATGCTGTTCGACGGCGACATTTTCCGCTGGACACGCCTAGAAAATCTGATGGCCAGTGCAGCCAGCCAGGACCAATTGGATCTAGAGATCCTGCTGGATCAAGTTCTTGATTTCCTGTTGTCAGCCAATGGAGGGATGTTGCGACATCAGCTTGTGGAAGCTGCAGCCGACCAGCTCGATTCGCTGGGATGGATGACCCTTCAACGCCTGGGCCGTCGCCTGCCACGGCCCCTACAACCGCCCTTGCTGATGCAGGCGAACTCGGAGTTCAATCAGAACGTTTACCTCGACCTTGAGCCGATACGGCAACTCGTGCATGTGCTGCAGCAACTTCCTGGCTTCACCCCTGATCTGCTGTTCAGCCGCTTGCCAAGACTGATGCGAGAACCTGATGCAAGACGCATGGGCGTCGAGCTCGCTCAGGGATTGGCCGAACGCGGAGTTGTCCGGTTGGTTAGAGCGGCAGCAGGAGTCTCCCCCTAGATTCCGAGCGCTTCGATCTGGCCATGTCTGCACGATCACGCCTTCGGCGGCAAGCCCTTGCAACAGGTTCAGCACTCGCCATTAGTGTTCTGAGCTGCTTCCAACCTGCCCATGCCGCCAAGGATGTGGCCCTCGTCAGTGGTGCATTCATCCGTTCGCTCAGCGTGGCCGATTTGTCCTACCTGGCTGAAACTGGAGAAGCCCGAGGACTCCTTGCCAATCTTCTGAAATTGAACCGGCAGGATCCAGCAGAAGTCGCAAACCTTCTGAATCAGGAGATCGACTTACCACTGGTGTTGACCAGCCGACTGATGTCAACACGGATCGGCGATGTGATCCTGACACGCGTTGCCAGAATCATTTACCCCCTGAAAGTGCCGGCCCCGTCAGTAAGCGTGCCGGCCATCCGCGCCGGAGTGATTAACGGCATGCAGATCGGAGAGGGAGGCCTAACCGCCATCAAATTTCTCGAGGCCTACCCTGCCGAGGTGATGGAGATCAACATTCCAGCGCTGATGGCTGTAATCGAAAAAGCTGAATCCATTGCCGGATTGGTGCAGTTCTTCTCTGACTCTCCGCTGGATGGTCTTAAGGACGGCGGCAACTAAAGGACGGCAGCTGGACCAGGGAGCAGGGCCTGCAACATAGATTCCTGAAGAAGATTGCCCGCCGCAGGTGTCACTGCTCAACAGCCTCCGTCGCCGTTTCTCCCCGGCTCCTGTCATGCAGGACTGGCCAGGGCTGATTGAGGCCTACCGATCCTGGTTGCCTGTGAGTGACTCCACGCCTGTGGTGACCTTGCGCGAAGGCGCAACTCCGTTGATCCCGGTCCCTTCCATTGCCGAGCGGATCGGCAATGGCGTGAAGGTCTACGTGAAGTACGACGGACTGAATCCCACGGGTTCTTTTAAAGATCGGGGCATGACAATGGCCATCAGCAAGGCCAAGGAGGCCGGCTGTGAAGCGGTGATCTGTGCCAGCACGGGCAATACATCCGCAGCAGCGGCCGCCTACGCCCGCCGTGCCAGCATGCGTGCCTTCGTGCTGATTCCGGATGGCTATGTCGCCCAAGGCAAGCTGGCGCAGGCACTGGTCTACGGCGCTGAAGTGCTGGCGATTCGCGGAAACTTCGACCGTGCACTGGACATCGTGCGTGAAGTCTCCGACCAATACCCGGTCACCCTTGTGAATTCGGTGAATCCCTACCGATTGCAGGGACAAAAAACAGCAGCCTTTGAGTTGATCGATGCCCTCGGTGACGCTCCGGACTGGTTGTGCATCCCGATGGGCAACGCCGGAAACATCACGGCTTACTGGATGGGTTTCCAGGAGTATCACCAAGCCGGTCGAAGCCGCACCCTGCCTCGAATGATGGGTTTTCAGGCCAGTGGGTCAGCCCCCTTGGTGAACGAAACCACCGTCGCAGATCCTGAAACCATCGCCACAGCCATTCGCATCGGCAATCCCGTCAATCGCGAGAAAGCGATCGCCGCTCGAGCCGCCAGCAATGGCGCTTTCCTAGATGTGACCGATGACGAAATCATCGAGGCCTACAAATTGCTCGGTGGGCAGGAAGGCGTGTTCTGTGAACCGGCCAGCGCCGCTTCCGTAGCCGGTCTTCTGAAGCGCAAAGAAGAGGTTCCAGCCGGAGCGACGGTGGTCTGTGTACTGACTGGTAATGGACTGAAAGATCCTGACTGCGCGATCAACAACAACGATGCGGCCTTCCATACGGATCTCACCCCAGACCTGAGCACCGTGGCCAAGGTGATGGGTTTCTGATCAACACCATCTGTTGAAACAAGGATCACACGGTTTGATCAACACAGGCTGATCAAGCTGAGCTCCCTTCTCCAAGGGGGCTTTTTTTATGACAGATCACACCAGACACCCTGCCAATGCGCCATACCAGCTCACAAACCGCCTGCGGAAGACGACGAAAAACGTTGTCCTCAACCCGTGGAAAACCGAGGCAAACCAACCTCCGTGAGGCCAAGCGACCTTTCCCCACCCTGTTAATTCTGTGAAGAACCGGGTTTTCTCCGCAGTCCTGATTCGTGATTCCTCAGGACTGTGAAAGACCAACCATTGCTCCTGCAGTGGGTTTT